>NZ_CP119791.1:738037-1476075 GCF_029338295.1 Haladaptatus sp. QDMS2
CACCCGACAGTGGTGGACCTGGCCCGACAGGCAGCGGAGAAGGCCGAAATCGACGTGCAATTGCAGGCGGCGGGGTCGTTCACCGGCACAGACGCTGACGCCTTTTTCACGACTCGCGGGGGCATTCCCTCCCTCAATATTGGGCTGCCGAACCGCTACATGCACACGCCGGTCGAGGTCATCGACACCGAGGACCTCTCTGCGATGGCTGACCTGCTCTGTGCTATCGCGGACCATGCCTCCGAATACGGGGAGTTCTCCGTCTCGCTTTGAGACAGGCCGGTACGTTTAATACCGCGACGAAGGGCCGTATGGGTATGAGTGGACGACCGCTCGACGTCCTCGAGGCGTCGTTAGGGGAGGAAGTCACCGTTCGCCTGAAAGACGGCGAGGTGTTCACCGGCGAGCTTGCCGGCTACGACCAGCATATGAATCTCGTGGTTGAGTCGGATGAAGACACAACCATTATACGCGGCGATAACGTCGTCACGATTACTCCATGACTGGTGCAGGCACTCCAAGCCAGGGTAAGAAGAACAAGACGACGCACGTAAAGTGTCGTCGCTGCGGGAACAAGTCCTACCACATCAAGAAGAAGGTCTGTGCGTCCTGCGGCTTCGGGAAAACGGCAAAGCGCCGTGAGTACGCCTGGCAGTCGAAAGCCGGCGAATAGACGCGACGAACGTGCGGCCGCGGTTGCGGCCGCGTAGCAGTTCTCTCTATGCTTCCTGTGGGACCAGCCCACAGGGTGCGTGTTGTTCTCATCCGACCCAGCGCACCGCTACCCGTACCACTCTCCATAAGCGGGCGTTCCCCACCATCGAATATACACGAACGTGTATATTTGCGTGAAAACTACAGGCGATTACGACACAATGGCGGGGGTTTTTAGGGTTGGCCACCACACCATCGACCATGGCAGATGGGCGGGATTCCCCACACACCCAATACGGCTTGACCGAAAAGTGCGGCGTCGTCGGCATCTCGCTGGCCGACCGGGCCGCCGCTCGACCCCTCTACTACTCCCTGTACGCACTCCAGCACCGCGGCCAGGAGTCTGCGGGCATCGTGACTCACGACGGCTTCCAGCAGTACAGCCACGTCGAGATGGGCCTCGTCGGCGACGCCTTTACGCTTTCAGACCTCTCGGGCCTCCACGGGCGCGTCGGTATCGGTCACGTTCGCTACCCGACGGCGGGCAGCGTCGATTCGAGTTGTGCCCAGCCCTTTTCGGTCTCGTTCAAGAGCGGGTCGCTCGGCCTCGCCCACAACGGCAATCTGGTAAACGCAGACCAAATTCGCGAAGAACTCGAAGGCCAGGGCCACGCCTTTACCTCCGACGGCGACACCGAGGTCATCGCCCACGACCTCGCGCGAAACCTCTTAGACGGCGACCTGATTCGAGCCGTGAAGAAGACCATGAACCGCATCCACGGGTCGTACGCACTCACCATCATGCACGACGACACGGTGATGGGCGTCCGTGACCCGGAGGGGAATCGCCCACTCGTCCTCGGCAAACTCGAAGACGGCTACGTGCTGGCCTCCGAAAGCGCGGCCATCGACACGCTGGACGGCGAACTCGTCCGCGACGTTCGACCGGGCGAACTCATCGTCCTCGCCGAAGACGGGTCCGAGTACGACTCCTACCAACTCGTCGAACAGGAGAACACGGCACACTGCTTTTTCGAATACGTCTACTTCGCCCGCCCGGATTCGGTCATCGACGGCAAACTCGTCTACGAGGTGCGTCGGGAACTCGGGCGCAAACTCTGGGAGGAGAGCGGCATCGAGACGGACGTCGTCATGCCCGTGCCCGACTCCGGCCGCGCGTTCGCCTCCGGCTACGCGGACGCCGCTGGCGACGGCGTCGAGTTCGCAGAAGGCCTGATGAAGAATCGCTACGTCGGGCGGACGTTTATCATGCCGACACAGGACGAACGCGAGCGAGCAGTCCGACTCAAATTGAACCCCATCAAGTCCACCGTCGAGGGCAAGACGGTCACCCTCATCGACGACAGTATCGTCCGGGGGACGACCTCGAACCAACTCGTCCAGTTGCTCAAAGACGCTGGCGCGACGGAGGTCCACATGCGCATCGGCGCACCCGCCATCATCGCGCCGTGTTACATGGGTATCAACATGGCTACTCGCGAGGAACTCATCGCCGCCGACAAGACGACGGCGGAGATTCGCGACGTCATCAACGCCGATAGCCTCTCCTATCTCTCCATCGACGCAATTGCGGAGACGCTCGACAAAGAGCGCCTCGACCTCTGTCTCGGCTGTGTCACTGGAGAGTATCCGTACGATATCGACGGTGAAGAGACCGACCGGAACGTCGCCAGACCGGTGCTGTCGGACGATTGAACGTCCGTCAGAAGATGATGTAGAGCAGCAGGTAGACGCCGATTCCCATCGAGAACGACACGAGCCAGAGCGCCGCGGCGACCCGGCCGACGCGCTTGTGGTTCGATTTCGGAATCTCGTTGATGGGGCGCGTCACCGCCGTCAGTACCACGTAGTAGAGCAGCGGGATGCAGACGATGGCGAACACCATGTGGACGGCGAGAAACGGGTAGTAGAGGTAGAGTTTTACCGTCTCTGGACCCGCAAAGCTGGTCGTCCCGACGGAGGCGATGCGATAGAGATAGAGTAGCAGGAACAGGGCGAACAGGCCGAGCGCCGTGAGCATGGCTGCGCGGTGTTTCAGAATCTGTCCCTGTCGAATCCAGCGCCATCCCTGGACGATGGTGAGGATGGCGACGAAGCTGATGGCGGCGTTCGCGTGGGGAATTGCGTCGTAAACCCATGCTGGTGCGCGTGGCAGGACGCCTGCTGGAATCGCGCCGAGGACGGCCCCGAACACGAGCGCCAGCGAGATGGCCGTGAGCAGGCCGGTAAGGGCTGGCACACGGTCTCTGGTGAGGACCTCCATGCGTCTTCTTGCGCTTGCGGACGGATAGCCGTTACTCGTTGCTTTCAGCCGACGGCGCGATTTAACTCAGTTATAACCATCATCGTGTCGCGCCACCTATACGAGCAGATGACGCTACGCCGCCGCCACTTCCTCGTGACTGCTGGACTGCTCTCTCTTTCAGGCTGCTCCGTCACCCAGCCGGAACCGACCACGACCACGCGCACGGGAGACGACGAACCGACGACCACGACCACGACGCAGACGAGCACCCCCACAGCGACTCCAACGGAGACCCCCACCCCGACGGAAACCGAAACGCCGACCGAAACCCCCACCGAGACAGAAACGCCGACTGAGACGCCCGTCGAGACACCAGCAGAAAACGAAGACGCACGAGCAGCCCTCACTCGCGCCGACTTCCACGTCGCCGAGGCCGTCGAGATTTACAGCGACTTCGGGAACGGCGGGTTGATTCTCGGCGTGACCGGCGCGACCGAGGGATTCTCCTGGACGCGCGTCGCCAACAAGGTCCGCGAATCGTGGGACGAACTCGACACCGCGGACGCACTCGGTTCGGACGCCCAGCGCGAGCGCAGCGCACAGCTTCGTGACGTTGGCGAGTTCCTCCGCCTCGCAGCGCGGTGTCAGGACCGCCTCGTCGTCGCCTATCAGGAGACGGTCCGGGCGACCGACGGGCTTTACGCAGCCGACAATTTCGAGTTTACGGCGGGCCTCAACCGCGCCTCGGATGCGAGGACCAGCGCGACGAACATCCTCGAACGGATTCGCGAGGACACAGATCCCGAGAACACCCGTGCGACGGAGGCGCTCTCTATCTCCGAGTACGAGCAGAAACTCGCCCAGTTCGAAGACGAACTCACGGCGAATGCGGCGCTCGCCGACCTGCTCCGCGACCTCGACACGGCACTCGGGATCTACGAGGAGGCGGTTTCCGCGCTGTTCGCGACAGAGTACGCCACTGCGATGGAGGACTTCGAGGAGGTCATCGGCGAACTCGACGTGCTCATCGAGGATTTCGCGGACCTCGATCGCCCACGGGCCTACGACTCGCTCGTCTCCGAGCTGGAAGCCGCCACGTCGGTCTTACAGGACGCAGCAGAAGACCTGCGCGACAGCGCGATTGCCGGCGACGAAGACGACGACGCCACCCGCGACGACGCCCTCGAGGACGCGAGAGCGCGCCTCATGGCGAACGCAACGGTCGCCGAAATGGCACTCGCGGAAGCCGTCGTGGACGGCGAATTCAGCGCCTGACAACAACGGGTTTACGTCCCGGGCGGTCTCTCCTTTTCGTATGCGCATCGAGAACAGTTTCATTCCCGTTCGGGGGGTCGGTGAAGGGACCGAGCGCTCTCTCTGGCAGTCGGGAATCACCCACTGGGACGAGTTCGACCGCGACGCCGTCTCGGCGCGGAAAGCCGACGCGATAGAGCAGTTCATCGAGACGGGGTACGAACGCCTGGACGCAGGCGACGCCCGCCACTTCGACGACATCTTCCCGTCCGGCGAGCAGTGGCGTATTTACGAGAACTTCGCAGACGACGTCTGCTTTTTCGACATCGAAACGACGGGCCTCAGCCACCACAATTCCGTCGTAACGACGGTGAGCTTTCACCAGAACGGCGAGACGACCACACTCGTCCGCGACGACGACCTGACCGCTGACGCACTCTCTGCCATCTTCGACGACGCGAAGGTCATCGCCTCGTTCAACGGCAAGCGCTTCGACGTGCCGTTTCTCGAAGGGTCGTTCGACGTGAACATCGACCACCCTCACATCGACCTCATGTACACCTGCAAGAAGCTTGGCCTCTCCGGCGGGCTGAAGCAGATTGAGAAAGATATCGGCATCGACCGTGACGAACCCGACATCACGGGCCGAGACGCCGTTCGCCTCTGGAAGGAACACGAACGCGGGAAAGACGGGTCGCTCGACACGCTCGTCAAGTACAATCGCGCCGACACGGTGAATCTGGAGACGCTGATGCAGACGGCCACTCGCCGCCTCCACGAGAACGTGTTCGAGGCTGGCTGCAACGGGAACTGAACGACTTTTTCACTTCGCTCACGCGGTTCGACGTTCGTACTCAGCGAGCCGACTGCTCACCGATGGACCTCTACAGGACACTATCTGTCGAGACTACCGGCTGTTGAATATTGGTTCCGTAGTAAGTTTGTGCGTGGGTGCTGTCTCTGAGACGAGCACCCGCACTGTGGCGCAAATGAATGCGCCGGGCAGTGCGTGGGACCGGATTTGAACCGGCGGACCTCTACAGGACAGCGCCCTCAACGCTGCGCCGTTGGCCTGGCTTGGCTACCCACGCAAGCCGTTCTTTGTAAGCAATCTTTGTTTTCTCGGGGGTAAATAAAAGGGTGTTCATTTTCTGTCGGGGTCGGGAGGCGGTCACATGGCAGACGGCGGCCTGATTTGGCGGTCGGCTGTGCCCCGCTCACGAACGAGAAGTGCTTTTTCTCTCCGGCCGATACTCTCAGTTATGCGACCCCGGACGGTCCTCGCCCTCGCCCTCGTTGTGGTCACCCTCGGCAGCCTGGTCGTCCTCGGCGCGACGAGCGTGTTGAACCCGAGTGGCACTCTCACCGAGCAGTGGGTCTCTGACACCGGGCGGTCCGTCCAATCGAATCATCACGCCCCCGCCGCGGGTCGGATTCACGGGCAACCGTGGGTGTACGCCCCCGTGAGCGGCCCCACTGACCCCGAGGGCTGTGCGCTGGTCGCCCTCTCGGGTAGCGACGGACAGACGCGCTGGACTCACGAAATTCCCGAGGAAGGCTGTGAAATCCACTCCGTCGCCGACCCGGCGCTCGCCGACTACGACGGCGACGGTACCCGCGAGGTCATCGCGGCCACGACCGAGCAGGCCGTCATCGCCTTCGACCCACTGACCGGCGACGAGGAGCTGCGCTACGAACTCGGTTCGTATGGCTACACCCAGCCTGTCGTCGCGGACGTGACCGGTGACGGCGCGTCTGAAATCGTCGTCGTGGACATCAAGGGAACCGTCGCGGTCATCCGCCCGGACGGGACCGCCCTCTGGACGACGAACCTCTCTACGTACGTGTGGGGTCAACCCGCCGTCGCGGACTTCGACGGCGACGGGGAGGGGGCAGAAATCGCCCTCAGTCTGTCGAATGGCGAGATTCGCCTGTACGAAGCGGACGGGACGGAACAGTGGACGAAACAACCGTTCGACGGGTCGATAACCTGGATGACCACCGGGCAGGCAGACGACGACCCACAACACGAAATGGTCGTGGCGACAACCGCCGGAGTGGTCGGAATGGTCGATGGGGCGGACGGCACAATCGAGTGGGAGCACTCCTTTGGCCGTCTCGCTGCGGTTCACGCCTTTGGCGACGGCGACCGCGACGGCGACTCAGAGGTGTACGCCACGGCCAAGGACGGGAAACTCCGAAGCATGGACGCCGCCACGGGCGACATCGAGTGGGAGACGACCCTCACCACCGAGTCGGTCCAGATGATGCCGCCGCCGAAACTCGGCGACGTGGACGGCGACGGCGAGGACGAACTGGTCGCCGTTTCGAACGACGGTATCGTGTCGGTCGTCGACCCAGTTTCGGGCGACGTCCTCGGCTCTAGCCAGCGGGACGTGCAGATTTTCACCCACCCGGCGCTCGCGGACACAGACGGTGACGGAAAAGCAGAAATTTACGTCATGTACGGCGACGGACGGGTCTTTGCCTTCGACTACGACGAGCGCTGAAACGTCATCGGTTCCATGTCGATGAACGCGGTTTCGTACCCTTCGTGGCGGGCGACCTGCGGGACGATGTCCACGGTGACGCCGAGTTCGTCCCACGAGGCGTCCGCGTCTACGAGGGCTCCGTAGTGGTAGTTCAGAGCTGGGTCGAGCGTCCGCGTGAACTGGAGTTCCGAAACCGTCTCACCGGCCGCAGAGAGCGTTCCAGAGAGCCCCATCGCAGGGATGACGTACTGATTGTACGGCGTCCGCGCGGACAGGGCGAGGTAGGCGTCGCCGTCAATTCCCGCGGGTACCTCGTCGCCCGAGAGCAGAGTCGCGAGGAAGAAGGCATCCCCGCTCGTCGCCTCACCGACGAGCGTCCCCGGAAGGTCGTCTTTCGCCGGGACGGTGCCGTTCGGCATCATCTCCATGTTCATCGGTTCGAGCGCCCCGCGATTTCCAGCCTCGTCTTCGAGGAGACGGTAGGGCAGTTCCTCCAGTTTCGATTGGCTGAACTCGAAGTCGATATCGACGGACGCCGGGTCGCCGAATTTGTCCTGGAACGCGCCGGTTCGGCGGATGTTGATCCCGCCCACCGAGATGGTCGCGGTGTAGGTGCCGTCACCGGACAGCGGCATGTTGTCCCCGTAGTGGAAGCCCATCTGCTGGGCGAGCATCGGGTAGATAACCTCCTCTTCGCCGTCGATTTCGACCGACAGGCCCGTCTCGGGGAGGACGACGCCCGTTTCCGGGTCCCAGACGGTGGCCATCAGGTGAACCGAATCGTCAGACTGTGCGTCCGTCCGCTGGGTAGCGCCCTCGTTCATGTTCCAGAAACGGTGGGGATAGCTGTACATCAGGGCGAACTGGTAGTCCCCGGATTTGCCCATGCCGACCATCTCCATGCCCTCTGCGTGCGTTGGAAGATAGACCGCGTTCGGGCGGAAGTCAGCGAGTGGGGGTTCGCGGACCGACCGAGTTTCGAACATCCCGGTACAGCCCGCGAGCGCGGCGGTTCCGACGACGCCGCTCGCCCGGAGAAAGGTGCGCCGATTCATTGCCGATTTCTTCGAACGGGCAAAGAAAGACGCTTCTGGTTCAGTTATCGAATGCGTGAACCAGTCTCATGCGACGGGGTTGAGAGGACGGTGGTTCGCTGCCAACCACGTCGAAAGCCCATCGAGGCCCGGAAAGAGCGTTCGGTGGTTGACGTTAGAGCGGTCGTGCCGGGCGCGAACCTCCCGTTTTCGCTCGGCGAGAAATTATCCTGGGCGGCTTTCGACTCTCGACAGCCCGGTTTTCACCGCTTGCGCCCGAGGAGGACGCTGAGGAGGGTCACGCCAGCGATGGCGCTCAACAGCCCGAAACCAGGCCCGTCGGTCGAAGTCGTCGTGGTTGCGGCGGGTTCTGTCGTCTCGGTGGCCGACTGGGTAGCGGTCGCAGACGGTGTGTTCACCAGTCCCCCGTCGCCGTTGTCGTTTCCGAGTGGCTTTTTGACCGTGAACAGCGACGCGACGGGTTGGTCGCCTGCGGTCACGAGTCGGTCCGTCTCGGGGTCGAACGTCCCGTCGCCGTCGTCAGCGTACACCGTCGCCCAGAGTAGGAACTGAGCCTGCTGGTCGTCGTAGTAGGCCAGGTCCACCGCGACAGAGACGTTGGTCGTCGTGCCGGCTTCGAGGGCGGTGTGGCCGACGATGGTCCCGGGCTGGCCATTCGTGTTCGTCTTCAGGACGACGAAACTCGACTGGCTCGTGGTGATCTGCGGGAGGAACACGGTGCCGTTCTGTGCCTCCTTCACGCTAAACCCGGAGGCAGCGACGGCGACTGACCCTGCACCCTTCCGGACGGTAATCGGGGTGGCAGCGGCTCCGCCAAAGCCCTGGAGTTCGCCATCGGTTTCGGGGTCGAACGTGCCGTCGCCGTTGTCCTCGTGAAGCACTGCCCACACGGTTTCGTTGCCGCTCATCGACCCCCAGAACTCGTCGCTCATGTTCACGCTAATCGGCGAGTGGAAGCCGCGGCGTAGTGGCTTGTGGCCGATGACCTCCCCCGGTTCGCCTTCGTCGTCTGCGTGCAGGACGAGGTACGAGTCCTGGTCGACGAACAGTCGTTCCACCATCACCGACCCGTCGCCGGATACCTGGCTGTCGGCACTGAGGTGGTTTCCGTGAGCGCTAACCGCTGTGGCTCCGGCGAGGAGGGACGCCGCGACGACCACTGCCACGACCACTCGACTGGCGCGTTTCATCGATTGTCGCCACGTTCTCGTTCGGCAGATAAAACCTCACTGCCCGGTCAGTGAGATTTCCATCTCACGCATCTGGAGGAACGCCTTCTCGTAGCCTTCGTGACGGGCGACCTGCGGCGGCGTGTCCACCGTCACCGTCAGCGTATCGCCCGGTTCGACGCCGGAGACGCCCGCTCCATAGTGATAGTTGAGCGTCGGGTCAAGCGTCCGTTCGAAGGTTCCACTATAAATCTCTTCGCCACCGCGCGAAAGTGTTCCACTGAGCGCCATCGCCGGGATGACAAAGCGGTTGTAGGGCGTGCGCGCCGAGACGGCGAGATAGTGGTCGGCGTCGATTCCCGCCGGTACTTCGTCGCCTTCGAGGTGGGTCACGACGAACACGGCGTCGTCGCTCGTCCCCTCGCCGAGGACAGTTCCCGGCAGTTCCTCGCGGGTCGGCGCATAGCCGAGGGGCATCATCATGTCCATCGGTTTGACCGCGCCGGGGTCCCCCGCCTGCTCGATTTCGGTGATTGAAATCTGCTCGCGGGTGTCCTTGTTGAACTCGAAGTCGATGTCCGCGCTCGCGGGGTCGCCGAATTTGTCCTGGAACGCGCCGGTTCGGCGGATGTTGATCCCGCCCACCGAGATGGTCGCGGTGTACGTCCCGTCACCCGAAAGTGGGATGTTGTCCCCGTAGTGAAACCCCATTCGCTGGGAGAGCATGGGGTAGATAACCTCCTCCTGCCCATCGACCTCGACGGAGACGCCGGTTTCGGGCAACACAGTTCCCGTTTCGGGGTCCCAGACCGTAGTCATCAGGTGAACCGAGTCGGATTCCTCGATGGTCGTCTTGCTCAGTTGACTCCCGTTTACGTTCCAGAAGTCGTGGGTGACGGTGTACATCAGGCCCACCTTGTACGGGCCAGCGTCGGCCATCCCGGCCATGTGCATCCCCTCGACGAACGACTGGATGTAGACGCCGTCTGCGTCAGGTTGTCCGGTGGTCGTCGGGGACTGGTCGCCGGCCGTCGTCGTGGCTGTGTCGGTTTCAGCGGGAGTGCCCTGGTCCAGACACCCCGCGAGGCCGACGCTGCCGAGGGCGCAGAGATGGAGGAGGTGGCGGCGATTCATGCCTGAGTGCGTGTGACCATGCTACATAGTCATTCTGGTCGGATTGTCGAACGGCCCGGAAAACAGTGAGAAGCGCGCATTTTTTACAGTCAGTTTACCTAAACCCGGACATGGCCAAGTACTCGACCGGCAGCAACCGCGGGGGCGGCGGTGGCGACTCGTGTGAGCTCTGTGGCAAGACCACCGGCGATTTGCGGACGGAAACGATAGCCGGGGCTGAGTTACTCGTCTGTCGCGACTGTGCGCCCCACGGCGACTCGAAGCGCGAACGAAAGGAGCGCGCAAACGAACCCGAGGAGCGCCGCGAAAGCCGCAAGAAACGCGCCGCACGGAACGTCGCGCGGATGGCGGATGCGCGAAAGGGGGACCCGACCCACTGGGAGAAAGAGGGAACCCACTATGACGAGGACCCACTTCCGTACCTCGTGAAGGGATACGGCGACCTCGTGACCGCCGCGCGCCAGGAGGCGGGTCTCACGGTCTCGGACCTCGCTGAAGACCTCGAACTCGACGAAGACGACGTCCTTGCGGTCGAACAGGGTCGCGCGACGAGTGCCGGCGTCGGCGGGTCGGTCATCGAAGCCCTGGAAGAACGCTTCGACCTGACGCTCGCCGAGTGAGGAAAGGGGCAACTTTTTCGACCCGCACTCCAGATTGTGGGTATGGAACTCACGCCAGAACAACAGGCGATACAGGAGGCCGTCCGCGAGTTTTCGCTAAACGAGATTCGGCCCACCGCCGAGGAGGCAGACCGCGAGCAGGTATTCCCGGAGGAGGTCTGGCAGGGCCTCGCCGACCTCGACCTGCTCGGGCTCAACATTCCCGAGGAGTTCGGCGGGTTCGGTGGCGACCGGATGACCTACAGCATCGTGAACGAGGAAGTCGCCTACGGGATGCTGGCGGCGGCGACGGCGATGTCCGTCCAGTACCTCGTAAACGCCTGTATCGACGAGTTCGGCAGCGACGACCACCGCGAGCAGTGGCTGCCCCGACTGGCGAGTGGCAAATCCATCGGCGCGTTCTGTCTCTCTGAACCAGGTGCGGGTTCGAACCCGGCACAGATGGAAACCGAAGCCAAGCGCGAGGGCGACGAGTACGTCATCAACGGCAAGAAACAGTGGATTACGAACGGCCAGCGTTCGGACGTCGCGGTCGTGTTCGCCAAAACTGACCGCGCCGACCCCCGCAGCGTCACGCAGTTCCTCGTCCCGAAGGACACCCCGGGCGTCGAAGTCGGGAAGAAAGAGGACAAACTCGGACTTCGGGCGAGCGACACGACGGGCCTCCTGTTCGACGACGTGCGTATTCCGGCGGAAAATCGGCTGACAGAGGAGGGCAAAGGCCTCTCGGCCGCACTCTCGATTCTTACGGGCGGGCGCATCGCCATCGCCTCACAGGCAGTGGGCGTCGCTCAGTCAGCGCTCGACGAGGCCGTCTCGTACGCACAGGAACGCGAGCAGTTTGGCAACCCCATCTCCGAGATTCAGACAATCCAGCACAAACTCGCCGACATGCAGACGAAAGTGCAGGCGGGGCGGTTGCTCGCTCGCGACGCCGCCCGCCGCGACGACGCCGGCGAGGACGTTCAGATGGCCGCGAGCATGGCGAAGTACTTCGCGAGCGAGAACGCCGTGCAGGTAGCCAATCAGGCCGTCCAGATTCACGGCGGTTACGGCTACACCACCGATTTCCCCGTCGAACGGATGTACCGCGACGCGAAGGTTACGACCATCTACGAGGGAACGTCGGAGATTCAAAAATTGGTCATCGCCCGGAACCTGCTCGGGTGAGCGTCTGACACCAGGAAACACGACAATCAGCTATACAGCAACCTTTTATCAATCTCCCGCGAAGGGTGTGTAAATGGTTCTCACGGGAACACCGTCGGTCGTCGGCTTCGACGTCGAATCGGCCATCGAAGCCGCACACGCCGTCGTCGGTGACGACCTGCTCATCGGCGTTGAGTACGATCGCGAGGCGTTCAACATCCTCTACGTCACCGAACCCGTCTCGTCGCTCTACACTGACGATGCGCAGATGGAGTCACACTTCGACAGCATCCACTCCTACGTCCACCTCGATTTCACCGAACGCGAACTGTTCAAAGACCTGTTCGTCGACCCCGTGGGCGTCCGGGCGTTCGTCACCTACATGGGGAACATGATTGCCATCCGGTTCATGGCCGGTGAGGATGGACTGTTTCTCGGGCTCGCGCCCGGAGCCGAAGTGACCGACGTGGTCTCGCAGGTGGAAGCCGCCATCGAAACCTGATGGCCGAAGGGGTTTTGAGCGGAGGGATGGATGATATGGCTGTGAATTCCTCCTCGCTCGCGTCGGCGGATGCGATCGTGTACGACCTCGACGGGACGCTGGTACGACTCGATGTCGATTGGAAGGTGGTTCGGGACAACGTGACCGCGGCGCTCGAAAAGAAGGGCGTCGAGACGAATGGCGAGGACCTCTGGGGCCTGCTCGACCTCGGGAGAGAGACGGGCAACGGCCCGCTCGTCGAATCGATAATCGCCGACCACGAGCGAACCGGCGCACAGACCTCGACGCGCCTCTTTCTAGCTGATGCGATTCCGACGACCGTGCCGGTTGGTGTCTGCTCGCTCAACTGCGCTTCTGCGGTCCACATCGCGCTCGAAGCCCACGACCTCACAGAGCGCGTCGCTGCTGTCGTCGGCCGCGACTCGCTCCCGGAGCAAAAACCCCATCCAGACCCGTTGCTCGCGGTCATCGAGGAACTGGGCGCTGACCCGGAGAACACGGTGTTCGTCGGGGATTCGAAGAGCGACGCAGAGACGGCAGAACGAGCGGGGACGAAGTTCGTCTACGTCGAGGCGCTTCGCCGGGCGTAGGTGTAGACGGAAAGCGCCGTGCAAATCCAGATGATGGCACCGATGCGGATGGCGAACGAGGCGCGGGCCGACCACGTCGGGAGCGAGTAGGGAATCGAGAGGACCGTCACGACGGGCGCGCCGATGAGGATGGTGAGGACGAACGTGACCTGCATTATCCACGTGTAGTCGATACCATCGACTTCGGTCGTCTCGACGCGTGTTGGCACAGGGTGACGTAGCGGGGGTGGGAGGTTAACGGTTGCCGTTTCGGGCCTGTCGGCGACCGAATACGTTTAATCCTCCCCCATCCACGTTTGGGATATGCCCACGACGGTCACGGATATCCGCAAGATGGCGGGCACGGCGCGCATCGCGATGATGACGGCGTACGATGCGCCGACCGCGAAAATCGCGGACGAACAGGGCCTCGACATCCTCCTCGTCGGCGACAGCCTCGGGAACACCTCCCTCGGGTACGATTCGACGCTGCCGGTGACGGTAGACGACACGGTTCGCCACACGGCGGCGGTCGCGCGCGCCGCGAAAAACGCACTCGTCGTCGCCGACATGCCGTTTCTGAGTTTCGGCGTGGACGACGCAGAAAGCGTCACGAACGCCGGACGGATGATAAAAGAGGCCGGCGCGAAGGCGGTCAAAATCGAGAGCGGACCGCACACCGTCGAACTCACGCGCAAGCTGACCCAGCTCGGAATTCCGGTCATGGCGCATCTCGGGTTGACGCCCCAGCAGGTGAACCAACTCGGCGGGTACACCCGGCAGGGGACGACTCGCGAGTCAGCGACCCAGATTCTCGACCTCGCAAAACATCACGAAGAGGCGGGCGCATTCTCGCTCGTCCTCGAACACGTCCCGGCCAACCTCGCCGCGCAGGTGACCGAGGCGCTCGAAATTCCTACTATCGGCATCGGTGCGGGCCCGGACACGGACGGGCAGGTGCTCGTCGTGGACGACGTCGTCGGCTTGAGCGACTGGCAACCGCCGTTCGCAAAACAGTTCGGCAACGTCCGCAAGGAGATGGAGCAGGCAATCGGAACGTACGCAGACGAGGTCCGGTCCGGGTCCTTCCCCGACCCCGAACACAGCCACGTCGAAGAAGACTTAGACGACCTCTACTGAGCGAGGAAGCGTTCGATTGCGTTCGCGAACGCAGCAGGTTGTTCTATCATCGCGAGATGGGCCGCATCTTCTATCATGGCAAGCGTCGCGTTCGGCATGTGTTCGACCAGATACTCGTGGTAGGACACGGGTGTCAGCCGGTCGTATTCGCCGACGAGCGCGAGCGTCGGCGTCTCCACGTTGTCGAGTTGGTCGCGAACGTCGAATCGGTGGCAGGTACGAAAGTCACGCTCTGTGACCGCGCTTCCGACGGCGTTCATCGTGGCTTTCGAATGGTCGACGACCGTGCTCGTGGTGTCGTGAAACAGCATGTCTTCGCCGTGGAGGAACTCGACCGCTCGCTCGTAGTCGTCGTCCAGCCAGCGGAGCAAGTCGTCGAGGACGGAGAGTTTCGCGCCCGTCCCCGCGAGGACGGCGGCTTCGAGTTCGACGTCGCGCTCGACCAGCAGGTGGAGGATGACCGCGCCGCCGAGTGAGTTGCCGACGAGGACGGACGCGCCCGTTTCTTCGACGACGGCGAGCACGTCGTCAGCGTAGGCCGCGAGCGTGCTAAAGCCAGGCTCTGCGTCGATGTCGTCGGATTCGCCGTGGCCACTCAGGTCGAGGGCGACGGCGGGTCGAGTATTCGCCCGCCGGCCATAGATGCCCGTCCACACGCGGTGGGTTCCACCGCTCCCGTGGACGTAGCAGATTGGCTGGCCAGCGTCGCCGAAATCGGTGCGTCGATACGCCGTCTCGCGGCCGTGGTGGGAAACTGTCTTCATACCGGACCAACACAGGCGCGATAGATAAATTTAGGACCCCTGAACCGCAATACTACCACAATCGATCGACCCCGTGCAGTACGCCGATTACCGGCGACAGTTTTAAATATTAATATGACTAACTTAATGTTAGTATGAAAATCTCGCTACACGACAGTCCGAGCGGCGATGAGGGGGCATTCACCCGCTACGACTACGCCGGGACGACCGTCTTCGCGGCGGACCTCGGCATGCGCGGTAACGCGTCGGTCGATCTCGTCGACCACACCGCAATCGTCGTCTGGGACGACGACGAACAACTCGAATTCGAGATTCCCGTCGAGGGTGCGGCACGAGCGTTTATCAAAAATGGCGTGCTAACAATCGAGGTAGACCGATGAAGCTCACCGTCAAGCCCCTGAAGCAAAAAGACGCCGGCCGCGGTCTGGCCGCCATCGACCGCGCAGCAATGGCCGAACTCGATCTCGAAAACGGCGATTACATCGTCATCGAAGGGAAAGACGGCGGCCGCGCCGTCGCACGCGTCTGGCCCGGCTATCCGGAAGACGAAAATCGCAACATCATCCGCATCGACGGCCGCCTCCGTCAGGAAGCCACCGTTGGCATCGACGACCGCGTGACGGTCGAAAAGGCGGACGTAAAGCCCGCCAAGAAGGTTACTGTCGCCCTCCCACAGAATCTTCGTATCCGCGGAAACATCGGCCCGTACATCCGCGACAAACTCGCTGGACAGGCCATCACGAAGGGGCAGACGGTCCCCTTCTCGCTCGGCTTCGGCCCGATGACGAGCATGTCGAACCAGAAGATTCCGCTGCGCATCGCTGGCGTCTCCCCCTCCGGGACGGTCGTGGTGACCGACTCGACGGAAATCGACATCAGCGAGAAGCCCGCGGAGCAGATTTCGGGCGCAGAGCGCACCAGCCCGCTCGGCGGCCCCTCCATCACCTACGAGGACATCGGCGGCCTCGACAAGGAGTTAGAGCAGGTTCGCGAGATGATCGAATTGCCGATGCGCCACCCGGAACTGTTCAAACAACTCGGCATCGAACCGCCAAAGGGCGTGCTCCTGCACGGCCCACCGGGGACGGGCAAGACGCTCATCGCGAAGGCCGTCGCCAACGAAATCGACGCCACTTTCGAGACCATCTCCGGCCCCGAAATCATGTCGAAGTACTACGGGGAATCGGAAGAACAACTCCGTGAGGTGTTCGAACGCGCAGAAGAGGGCGCACCGGCCATCGTCTTCATCGACGAACTCGACTCCATCGCGCCAAAGCGCGGTGAGACGTCGGGTGACGTCGAACGTCGCGTGGTCGCCCAACTCCTGTCGCTCATGGACGGCCTGAACGAGCGCGGACAGGTGACGGTCATCGGTGCGACCAACCGTCTCAACGCCATCGACCCGGCGCTGCGCCGCGGCGGCCGGTTCGACCGCGAAATCGAAATCGGCGTCCCCGACAAACAGGGGCGCAAGGAAATCCTGCAGGTCCACACCCGCGGGATGCCCCTCGCAGACGGCATCGAACTCGACATGTACGCCGCGAACACGCACGGGTTCGTCGGCGCGGACTTAGAATCGCTCGCCCGAGAGGCGGCGATGAACGCGCTGCGACGTATCCGCCCCGAACTCGATCTCGAGGCCGACGAAATCGACGCGGACATCCTGGAGACGATTCGCGTTACCGAAGACGACTTCAAACAGGCACTCAAGGGTATCTCGCCCTCGGCGCTTCGCGAGGTGTTCGTCGAAGCCCCGGACGTGACCTGGGAAGACGTCGGCGGTCTCGAGGACACCAAAGAACGCCTCCGCGAGACCATCCAGTGGCCGCTCGAATATCCCGAAGTGTTCGAGACCATGGGCATGGAAGCCGCAAAAGGCGTCCTCCTCTACGGCCCACCGGGCACGGGGAAGACGCTGCTCGCGAAGGCGGTCGCCAACGAGGCGGAGTCGAACTTCATCTCCATCAAAGGCCCCGAACTGCTCAACAAGTTCGTCGGCGAATCGGAGAAGGGTGTCCGCGAAGTGTTCGCCAAAGCCCGCGAGAACGCCCCGACGGTGGTGTTCTTCGACGAAATCGACTCCATCGCCTCCGAACGCGGCCAACGCATGGGTGATTCGGGCGTCTCAGAGCGCATGGTTTCACAGTTGCTGACGGAACTCGACGGCCTCGAAGAACTCGAAGACGTCGTCGTCATCGCGACGACCAACCGGCCTGACCTCATCGACTCGGCGCTCCTTCGACCGGGTCGCCTGGACCGCCACATCCACGTGCCCGTCCCGGACGAAGACGCCCGTCGCGCCATCCTCGACGTCCACACCACGGACAAGCCAATCGCCGACGACGTGGACTTAGACTGGCTCGCAAAGGAGACTGAGGGATACGTCGGGGCCGACTTAGAAGCGCTCGTCCGCGAGGCGTCGCTGGCCGCAAGCCGCGAGTTCATCAAGAGCGTCTCGAGAGAAGAGGTCGCAAAGAGCGTCGGCAACGTTCGCGTCAACCGCGAGCACTTCGAGAAGGCGCTCAAGGAGATTCAACCGTCGGTCACCGACGAGACGGTTCGCCGCTACGAGGAAATCGAACAGCGCTTCCAACAGCGCGAACCCGAAACCGAAGAGCGGGAGTTCAGCCGGACGTTCCAATAGCAACTTTTTGAGTGCGCGGCACGAGTCCGCGCACCAAAAACTTGCATGAAAAAACCGCTGTGATGGGCGTGTATTCCCCTCGCAATTTGAAAACGTTCATAGAAGCAGGAGACCTGCTTCGAGCCCTCGTTCGCTACGCTCACGAAGACGTGAAAAAGGGTTGCGAGCACTCCGTGCTCGCACGAAGAGGGTTCGAGATACGACTTTTGATTATTGAGCTTTGAGATTGTTGAAGTTCGAGATTGTAGAGGTTTGAGGATAGCCGTGTCGAGAGAATTCGCTTTGGGGAGCCGCCTGTAACGCGGTTCAGCCCTGCGCTTCGACTTCTTCGTGGTCGTACTTCGTCCGGAACTCCTGGATGAGCGTTCCCATCTTCGCGTACCAGTCGTTGAGCAGTCGCTGGAGGTCGTCTGCGACATCGTCTGCGTTCGCAATCTTGTACACGTGGTGGTAGCCGCCCTGTTCGTAGTTCACCTGCTCTTTCTGGACGAAACCTGCCGTGAGCAATCGCTGGACGGCCCGGTAGGCGGTCGATCGCTCGCGCCCCACGCGGGTCGCGATTTCGTCTATCGTGAGTGGTTCGTCGGTGGTCGCGAGCACCTGAAAGCATTCCCGGTCGAGTTCGCGAAGGCCGTGGAAACATTCGAGGAGCCCCTCACACTCCATGTCCTTTCGCAGTAGTTCTGCCATCGAGTCGGGCATCGGTTATCACTACCTACTCGGCGGAACGGCAATAATGGTTCGTATGCGGACCGTTGGAGGGTGTCGGGCGACCAATCATTCATCTCGCCAGTGCGCGAAGTATCTGGTATGGTTGCTCGCATCTCCGCTTCGGATCTCCGTCGGCTCGTCGACGACGACGCCGATTTCGAACTCATCGACACGCGCCCGCCGGACAACTTCGCGGCGTGGCACGCCCCCGGTGCGCGAAACGTGCCGTTCAAACCGGGAGACGTAGACGTCGCCCAACGGCTCCGCGAGCAAACCGGGCTCGAACCCGACGCCCGAATCGTCACCATCTGCGCGATGGGTATCACCTCGGACCACTTCGCCACGGCACTCGAACAGGCAGGCTACGAGAACGTCACCGTCGTCGAGGGTGGAATGCGCGCGTGGAGCGCCGTCTACGACACGGTCACCGTCCCGACAGACGCAGACGACGTGACCATCATTCAGGTTCAACGCCGGGCGAAGGGTTGTCTCGGCTACCTCGTCATCTCCCGTCGAACCGGAACCGCCGCGGTCATCGACCCGACCAGACACACGGCCGAGTTCGTCTCGCTCGCAGACCGCCACGAGGTCGAAATCACGGACGTCTTCGACACCCACGTCCACGCAGACCACATCAGCGGTGGCCGAAAACTCGCGGACGAAGTCGGGGCGACGTACCACCTCGGCGAACGTGCGACGGAGCGTGGCGTCCAGTACGAGTTCGACCCGCTCTCGCGAAACGACGTCGTCACTGTGGGCGACCTCTCGATAAAGGCGCTCGCCGTGCCGGGACACACCACCGAAATGGCGAACTATCTCGTAAACGACGTCGCCGTCTTCACCGGGGATACGCTGTTCACCGCGTCGGTTGGGCGAACGGAACTCCAATTTGGCGACGCGGCGGCCGCAGACGGTGCGGCGCTCCTCTACGACTCACTCCACGGCACCCTGCTCGCAGAACCGGACAGCGTCCTCGTCTGCCCTGGGCATTTCGCCCTCGAAGCCGACGGAACGTCCTCCGAGGTGACGCCGGGCGAACCGGTGTTCGCGACGATTCGAGCCCTCCGCACGGCGGCTCCGTTGCTCCAGTTGCCCGAGGCAGAGTTCGTCGCTCGACTCACGGCCAACCTCCCGGAGAAACCGCCGAACTACGAGACGGTCATCGCCATCAACACGGGGGCGCGGGACCTGACGGACGAACAGGAGGCGACGAAGTTGGAACTCGGGCCGAACAACTGCGCGATAGCCGAACAGACCTAGCTGAAGAATAGCCCTAGTTGAGTGGTTCCGCCGCGTCGCGGTCGACGAGCGGTTTTGCGTTCGCAGACGGCAGCGTCACCACGTCTTCGGCCGAGAGGAAGTAGGTTCGCTGGTCGATACCGAAGATTTCGCCGATGTCCTTCGTGATGCGGACGGTCGTGCGCTCGTCGTCTGCGTCGGCAGCCGATTCGTCCGCGTCCTCCGGCGATTCCTCGCCGTCGGTTGCTGTCGGTGCGTCTCCGGCGACCGCATCCGCTTCGGCCTCCTCGACGGCGTCCGGTCGATTCCCGTCCGGGTGTTCTGGCTCGTCTGGTGGCACTTCGGGTGTGGGGTCGTCCGGGGCTGGTTCGTCCGGCGGAATCGGTTGCGTCTCGTGGTCGGTTGCTGTCTCGTCGCCCGCGCCCATCATTTCGGCGGCGCTCACGCCGCCGGTCGATTTCGTCGGCTCCGATTCTGGGTCCGCGTCCGGTTCCGGGCCGTCGCTCGACTGTGGGCCTTCACCTGCAAGCACTGAGAGGACGTGGGCACGATTTTCCTCGATGGCGGTGACGAGCGTCTCGTAGACGCCCTGTTCCTCTGCGGTCAGGCCGTCGTCGTCCACCGGCATCCCGGCGGCGTCGAGACTCGCCATCTTCACGAGTTTCCCGATTCGACGCTCGTAGACGGCTTCGACGGTGCTCTCTGCGGTTTTGATGTCGTCCGAGAGCCGCCTGACCTCCGGTGAATCGAAGGGGTCGTCGGCACGCGCGGCGGCGGCCTCGCGCTCGTCGCGTAGCGACTGGATGAACTCCGCGGCATCTGCATAAAAGGTCTCGCGAAGATGCTGCAGGCTGTCCTTTTGGCGCTCTTTGCTCCGGACAGATTGCAGGTCGTCTAAATTCATTCTTTCCCCTTCTCGGCACGCCCTCTGGCCATGAGGAAGATGCCGAGATACTCTGGAACTGTAACATCTCCTTCTGACAGTGTAAAACTATCGCCACCGAGTTCGACCTCGCCGCCCGTTGTCACTTCGACCGTGATATCGTGTCCGACGAACGTGTCCGGAACCGCGGCGCGGAGCGGGTCGAAGTCGTCGAGTTCGTCGCGTTCGAGCCTGAGAACCTGCAAGCCACTGCCACCGTGGAGGCTCCCCGGCAGGCGGATGAGTCGGTTCGTGTCAGTCGTCACCGGTTCGTCGATGGGTGCGTTGTCGAGTTCGACGACCTCTGTCATCACGCTGCGGGCGATGCGGTAGAAGGCGGCGTGAACGTCGATGTTGCCTGTGGCGATGGCGTCTCGATTCGACTGGATTGCCGTGTAGGCGGCTTTCGCTCGGCCCTCGCCGACGCCCTCGATTGACTGGAGTCGAGCGAGCGCCGCCTCTTCTTCTGCTTCCAGCACGTCGTCTACGAACGCCATGAGGTGGCGGTGTGCTCGCTTGCCCCAGCCACCTCGGGTGCGGAGGGTTCGTTTGTCTGCGGGCGTCTTTCGACCCAATCCCTGAACCGATTCGGTCGCGATGAGTTCGTCGAAGTCGAGGCCGATGCCGCGGACGTAATCGACGATTTCGCGCCGTTCCTCGCGTTCGAGTGCGTTCACGCTCTCGTCTCTGACGTGGACGTGGTAGCCTCGGCCGCCGGAGAAGACCACCTGCATATTCGAAAACCCGAAGTCGTCTTCGAGAAACGAGAGCAGGCGAAGGAGTGCTGCCTTACATTTCGCGAGCATCTCCGCGTAGGAGTCCTCCCCGAGCGTCACTGCGGGCAGGTGGTCCGCGTCGAGGTCGAACACGAGGTCGGAGCCCTGCCAGCGTTTCTTCTGCATCGAGTTCGCACTCGGGTCTGCGTACTGCCCGGCCGAGAAGTAGACGTGGCGCGGACGCTTGTGTCTGAGAAACTCACCGAGGTCGCCTAAATCGAGCAGCGACCGGTGGCGAACCATCGTCGTGCCCGGACTGTCGGTCCACGGGATGAATCCCCACTCTCGCTCGTGGGCGTTCGGTGGTGGCGTTATCTCGTGGCGTCTGTAGTAGTCGCGAAAGCGGCCACGGAGATACGCACGCGTACGCTCTTCCATCGACCGGGATTCGTCGTACGGTTAGAAAGGACTTGCCCTTCACCGTCGCATGAACTCGGAGAATCGACTCGTAATCGAGTTGTTCCCGAGTCGCAAGTAATAGGCCGCACCGCCGTCTTCGTAGTAGTTCGTGACCTCCCGGACCACCCGGAAGCCGACGTGTTTGTAGAAGCCGAGCGCCCGCTCGTTCGTCGTCCGTGCGTGGCAACTCACCGACCCGTACTCCTCTGCGACAGCGCCGATGAGTTGTTCGGCGAACCCTTCGCCGCGATAGTCGGCGTCGATTGCGAGAAAGAGTATGTACCCGTCACGACGGACCGAGCAGAAACCGACGAGTTTCTCGACCGGTCCGTCTTCGATGAGGAGGTACGCCGTAGACCGGCGGTAGGCGTCCATGAAAAAGCCACGTCGCTGGCGCAGGAACCCCTCGTTCTTACGGATGTGTTCTTTGAGCTCCCAGGCCTCCTCCGCGAAAGCGTCATTGCCAGGCCCGGCGACGCGCAGTTCGATGTTGACGCTCACTACCACGGATGATAGCGACGGAGTTGATATAATACCACCGCCCCTGCCACAACATTTTCGGTAGTGCACCCATTCGACATGGCTAATGGAATCCGGAGACGGCGAAGCGAATCTACAACGCGGTCACGCGCAGGGGGCCAAACAACGGCTCCGTCAAGTGTTTTTAAGCGGTGCGGCGTTGACGATTCCACTCATCATCACGTTCATCGTTCTGGGATTCGTCATCAGATTCGTTTCTGACATTTTGGCTCCGTTCGTGATGGTCGCGAACATGGTCTGGACCATCAACATGCCGGGGTATCTGGTGCAGGCGACGGCAATCGTCGCGACGGTCATGCTCATCTTCATCGTCGGCATCATCTCCGAAGGGACGAGCGGCCAGCACATGGCCGACCGTTTCCACACGCTCGTCGAAGCCATCCCAGGCGTCGGCGGCGTCTACCACAGTTTCCGACGGATGAGCGACGTACTCATCGAGAGCGACACCCAGAGTTTTCAGGAGGTCAAAATCGTCGAGTTCCCACACGAAGGGGCCTACACCATCGGTTTCCTCACCGCGGACACACCCGAAGAAATCGAGACGGCTGCGGGTCACTCCGACATGCAGACGCTGTTTCTCCCGCTCGCACCGAATCCCGTGATGGGCGGGTTTCTGGTTCACCTTCCGGCCGACAAAGTCCACGACGTGGACATGACCGTCGAGGAAGGCGTCCGGGCCATCGTCACGAGTGGGGTCGCCGTGGGTAAATCCGGGGAGTCACACGCCGCGCTCTCCTCTGACCAACTCACCCGTCTCACGGGGATGTCCACGGCGGGCGAAGTCGAACCTGACGACAGCGAACAGGGCGTCACCGCACCGAATTCGGAGGGAACCGGCGGACAGAAAGGCGACGGTAGCTAATTGGGCAATATGACCGATTCCGAGGACGCACGATTCGAACTCCGTGAACACACCGCAGACGTCGGCGTCGCGGCCACGGGCGACACCCTCGGCGACCTCTTTGCGGCCTTCGGTGACGGCCTCACCGCCTGCATGTGTGACGCGTTTCCGGACACCGGCGAACGCTTTTCGTTTACCGTCCGCGCAGAGAACCGCGAGGCCGCCCTGTTCGACTATCTGGACCAACTCATCTACGAACGCGACGTGCGCCTCGTCCTCCCCGTGGACAACGAAGCGATCGTCAGCGAGGAGGACGGCGAGTGGGTCGTCGAGGCGAGCGCCCGCGGCGTCCCGCTCGCCGACGTCACCGCCCGCGACATCAAGGCGGTCACGTACGCCGAGATGCGAATCGAGGAGACGCCAGCGGGCTGGGAGGGCTACGTCGTATTTGACGCCTGACCGGGAGATGAAAACCTAAACCGGGTGGCGCTCGTAGAGTCAGCTATGACTACCTACGAAGCCGGTGACATCACGCTTCACAAGGTGCGCGAGTTCGTCTGGGAGATTCCCAAAGAAGGCGACATGCGCGTCCCCGCTCGCGTCCTCGCGAGCGAAGCCCTCTTAGACGAAATCAGCGACGACCTGACCCTCTCGCAACTCAAAAACTCGACGCACCTGCCGGGTATCCAGAAGCACGCCGTCTGTATGCCGGACGGTCATCAGGGGTACGGCTTCCCGGTCGGCGGCGTCGCCGGTATCGACACCGAAAACGGCTGTATTTCGCCCGGAGCGGTCGGGTACGACATCAATTGCGGCGTCAGAATGATGAAGACGAACCTCACCTACGACGACCTCAAAGGCCACGAGGAGGAACTCGTAGACGCGCTGTTTCGGGCCATCCCGTCGGGCCTCGGCGGCGGCGGCGTCGTCGAAGACGACATCGACACGGTGAACGACGTGCTCGAAAACGGGATGCGGTGGGCGTTAGAAAACGGCTTCGCAACCGAAGCCGACCTCGCCCACTGCGAAGACGAGGGATTCCGCCCGGACGCGCAACCGGATAAGGTCTCCGAGAAGGCGAAAAACCGTGGCCGAAACCAACTCGGGTCGCTCGGCTCTGGGAATCACTTCCTCGAAGTCCAGCGCGTGACCGACGTGTTCCGTGAGGACGTGGCAGAAGCGTTTGGCCTGTACGAGGACCAAATCGTCGTCCTCATCCACTGTGGGTCGCGCGGCCTCGGGCACCAGGTCTGTACTGATTACCTGCGGAAAATCGAGAAACAACACAGCGGCCTGCTCTCGCAGTTGCCCGACCGGGAACTCGCCGCCGCGCCCGCCGGGAGCCAACTGGCCGAGGACTACTACGGCGCGATGTGTGCGGCCATCAACTTCGCGTGGGTGAACCGCCAGCTCATCATGCACCGCACCCGGCAGGTGTTCGCACAGGTGTTCGACCGGCCGTGGGAGGACATGGAGATGGAACTGCTCTACGACGTGGCCCACAACATCGCCAAGAAGGAGCTGCACGACGTAGACGGCGAACAGCGCGAACTGTACGTTCACCGGAAAGGGGCCACGCGGGCGTTCCCCGCCGGGCGACCGGAACTCCCGCCCGCCTACCGGGACGTGGGCCAGCCAATCATCATTCCGGGGTCGATGGGCACCCACAGCTACATCCTGCGGGGCGGGGAGAACTCCCTCGACCTCACCTTTGGCTCGACCGCTCACGGTGCGGGCCGAGTCATGAGTCGGACGAAGGCGAAACAGCAGTTCTGGGGTGAGACGGTCCAGGAGGAACTGCGCGACCAGCAACAGATTTTCGTCAAGGCCCAGTCCGGCGCGACGGTGGCCGAGGAGGCCCCCGGCGTGTACAAGGACATCGACGAGGTCATCCGCGTCTCGGACGCGCTCGGCATCGGCGACCGCGTCGCCCGCACGTTCCCCGTCTGCAACATCAAGGGGTGAGACGCGGACCCAGAAGTTCTTTTGCCCCGAACGAGAAGCCTCAGGTATGATAGACGAGACGGTCGAGGAGATTCTCGAGATGCAGACCCACAGCTCCTCGGTGGTCGCGGTGAAAGCCGCAACTGCGCTCGCAGACCTCACGGACCGCGAGTTCGTAACCGTAGAGGAGTACATCCGTGACCTGGAACGAAACAGCAGCGCGCTTCGCCGGGCGAACCCCTCGCACGCCTCGCTGTTCAACACGCAACGGCAGATCGTCGACCTCGTCACGGAGGGCAACCCCGAATCGGTCGAGGAAGCGAAAAAGCTCACCATCGCCGCCATCGAGGAGGTCGTAGACCAGGTCGAGAAGGCAAAAGACCGCGCCGCGGAGAACGCCGCGAACGCCATCGAAGACGGGATGACGATTCTCACCCACGACTACTCCTCGACCGTCCTCGAAGCCATCGAACTCGCGGTCCGCGACGGCAAGCACCTGACGGTCTACGTCACCGAGGCCAGACCACGCTACCTCGGACGAAAGACCGCCCGCGTCCTCTCGGGGATGGACCGCGTCGAAACGCACCTCATGGTCGACAGTGCATGCGGTCACTTCCTGCCCGACTGTGACGTGGTGCTGTTCGGGATGGACTGCATCGTCGGCGACCAGTTTTACAACCGCGTCGGCACGTTCCCGATTTCTGCGACGGCCGCGCAGGTGGACGTCCCTGTCGTCGTCATCGGGTCGCGGGCGAAAATCATCGAGGACGGCTTCGTCTTCGAAAACGAGATTCGCTCGGGCAGCGAGGTCATGCTCGAACCGGCAGAGGGCTTCAAACTGGAGAACCCCGCCTACGACGCGACGCCGATTCGCCTCATCGAGTCCGTCATCACCGACCACGGCACCCAGCAGTTCTAGCCGAGCAGTTTCTCTTTGAGGTCGGCCGGTCCGTTCGCCACGTCGTCTGCTGCCGTGAGATTCTGCCCGGGTGAATCGGGTGCGTAGCCGATGCAGTACATCCCCGCCGCAACGGCCGCCTGGACGCCGTGGGTCGAATCTTCGACGACCACGCAGGCCGACGGCTCGACAGAGAGCCGTGAGGCGGCGTGGAGGAAGATGTCCGGTTCCGGCTTGCTCGCGCCGTCGATGTCCTCTGCGCTCACGACGAGGTCAAACGCCTCGTGTAAGTCGAATCGGTCGAGGACCATTTCGATCCAGTCGTGTTTCGACGAGGAGACGAGGGCGACTTTCACGCCCGCCGCTCGCAGCGAGGCGACGAGGTCGCGAAAGCCCTCCATTAGCGCGACTTCTTCGCGGTAGATGTGAGAGGCTGCGGTGTCGTAGCGACCGAGGAACTCGGCCTTCGACACCAATGTCTCGAACTCCGCGTCGAGGAAGTCGTAGATGTCTTCGACGTTCATTCCGGTCGTTTCTTCGGGTGTGATGTCACCTTCGACCGTCTCCGGGAAGATGTGGTCACGTTCCTGTTGTATCCAGTAGCGTTCCGAATCGACTATGACGCCGTCCATGTCGAACAGCACGGCTTCAGTCTGGTTCACACCGTGTCCCACCGCAGATTCGATAAAATAACTACCGGGCGTGGGTTCGTCTCCCTCCCGCGTCCCGCCTCACATGTACATTCGGTCTTCGGGTTTGGCCTTCGATTCGACCTTTTCGAGCCGATTCGCGAGGTCGGCGTAGTGTTGCTGGACGGCCTTCGCGAACGATTCGAGCGGCTCTGTGTCCACCTTCAGGTCGTACACCTGGTTCATCGCCTCTAACAGTCTGAGCGCGGCTTCCACGTCGGGGGCCTGCCCGTGGACTGGCGTCGTGTAGACGCAGGCGGAGAGCGACGAGTCGATGCCGCGCTCGATGATGCTCCCGTTGATGCCGTCGAGATAGCCGTTTGCCATTGCGGGGATGGTCGCTCCGTCGAGTCTGCGCTTTCTGTAGTCTTCCGTCGCGATGTAGAACGTGCGGTGGTCGTCCGGTCCGTGAGGGACGGGAACGCCCGAGAGGATGCAAATCTCGTCGACGTCGCTTTCGTCTGCCCACTTGAGAATCGCGTCCGCGAACGGGTCGGCCGCCCAGACGGGGACGAACAGTTCGCCCACGAGGAACGTGATGTCGAGGCCATCGCGGGAGAACAGTCGCGTGTGGTGGCGCGGACGACCGTTTTTGAACGGCGTTATCGACGGCAGGGCGTCGGTCGTGATGTAGCCGGTCTGGCGGAGGTCGAGATGTTCGACGAGGTAGTCGACCGCCGTCAGGCCGGCGAGTCCTGGCTGGGAGAACCCCGCGACGAGCGTCGAGGACGGCTCTTCTTCCTGTGTGACATTGAACATGCGTTCGAAGGCGGCAGGCATTCGATAGTCCATAGGTTCGTGTTCACACGCAACCCGTTTAGTCGTTGTCGCGGGGCGGTACGCAACGCTTTTTTCGCCGGCCGGTGACGGGGTGAACATGACGAGACTGGGATGGGTGGTGCTCCAGAGTACGGAGACGACGACGGCAGCGGGCGACCAGCCGTCGCTGTTCGACGGACTCCCCGGATTCATCCCTGAGATTATTCCGAGAATAATCATCGCTGTCGCCATCGTCGTGGTGGCGTATTTCGCCTCACGGACGCTCGTCCAGTTACTGAGTCGCCGTATTGCGCGGCGCTTTCGTCGGCCCAGCCTCACGCGAACCGTCCTGCGGTCGATTCAGACCCTCATTCTGCTGGCCGCCGGGTTCCTCGCCATGTTCATTCTCGGGCTCGAAATCTCTGACCTCACGCTCTCTGTGACCGTGTTCTCCGCAGCGGTCGGTTTCATCCTCGCGCCCATCATCGGGAGCATCGTAAACGGCCTGTTCGTCCTCTCTGACCAGGCCTACGAAATCGGCGACATGATCGAACTCGTAGACCGGGGTCAGACTGGCTTCGTCGAGGACATCACGCTCCGGTACACCAAGATTTTCACTCTCGACAACACCTTCCTCGTCATCCCGAACGGACAGATTCGGGACCGCGACGTCGTCAACTACTCCGCGGAGGACGAACGGACCCGGCTCGCTCTCGACATGACGGTCACCTACGAGGGGGATTTGACCGAGGCCCGCAGGCTCATGGAACAGGCGGCAGCGGAGGTCCCCGACGTCATCGAAGGCGGCCCGGACATCCGCATCGGGAGCGCCCGGTATCCCGCGAAACCCACCTGTTACATCGACACCTTCGCAGACCACGGGGTGAACCTGCGGCTTCGTTACTGGGTGAAACAGCCGTACAAACTGCTCTCTGCGCGGTCTGCGGTTCAGGAGAACGTGTGGGAACGCCTCGACGAAGCCGACGTGTCGATTCCGTACCCCCACTCACACGTGGTGTTCGACGAGACGAGCGGCGAACTCAACGTCTCGATGGACGAGGGACTCAGGCAGCAGACGCGGTAATCACTTTGCAGTCTAACTTTTCGTTCAGGTAGCGCTCGATGTCCGGGTCGTCGATGAGCGCCCGAACCATGCGCCGCCAGCGACTCACCTGTTTGCGTCCGATGACGACCACGTCCGCGCCCTCCGCGGCGACTTCGTCGAGGATGGTCTCCTCTACGAGAAAGCCCTCACGGGTGACGTAGCGGGCGCGGGGCAGGCGTCCGAACTCGCGTTCGACGGCGGCCTTCAGGTCCGTGCGAGAGATGTGCCGACCGGACTGGTAGAGATTCACGTGTAACACCGTGAGGTCTGCGTCCTGCTCGTCTGCGACCTGAATCGCTTTCTCGACTGTAGCGCGTGAGTGCTCGGTCAGTGGGAACCGGACAGGGACGATGACGAGCGTCATTGCCTGTGCGAACACGGGCGAACGGCCTGAACCTTTTGTTTACGGCCCACATCGTTTGACACGTTTCGCCACAAGCGGAGATGGGACAGTTCTTTATCGAATGCCGTCGAAACTACCCGACATGGACGCGATTGCGACCGATAGCGGTGAGACGCTCTACGTGACAGAGTCGAATGCCGAGCGCGGGTCTAAGGGTCCGTTTTTCGTCGTCTTCGAATCTGAGAGTGGCGAGGAACGCTGGGGCTACTACTGTACGAACTGTGAGTCGCTGAACACGGCCATGGATTCGATGGGCCGAATCAAGTGCAACGACTGTGGGAACCTCCACAAAGCCGACGAGTGGGACGCGGCCCACGAGTAAGGCACCTGGCTGCTTGCGTGCGGTTTCTGGAACGGGCCGAACAGTTAAGAGCCTCGCCGTGGTAAAATATGTCGAATGGGGCCTGTTAACACGCCACCAGTCGAGGAGGCGCGGTCGATTTTCACCACGCTCGGATACACGGTGTCCGGGTCCGGCACTGAGTTCACGGCGGAGCGCAAGTGGCGCACGGTAAACGTCACTGCCACCGACGGCGAGGGACGACTACCGTCGTCCGGCACATTGCGTTGTTTCGTGACCTGGCGACAGCGCGCCGACCCGCTGCGCCGTCGCCTGCTCGAAGAAAAACCGGACTACGACTGGGCGATTATCAGCGTCGACGCAGACGACGATTACGAGGTCATTCACCCTGTCGTCGGCCCAGCCCCCGTCGCGTAACTCAGAGCGCGTCGTTCGCCGCGGCGAGGCCCGCAGACACGTCCACGTCGACACCCTTTTCGTCTAAGACGCTTCCGAGCGCCCCGAGCAGCGAGAGCACGTTCTTCGGGCGCGCTGCGTGTCCCATACAGCCGATGCGGAAGATTTCTCCGGAGAGGTCACCGAGACCGCCCGCGATTTCGATGTCGTACTCGTCGAGGAGCGCCGAGATGACTTCGCCGTCGGTCACGCCGCCGGGAACGCGCACGGCATTCAGACTCGGGAGCCAGTACTCGTCGGGGGCGTTCATTTCGAGGCCCATCGCTTCGACGCCCGCTTTGAGGCCGCCTGCGACCCGACGGTGGCGGCTCCACCGCTCTTCGATACCTTCCTCTGCCACGAGTCGCAACGCCTCACGCAGCGCGTAGACGTTCGTGATGGGCGCGGTGTGGTGGTACGACCGGTCGTCGCCCCAGTAGCCCTGCAACAGCGAGAGGTCGAGGTACCACGAGCGGGTGTCTTCTTCGCGGGAGAGCACCTTGTCCATCGCCTGGTCGTTGAGCGTGAGCGGGCTCGCTCCCGGCGGACAGGAGAGACACTTCTGTGGCCCGGAGTACGCGACGTCTACGTCCCAGTCGTCGACGCGCAGTTCGACGCCGCCGAGGCTGGTGACGGTGTCTGCGATGACCAGCGCGTCGTGGTCGTGGGCGATGTCCGTGAGTTCGGGGACGTTCGGCTGGAGGACGCCCGTGCTCGTCTCCGCGTGGACGAACCCGAACACGTCCGGCTGGTGTTCGTCGAACGCGGCTTCCACGTCCGCCGGGTCGAGCGGTTCGCCCCACGGTGCGTCCACCTCGACGACGGACCCGCCCGCCCGGCGCGCCATCGAGGCCATCCGGCCGCCGAAGTAGCCGTTCGTCGGCACGAGGACGGTGTCGCCGGGTTCGGTGAGATTACCGATGGCCGCTTCCATGGCGGCGGAACCGGTCCCGCTAACCGGAATCGTCCACTGGTTCTCCGTCCGGAACGTGTACCGAAGCAAGTCCTGTACCTCGGTCATGATGTCGATGAAGTACGGGTCTAGGTGGCCCACGAGGGGCGTGCTCATCGCTTTGAGGACGCGGGGGTGTACGTCGCTCGGCCCGGGACCCATGAGCGTCCGCTCAGGGGGTGCTAACTCGTCTACGTCAGGTCGCTTCATATCACGCCAGACGAACTGATGGGCAAAAAATGATGGCTCCCCGGCAGACGGCCACGGGAATTAATGGCGCACCTCTCACAATGTAGGATACATGATAGCTCTGCAGACTGGAACAGAGTTGGTACAGACCGCTTTCGACCAGTTCATCTCCAACATCACGACGGCGCTTCCGGACCTCATCAGCGGACTCGTCTTCCTCGTCATTGCGGGCACGTTCGTCCAACTAATCATGTTCGTGGTGAAGTCGTTGTTGAAACGAACAATCGCGGGTGATTCGCCCGTCTACCGCCAGTTCATCGCGACGGTTATCGCGGTTTTCCTCTGGTTCGGCGTCGCCCTGTCGTTTCTCTCCATCGTCGGCCTCACGGCCATCGCCGCCTCCCTCGGGACGGCGACGGGCTTTCTCGCCCTCGGCGTCTCCTACGCGCTCTCGGGGATGATAAAGGACGCCGTCGCGGGCGTCTACCTGCTTCGCGACCCTGATTTCATGCCCGGAGACACGGTGAAGACGAGCGACACCGAAGGCATCGTCAAGTCCATCGAACTTCGCAAAACGCGCCTCTCGGTGGATGGTAACACCGTCATCCGGGCCAACGGCGATATCGAACAAAAGTGGACGAAAGTCGACGACGAGACGTAATCGTGCCACGCTGACCCCCGCGAAGTTTATATTTTTCCTCGTCGCAGTTGCATGCGATGTTCGTCGGTCACGCGATGGTCGCGTTCGCCATCGCCGCCGCCGTTGGCGCGCGATTTGGGCTTCCGAGAGAGCGCGCGCTCGCGCTCGGCTTCGCCGCCGGAGCGTTCGCCACCGTCCCCGACGTGGATATGAGCTACGCCGTTTTCGGTCTCGTCAAGACGAGTACGACCGGCGTGTTCGACGCGGCGGAGACGTTCTGGGCGTCGAGTACGCTCGTCCACCGCGTCGTCACCCACTCGCTCGTCGTGGGGTTCGTCGCGGCAATTGGCGTCGCCGCGTGGAGTCGCGCCGATGCTGGCGACTGGTGGGCCTACCCGGTGACCGGCCTCGTCTTCGCGGGCTTACTCGTCGCGGCGTTCGCCACCACCGGCCTCCTCGGGGGCGCTGTCATGCTCGCCTTCGTCGTCGCCGCACTCGCCGTGACGACCGCGATGCGCCGTCTCGCAGGGCTCTCGGGTTCCGTTCTGTTCGCCACCGCTCTCCTCGGCTTCTTGAGCCACCCGTTCGGTGACCTCTTTACGGGGAGTGCCCCGCACTTGCTCTACCCGCTCGACATGACCGTACTGGCCGGACGGGTGACGCTCCACCCCGACCCGACGGTGCACCTCGTCTGTGCGTTCCTCGTCGAACTCACAACTATCTGGCTCGCCCTCTGGGTGTACCTCTCGCTCGACGGGCGCTCGCCGGTCGCCTATCTGAACCAGCGAGCGACCCTCGGTGGCGGGTACGCCGCGGCCGCCTTCCTGCTCCCCGCACCCACGCTCGATACGTCCTATCACTTCGTGTTCAGCGTCCTCGCGCTCGGCGTCGTCGGAGTGCGTCCCCGGCGGCCGACCCGGTGGTCGATTACCGAACCCAACCTGCTCGAAACGCTGGTGACTGGACTCGCGGCAATTACCATCGCCGTGGTTGGCTACACCGCGGTGTATCTTGCGCTTTGAGGGAAGGTTACTAACCCCTCCGCCCTATAGTGAATGTATGGCACGGACGGGAAAACTCGGGAGCGTCGTCGAAGATGCGAGTCTCAACGCCGTTCTCTCGTGGTTTCTAGTTGGATTCGTCCTGGTCGTAATCGGCGAAAGTTTGCTCGGTGGCGACCTCCTCTGGGCAGTGTTCGCGCTGGGCGTGGCCGTGCTCGCACTCATTCCCGCCATTTCGTACCGAAACCCGCGAGCGATGCTTCCGTGGGAAGTGCTCGTCCTCGCCGTCCTCCCGATGCTTGGGAGGGCGTTTTCGACCATCCCGGTCACGGGCGAACTCGCCACCTACCTCTCTGTGGCCGCGCTCGCGCTCATCGTCGCGGTGGAACTCCACGTGTTCACGCCCGTCCAGATGACCCACGGGTTCGCCGTCCTGTTCGTCGTCATCGCGACGATGGCCGCCGCGGGCGTCTGGGCTGTGACCCGATGGGTCGCAGACCTCTACCTCGGAACGGGCTTCATCCTGAACGAGGAGGCGCTGATGTGGGAGTTCGTCTGGTCGACGGCGGCAGGCGTGCTCGCAGGCATCATCTTCGACCTCTACTTCCGGCGTCGGGCACCCATCGAGGTTCGCCTTCCGGACGGCCTCGGAGGGATGGGTCGATGAAACTGCGCCACCGACTCGGCATCTCGAAGCATCGCCAGCGCCAGCTCACCCGCCTGATGGAGATTCTGCTCGTCGGGATGTTCTTCATCGGTCTCGAACGTCGTAACGGTGGTATCATGGTCAACACGGCCGTCGCGCTCCTCGTCGTCCAGCTGCCGCCGCTGCTCGAACGCGACTACAACATCCCGATGGATGCCGGTCTGACGCTCTGGATCACTTCCGCGGTGTTCCTCCACGCACTCGGCACAGTCGGCATCCCCGGCACCGGAATCGAGAGTTTCTACCGATACACCGGCACCTGGTGGTGGGACCACCTCACCCACGCCCTCTCGTCGTCCATCGTCGCCGCCGTCGGCTACGCCACCGCGCGGGCCATCGACGAGCACTCGGACAACATCACCCTGCCGCCGAAGTTCATGTTCGTCTATATCCTGCTGTTCGTCCTCGCCTTCGGCGTGTTCTGGGAGGTCATCGAGTTCACGCTCGACCAGACCGCACGCATGCTCGGCGTCGGGGGCGTCCTCACCCAATACGGCCTCGAAGACACCATGCTCGACCTCATCTTCGACACCATCGGTGCGGTCGTCGTGGCCATCTGGGGCACCGCCCACCTCACGGGTGTCGTCGACGCGGTGCGGGTCAGACTGGATTCGCGGACCGCCGATTAATTGCGATTGGCGACTACCTTTTTAAAATAGTATCACGAACCATCACTCGATGGTCTTCAAGAAGATAACGCTCATCGGGAGCAGCGAGGAGAGTTTCGACGAAGCCGTAGACGACGCCGTAGAGCGCGCAAAGGAGACGCTCAACAACGTCCAGTGGGTGGAAGTAAAAGAACTCAGCGTCGAAGTTGCCTCTGTCGAGGGGCACCAGTACCAGGCAGAAGTAGAAGTCGCGTTCAGACTCGAATAGGCTTCAGGTGCGGAAGCTTTCGCCGCAGCCGCACTCACTCACGACGTTCGGATTTTCGACGTGGAACCCGGCACCCTGGAGGCCGTCCTCGAAGTCGAGGACGCTCCCCTGGATGTAGTTCATACTCGCCGGGTCCACGAAGATTCGCAGGCCGTGGTGGGTGAACACCCGGTCGTCTTCTTCCGGTTCGGTGTCGAATCGCATCCCGTAGGAGAGGCCGGCACAGCCGCCTTGCTGGACGTACAGACGGAGGCCCGCCTCGTCGGTCGGGAGTCCCTCGTTCTCGATGAGTGAGAGGGCTTTCGCCGCCGCAGGCTCGGTCACCTCGATGAAGGTCTCAGAGCCGCTTTCGGCCGTACCTGTGCTCATAGCTACCTATTCTTGGTCCACGGTGTTAACCCTGACGCCGATTTCACGCCGTCGCCTCGGTCGATGGCGTCGATTCGAGTTCGCCCTTGAGAATTTCTAATTCCTTCCCGAGTTGCCCGGCCATCAGCCGGCGCATCAACGGCCCGAGGACGGTGAACATGACCTTCGTGAACCGGCCGTCGGCACCGGCATCGATGCTGTTCGTGACGCGCGTCCCGGTGGGCGTCGCGGTGAGCAGCAACTCGCCTTCGAACGGGAACGGTCCCGTCCCGACCATCGCAAAGCGGTTCGGTGGCTCTACGGCGGTGATTTCGTAGGACATCTCCGTCGTCCGCCCGCTGTAGTGTACTCGCTCGTGTACGTCGCGCCCACCTCGTTTTCCGCGCCCGAGACGTACCGAACGTTGCGCACGCCATCCGCCCAGTTCGCCATGTTCTCGACGTTCGAGATGTAGGCGTACACGTCTTCTATCGGGCGGTCTACGGTGATGGATGCAGAAGATTGCATTGGTCGTTCTCCGGCAGGAAAGACGCGTTGTGAGGGTAATTCGGTTGTGCCTGGGGTGAAAGTGGTCGATGTTCGTTCCAGAAAACTTATCATTTGATGTCGAATCAACGACATCATGGACCGCCGCCACTTTCTCGCCGCCGCTGCTGGCGCGAGCACCCTCCCCCTCGCTGGCTGTCTCGGGTCGTCCGAACTGGATTGGAAACGGCTACCCGACGAAGACCTGGGTGGTCTCGTGTTCTACGAGAGCGGGACGCGAACCGCAGCGTTCTCCGTGACCGAACGCCGAATCGAACCTGAAAACGGACGCTTCGGGCTCGCGCTCAACCTTTGGCACCGTGAAGACACGCACCTCGACTCGCTTCGCTACGAATTACGCGCCCCCTCGAATCCGAACGGGCCGCAGGTCGCCGTGTGGCTCGAACGACCTGGTGCGAGTCCCTGGCCGGAGATGACGTTCGGCAAGGGTCGGGACCTACACACCACTATAATCGACGTTCCGGAAGTCGGGTCGGTCGGCGTCGGCTCGCTTGGCATAGAACTCCGCCTCGAAGCCACTGAGATGCCGGATACGCTCCCGGCCCGCCTCGACCTCTCGTTCGACCTCTCCCACGAAGACCGCCTGTTCGAAACGTATACCGCAGAATCGTCCCTCGAATTCGACCTCCACCGAAACCCGAACGCTCAGTCCTGAAGTCGCGTCCGGACGCTTTCTGCGTGCGCCTCCAACCCTTCTGCCTCGGCGAGCGTCGTAATCGTCTCAGAGAGGTCTGCGAGTGCATCCTCGTTCAGTCGCTGCACCGTCGTCGAGCGCATGAACGTGTCCACGGAGAGGCCGCCGGTGACCTTCGCCTGCCCGTTCGTCGGCAGGACGTGGTTCGTCCCGGAAGCGTAGTCGCCGGCCGCCACGGGCGTGTACGGGCCAAGGAAGACGCTTCCAGCACTGGCGATGCGCGCTAAGATGGACTCGTCGTCGTCGGCCTGAATCGAGAGGTGCTCTGGGGCGTACTCCTCTGCGAACAGAATCGCCTCGGACATCGAGCGGGCGACGAACAGGCCGCTCGCGTCGTTGTCGAGTGCCTCGCGGATGATGTCCTCGCGTTCGCGCTCCCCTGTCTGTTTCTCGACTTCCTCGGCGACGGCGTCGGCGAGGTCCTCGCTGTCGGTGACTGCCGCGACGGCCGCGTTCGGGTCGTGTTCGGCCTGCGCGACCAAGTCGGCGGCTACGAACTTGGGGTTCGCCGTCTCGTCTGCGACGACGAGAATCTCGCTCGGCCCGGCGAGCATGTCGATTTCCACGTCGCCGCGGACTTCAGCCTTCGCGGCGGTGACCCACTTGTTGCCCGGCCCGACGATTTTCTCGACGCGGGGGAGGGTTTCGGTCCCGTAGGCGAACGCGGCGATGGCCTGCGCCCCGCCGACCTGATAGACGGCGTCTGCGCCGGCGATGTGGATGGCCGCGAGCGTGACCGGGTTCACCTTCTTCGCCGGTGGGGTGGCGACGGCAATTTGGTCCACGCCGGCGACGTTCGCGGGGATAACCCCCATGAGGGCGCTCGACGGGTACGCCGCCGCGCCGCCGGGGACGTAGACGCCGACGCGCTCGATGGGTCGAAACCGTCGGCCGAGTTCGCGGCCGTCGTCCGCGACGCGCCAGTCGTCGGGGACCTGGCGCTCGTGGAAGGCGCGAATGTTTGCGGCGGCCGTTTCGATGGCCGAGCGGATGTCGTCGTCTATCGCATCGGCGGCGCGTTCTGCCTGGTCCGTCATGTCGAGGTTGCCGACGTCCACGCCGTCGAACTCCTTCGAGAACTGGCGCAGGGCTACGTCGCCCTCGTCTCGGACCCGAGAGACGATGTTCGCGACGTCACTGCGAATCTCGTCGATTCCCGCATCGCGGGAGAAAAGCGCGCGTCGCTCCCCGGGGCCGAGGTCTGCGACGGGTGTAGGTTCCATGCCCGGGCCTTCGGGCGAGACGGGAAAAACGGTTTCCACTCAGGCTTGCTGGTAGGCCCACCACGAGATGGCGAGCAGAATGATAAACGACCCGCCGAGGAAGAACGCGAGCGCCGGGTCGAGGAAGGGAGCCGACTGTGCTGCGGATTCGGCGGCGACTTGCGTGGTCTCCTGGGCGGCCATCGCGCCGTCTGCACCCCCGCTGCTTGCGTCTGCCGACGGCCCGCCGGCCGACTGTGCGAAGAAGTTCGCGAGTGCGTACTGCAAGCCGAGGGTCGCTCCTGCGAGCAGAACGATTGCACCGACCAGTCGAGTGAGGACGCCGCGAAGCAGCGACTGCTGGCGCTCGTCGCCCGCGAACAGTACGACAGACTCGCTCGTCGGTGCGAAGACGGTCATCTCCTTTCCCTTCTCCGAGTAGCCCGTCCCCGCCGCGGTGATGAGCCCGGCGCTCTGGAGTTTGTCGAGGTGGTAGTGGACGTTCTGGAGTGACGTTCCGACTTCCTCTCGAATCTCTGTCGGGGTGCGTGGGCTTTCATAGAGGACAGCGAGGATGCGACGTGCGGTGCGCGAGGAGAGCGCCTCGAACACCTCGTCTGCGGCCTCGCTGTCTACGTCCACCAGCCGGGGGTCCCCCGGCGCGACTTCCGGGTCCGCCCGGAGCGGAAGCAAACGGGCCATTGTGGCTGACTACGATACCGTAGAAAAAGGCCCTTCGCATAATTCAAATGGCCATTTGACTCTTCAAATCCCGATTTGAGGCTTTCACTCCTCTCGAATTTTGACGACGCCGAGCGCAGAGAGGGTCCCCCGTGCGAGCAGATAGACGACGAGTACGAAGGCAGCGAACGTCGTCGGCGCGGCGAGTATCCGCGCGGTCTCGTAGGGGAGGACGAGCCGTGAGAAGCCGAGAATCACGAAGCTCACGAGGATGAGACCGAAGGCGAGCGCCGCGAGCTTGACGAACTGGTTTTGGTTCATGGCGTCGTCTGTGTCGTCTCGGCAACGCGCCCCAACAAAACCGTTTCTACTCCAGTAGGTCACTCGTCTGCGGCGTCCGACTCCCACCCTTCTGTGTAGATATTTGCCTCGTCTACGCCCGCATCGACGAGGAGGTCCTCCGTCTCGACGACCATCTCGGGGACGCCACAGATGTAGAAGTCGGTCTTTTCGAGGTTATCGAGCAGGTCCGGGAGGTGGTCCTGGACGTGTCCGGTGGGACCGTCCCACGCTTCGTCGGCGTCGGAGAGGACGTAATCGACGGTCAGCGTCTCGTTTTCAGCCTGCAACTGGTCTACACTCTCGCGAAAGATGATGTGTTCGCGGTCACGCTCTCCGAAGACGAGGTGGGCGTGACCCTCACCGTCTGCGGCGTACTGTCTCACCATCGGGTAGAGTGGCGTAATGCCGGTTCCGGTGGCGATGAACACGGCGTCTCGGTCGGGGTTCCGAAGGTGGAGGTTGCCGTCTATCTCCTCGATTTCTATCTCGTCCCCGCGCTCGCGCTCGTGCATGAAGACGGAGCCGTTTCCGTCGTCGTACCGCTTGATGACGAGGACGAGTTCGTTCGTCCCCGGGAGGGTCGCCGCCGTGTAGGGGCGGGCTTCCTCCTCGCCGTCGTTCTCGAAGTGAACCATCGTGTGCTGGCCGGGTTTTTACTCGAAGGTGTGGTCCTTGGCGACGAGGCGGAATTGCTTCACGTCAGGCGTCAACTGGTGGACGTCGGCGACCGTGACAGTGAGCGTCATTGTAGTCGCAGATTAGGTTGACGGAAGTAAAGGCGTGGTGGCAGGAGTCTGCTGGAGAAATCGGTCGTCACTCTGATAATTTCTTCGAGTGGAGCGACCGCCGCGACAATACACAGCGTCCCGAAGATGACCATGAGGATATACTGGACACGTGTCTCTCGGTTCGCACGCCGTATCTCTGACAACATAGACGTGGATGTAGGGGTTTTCGGCGTTAAGCGTGCACCCTAACCACTCCGGTTGTCGCCGCGTGGGTTCGCGCATTTTGGCGCGTTTCGGCGATTAGTCTCGTGGAGAAGAACGATATTCACCGCGTGAAAATATTCACTAGATAAGTACACCTTTCCGACTGCTGACTGTCAATGTGCTAAGAGGCGAACCTTGCAAACCGGTCGGCGAACCAGTGATTCGACGGTGGCGCCCGCTGTTGCCTGCCGGGAATCGTGTTCGCACCCGTCGGCGAGTTCGTCGCTTGGTGGCACGTGATCGAAATGATTCAAAACAAACAGGCGGTACCGGTGAGCATCGATTCGCCGGACGCCGTCGCGCGACAGCAGATGAACTTCGGCGACACGAGCGGCTACGGGGATTTCAGTGGCGAATACTTCACGCTCGCTGCCGGGACAGATATCACACCACTCCTTGAGGGACTCGAAGACGACCACTGCCAGTGCCCACACTGGGGCTACGTCATCGAAGGCAGACTCACGACGAGGTATTCTGACGGGCGCGAAGAGGTAACGCAAACCGGCGACCTCTTCCACTGGCCGCCCGGCCACACGGTCAGCGCGAACGACGATTCCGCATTCGTCATGTTCAGTCCACAGGAGGAACACGCCGCAGTCATCGACCATATCTTGAAGAAAATGGGTGGGCAGGAGCCATGAGCGAACGCACGCTTTCCCAGACGCTGGAACTGGTCGCAGAAGTCTCCTGTCCCCACTGCGAACAACCGGTAGACGTTCCCGTGCCGAATCGGGACGTCGAACTGAACGTGCGACCGTACGTCGCCGCGTTTGGGGACCACCGCGTCGTCAACTGTCCCGCAGACCACCGGTTCTGGGTCTACTTTTGTTGAACGTCGTCTGCCCTCTCCCAGTCCAGATTTTTGTCTGGAACCAAGGATTTTATAGCTGCTATGCTATTCTTTAGCATGGATTCCGCGATTCGGGCCATCGAGTTTTTGGCGCGGTCAGAACACCGTCTCGCGGTACTGGAGGCGCTTTCTGAGGACCGATACGACCGACGGGACTTGCGCGAAGCGACTGGTGCGTCAGACCCCACTATCGGTCGCATCGTTCGAGACTTCGAGGACCGCTCGTGGGTAACCCGCGTGGGACCATCCTACGAACTCACACCACTGGGTACGTTCGTGAGCGAGCGATTCTTCGAATTACACGAGGGAATGCGAACCAGCGAGACGCTTAGCGAGGTCTGACGGTGGCTTCCGCGCGAGATGGAGGGATTCGCCGTCGAACACTTCGAAGATACGGTCGTCGCGTACCCCGGGCCAAACTATCCGTACACACCCGTCGAACGAGTCACGCACCTTCTCGAATCGACCGACTCCATCCGAGGGCTCGGAACGACCATCTACAAGTCGGGCAACCTCGACGTGTTTTGTCGGCGGGTCATCGAGGGGATGGAGATGGAGTACATCTATTCGCTCCCGGTCCTCAAAGCTATCATCGACTGGAATCCCGAGTTGGTTGCGCGCGCCTTCGAGCGTGATAACTGCACGGTCTACCTCCACGACGGCCTTCCCGACGACTCGCGATGCGGCCTCAACATCATGGACGACTGTATCGGAAATTGCGGCCACGACCCAGAGACGGCCCAACTCGAAGCCGTAATCGACACGACCTCTCCTGAGGCCCGCGAGTGGGCGACCGCCGTCTACGAGCGATGTCTGGCTGAGGCGCGACCGTTCGATGTACAGGAACTGGACACTTCTGGGGACGGTTCACGGGACGAAACGTATCAGGTCGAACCGGACTAGCAACCGGTCGAAATTAGCCTTCGCTCAACAAGCAGTTCTCACCTAAGTGGAGTGTGTCGCCCAGGACACTAACGGCCGGCGTCATCCCGAGGCGGCGTGCCGCGTCAGCCGGGAAACCCTCGTGCCAGGCGCCGTCGATTGACGGAGTCTCCGAATGTCGCGTGCCTGGGTTCGCCGCGCAGTCATTGCACCCTGAACAGGTACGCTCGGGCGGGGACTAATGGCACGCAGAAATCCGTAGGCGGCCCGGCCGTTTAAGCCTTCTCAGGCGGTGTACTCGTCTTCGCGAATCTGGACGTACGAGTGGTTCCGGTAGCCGAGTTTTATTTTGCGATACTTCGCGAGGAGCTTCGCCCCGGAGATACCCGAGGAGATGGCCTGTGTGGTGCTGTAGCCGCCGCGGTCGAGCAGGCGGTCCACGGTCCGGAACGTGTGGTCCCAGTCGCGGGGCGTAAAGTTCGTGACGTAGTCTGCCATCGCAATGCTCCGCAGAACCTCGTCGCCGAGGGCGCGTTTCCAGGCGGTGTTGTACGACCGCAGCGTTCCGCTCGCGGCCATCGCGCCGGCGAGTTTCCCGGTTCGAACCGCGACGTGGTCGCCGCCCTCGTGGAAGTGGGAGGTGCCGCCCATCGCACCGCCGGTCACGGCGATGTTCGCGGCCACGGGCGAGTCGATTGGTCGCGTCGAGGAAATCGGATAGGCTTCGGTTCCGCCGCTCTTGCCGCGGTCCTCCACGAGCGGGAAGTCGTCCTCGATGTCGTACTCGTCGCCGTAGAGCATTTCGAGCAGGCGTCGGAGGTACACCCGGCCCGGCGGAAGCTGCCGGTCGTCGTGGCGCAGCAGTTTGTATTCGTGTGGGTATTCGATGTTCCCCATTTCCATCCCGATGGGCATCGTGAGGCCGACGCGCTGGACGTTCCCGTCGTTGGGGAAGACCCACGGGTAGGCGGTGTGGCCGGGGATGACGCCCCACCAGAACTTGATGAGGTTGTCCTCGACCAGTTCTGTGGGGAACTCGCGGTGTTCCTGATACGCGATGTGATTCGCCTTCTTCGGGCCGAGGTAGTCGGCCACCGACCGTCCCGCGGGCATGAACTGGTCGACTGTTTCGAGGGTGACCTGTCGCTGGGGGCCGTCTGCGAGAATGAGGTATTCCGCTTCGATTTCAGCCCCGTCGCGCAGCGTCAGCGTGTGTTTCGGGCCGCTCGCGAGCGTGGTCGTCACGTCCTTGACCGCCGCTTTCACGCGGTACTCGGCCCCGGCTGCCTCCGCTTCGTCGCGAAGCCAGTCGTCGAACCGGGCCCGGTGGAAACAGAAGCCAAAGCCGTCGTACTTCGCCGGAATCCCGGTCTCCTGGAGCGTAAACTGCTCCGTGGGACCGATGAACTGCGCGCCGTCGAGTTCCGAGAGGATGGCCTCCTCGGGGAACTCGTGTGGCTCCATGTCCATCAAGTCGATCCAGTAGTCTAGCATCCCGGCGGCGTCGGTCGAGTCGGGACCGAGTCGCTCGCGGTCTGCTCGCGGCACCCCCTTTTCGAGAACGACGGCATCGGCACCCCGTTGGGCCGCCGCCTTCGCCGCCGAGGAGCCAGCAGGCCCCCCGCCGACTATCGCAACGTCAACGCGCTCCATACCACTACCCGTGCGTGGCGGGGTTAAATTCCTGACCCTTTGGGCCATCCCCTGATACGAATCTGCCGTCGCAGTATGGCATCCGGTAATGGTCGGCCTAATCTCTAGCCGTTCCAATCCTTTCAGCGATTACCGCCCGGATAACAATGTATCACATGGTGCTTGCTAGCATCGGAGTCAGACAATGCCAGCATGCAACAACTGCGGTGCGTTCGTGACGCCCGACTTCGCCCGCGTGTTCGGGGACAACCACAACCAAGTCAGTGCGTGCCTCGACTGTGAGACGCGTAACGTGCTTCAGGCAGGCGGCGCGAACGCCCGTCGAGCGAACTGAACGACGCTACAGTTTTCCCGGTGCCAAACACTCTGTGTGCCATGTCCGAATACGAGTACGTCTCGACCGACCAGACGGACGCCGTCCACACCATCCGCATCGACCGCCCAGCGGCGCACAACTCCTTCGACCGCCAACTCGCCGCAGAACTGCGCGAAGCCACCTACGACGCCGTCTCCCGCGACGACGTTCGCTGTCTCGTCCTCCGCGGCACGGGAGCGACGTTCTGTACTGGCGCGGACCTGGGCACGCTTGACGGCGATGAAACCGATGAGTCTCGTCTTCGCCACCTCGCCACCGACCTACACGCCATCGTGAGCGCCCTCGTCCACGCACCGATGCCCGTCGTGACGGGCGTAAACGGCGTGGCCGCCGGTGGGGGCCTCGGCCTCGCGCTGTGCGGCGACATCGTCCTCGCTGCCGAGTCTGCTCGGTTCGAGTTCGCCTACCCGCGCATTGGCCTCTCCGGGGACGGGGGTTCGACCTACTTCCTGCCGCGCCTCGTCGGCCTTCGGCAGGCCCAGCGACTCACCCTCCGTGACGAACCGGTCGGCAGCGAGGAAGCCGTAGACCTCGGACTCGTCACCGAACGGGTCGCAGACGAGGCGTTCGACGCGCACCTCGCGGACCTCGCCGCGAGCGTAGCGAGCGGGCCGACGGCCGCCTACGCTGAGACACGGCGATTGCTCCACGAGAGCTTCGACAACACCCTCTCGGAGCAACTCACGTCGGAACTCGACCGCATCGCGGGACTGGCGAACACCGACGATTTCACCCGCGGACACGACGCCTTCTTCGAGAAATCCCCCGCAGAGTTCGAGGGTCGATAGGCGGGATATATAGGCGTCGGCGAAAACCTCGTCGTATGCAAGTGAGGTGGTCACACTGACCAACGACCCGGACGTGCTGATACTGCGCCGGTGCGTCCACGGCATGCCCGTCGAGGAGTACGCCGCGGCTCTCCGGGCGCGACTCCCCGACCACGATATCGCGGTTGCGAGAACTCCATCGGAAGAACGCGAGCTCATCGAACACGCGCCGGTCGTCACGGGCGGCGTCATCGACGAGGAGTTGCTCGACGCCGCGGAGAACCTCGAACTGTTCGCCTGCGTCTACGCCGGGTACAACCACCTGCCACTCGAAAAACTCGCTGCCCGCGACATCGCCGTCACCACCGCCTCCGGCGTCCACGGCCCGAACATCGGCGAGCACGTCGTCGGGTCGATGCTCGCGCTCGCCCGATCGTTCCCCGAAGGCTGGCGACGCCAGCAGACGCGCGAGTGGCGCCACTACGAGACCCGTGAACTGAAGGGTTCGACGGTGACCATCGTCGGCCTCGGAGCGATTGGCACGGCCGTCACGGAGCGGTTGCAGGGTTTCGACGTCACGACGCTCGGCGTGCGCTACTCGCCCGAGAAGGGTGGCCCAACCGACGAGGTGGTCGGATTCGACGACCTCCACGAGGCACTCGCCCGGACCGACTACCTCGTGCTCGCCTGCCCACTCACGGAGGAGACGCGGGGACTAATCGGCCGCGAGGCGTTCGCCACGCTCCCCCCGGAAGCCGTTCTCGTGAACGTCGCCCGTGGCCCCGTCGTGGACACGGACGCGATGGTCCGGGCGATTCGCCTCGGAAAACTCCGCGGGGCGGCCCTCGACGTGACCGACCCCGAACCGCTCCCGGCAGACCACCCGCTCTGGGGGTTCTCGAACGTCATCATCTCGCCGCACAACGCGGGCCACACGCCAGCGTACTACGAACGGCTTGGAGACATCGTGGCGCGGAATCTCCAGACGGTCGCAGAAACTGGTCGGTACGAAACACTCGAAAATCAGGTTCGCTAACGCAAAACGACCGCCCCTCAGGCCGTTTCCCTACCCACCCCGTGACGGAACCGCCAGACCGTACTCGTTTCCATTCGGCGCGGAAACCACAGCACACGTGTGCGCAATCCGGAGCAACCCCCATTGCAAACGGATGCAAGTTGTACTAACACCGAGTAGATGATATACTCATTTACTGTTCACTGTTCACGCCGTGAACACGACACAATACCTGAACACGGGAGCCACTTCTTTGTTTCAGAGATAGTCTCTGTCGAGAAGAAGTTCGCCGTTCAGCACGCTCGCGCCCGCCGCGCCGCGAATCGTGTTGTGCGCGAGACAGTTGTATTGCAGCCCGAACGTTGACGCGGAGAGGCCACCGACAGAGATGCTCATGCCGTCGCCGAGGTCGCGGTCGAGGCGTGGCTGTGGGCGGTCGAACTCCTCGAACACCTGGATGAACGGGTCCGGGGACAGCGGGAGGTCGAGGCCCGGATAGTCGCGCATGGCTTCGGCGGCGGCCTCGGGCGTGAGTTCCTCGCTGGCTTCGACCCAGACGTTCTCTAAGTGGCCGTCGAGCGTCGGAATCCGGTTACACGAGGCGGAGACTTCCACGTCGTGGAGGTTCACTTCGGCCCCGTCGAACTCGCCGAGAAGTCGGCGCGATTCAGTTTCTAACTTCTCCTCTTCGCCGCCGATGTGCGGGATGGCGTTGTCGATGATTTCCATCGACGTGACGCCGTCGTAGCCCGCCCCAGAGACCGCCTGCAGGGTTGCGACGTGGACGCGCTCTAAGCCGAAGTCGGTGAGCGCGGCGAGCGTCGGCGTGAAGGTGATGGTCGAACAGTTGGGGTTCTTCACGATGGCGCCGTCCCAGCCGCGTTCGTCCTGCTGGACTTCGAGCAGGCCAAGATGGTCTGCGTTCACTTCGGGAATGATGAGCGGCACGTCCGCGGCCATCCGCCAGTTCGAGGAGTTAGAGGAGACGACGTAGCCCGCTTCGGCGAAGCCTTCTTCGACGGCGGCCCCGACCGACGAGGGCAGCGAGGAGAACAGCAGGTCCACGTCGTTGGGTACCTCGTCGGGATTGGTGTCGGTGACGGTGAGGTCCGCGACGGAGTCTGGGATGGGCGTGTTGACCCGCCACTTTGCGGCGTCGCGGTACGACTTGCCCGCGCTATCCGCGCTCGCGGTGAGCGCGGCGATTTCGAACTGGTCGTGCGGTTCCAAAAGCTGAATGAGCCGTTGCCCTACGGCACCGGTGGCTCCAAGAATGCCTACCTTGACAGTCATCACCTGACGTAGAGAGAGGCCTGTTCAAAACAATTGTGGAACCTGCACTTGTTACTGCCCGCAGCCGGGGGACGAGGCCGTCGCTCGGGGGCGGGAAACGCGCAGAGAGGAGAACTGATTACGCTGCCGACGTCTTGATCTTGCGGGTGACGTAGCCCGCGATGCGGTTGCGAACGCTCTTCGACTCGATGTTGGTGAGCTCTTCGACGGTGTCCTTGTTGTGCTCGAAGTCCGTGTTGAAGGCTTCTGGGTACTTCTCCATCAGTCGGTGGCCGGTCTTCTTGACGTAGGCGGGTTTGATTGCCATTACCGTCTGGTTCCCCGTTCAGCGACTAAAAACGTTCGTTCTCACTCCCACGAGACGAGCGACCGCAGACGCTTCAGCGCCTCGCGTTCACGCGGTCCGCCACAGGTTTCGACCACGTCTGCGAGATACGACAGCCGTGCGGCCAGCGTCTCGGTGTCGTACTCGAGCACGTCGAGGCGTGAGGCGGCCACCGTTGCCTCGATGACGGCGTTGAATCCCCGATTGATGGTCGGGACGGCGGCCGCGACCTCGGCAGACTCGACGGGCGTGAGTTCCCACGTCTCGACTGTTATCCCACCGCGCGCTTCTTCGCTCACCCGTTTCGTCTCCACGCGTGCCCATGCGGAGGCGCTATCGAGAATCGGGTCGGCCACCTCGTACACCGACAGTGCCCCCGCGACGAAATCGACGGGGTCGGTCGGAAATTGCACGTATCCCTCGCCGCGTGCGTGGAAGTTACGCCAGGTGCGCGTCCGACCGAAGGTTCGCGCGGTCACCGGGCCGCCCGCGTGGAGGCCGAGGGCCGCGACGTTCCACTTCCCGTTCGGGCCGCGCGTCGTGACGAGCGATTCGGTGACGCCGCGCAGTTCGACGGGCCATCCTGGCTCCATCGTCACACCTTTACGCCCCGTTCAAGGGCGATGAACAGCGCGGCCGCGACGATGTCTGCGGTGGTTCCCGGGTTGATTCCTTCTTTCACGAACTGGTCTGCCAGTTTCTCGGGGTCCGCCTTTCGCCGGAGATAGGCTTGCGCGCGCTCACTTGCCTCCTCGGCCACCTCGCGCCCGTGGTGCTTCTCGACGAACGTGTCCGGTTCGTCGGCGAGCAGTTCGAGGAACACCTGGGCCGCTCGGTCGGTGACCGGACCGTCGAGGCGACGGAGGCGTTCCGCACCGGCGAACGAACGCTCGAACCCGGTCGTCCACTCCTTCGCGACGCCGTCGGTCGGGGCGCTCATCTTCATGATATCGTACAGCGTGAGCTCGCGCGCTTCGAGCGTCGGAATGGCCCTCCGTCCGCGCCGTACGTCAAGGTCGTCTGCGTCTGCTGGCGGGTCGCTCACGAACACGTCCACGTGCTCGAAGGCGCGGTAGAAGTTTGCTGCATCCTCTACGGTCGTGTCCCTGACGAGGCGCTTTGCGGCCGCTGGAGAGAACTCGCCGGTCGCGGTTCGGACGAGCGGAACGAGCAAGTGGAGCGCCCCGAACTGGGTGTTCCCGCCGCGCTGTTCAGCCATGCCGGCCACCGCGCGTTCGAAGGCGTGACCGAGCGGTTCGCCCGCAGCGGCGAGTTGGAGACCGTTCTGCGCCCCCACCGCGCCGGCGAGGAAGTGCTCGAATCGCAGGTCCGCGTGGTCGCGGTGGCGGTCTACGTTGCCGGGCTTTGGGGTACTCGCCACTTCGAGGAGCAAGGCGAGTTCGGCGTTCTGTGCCGGCGTTCTCATGGCCGCCCTCCGAACCACTGCTGGGTCGCCCGCCGAACGCGAGCGAGCACCGTCGGATTGTCACTCGGGCGGCCCACGCTCACGGCGTCGGCCCCGAAGGCGAGGTACTCCCGCACCGTTTCTGTGCCCCGAACGCCGTTGTTGGCGATGACGAACAGGTCCGCGTTCGACACCTTCGCGATGACGGCCTCAGAGTCCATCGCATCGACGTGCAGGATGTCCGCGCCGGCGGTTTCGACCCCGCTGGCCGTCTCCGCGAGGTCTACACCTTCGACTTCGGCGCGGACTTTCACGCTGACCGTCGCGCCGGTTTCCGCCGCCACGTCGACGTACTTACAGAGGCGCTCCGTATCTGCAAGCAGCGTCTCTCCGGCCCCGACGGCGCACATTTCGTCCTGTCGACAGTGGGCGTTCAGTTCGAGGATTGCGTCGTGGCGTTCGCACACGGCCGCCGCCTCGCGCACCGGTTCTGCGGTGACGGTCCGGACGTTCACGCCCGGTTGGAGTGTCGTCTCTGCGAGCGCGCCGAGTTCGGTATCGATGAACGCGATGGGGTCTGCGGGCAGGAACTCCGTTCTGTCCCGGGCGACCAGTTTTCGGGCCGCGTCCCGTGTCTGGTCGTCGAGTGAGACGCCGCCGAGAAACGCGGCCCCAGCGTGGGCGGCTCCACGACGTGCCCACTGGGCGTCTGACTCCCCGGAGAGGCTCGCGAGGGCAACGCGCGGTTCGAACACTCAGACCACCTCCAGTGCGTCTGCGACGGCGTCTACGACGCGCCTCGAATCGGCTTGTGTGTCCATTCGCGTATCCGTCCTGACCACGGGACGGTCGAGTCGCGTGCCGTCTTCGGTGTCGAGGACGAATGCATCCGCGAACGGGTAGGCCGCTGCAACCCCCGCCGTGCTGGGGTCGTAGCCCGACGCCGCCATCAACTCTGCTGCCGGGCCAGAGAAGACAGTGTCCTCGACGAACGGCGAGACGGCGACCACGGTTGTCGCTTCGAGCGCCTCGCGAATCTCGTCGATGGCGAGCATGGGCCCGATGCTCGTGATTGGGTTCGACGGGCCGATGACCACCGGTTCGGAGAGCGCGTTGAGAACCTCTTTCGTGGCGCTCGCCTCCGCTTCCCCGCGGAATTCGACGCGCTCGACTTCCGGCGCGGCGCGGTGGCCGACCCAGAACTCCTGGAAGTGCAGCTCGCCGTCCTGCGTGTGAACGATGGTCGCCACGGGGTCGTCGCTCATCGGGAGCAACGAGATGTCGAGGCCGTACGCGTCCGCGAGCGTCTGGGTGACTTCGGTGAGCGAGTTACCCTCGTCCAGCAGGCTCGTCCGGGTGATGTGAACCGCCCGGTCGCGGTCGCCAATCGTCATGAACTCGGCGACGCCGGAAAATCGTCGCCAGCGGGCCAATCTTCGCCCGGCAGTCTGGGCGTCGTCCGGGAGGTAGCGCGGGCCGGTTTCGAGGCCCGCGTCCGCCGCGAGTTCGAACAGTGCGTGATTCGTCTCGTCCGTGTCGTCTGCGATGCCCCACCACCGGTCGGTGTCGAGGACGCCGCCGCGTGAGAAGAGGACGGTGTCCACGTCGGGGCAGACGAGCAGGCCGCCGAGTTCCACGTCGTCCCCGGTGTTGCCGATGACGGTGGTATCGGCGGGCGAGAAGACGGCGTCGGCACCCCAGAGTAGCTTGGGGGTGCCAGTGCCGCCTGCGAGAAACGTGACCATGCGAGAGTGGTGACTGGCCGGCAGGTTAAACGCTCCCCCTCGAACGTGGAGCATCTGAACACCGTCTGTACCCGCGCCGAAAATTAGTAACAAGAACGTCGAGGCGGCTTACGCGCCGTTCAGCAGTTCGGCTTTACCTTCGAAGGCGTCGTCGTCGAATTCGAGAACGCGGACGCGCACTTTCTCGTCGACGTGGGCTTCCGTGGCCCCGTCGACGAAGAGGCGGGTGTCGCCCACGCGAGCGACAGCCCCGTCAGTGTCATACCCAGTGATGAACACCGAGAATTCCTGGCCCGGCTCGAACGACGGCGTGGAGGTCCGAAACAGGTTCGAGAGGAAGCTCATACGCGGGCCACCTCCTTCGATTCGCGGTCAGGAATGTACTCCCGCCCGTACCCGGTGAGGGCGGCGAGCAGGAACACGCCGACGAGGAACCAGCCGTGGAAGACGAACGGAACCACGTCGATGGCGTTCACGACCATGTCCGTGGTGAACCACGAGAACTGTCCCTCGTTTGCGGCGAGTTGCTCCATCTGAGTCACGCCGACGAGGACGCCACCAGCCCACGGGAAGATGTACCCGAGTGCGGAGGTGTTCGCGTCCAGGATGTTTGCCCGGCGGTAGCCGTTGATGTTGAACTTCTCACCCATACGAGAGATGTACGGCGCGATGGCGATTTCGGCGGCCGTGTTGATGGTAATCATCGCGTTCACGGACGCGGTGCCGAGTACCATCGTCGTCTCCGCACGGCGCACATTCGTCGCCACGGCGCTCAGCAGGAAGTTCTGGAGGGCTTCGAAGCCACCACCGCGAATCATGATCTGCGCACCGGCGACGATGAGCAGGGTCAAGACGATGAGCGGGAAGAACCCGGAGGCTCCGGTGACGAGTGCGCCACCGACGCCGGCGCTTACGTCTGCGCCTTCCGCGAACGTCTCGACGAACGGGAGGAATGCGAGCTGCGTGGCGAATGGCGCGCCCTCAGGGGCCGTGAACACCAGCATGTCGGTGACGGAGGCGAGACCGAGGCTGAGGTTCGCGATGAGGGCAGTAATGATCCCCCAAGAGATGGCCTCGACGATGTGGCGACCCCTGATGGCCGTCACGATGACGATCCCCATCGAGAGGAGGTGTACGAGACCGAGCGGGTTGCTCTGTTCTGCGAGCAACTGCTGGGCGTTCTGCCCGATGTCGATTCCCGGCATCGACATGCCAAGGACGATGTAGGCGGTGAAGGCCATGACGGCGGCGACGATTGCATACTTAAAGCGCGACTGCACGACGCCACCGATGTCGGAGTCCTGCGTGACAGCACTCACGATGGTCGTGTCGCTCACTGGGGCGAGATTGTCGCCGAACACTGCGCCCGAGAGAATGGCACCGAACAGGAGGACTGGATTCGCTCCGAGCAGGAGACCCGCCGGGAAGAACAACCCGGTGAACGCGATGGTGGTCCCGTAGCCAGTCCCGATACCCGTCGCGAGGAGTGCGGCGAGGATGAACGTCACTGCCGGGAAAATCTGTGGCAGAAGCGTCTCGCTTACGGGAAGCACCTGTGCCGCCCAGACGAGGCCGTCGACGAAGCCGCCGTCCTGGAGCGCCTGGGCGAACATGCCGGCCCAGAGCCAGGCGACGATGGCCGTCGCCGCGACCCGACGGGTCATGCCCTCGAAGATGGTGTTCGCGTAATCTTTCCAGTTGCCTTTGACGAACAGCATCCCGACGGTCAGGGAGACGAGCATTCCGATAGCAAGCCCTGTTGTGTCACCGATTCCCAGCAGCCCACTCTGGAAGATTGCCCAGGCGATGAACAATGCGATAGGGAGGGCGCTCATCCACTTCCCTCCGTAGAATTCTAATTTCGGCCCGGATTGACCCGACGCCCCCGCCAACTCCTGGCGGAGATTCTCGTCGAGTTCGTCGGACCCGGCTTGCTTGTCACTAGACATCATGGTCGCTTTGCCAATCCGCCGTTAACAATCTACCTATTTTTTCCGAAACTTCTCAGCGAATTGAATGAGGCGTGTTCTCAACCCTCACGAATAATCATCATCTGCCCGATTGCCGGCCACGATGTTTTGTACCAAGGCGGCGAAGGGTGGCGTATGAAGCACATCAAGGATAGCGTCCACGACCACATCGAGGTCGCGGGCGTCGCCCAGGCGTTGCTCGATACGCCAGCAGTCCAGCGACTGCGCCACATCAAGCAACTGGGCACCGCCGGGCTGGTCTATCCTTCTGCGAACCACTCTCGGTTCGAACACAGCCTCGGCGTCTATCACCTGGCGACGCAGGCGCTTCGCCATCTTCGGGTCGAAGGGCGACAGGCAGAACGGGTCCGAGCCGCGGCACTGCTCCACGACGTTGGTCACACTCCCTTCTCTCACAACATCGAGACCATCATCGAACACCACACGGGCAAGTACCACGACGACGTTCACGAACTCCTCGCGACGGGAGCGGTCGGTGACGTGCTTCGGGCGCACAGTCTCGACCCCGACAAAGTGGCTGACCTCGTCGCTGGCGAGGGAGAACTGGGGCAACTCGTTTCTGGCGAACTCGACGTCGACCGGATGGACTATCTCGTGCGCGACGCCCACCACACGGGCGTCCCCTACGGAACAATCGACCACGGCCGACTCGTCCGAGAACTCCGGTTCGTGGACGGTGAACTCGTCCTCGGCGAGGGGAACGTCCAGACCGCAGAGAGTCTGTTGCTCGCCCGTGCGTTGATGAATCCGACCGTGTACAACCACCACGTCGCCCGCATTAGCAAGACGATGCTCCGGCGGGCGACCGAACACCTCCTCGAAAACGACGTGGTCACGCCGGACACCCTGCGCCGGATGGACGACCACGACCTCATCGTCGCCCTTCGGGAGTTCGCCGGAACGAAGGAGTTCGCAAATAGGCTCACGTACCGAAACCTGTACAAACGCGGCGTCTGGGCGGAGATGCGCGACGTTTCGGATGCCGTCATCGACGCCTCCCGGGAACAGATTCACGAGTGGGAGACGGACATCGCGGTGCAGGCGGAGGTGGACGTAGACGAGGTGCTCCTCGACGTCCCGAAACGGCCGAAGATGAAAGAATCCTCGACGCGCGTCATCGTCAACGGCGAAATCCGCCAGTTAGACCAGCAATCGACGCTCGTGAGTGCGCTCGAAACCGCCCAGCTCGACCAGTGGCGACTCGGTGTGTACGCCCCAGAGGGAGTCGCTGAACGGGTCGGCAATGCAGCCGTGCGCGAACTGGGCCTCGACATCGACGGTTCACTCGTCCAGGACGTGCGCCACGGCTTGCACGCTCGACTCGACGAGTTTGAATAAGGTGGCCCGGAAAACTGCATCCATGGAACTCACGGGTACGATACTTACCGGTCGGTCGTTCGACCCGATAGAAGGTCGCGTCGTCGTGGAGGATGGACGAATCACCGCGATAGAGGAGACATCGACGGATTCGACTGATATCATCCTCCCAGCGTTCGTCAACGCCCACACCCACATCGGCGATTCGATTGCCAAGGAGGCAGGCGGTGGCCTCTCGCTCGACGAACTGGTCGCGCCGCCCGACGGGCTGAAACACCGTCTCCTGCGAGCCGCAGACCGTGCCGACCTCGTGGCTGCGATGCGTCGGTCGATTCAGTTCATGGCGCAATCGGGAACCGCGTCGTTCATCGAATTCCGCGAAGGAGGCACGGACGGAGTCGAGGCGCTTCGCGACGCCGCAGACGGCCTGCTGGTCGAGCCAGTCATCCTCGGGCGCGAAGAAATCGAAGCGATGGAACTGGCAGACGGGTATGGCGCAAGTGGGGCGCGAGACGCCGAGTTCAGCCGCGAGCGAACCGCCACCAAGAACGCCGGCAAACTGTTCGGCATCCACGCGGGCGAACGCGACGAACTCGACATCAACGCGGCACTCGACCTGGAGCCAGACTTTCTGGTTCACATGGTTCACCCGAAATCGATTCACTACGAGCGCGTTGAGGACAATGAAATTCCCATCGTCGTCTGCCCGCGGTCGAATCTCGTGACGAAGGTGGGGCTGCCGCCTATCGCCGAATGGGTCGAGCGAACGACGGTCGCCCTCGGGACGGATAACGTGATGCTCAACAGTCCCTCGATGTTCCGCGAAATGGAGTTTACGGCGAAACTCACGGATGTTCCAGCCGCTGAAATTCTCCGCATGGCGACGGTGAACGGGGCCGAAATCACCGGCCTCGACTACGGCGTCGTCGAGGAGGGCAAACGGGCGAAACTCCAGGTTCTCGACGGCGACTCGCACAATCTCACGGGAGCCAAGGAACTCGTACGCGCCGTTGTCAGACGGGCCGGTGCGAGCGACGTCAAAGACGTCGTCCTCTAGTTACAAGAACACGCCAACGAGCACGCCGACCGGCCCCGCAACGAAGAGTAGGATGTCGAGCAGTTCGAGCGGATTTTCGAACGCACACGAGGCGATTCCCACGAGCAAGTCGAGAAGCGTGAGCGGGAGCAAGAACAGCGCGATGATGCTGTCGAGGCTGATGGTCCCGCCACTGAGGAGTGCAGCCATCGTCTCGAAGAGCATGCCCACCGCGTCCAGTTGCTCCGGAAGCGAACGACAGGCAGGTTCGCCGGCGGGTTGCTCAGTCTGCTTCACCACTTCGCCGAGAATGTCCACACCCATTTCTCACACCCAGAGATACATAGTTTCGGTTACACGATAAACGAAACGTAACTATCAGAATAAAATTACTATCCAGTAATTCGTCGTTTCAACGAAGCAAAACGAGTGGTCGGTGGCGATTTTCGCTACAACAGTTAAGAGGCGTCGGCCTAAATGTGTTATCGACTAACACGATGTACGAGCGCATCCTCGTTCCAACTGACGGCTCTGAGGGGATGGACGGCGTCATAGAACAGGCCGTAGAGTTGGCCACGGTTCACGACGCGACGATACACGCCGTCTACGTCATCAACACCGCAAGCTTCGCAAATCTCCCGATGGAGACGTCGTGGGACGGCGTGAGCGAGATGCTCTCGAACGAAGGCAACGCCGCGCTCGACGAAGTGGAAACGCTCGTCGACGGTCGGGTTCCGCTCGAACGGTCGTTGCTGGAAGGAGCACCAAGCCGGGAAATCGTCCGCTACGCGGAAAACGAAAACTGCGACCTGATTTTCATGGGCACCCACGGACGGGGCGGCATCGACCGATTGCTCCTCGGGAGCGTCGCAGAAAAAGTCGTCCGCACCTCGGACGTTCCGGTGTTGACGGTACGCGTCTCCCATGACCGGGACTAACCTGAACTACACCGGCCGGAGGTGGTCACAATCGCCCGACGAAACCCTGACCAGGCCCTCGTCCGTTTCAATACAGAGGGTTCCGGGGAACTCGACGTCGACAGCTTTGCCAACGACGTCGCCGTTTGGCGTTTCGACTCGCACTCGCTGGCCGAGCGTGTGAGCGTATTCGCGCCACGCCGAAAGAATGTCGTCGCTTTCGCTGACTAAATCATGGAACTCTTCGAGGACGCGCTGGACGAATACGCGTCGATTCACCTCACCGCGCTCGACGAGCAGGCTCGTCCCCGTCTCCGGAATCTGGTCCCGTGTGAGGTTCGCGTTGACACCGATTCCGACCACGACCCAGGAGACGCGGTCTGCTTCCCCTGACATCTCGGTGAGGATGCCACACAGTTTCTTCTCTCCGTCATCAGTGGTCACGAGCACGTCGTTTGGCCACTTGATGACGGCTTCGACGCCCGCCTCTCTGGCTGCCCGGGTGACGGCAACTGCCGCGCCAAGCGTCAACAGCGGTGCGTGAGCGGCCGGAAGGTCGGGTCGAATGACGACGCTCATCCAAATGCCACCAGCCGGCGCGACCCACTCACGATTCAACCGCCCGCGTCCGCCGACCTGTTCGTCCGACAGCACGACGACGTTCTCGGCACCGTCCTTCGCGAGGTCTCGCGCCCGGCGGTTGGTACTGTCTATTGAATCATGGTACTCAATCGTGTACGGGGCTTCGAGGCCGTATTCGACGGCGGGACCACCGTACTCCGGAACGTCCGCGATGATGTACCCCTCGTCGCCCGATTCGATCGTGAATCCGGCGTCTCTGAGCCCCTCTACGTGTTTCCAGACCGCGGCCCGGGAGATGTCGAGTGAAGCGGCGAGTTCAGGACCGGACACCGGGCCTGCGGCGAGTGCCGCTAAGACTCGCGCTCTCGTTTCGTTCATACCTCGAGCAACGTACCGGGAGGTAAAAAGGCGTTTAGAAGGGGGCCTGTGGGCGGTTCTCGTCGTCGTCACGCCCCGAGAACGACGGCATCGAGGGTGCGGCGTCCATCCCGGTGTAGGCATGGACGGTGGTGATTTCGGGAATCTCCATGACCAGTCGGTGCTTGAGTGCCTGTACCGTCATCGGCGAGATACCACACCCGCTGCACGCCCCGCCGAGTGAGATAGACACTTCGCCCGTTTCGAGGTCGAGGTCCTGAATGGCCGCACTCCCGCCGTGCATCTGAATTTGTGGGAAGTTGCGCATCATGAACAGGCGGATCCGTTCCATAACGTCCGCTTCTGTCGTTTGCGTCTCTGTGCTCATGACTGAACGAAGGAAGTCCACAGATATAGCGCTTCGCACCGGTGAGGCGGCTGTTCTACCCGATTAGTCACGTCCCGCGAGCCAGCCAAAAACCCGTGAGCGCGATGGAGAGGGCGACGCCCACACCGACGCCCAGTCCACTCGGGAGACTCGCCGCGAAATCTTTCGTCAACATCCCGATACCTGTGGCCAGCAGGAACGCGACGACCCCCGCGACGAACGCCCGGCGAAGAACTCCACGGTAGATAGACATACTGCTACCTGGACGCCGGGAGGTAAAAATGAGCGGGAAGGGACCGGTCGGCAAACATTGAATGAAGATAAGTTTCTGACCCCTTCAACCCTTTCCAGTAGAAAAATCAATAAATAAGGCAAATGGACATTTTTGTATGGGGAGACTGGTCGATAACTTGAAAATATACGGTGTGTTGCTAATTGCCACCTTTTTGATTTTGAGTGTTGCAGGTATCTGGGATGATTTTGGATTTGGAGGGCCGTTTGGTGCGTTGAAATCGTTTATGAACCTGATATGGAACCCAATAATACATGGATTCCTGATTATCTCACTTGTTGCATTGATAGTCATTGACCATATTGAAGGATGATGAGAAGAAATGGAAATACAACAATTTTTGGCTGCGGCTATTACTATATTGGTGTCAATATTTGTATTTGATTGGATTGTTTCCAATCCTACGATAGCAAAAAGCCAAGCTGATGTCGCAATTTTGCCTCCAGAAACACTTGGTTTACTAATATTTATTGGAACTCCGACAACTGCGCTGTTGATATTTGCGGTCCGAGTGCTATTTTCTAATTAACTTTGACAAGATTATCAGCGCTCGAGCGTCCCGCGTTCGACCACTTTCAGGATGAACTTCATGTTGAGGTAGATGTCCTGTGGGGTGGTCTCTTCGTCTGGATCGTAGAGGTCGCTCACGCGGTACAGGAGCGCGGAAATCTTGTCGGCCTCGTCTGACCCGTCGCGGATTTCGTCTGCGATTTCCCGGATGGTTGCCATCCGTTCGGTGTCTTTCTCGACCATGGTTACTGCATTCCGCGACGGAGCAGAATTCCGATGTTCGTGGCAGTAGTCTCCGTAAACGCTCGAAATGCCGCGCCGGTCTCAGAGTCCTCGTCCATGACGACTGGTTTGCCTTCGTCACCGCCCGTACGCACGTGGGGGTCGAGGGGGATTTTCCCGAGGAACGGCATCTCGACTTCGTCGGCGAAGCGTTCGCCGCCGCCCTCACCGAAGATGGCGTGTTCACCACCGCAGTCGGGACAGCGGAAGGAACTCATGTTCTCGACGATGCCGAGAACGGGGGTCTGGTGTTTGCCGAACATCCGGAGCGCCTTGCGAGCGTCGTCGAGGGCGACTTCCTGCGGTGTGGTGACGATGACGGCACCGGTGACGGGAACGGTTTGGAGGAGGGTGAGTTGGGTGTCGCCGGTTCCGGGTGGGAGGTCGATGACCATGTAATCGAGGTGGCCCCACTCGACGTCCTCCCAGAGCTGGGTGAGGAGCTTGTGAACCATCGGGCCGCGCCAGATGACGGGGTCGTCCTCGCCCGTGAGCATGGCCATGCTCATGAGTTTCATGCCGTACTTCTCGGGTGGGACGATTTTTTCCTCGGCGGTGGCCTTCGGTCGTTCGTCAGAGCCGACCATCCGGGGGACGTTCGGCCCGTACACGTCGGCGTCGAACAGTCCGACGCGTGCGCCCATCTGCGAGAGGCCAGCGGCGAGATTCACCGCGACGGTCGATTTTCCGACGCCGCCCTTTCCGGAGGCGACGGCGATGATGTTCTTGACGTTCGGGAGGATGCTCTCTTCGGGGGTGATACCGCGGTCTACGTCCGCAGAAAGTTCCGGTTCGATGCCTTCCTTTGCGAGTACTTCGCGGACGCGAGCGGCGATTTGCGATTCGTGTGGCGAGTAGGGAGCTCCGAGTGCCAGGGAGATGTGGACGGTTCCGTCGGCGTCTGTCGTGACCTCGTTTACGAGATTCAGCGAGACGATGTCGTCGCCGAGGTCGGGGTCCTCGACGGTGCCGAGCAGGTCGAGGATTTCCGCTTCGTTCATGGTCGCATGTACATCACGACGCGGCGATAAGGCTTGTGAAGGGTTTCACTACCAGCTGGTTTGACGTGTTGACGTCTCTGACAATGCAAGAGCTGCTAGTTTCAACGATACTCGATTCGTAACTGGTTGTGGTTACGTCCCCCCCGATTTGTCCCGCCAATTTAAGCGGACGGAGGAGTAGTGTGTGATATGCTCACGGACGATTTTGGCCGCGAGGTGACGGGTGTCAGGGTCTCCCTCACCGACCGGTGTAACTTTGATTGCGTCTACTGTCACAACGAGGGGCTGGGCGACACGCGAGGGCCGATGGACCCACAGGACAACGAGATGAGCGCGGACGACGTCGTTCGCTTTCTCGAAGTGGTCGAGGAGTTCGGCGTAGAGAAGGTGAAGTTCACAGGTGGCGAGCCGATGTTGCGCCAGGACTTAGAGGAGATAATTCGGCGCACGCCAGAGTCGATGGAAGTCTCGCTCACCACGAACGGGACATTTCTACCGGGGCGGGCAGAAGGGCTGAAGGAGGCGGGTCTCTCGCGCGTAAACGTTTCACAGGACGCCCTCGACCCGACGGAGTTCGCGGAGATTACGAAATCGGGGGCATACGACCGGGTGTTAGAGGGCGTTCAGGCAGCCCTCGACGCTGGACTCGACCCAGTGAAGTTGAATATGGTCGTGTTCAAGCAGACGGCCGGCTACGTTCCCGAGATGGTTGACCACGTCGCGGAGAACGAAGGCCTGCAATTACAGCTCATCGAGTACATGCCCGAGTTGACGGGACACGACGAGTGGGCCATCGACATCCAGCGCGTTCACGATTGGTTGGCTGAGCAAGCAGACCACGTGGAGCGACGGGAGATGCACGGGCGAAAGCGGTACTACATCGGGAAGGGGATGGTCGAAATCGTCGACCCGGTCGGGAACAAGAGCTTCTGTGCGAACTGCCATCGCGTGCGCGTGACGCACGAAGGGTATCTCAAAGGTTGTCTCAATCGCAACGACGACCTGCGGCCGATGGGTGCGATGACGAAACCCGAGATTCGCGAGGCGTTTCGTGAAGTCGTGGCGAACCGCGTTCCGTACTACGGCGAGTACCTCATCGAGGAGGACGGCGAATGGGTGGTTAACGAAAAATACCTCCCCGACCAGAAACCGGCTGGCGCGTGAACGGGTAACACGGAAGGCCGGTTCAGTCATGCGGTTTTCTCGGTGATAATTTCACTACGCGGTCGACTTCTTTCGTTGTGTTTAAGTACCCCAACCGGGTTGGTATCAACGTAAGCGAATAGCTGTAGGGGCCCGCGCCCCGAGTCCAGCCGGGCGAAGATACTGAGCGCAGGTCGTGGTAGCCAAGTCTGGCCCAAGGCGCAGGGTTGCTAACTCTGTGGCGTCAAGCCTCCGGGGTTCGAATCCCCGCCACGACGTCTCGAACGTCCACTAACGGACACTTTCGACCGAAGCAATGAACTTGCTTCATCAACCATCCAGCAACAATGAGTGCAGAAGAACCCAACGCGGACGAAGAACAAGACGACATTAGATACTTCGTTCGCATCGGACAGACAGACCTCGATGGGACCAAAAGCATCGAGCGCGCACTGAGCGAGATGAACGGCATTGGCCGACGGACGGCCCGCATCATCGCGAACAAAGCCGGCATCGACCGACGTGAAACGTTTGGCCGCCTCGAGGAAGACGAGATCGAATCGATCGTCACGCTCGTAGAGGACTACGCTGACGAGGTGCCAGTTTGGCTCACCAACCGTCAGTCTGACTTCTACACAGGGCAGACGAAACACATCACCGGCAACGACGTGAGTCTCACGCGAACCCGTGACATCAATCGCATGAAGATGATCAACTCCTACAAGGGCGCACGCCACAAGCGCGGCCAGAAGGTCCGCGGGCAGCGCACCAAGTCCACCGGGCGTTCGGAGGGGACCATCGGTGTCAACGTCGAAGCCATCAAACAGGAGGAATAACGTATGTCGCTTCCCGGACAGAATACGAAGTTCTACGAAACCCCGAATCACCCGTTCCAGGGCGAGCGAATCGCCGAAGAGCACGGTCTCCTCGGCCGCTACGGCCTGAAGAACAAAGAAGAACTCTGGAAGGCGCAGTCGGAACTGCGTAACTACCGCCGCGAAGCCCGTGAACTGCTCGGGCAGACGCAGGGTGACACGGAAGCCGCGACCGAACTCGGCTCGCCGTTCCTCACGCGTCTCAAGCGCATCGGCGTCCTCTCCGAGGACGACGGCCTCGACGACGTCCTGAGTCTCGACGTGAACGACGTGTTAGAGCGCCGTCTCCAGACGGTCGCCTATCGCAAGGGCCTCGGCCACACGCCGAAGCAGGCACGCCAGTTCATCGTCCACGGCCACGTCACCGTAAACGGCAGCCGCGTCACGTCGCCGTCCGCGAAAGTGTACGTCGACGACGAGGACTCGGTCGCGTTCGACGAGACCAGTCCGCTCGCAGACGACCTGCACCCTGAGCGCTCGGAGGACCAACAATGAGTTCTGAAGAAAAGAAATGGGGCATCGCCCACGTCTACGCATCGTTCAATAACACCATCATCACCGTCACCGACCAGACCGGCGCCGAAACCATCGCCAAGTCCTCTGGTGGGACGGTCGTCAAGCAGAACCGTGACGAGGCATCCCCGTACGCGGCCATGCAGATGGCAGAGACCGTCGCCGAGGAGATCAAGGCGGCCGGCATCACCGGCCTCGACGTCCGCGTTCGCGGTCCCGGCGGGAACCTCCAGAAGAACCCCGGACCCGGTGCGCAGGCGACCATCCGCGCTCTCGCTCGTGCCGGTCTCGAAATCGGTCGTATCGAAGACGTAACGCCAATTCCGCACGACGGTACTCGCGGTCCCAAGAACAGCGGGTTCTAACAATGGCTATCGACTACGAAGTGGAGTTCATCGACTACACGGATCGCAGGTCGCGATTCCTCGTCCGTGGGGTCACCCCGGCATTCGCCAACGGCATCCGCCGAGCGATGATTACGGACGTCCCCACGATGTCGATCGACACGGTTCGGTTCATCGAGAACTCGAGTGTCATGTTCGACGAGATGATCGCCCTGCGGCTGGGGCTCGTCCCTCTCACCTCGCCAATCGGCGAGTTCGAGCTGGGTGAATCGGTCACCCTGAGTCTCGACGTGCAGGGGCCGGCGACGGCGTACTCTGGTGACCTCGTCTCGGCTGACGACCTCGTCCAGCCGGCGGACCAGAACGTGCCCATCGTCGAACTCAAAGAGAACCAGCGTCTCGAATTCGAGGCCGACGCGGTCCTCGACACCGGCAAATCCCACGCGAAGTTCCAGGGTGGGGTGGCCGTTGGCTATCGTCACCTCCAGCGCGTGGAGGTCGTCGGCGACGCGGGTGAGTTCGAAGACGACGAACCGAACATCCTTCGTGGTGTCATCGAAGCGGACGGGGAACTGGTCGGCACAGAGGAGTTCGACCACGACCTCACGCAGCGGTACCCCGGCAAGGAAGTGCAGGTCACCGACGTTCCGAACGCGTTCGTGTTCGACGTCGAAACCGACGGGTCGTTCTCCGTCGCCGACCTCGTCCTCGCCGCCGCCGACAGTCTCGGCGACCGTGCTGCGGAACTCGAAGAAGCAGTCCAGCTGTAACACAGACAAATGATACCTTCAAACCACATTCAGACCCGGACGCCCGCCCACAAAACCACCGGCGGGACCGGGTGCGCAATCGAAACAGGTTTGAAGGGCAACCCAAAACACATGAACACGAGCAGGGGTAGCCAAGTCAGGCCAACGGCGCAGCGTTCAGGGCGCTGTCTCGTAGGAGTCCGCAGGTTCAAATCCTGCCCCCTGCACTCAGTTTTCCATCAGGAGCGATATTATGAGTAAGACGAATCCGAGGCTCGCCAGTCTCATCGCCGACCTGAAGTCGACCGCCCGTGATTCGGGCGCAGACGTCTGGAGCGATGTTGCTGACCGGCTCGAAAAGCCCCGGCGTAACCACGCGGAGGTTAACCTGGGTCGCATCGAGCGGTACGCGAAAGAAGACGAAACCGTCGTCGTGCCTGGAAAGGTGCTCGGCAGCGGGATTCTTCAAAAGTCGGTCACCGTCGCTGCAGTCGACTTCTCGTCGTCCGCAGAGACGAAGATCAAGCAAGTCGGTGAGCCAGTCAAGCTGGAACAGATTCTAGAACAGAACCCCAACGGGACGAACGTCCGGGTGATCCAATGAGCGCAACCGAATTCGACGTCGACATCGTCGTCGACGCTCGCGACTGCATCATGGGCCGTGTGGCCAGTCAGGTCGCACAGCGCGCGCTCGACGGCGAGCGTGTCGCCGTGGTGAACGCGGAAGAAGCCATCATCACCGGGAGCAAGGAAGACGTGTTCTCCGTCTACGAGAAGCGCGTCGAGGTCGGGTCCGACCAGGGTCCGTACTACCCAAAGCGACCGGACATGATCTTCAAGCGTGCCATCCGTGGGATGCTTCCGTACAAGAAGTCCCGCGGCCGCGAGGCACTCGAATCCGTCCGCGTCTACGTGGGCAACCCGTACGACGAAGACGGCGAGGTACTTGACGGTACGTCGCTGGATCGCCTGTCGAACATCCGCTTCGTCCAGCTGGGCGAAGTGAGCGAAAAACTGGGAGCCAACGTCACATGGTAACGAACACGAGTGGTAAGAAGAAGACGGCCATCGCCCGTGCAACGGTCAAAGAGGGCGAGGGTCGCGTGCGTATCAATTCCCAGCCAGTCGAACTGGTCGAACCGGAGCTCGCCCGCCTCAAGATGCTGGAACCGTTCCGAATCTCCGAAGGCCTGCGCGACACGGTCGACATCGAAGTGCACGTCCAGGGCGGCGGCGTCGTCGGCCAGGCCGACGCAGTCCGCACCGCTATCGCACGTGGACTGGTTGAGCACTCCGCGGACGCCGAACTCCGCGACGCGTTCATGGAGTTCGACCGTTCCCTGCTGGTGAACGACGTTCGCCAGTCTGAACCGAAGAAGTGGGGTGGGCCCGGCGCTCGCGCCCGCTACCAGAAGTCCTACCGTTGAGGTGACCACGCCATGATGATACCAGTCCGGTGTTTCACGTGCGGCAAGGTTGTCGGCGAACACTGGGAAGAATTCGAAGCACGCGCCTTAGAGGGCGATGAAGACCCCGAAGAAGTACTCGACGACCTCGGGCTGGACCGCTTCTGCTGTCGGCGCATGCTTGTGTCGCACCGCGACCTCGTCGACGTCGTAGCCCCATACCAGTGATATCCATGCAACGATACAGCCGGTACGAGAAAGCACGCATCCTCGGGGCACGCGCCCTGCAGGTGTCGTACGGCGCACCCGTCCTCATCGAGACGGACGAATCCCAGCCGATTCTCATCGCGGCCGAGGAGTTCGACGCAGGCGTCCTGCCGTTCACCGTCAATCGGGGTGGACCGCAGTGACCCTCATCTCCGAGGTTCGCCTTCGCGCGATTCTCGACTCGCGGGGGAACCCGACAGTCGAGGCTGACGTGCGTACAGAGAGCGGCGGATTCGGCCGTGCAGCAGCCCCGAGCGGGGCGAGCACGGGTGAATTCGAGGCCATCGAACTTCCTGTCGAGGAGGCCATCGCGGCCGCCCGTGAACACGCCGTCCCACGACTCGTGGGGAACGTGTACGCAGGCGACCAGCGCAGTGTCGACGCGGCCCTGCGCGCCGCAGACGGGACGGACAACTTCTCCGAGATTGGTGCGAACAGCGCCGTTGCCATCAGTATGGCTGCGGCGAAGGCGGCCGCCGACCTGCTCGGTGCGCCCCTCTATCAGCACCTCGGAGGCACGTTCCGCGGGAACACGTTCCCCGTCCCACTCGGCAACGTCATCGGCGGCGGCGAACACGCCACCGACGCGACGTACATCCAGGAGTTCCTTTCGGCCCCCGTCGGCGCACCGAGCGTCGAGGACGCGGTGTTCGCAAACGCAGCGGTTCACGACACGGTCAAAGAACTGCTCGCAGACCGCGACATTGCGGCAGCCAAAGGCGACGAAGGTGCCTGGGCGCCCGCGATCGACGACGCAGAGGCGTTCGACATCATGGCTGCGGCAACCGACGCGGTCGAAGACGACGTCGGCTTCGAGATTCGGTTCGGCCTCGACGTGGCCGCCTCCGAACTGTTCGAAGACGGCGCGTACCACTACGGCGACATCACGCGCACGCCCGACGAGCAAGTCGAGTACATCGCCTCGCTCGTCACCGACTACGACCTCGTGTACGTAGAGGACCCCCTCGACGAGAACGACTTCGACGGCTTCGCGGCGCTCACCGAGCGCGTCGGCGACCAGACGCTCATCTGTGGCGACGACCTGTTCGTCACCAACACCGAGCGACTCGCCGACGGCATCGACATGGGCGCGGCCAACAGCATCCTCATCAAGCCAAACCAGATTGGCACGCTGAGCGACGCTTTCGACGCCGTCGAACTCGCCGTCCACAACGGGTACGACCCGGTCATCTCCCACCGCAGCGGTGAGACAGAGGACACGACGATCGCACACCTCGCTGTCGCGACTGACGCACCGTTCATCAAGACCGGTGCCGTCGGCGGCGAGCGCACTGCAAAACTCAACGAACTCATCCGAATCGAGGCAAACGCATGAGCGACAACGAACAAGAAGAAGGCCTCGAGGCGGCCGAAGAGGAGATCGACCAGGAGCCGACCGGCGAGTCCGGTGCGGAACCCGCGGTCGACCCCGACACGGACGTCCGAGAGGCAGACGAAGAAGAGCCGGCCGCGGAGGCCGAAGAAGAGAGCCCCGTGCTCGACGAGGACGTGATGGACAACCAGGAGGAAGCAGACCTCCTCATCCCGGTCGAGGATTACCTCGCCGCTGGTGTCCACATCGGTACCCAGCAGAAGACCAAGTACATGGAGCGGTTCATCCACCGCGTCCGTGACGACGGTCTGTACGTGCTGGACATCTCGAAGACCGACCAGCGCATCCGCACCGCCGCGGACTTCCTCGCCGAGTACAACCCCGAACAGATTCTGGTGACCTCCAGTCGCCAGTACGGTCGGTTCCCCGCCGAGAAGTTCGCCGACGCGGTCGGCGCACGCGCTCGCACGGGCCGGTTTATCCCCGGAACGCTGACCAACCCGGACTACGCGGGCTACATCGAACCGGACGTCGTCGTGGTGACTGACCCAATCGGTGACAGCCAGGCCGTAAAAGAGGCTATCACCGTCGGGATTCCCGTTATCGCGATGTGCGACTCCAACAACTCGACCAGCAACGTCGACCTCGTCATCCCGACGAACAACAAAGGTCGCAAAGCGCTGTCGGTCGTCTACTGGCTGCTGGCCAACGAGACGCTCGACCGCCGCGGCGCAGAGCCGTCCTACGCCCTCGACGACTTCGAGAGCGACATTTAAGCGAACCTTTTTCGTTTCTAGTCCTCGTCCGCGAGCGACGGCGTTCGCTCGGGGAGTGGCAACTGGTGTAACTCCGGATGCTGGAGCCGTGTCGGCAGCACGTCCCACCACTTGACGGCGGCGACTTCGCCCGGTTCGGGCGTGGGTGTTCCCGAGAGATGCTGACCGTCGAAGACCACAGAGAGGTTGAACAGCGTCGGTCGAGTGGGGTCTGTGGCGTCGGTGACCGCGGTGACGTGGACCTGATTCAGTCCGGTGAGCAGGCATTCGACGCTCGTCTCCTCGCGGACCTCCCGGCGGGCGGTCTGCTCGTAGGTCTCGTCGGGATTGATGTAGCCGCCGGGGGCGGTCCAGGTGGTCTCGCCGTCGCGCTGGATGAGGAGCACCTCGCCGTCGCGGTTCGAGAGCCAGACGCCGGCCCCGCCGAGGTCGCCGGTTTCGTCGAAGTGGGCGGCGGCCTCGTCGTAGCGCTCGGTCGACCAGGTGGCCTCCTTCTCTACGATTTCGTAGGTGCCGTAGGCCGCGTCGAATCGTCGAATCGTCTCCTCGACGTGGCGACGCATTCGCGCGGTGATGGACATATCTCCACGAATGGTAGTCATCACTATTGAATTGTAAGGAAACTGGGCGAAGGGACAAATCCGCAACTACTGTTACGCCTCGCGCCTACGGGCACGTAATGACCATTTCAAGTGCTCCAGGCAAGGTCTATCTCTTTGGTGAGCACGCCGTCGTCTACGGGGAACCGGCAGTCCCCTGTGCCATCGAACGACGGGCGCGAGTCACCGTCGAGGCCCGCGACGACAACCGATTGCGCGTCGAGGCGGCCGACCTCACCCTCGATGGGTTCACCGTCGAATACAGCGGCGATGCCGACGGCGCGCCGGACGTGGACGTGCCAAGCGGCCTCGTTCGTGCGGCGATGGGCTACATCGACGGAGCCATCTCGACGGCCCGCGAGGCGGCCGACGACCCCGACGCCGGCTTCGACATCACCATCGAGAGCGACATTCCGCTCGGGGCCGGACTTGGATCCTCTGCGGCCGTCGTGGTCGCCGCCATCGACGCCGCCACCCGCGAACTGGGCGTCGAACTCACGAAAGACGAACTCGCAGATAGGGCGTATCAGGTCGAACTCGCCGTCCAGGACGGTCAGGCCTCGCGGGCGGACACCTTTTGCTCCGCGATGGGCGGGGCGGTTCGGGTCGAGGGCGACGACTGTCGCACCATCGAGACGCCCGCGAATCTCCCGTTCGTCATCGGCTACGACGGTGGGGCGGGCGACACCGGTGCGCTCGTCGCGGGCGTTCGCAAACTCCGCGAGGAGTACGATTTCGCGGCGAACACCGTCGCGGCCATCGGCGACATCGTCCGCCACGGTGAGCAGGCGCTCGCGGACGGTGACCTCGAGGAACTCGGCCGACTCATGAACTTCAACCACGGCCTGCTCGAAGCCCTCGGCGTCTCCTCGCGCTCGCTCGATACGATGGTGTGGGCGGCCCGCGACGCCGACGCACTCGGGGCGAAACTCACGGGCGCGGGCGGCGGTGGCTGTATCGTCGCGCTCGACGAGACGGACGCGACGACGACGGCACTGCGCTTTACGATGGGCTGTGAAGACGCCTTCCGGGCGGAACTGGACACCGAAGGCGTTCGGGTGGAGGAACGATGACGACGATACTCAAACTCGGCGGGAGCGTCATCACCGAAAAAGACGGCGTCGAGAAGATAGACGCCGCAAACCTGGCGCGGGCCGTCCACGTCATCGCGGAGGCGGACGTAGAAGACCTCGTGATTGTCCACGGCGGGGGAAGCTTCGGCCATCACCACGCGAACAAACACGACGTTTCGACGACGGCTGGGAGTCACGACCCCGACGCCGTCCTCGACATCCACGAGGCGATGAAGCGGCTGAACGAAGTCGTCGTCAATCGGCTGAACGAGGAGGGCGTTCCCGCCGTGCCCGTCCATCCGCTCTCTGCGGCGGCCCGCGACGAGGAGGGGGCGCTTACCCTCGCGACGACGGCGGTCGAAACGCTGCTCGGTGAGGGGTTCGTCCCCGTGTTGCACGGCGACGTCATCGCGCACGCTGGCGAGGGCGTGACGGTCGTGAGCGGCGACGAACTCGTCACGTCGCTCGCGCGGTCCCTGGCGGCAGACCGGGTGGGTCTCTGCTCTGGGGTTCCGGGCGTCCTCGACGAGTCCGACACCGTCATCGACGAAATCGACAGCTTCGAGGCCGTCGCGCCTGCGCTTGGCGGGAGCGACGCAACGGACGTTTCCGGCGGAATGGCCGGGAAGGTTCGCGAACTGCTCGCGTTAGGCTCGCCCGCTGACATCTTCGGGCTGGATGGACTCGCTGCGTTTTTGGCCGGTGAGTCTCCCGGCACGCGAATCGACGGTCGGACGGACTGACGGCCCAAACGAGTGGTGATTTTGACAGCCATTCCACGTTCTTTTTAACAACCGAGTTCGTACCGTTCCGTAACCGAGACAGCAAGCCGTCCACCTCGTGCGGTTGTGGGCGTTCGGCGGGGACCCGCCGGTCGCCCACGCGAAACCGTCTGGTTGGAGGGCTCCGCTCGGCGCGATAACTATGGAAATTGAAATTGCCACGATAGGCGGATACGAAGAAGTCGGTCGGCAGATGACTGCCGTCCGCGCAGGTGACGACGTTGTAATCTTCGACATGGGGCTCAACCTCTCGCAAGTCCTCATCCACGACAACGTCGAGACCGAACGAATGCACAGCTTAGACCTCATAGACATGGGTGCCATTCCGGACGACCGTGTCATGAGCGACTTAGAGGGTGACGTCAAAGCAATCGTCCCAACTCACGGTCACCTCGACCACATCGGCGCGATTAGCAAGCTCGCACACCGCTACAACGCACCGATCGTCGCGACGCCGTTCACCATCGAACTCGTCAAGCAGCAGATCGAAGGCGAGGAGAAGTTCGGCGTCCAGAACGATCTCATCAAGATGAGCGCGGGTGAGACGATGTCCATCTCCGACGAGGTGGAACTCGAATTCGTCAACGTCACACACTCCATCATCGACGCCATCAACCCCGTCCTCCACACCCCGGAGGGTGCGGTCATCTACGGCCTCGACAAGCGGATGGACCACACGCCGGTCCTCGGCGACCCAATCGACATGAAGCGCTTCCGCGAGATTGCGAACTCCGACAACGGCGTCCTCGCGTACATCGAAGACTGTACGAACGCCGGCCGCAAGGGGCGCACCCCGAGCGAGTCCGTCGCGCGCAAGCACCTCAAGGACGTCATCTACAGCATGGAGGACTACGACGGCGGCATCGTCGCCACCACGTTCTCCTCGCACGTCGCCCGTGTGAAGTCCCTCGTCGAGTTCGCCGAAGACATCGGCCGCCAGCCAGTCCTCCTCGGACGCTCGATGGAGAAGTACTCGGGCACCGCAGAGCGCCTGAACTTCGTCGACTTCCCCGACGACCTCGGCATGTACGGCCACCGCAAGTCGGTCGACCGCACGTTCAAGCGCATCATGAAGGAAGGCAAAGAGAACTTCCTCCCAATCGTGACGGGCCACCAGGGCGAGCCACGCGCTATGCTCACCCGCATGGGCCGCGGCGAGACGCCGTACGAACTGGACGAGGGCGACAAGGTCGTCTTCTCCGCGCGCGTCATCCCCGAGCCAACCAACGAGGGCCAGCGCTACCAGTCCGAGAAACTCCTGCGGATGCAGGGTGCACGCATCTACGACGACGTCCACGTTTCCGGGCACATGTCCCAGGAAGGACTCTACCAGATGCTCCGCACGCTCCAGCCACAGCACGTCATCCCAGCCCACCAGGACATGCGAGGCTTCGCGCCGTACGTGGACCTCGCAGAGAGTGAGGGCTACACGATGGGCCGTGACCTCCACGTCACGCGCAACGGGAACATCATCCAGCTGGTCGACTAGATGCCTATGCGGAACATGGCTGTAACCGATGCAATCGCGGCCCGCCGTGACCTCGTCAACGAGGCCATCGGCGCGGACCTGCCGATTACGAAGCCAGAGCGCCTCTATAAGGCCTCACGCCACCTGCTCGACGCCGGTGGCAAGCGCCTCCGCCCAGCGATGCTGTTGCTGGTCGGCGAGGCGCTGCTCGACGTCGACCCAGAAACGGTCGATTATCGGGCGTTTCCGACGCTCGATGGCAACACCATCGACCTGATGGCGGCCGCCGTGAGCATCGAGGTCATCCAGTCGTTCACGCTGATTCACGACGACATCATGGACGACGACGACCTGCGCCGCGGTGCGCCGTCGGTCCATCAGGCCTACGACCTCGAAACCGCGATTCTCGCAGGTGACACGCTCTACTCGAAAGCGTTCGAGTTCATGCTCGAAACCGGGGCCTCCGCAGACCGGTCGGTCCGGGCGCTCTCGATGCTCGCGACGACGTGTACGAAGATTTGCGAGGGCCAGGCCCTCGACGTCGCCTTCGAGACGCGCACGGACGTCCTGCCCGAGGAGTACTTAGAGATGGCAGAACAGAAGACAGCGGTGCTGTACGCGGCGGCGACGGCCATCCCGGCCATCCTGCTCGGCGCAGACGACGAGACGGTCGACGCCCTCTACGGCTACGGCCTAGACGTCGGTCGCGCATTCCAGATTCAGGACGACCTGCTCGACCTGACGGTGCCGAGTGAGAAACTCGGCAAGCAGCGCGGCAGCGACCTCGTCGAGAACAAACAGACCATCATCACCCTCCACGCCCGCCAGCAGGGCGTGGACGTCGATTCGCTCGTCTCGGCGGACACCGTAGACGGCGTCTCAGAGGACGAAATCGACGCGGCCGTCGAGCAACTCACCGAGGCGGGCTCTATCGAGTACGCCCGGGAGACGGCCGAGACGCTCGTCGCAGACGGGAAAGCACGCCTCGACGTGCTGCCGGACAGCGAGGTCCGCGACCTCCTCTACGACATCGCGGACTACCTCATCGACCGCGGCTACTGACCGGCGGGATACCACCCGTTTTCAACGTAGTTTTGAACAGGGACAGTCAATGCTTCTGCAATGGACCAGGAACTCCGAGAGCGAATCGAGAAGGAGGCCGAGAAGCACGCGCTCATCAACGCGGTCAAACACGAGAGCGACGCTGACGTCGGCGCGATTATGGGCCCGCTGATGGGTGAAAACCCGGAGTTTCGTCCCCACGGCGGTGACATTCCGGGCATCATCGGCCCCATCGTCGCGAAGGTGAACGCCGCGTCCACCGAGGAGAAACGCGAGCGGCTGGGCGAACTCGACCCCGAGTGGCTGGCGGACCTCGACGCAGAAGACGAGGCAGACGACCGAGTCCTTCCAGACCTGCCGAATGCGGAGGATTACGACGAGATTCGGATGCGCGTCGCGCCGAACCCGAACGGCCCGTGGCACCTCGGCCACGCCCGGATGCCCGCGGTCATCGGGACGTACAAAGACCTCTACGACGGCTGGTTCGTCTGCCGGTTCGACGACACGGACCCCGAGACCAAGCGCCCGGACATGGACGCCTACGACGCGATTTTGGAGGATATCGAGTATCTCGGTTTCAAGCCTGACGACGTGATGCGTGCCTCAGACCGGGTGCCCATCTACTACGACCACGCCCGCGAACTCATCGAGATGGGCGGGGCCTACACGTGCTCGTGTTCCGGCGAGACGTTCTCGGAGTTGAAGAACTCGGGCAAGCCGTGTCCCCACCGCGAGAAGGACGCCGAAACCACGATGGCGGAGTTCGAGAAGATGGTCGCAGGCGAGTACAGCGCCGGCGACATGGTGCTCCGCGTGAAGACGGACATCGAGCACAAGAACCCGGCGTTGCGCGACTTCGTGGCGTTCCGCATGGTCGATACGCCCCACCCGCGCGAGGAAGCGGCGGACTATCGGTGCTGGCCGATGCTTGACTTCCAGTCGGGTATCGACGACCAGCTCACGGGCGTCACCCACATCATTCGCGGCATCGACTTACAGGACTCGGCGAAGCGCCAGCAGTTCGTCTACGACTACTTCGGCTGGGAGTACCCCGAAGTCATCCACTGGGGCCACGTCCAGATCGACGCCTACGACGTGAAGGTGTCCACCTCGACCATCAAGAAACTCATCGACGACGGCGAACTCGACGGCTGGGACGACCCGCGAGCGCCGACGCTGAAGAGCGTCCGCCGCCGGGGTATCCGCGGAGAGGCTATCACCGAGGCGATGATTCAACTCGGAACCTCCACGAGCAACGTGGACCTCGCGATGAGTTCGATTTACGCGAACAACCGCGCTATCGTGGACGACGAGGCGGCGCGCTACTTCTTCGTCCGTGACGGACAGGAGCTTCCCGTCGTCGGCGCACCAGAGGCAGGTCACCCGCCGGTTCACCCCGACCACGAGGACCGTGGGAAACGCGACATTCCCGTCTCCGGTGGGGTGCTCCTCGAAGCTGACGACGTGCCACCGAACGGTGAGCGCATCTGGCTCAAGGGTCTCGGCCTGTTCCAGCACACCCGCGACGCCCTCGAATATCTCGGCAACGACCTCTCCGCCGTCCGCGAGGAGGGCGTGGACGTGGTTCACTGGGTCGGTGCAGACGAGAACGTCCCCGTCACCATGCGAACGATGGAGGGCGACGTGACTGGCCACGCAGAACCCGACTTCGCAGAAACGGCTGTAGACGACGTAATTCAGTTCGAGCGCATTGGCTTCGTGCGCGTGGACGACCACGCTGGAGACGAGTCGGTCGTCTACTATACCCACCCCTAGTCAGTGCCAGTGATTCTCCGCGCCCGGTAAGGGTTCCGCGACGACGCCGTCTCGCTGGACCAGCACCCGGGCGTGTGCGGTACAGACGTCTTTTCTGTCGGCCCAGGGGATGTGCAGGCGGACCGTCGCTCGCTCGTCACACCCCTTCTCGTCGCAGCGTCGCATGGCGGGCATTGGGCGGCCACGGTAACAATCCTTCCGTGAGTCAGGTAACGAGAACGAACGAGACGAGCATCGCGGCCGTGAGCACGAACTGGAGGGCCGCCGAGGCGAGAATACCGACAGTCGTGTAAGCCGCAGCCTTGAGACTCTGGTCTACGTCCTCGTGTTTTCGGTACTCGAAGGCGAAGACGGTGCCCGCCACGCCGACGAAGATGCCAAGCGGGCCGAGCACGAACAGGAGCGCGAACCCAACCAGCGCGGCGAGTGCAGACACCTGCCAGGACGCGCCGGACACCTTCGCTGCGACGGCCCCGCCGAGATAGTCGAACGCCATCGCGGTGAGACCGACGAGGGTCAGTCCCACGAGGGCGAACAGGCCGGGTTCGGTGTAGCCCGTGTGCCACCAGTAGAGGTAGATACCCGCGAGCGAGGTTGGTGCACCGGGCAGGAGTGGGACGACGCTCCCGACGACGCCGAGGACGAGCAGGCAGATAGCGAGTAGGTACACGGTGTCGAGCATCATTCGAACCGCCTCCGTTCTGTCGCGACCACGGGCGAGCCGTAGGTTTCCACCAGCGGCCGGAGCGTGGCGCTCAGTTCGCGCATCGCGTGGGCCGGGGAGTGGAAGCCGAACTCCTCGGTGACGGTGCGCCAGTGGGTCGCCTGCAACACTTTTCTGACGAGCAGTCGTTCCTGACGGTCGGTGAGTAGCGTCTCGTCGTCGTGGTCCGTGAGGTGTTTCATCGCCAGTTTTCGCACGCTCGTCGGAGCGATTTCAGCGATGCCGGGGCCGAAGGCCGCCCCTGTGATGAGTCGCCACTCTCGCGCTGAGAGGGTCAGTTCCACGTCGGCATCAGTCGCTCGGAGCGCGGCGCGAACCACGTCGGGGTCGAGTCCGGAGAGTGCGTCTGAGAGCATGTCTCGCGTGCGTGCGACGAACCACCGGACGTGGCGGTCGTGGAGTGCTGTACCCGCGCCAGAGAGCGGGAGCATCATTACAGCAGAATGTTCGCCGCTCGCGTCGTTGCGCCCCGTCGAGAGGTAGACGGTGTGGTAGCCGTTTTGCCGCCAGAAGGAGAGGAGTTCCGGGGTTGCGCCGTAGCCGACACCGAGCCAGTCGAGCTGCTCGTCGAACTCCGCTCTGATGTCCGCGAGCAACCGAGAGCCGAGTCCACGAGAGCGAACCGCGGGGTGGGTGGCGATACGCATCACCCGCAGACCCGCGGTGGTGCCTGCAGACTCGTCTCTGACTTGACTCGTGAGCACGTCGGGGAGCATGTTGCCCCGGACGCGCCCGCCTTCGTACATCTCGGCGCGCAGGGAGGCCGGAAGGTTGCCCTCCCGGGCGAGGAGGGCGACGCAGACGACGTGGCCATCGTGGGTCAGTGTCCGAAGTTCGAGGTTCGGCGCGTCGAGCAGTCGGGCCAGGTCGTCGGGTTCGGTTCGGTAGTGGGCGTAGACGAGGAGGCCGAACACCTCGCGGAGCAAATGCTCGTCCTCGCGCAGGGTTTCGGGAGTTGGGGATTCGTAGGTGGCCAATTCGGGCGAAGCAGTTTCGACCAGCGGGTCCACTGCGGGCCGGGCGTCGAGCAGGAGCGTGCGGAAGGCCCAAATCTCGACCGGGTCGCCGGCGGCGTAGCGGATTGGTGCGTCGAGACGGACGTCGGTCACGTCGTGGTCGGATGCGTCCAGTCGGTCGCGAAAGCGGACGGAGAAGCCTCTCCCTGTACCCTCGTAGCCGTGGACGGTCGTCGTGAACGCGACCCGGGAGGCGGCGAGGAAGCGTTCGAGAACGCGAACCGGGAGTGCGGCGGCCTCGTCTACGATGACCACGTTCTGGTCGTCCGGAAGTTCCGCCGCCGTGGTTGGCTTTTCGAAGCGGATTCGCCTGCCCGTCGTCGTCGTGAGCAGAGAGGGGTTGTCCGGGTGATTCACCGTTTCGAGTGCGCCGAGTGAGTCGAGGAGTTCCCGCGCCCGGGCGAACACCTCCGCGGCGTTCTGGTAGACGGGAGCGGTGACGAGCACGTCGTCTCCCGCGTGTGCGAGCGACCCGGCGGCGAGGCCCGCGGCACTGGATTTGCCCCGGCCCCGGTCTGCTTCGACGACGATGGCCGTCTCGGGGTCGGCGAGGCGCTCGAATGCTTCGACGGTCTCTGCCTGGTCTGTGGTGAGACAGCGCGTGTACGCCTCGGCCGGGAATCGGTGGGTCTTCGGTGGCGTCGGCGTCTCCGGTGGCCGGGCCGGCAGTGGGTCGGTCAGTCCGTCTTTTTCGACCCGTCCGGCGTCCACGTCGTAGATTGCGACGCCGGGGTGGGTTCGAAGGAGGTCGACCGTTCGCGTGCGGAAGTTACCCGTTACGTCTTCGAGTGAGAACGGAGGAACCGCGAGGCCCTCGTCGAACTCGTCTCGCTCGTGGGGCCACTGGTCGAGTGGGGGTGTGAGGATGAGAACGAGTCCGCCGCCCTCGACGGCTCCGACTGACCTGCCGAGGACGTTCGGACGGAAGGCGTCGTGGGCATCGATGACGACGGTGGTGCGGGTCGTTCCGAGGAGTGCGCTGGCTCGTTTGGGGGAGATGCGCTCGCAGTCGAGGTCGGTGTGGTGACTGAGGAACGTCGTGTCAGCGAGAGAGATATCGGCTGCAGAGAGGGCGGAACGTGCGGCTGTGACGGTCGCGTCGCGGTCGCCCGCGAGGACGAGCAGCCGGCGTTCGTTCGCCCGTGTGGCTTCGGCGCGAAGGGAGCGCGCGAGGTCTTCCATACTCGGTGTCAGACGTTCTACGAAAAAGGGCGTTTCTGTGCGTGTCTCGCCGTCGCATGGCGTACTCGCTTTGAAAGCGCTTTTATGGAGGGACTCTCTACTCGGTTGTACAGCCTGTGCGGGGTTGATGATGCTCCTAGCCATCTAGGACCCTTACGGCAGGGGAGCGCGAGCCCACGCACAGGAGGTGAACATATCATGCCAGTGTACGTCGATTTCGATGTACCCGCCGACCTTCAAGAGTCTGCCCTTGAGGCGCTCGAAGTCGCGCGGGACACGGGAGCTGTAAAGAAAGGAACAAACGAAACCACGAAAGCCGTCGAGCGCGGCAACGCGCAACTCGTCTTCATCGCAGAAGACGTCCAGCCTGAGGAGATCGTCATGCATCTCCCAGAGCTCGCAGACGAAAAGGGCATTCCGTACCTCTTCGTCGAGACCCAAGACGACGTCGGACACGCCGCCGGTCTCGAGGTTGGCAGCGCGGCTGCCGCCATCACCGACGCCGGTGAGGCATCCGACCAAGTCGAGGACATCGCCGGCAAACTCGAGGACCTCCGCTGAGGTGACTGTTGATGAGTGCTGAAGAGAACACTGACGGAGCCACTCCCGCCGAAGTCATCGAGGTCGTCGGCAAGACCGGGATGCACGGCGAGGCGATGCAGGTCAAGTGCCGCATCCAGCAGGGCTCCAACACGGGTCGCATCATCACGCGAAACGTGCTTGGACCAGTCCGAGAGGGCGACATCCTGCAGCTGCGCGAAACGGCTCGTGAGGCAGACTCCATTGGAGGCCAATAATGGTTCGCACACGAGACTGTGACTACTGTGGCGACGACATTGAGCCCGGGACGGGCACGATGTTCGTCTTCACTGACGGACGTACCGTAAACTACTGCTCGTCGAAGTGCGAGAAGAATGCCGAACTCGGCCGCGAGTCCCGCAACCTGCGCTGGACCGAAGAAGGCCGCCGCGTCGGTGGCACGAACAAACGCGCAGCCGAGAAGGCAGACGCCGAAGCCGCAGCTGCCGCCGAGGCAGCAGCAGAAGAGGAAGAAGCGGAGAACGCAGACGCTGCGCCTGACCTCGAATCTGCCGAGGCCGAGGACGACGAGGAGACCGAAGAATGAGCGACCACGAGCGCACCTTCGTGATGGTCAAGCCGGACGGCGTCCAGCGTGGCCTCATCGGCGACATCGTCTCCCGCTTCGAGGACCGCGGCCTGAAGATGGTCGGCGGCAAGTTCATGCAAATCGACCAGGAGCTCGCCCACGAACACTACGGCGAGCACGAGGGCAAGCCCTTCTTCGAGGGCCTCGTCGACTTCATCACCTCCGGACCGGTCTTCGCGATGGTCTGGGAAGGACAGGACGCGACGCGTCAGGTCCGCGGCATGATGGGCGAGACGGACCCCGCAGACTCCGCCCCGGGCACCATCCGCGGTGACTTCGGCCTCGACCTCGGCCGCAACGTCATCCACGGCTCGGACCACGAGGACGAGGGCGCGAACGAACGCGAAATCGCGCTCTTCTTCGACGAGGACGAACTCGTCGACTACGAGCGCATCAACGAAGGCTGGCTGTACGAGTAAGCCAGTTCGATTTCACTTCACTTTCTACACCACGCGTAAGCGACGGCTGTATCGCGTGCAAACAGGACTGACCGAATCGTTCAATTTCGGTAGGAAATTCCTATCTTCGAGAATTACCGGACCCACAGGTTCTCACCGACGGCCTCCACCGCTCGCGATACGCCGAATGGATTTCCTACGGCAGTCTCATCGCAGACCTCGGCAGCCGTCACGTCGAGATGGACTCCATCGCGGACCGTCTGCATCGATTCGGGAAAGCGCGTCGTGTACGACCGCGAGAGCGACCTCTACGGCGTCCTCGACGGCGAGACGCTCTATTTCTATGCGACCGGGAAGGAGGAGCACGCTCCAACCAAGCTGGACTCGCCACCGGGCAACGCTCGACCCGAACTCTCCGACGAGCAGTGATGACGGACCGACCTTGGACTTTCTTTCACCCCTTCTTCGCGGAGATTATGTATTCTTGAGGGAGTGCCATGATACTCTCCGAGTATTCTCAGAATCACCACATAAATATTACAAATTAAATTTGTAAATAATAACTCTGTCCTAACATCGTTCACTGATTCTGTTTTCTCAGACTATCGTGGGGGATTTATCATTTTTATTGAGAATTTTCGGAATGGGTACATTTATGCTCTCAGCGGGTAATTTATTGCTTGTGTCCTGTTGGGGGCGCAAGGCGGGAATCGACCCGCTGAGCCGAACGTGACTGGAGTCGCGAAACGGTGACACGAGGTTGAATTGTACACTGGTCCGGGGGGACCAAAAACCAACTTGGGGGATGGCTCGGGGGAGCCAACAAGTGGGAGAATGTTCGACCGGTTCGGGGGGACTGGCGACGAACAAACGCGTTTCGGGGGAAATGCAAACTGGTCCAGGGGGACCAACAAATTGGGGGCTCGCACACCGTTCGGGGGGACGCGTGTGCACAACGGAAATCGGGTGGTTTCGGGGGGAGCCACAAGGGGTGGACGAGTTGCAAAAGAGGCACCGTCCGGGCAAGGAACTATTCTGTGTCGGTCATGGTAACGTAAACATAATTGCTATCCTCGTTCCTGAACTGGTCCATCTCATGGACGAATTTCAGGAAGCGAACCGTCAAAATTGGGAGGAACGCGCTGCGTTGCATCCCGGGACGGATTTTTACGACGTCGATGGATTCCTCGCCGGAGCGTCGACGCTCAAACCACTCGAACGCGAGGAGCTCGGTGACGTCGCGGGGAAATCACTGCTTCACCTCCAGTGTCACTTTGGACTCGACACGCTCTCCTGGGCGCGCGAGGGGGCCACGGTCACCGGCGTGGACTTTTCGGAAACCGCTATCGAGAAAGCGAGAGAACTCAGAGACGAGACGGGACTCGATGCGAGATTCATCGCCGCGAATATCTACGACCTCCCAGCGCATCTCGACGACCAGTTTGACATCGTGTTCACCTCCTACGGGGTGCTGTACTGGCTTCCAGACATCGAGGGGTGGGCCGCCGTCGTCGCGCATTTCCTCGCCCCCGGCGGGACGTTCTACATCGCCGAAATTCATCCCTACACCGGCTCGCTGGCGTCGCTCGACGCAGCGGGTAACGCGACCTTCGAGTTTCCGTACTTCCACGAGGAAGACCCACTGCGCTTCGACGAGGACGGCTCCTACGCAGACCCGGACGCCGAGTTCGACCACGCGACGACCTACGAGTGGTTCCACAGCATGAGCGACATCTTGACGGCGCTGCTCGACGCGGGTCTGGACATCGAATTCGTCCACGAACACCCCTTCGCCACGTTCCAGATGTTTCCGACGATGGAACAGGCCGACGATGGCTGGTGGTACGTGCCGGGTCTCGAAACGAACCTGCCGTTTACCTTCTCGCTCAAAGCGACGAAACCGGCGCAAAAATAGCTCTTCGGTCGGCTCAGTCGGCCTTGACCGGTGCCCAGTCGAGTTCGAGTTCGCCTGCGTCGAGTTCGGCCTCGATTTCGCGGGCTGCCTGCACCATGTTGGCCATTTTGCCGTAGGCAACCTCGCGTGGAAGCAGCTTCAGCCCGCAGTCGGGGCTGACGACGAGTTGTTCTGGGGGCACGACTTCGAGGCCCTTCAGAATGTTCTCCTTTATCTGTTCGACGCTCTCGACCTTCGCGACGTGGGCGTCCGTGACGCCGAGTGCGAGGTCCTTCGTGAACTCGTGGGCCTTGAACACGTCCAGTTGGTCGTAGTCGCCGTTTGCGAGTTCGAGGTCGAACTCGTCGACTGGGTACTCGAGAATCTCCGGGTAGATGCGCGAGTAGTCGCCGTAACAGACGTGCAGGCCGATGCGCACGTTTTCGGGGATGTCCTTGACGATGCGCGAGAGACACTCGCCGACGATGGCGTGGTCGTCCGGCGTCGTCGCGAGGGCGGGTTCGTCTATCTGGATGTACTTCGCGCCCGCTTCGACCAGCTTCTGAATCTCCTCGTTTACGAGGTCAGCGAGGTCGTAGGAGAGGGCTTCTTCGTCGTCGTAGGCCTCGTTGAACGACCAGTTGGCGAGCGTGTACGGGCCGGTAATCGGCACCTTGACCGGGCGCTCTGCGACGCTCGCGGTGTACTTGTACTCGTCTACGAGCCACGTCTCGTCGTACTCGACTTTGGAGACGACGCTCGGCTTGTCGAAGTAGTTGTGTCCCCACACCTTGACGGGGCCGTTGAACTCGTAGCCGTCGATGCGGTGGGCGAAGTACTCGACCATCTCGGTGCGGCGCATCTCGCCGTCTACGACCACGTCGATGCCGGCGCGTTCGTGTTCGCGGGTGATGAGACGGGAAGCGTCGTTAGTCGCCTCCTCCCAGTCGTCGTCGTCGAAGTCCGCGTTCTCGTCGTTGTAGAGCGCGCGGACGCGGTCCAGCCACTTTGGCTTCGGATAGCTGCCGACGACCGTCGTCAGGATGAAGTGCTCGTTCGGGTGGTCCGGGCGGCGGAACTGGTCGCGAGTCATGCGGTGGTCACCTCTTTGCGCAGCGCAGCGGCGTCACCGAGCGCGGCGAGTTTCTCCTGATATTTGTTCACCGGCAGGTAGAACAGTTCTGTGTTGGGGGTCATGTATACGGTGTCAAACGACGCGACGGGGGTGTTGTCGAGCACCCAGTCTACGCGTTCGTTGATTTTCTCAGGCGTTTCGACGAGCGTGTTCTGCCCGTTGGTGACGCCGAGCGAGATGGATTTCTTGGTGCCGTACTCGTTGATGTTGTAGAGGTTCTCCTCGTGGTTCGAGACGAAGTCGTAGCCGACGGCGTCGATGTCCGCGTCGAGCAGGTGGGCGTGGACCTTCTCCGTGAGTGAGCCGTAGTGGGTGTGAACTACGACATCGGTGTCCGTCGCCGCGGCCACCGCGTCGATGACCTCGCTCGCGTGCTCGTCTGCGCCGTCTTCGGGCGGGTTCGTGACGAGCGACGGTTCGAGCAGGTAGAGCGTCTCCGTCGCGGGAAACGCTTCGATTTCCCCGGCAAGGAACTCCCCGATGGCGTCGAGGAACGCTGCATCGTCTTCGTAATACTGATTCGAGGCGAGGTCGGCGAGAGAGTATGGGCCGGGAAGTACCGCCTGCAAGGCGTCGGTCTGGGAGGCGGTCTTCTCCAGTTCTGCGGCCACGTCGCCGCTGAAAGTGAGGTCACCCGTGACGACCGGGTCACGGTAGAAGTTGTTGTTGTCGTAGTACCGAACGATGCCCTTCGTCTCTACGTTCTCGTGGACGGCGAGGGGGTGGGCGAGCATGTCGTCCCACCGAAGTTGGCCCTCGACGATACGGTTGAGACCGGCGTTCTGCTGGTCCTCGATGACGGCGGTACGTGCACGGTCGGTGACACTCTCTATTTCGGGGCCTTCGTTCCCGGAGACCAGGTCCTCTTTCTGGTGGCCTTTCAGGTCCGAAAGCTCATCCTTTGCCCAGTCGGGCAGCGGGAACAATCCCGGCGTTGTCGCGACGAACTCTGTCATTCACCTGTGCAAACGATATGCTGCTGTTTAATATTTACTACTTCGACAAATTACTTCGAGTAATTACTCCTGGAAGAGTCGCTCGATGGTCAACCGCTCGAAGGGGTAGGATTCTTCGAGAATCGTCTCTGCGTCGAATCCTGCGTGGGCTGCCCGCTCGCGCACCGCTTCGAGGTTGGTGAGCGTGCTCACGAGCAACAGCACGTCGCCATCGGGGGCAAGGACGCGCCCCACCGAATCGAGGAACGGCTCGATGACTGCACGGCCGTCCTCGCCGCCAGAGAGCGCGACTTCCATCCAGTCGTCCCACTCTTCGGCCGGTTCGGTTGGCAGGTACGGCGGGTTGAACAGCACCACGTCGAAACTCCCGTCGCGAAACCCGTCGGTCAGGTTCGTTCGGACGGCTTCGACGCCCCGTTCGCGAGCCTGGACACAGGCGTGGGGGTTCACGTCACAGCCGACGACTCGCGCGCCGGTCTCTTGTGCGACGGTCGCCGCGACGTATCCAGACCCGGTTCCGACTTCGAGCACGCGATCGTCGGGCGTGACGTGCGAGACGGCGGCTTCCGCGAGTAGCCGCGAATCCTCCGCTGGCTGATACACCTCGGTCTCCACGCCACGACGGTCGGCGAGGTCTTTCATTCCGTTGCCTCCCCGTCTGCGGCCTGCTTTTCGGTTTCTGTTGACGCTTCGTCTTCTGGCGGTTCTCCGCCCTCCGACGACTCGTCGTCCTCCGTCGTCTCCTCGATGATGTCGGCGACGGTCTTGTCGTCGTCATCTTCTTCATTCCCATCGCCATCGTCATCCGTAGCCTCGTGGTCGTCGGCTGACTCGCCGCTGCTGTTCGCCGCGACTCCGGCCTGCGATTCCTGCCGAGCACTTGCTGCGCGCTGTTCCCCGCGAACCCGAAGGCCTTCGGATTCCGGGCGGCCCGTGAGTTCGCGCTGTGGGAACGGGATCTTGATGCCATCCTCGTCGAAGGTGGTTTTCACCGCGCTGATGACGGCCGTCTGGGCCTTCCACTTCTTGCGGGCGGTCGGGTCGTCGATCCAGAAGCGCAGTTCGAGGACGACCGCCGAGTCGCCGAACTCCTTTAACACGGCGTGGGAACTCGGAACTGAACGAATCTCGTCCAGCCCGTTCATCGCCTGTCCGGCGACTTCGACGGCGCGGTCTACGTCCGTCTCGTAATCGACGCCGACATCGACGGTGACGCGGAGGCGACCCCGTCGTGACTTGTTCACGATTTCGTCGCCCGTCACCTGGTCGTTCGGGATGATGAGGTACTCGTCGTCGAAGGTGCGAATGCGCGTGTTGACGAGGGTGATGTCGGTGACGATGCCCTCGTTTTCGCCGATTTCCACCCAGTCGCGCACCTCGAACGGACGGGAGAACAACAGGACGAAGCCCGCGAGCGCGGACCCGAGCGTCTGGCGGGCAGCGAGCCCGAGCACGAGGCCGAGGAATCCAGCGCCGAGCAGGAGGTTCCCGAGGTCCACGCCCCAGAGATTGAGCGCGATGAGCGAGGCGAGCGCGAAAATCGTGACCTGCGCGATGCGGTTGGTCATCTGGCGCTGGTGGTCTGTCACCTCGTCGTGTTTCTCGACGAATCGGTCGACGGTGTGCTTGACCGCCCGCATGAGTGCGACTGCGGTCATGAACAACACGAAGGTGAACAACACGAGGACGACTTGCGCTGGTGTGAGCGCGAGAAACGAGAGTGCAGAGAGGACCTGCGATGCTGCACCCCAGATGACGACGAGAAGCAACACTGCTCCCGTAATCAATGCTCCGCCGATTGCAATCTGTGAGACTTCGACCAGCCAACTGTTGATGTAGTCTTTCAGCACCGCTCCGGAGGCATTGAGCCCTAGGAGCGCAATGGCGAGTCCGACGGCGACGACGACCGTTCCGACGATTTGCGACTCGGGAGTCAAGAACAGCGATTCGAGCCACGCGAGAAATTCAGCGTGAAAACTCATACGTCGGGGTCGCCCACCTCGTAGGCCAGCGTCGCCAGTTCGGCGAACTGCGCAGGCGTCACCTTCCCTGCGCGCATACTCATCAGGTCCTCGTCGGCCGCCGCGACGACGGCCTTCGGGTCACCGAGGTGTGAGATGTGCGCCGTGTTCCGCACCGCGTTGCGCATCGTTTTGCGTCGCTGGGTGAACACCGCGGTCACGAAGTTCAGGAAGAACTCGTCGTCGGGCACTTCGTACTCCGGTTTTCGGGGCATCGCCCGGACGATGGCACTCTCGACCTGTGGCGGCGGCGAGAACGCCGACTTCGGGACCGTTTCGACGACGTCGATGTCGGCGTAGTGGCCTGCCGTCACCGAGAGACGACCGTACTCGTCGGTGGCGGGGGCCGCGGCCATTCGCTCTGCGAACTCCTTTTGGAACATCAAGATGAGTGGAATCTCGCGGGGAAGCAGGCGGAAGGAAATCTCACTGGAAACGCTGTACGGCAGGTTCGAGATGGAGGCCGTCACGTCGTCGGGCAGGTCCACGTCGAGGGCGTCGCCTTCGATGAGGGTGAGCCTTCCCGCGTCGATTTCTTCTGCGAACTCACGGCGCAGGAACTCGGCGAACCGTTTGTCGCGCTCGACGGCGGTGACTCGGTCTGCGACCGCGAGCAGGCGGGCCGTGAGCACGCCCGCACCGGGGCCGATTTCGAGAACGTGCGAGAGGTCGATGTCCGCGCCCGTCGCGTGGGTCGGCAAGCGGTCCAGCACACGGTCGTCTACGAGAAAGTGCTGGTCCTGGTTGGTGTCGGCGCGAACCCCCGCCCGCTTGATGAGTGCGTCTGCTCGTCGGTGGCCGCTCGTCGGGTCACGCGTCGTCTCGCTCCCATCTGGGTTCGTCATTGGTTGGTGGCGAGTAGGAGGCCGCCCGTATCTAAAGCCTTCAGTTCTCCCGGCGGACGAACGCCTTGTACTTCAGGTCGTCGTCGTGGAGTTCCTCTAAGATGCGCTCTACGAGCACTTCCTTTGGCTTGTGCAGGCCTTTGACGCGCTCTTCGAGTTCCTCGAAGCTCTCGAAGGGGCCGCGCTTTCGCTGTTCTAAGATGTTGTTGCGCAGTTTCTTCCCGATGCCGGGCAGCAGGTTCAACTGGTGGAGGCGCAGGGAGATGGGTTGGGCGTCGTTGTAGAAATCGACGAACCGCTGTTCGTTCGCGTCCACGATATCGCGGACGACGTATTCGAGTTCCGCCCGGCCCGCCCCCGTCAGGTCGTCGTACTCGACGCGTCGAACCGTCTCGACCTGGTCGTCTCTCGGTTTTACGGTTACGCGGTCACCGATGTTCAGGTCGGCCTCCTCGGTGAGCAGCAACTCGAGGAGTTCGAAGCCTGCTTCGGTGAGTGCGTACGCGACGGCCTGTTTCTGGTACTGTGGTCGGTCGTCGCCACTCTTGCCGTGTGGAAGGTAGTCCAAGATGACGGCAGTCGTCGGTTCACCGCTCTCGGTATCGCTCATATGCAAAACCGTAGGACGGTGGCGAACTTAAATAGTCGCCACTCAGACGTATTTCGAGACGACGTTGAGAATCTCGTCGAGTTCGTCGCCCGAAAGTGCGAACCGCTCCTGTGCGTAGATGGCCCGCAGTTCGTCGCGGTCGCGCGGCAGGAGGTCCGCGATTTTGTACGCCGTCGGCTCCTCGACCTTCTCCAGGTCCTGGAGTTCGGCGACGAGCTCGTTCGCGTCCTCGGCAGAGAGGACCGCAAAGCGGTTTACGTGCTCAATGGCACGCGCGAGTTCATAGCGCATCTCACGCTCTTCGTCCGCGGCGCGCTCCATCTCTATCTCGGCGAGGAGTTCCTTCGCTTCGGAGATAGTGAGATACTCCTCGTCGAGCTTTTCTTTGAATATCGTCATTTCTGACGGCGGAGGTGAGCGGGCTTCGCGATGATGGTCTTCCGCTTTCCACCGTCAGTGATTGCGATTTTGTACGCGCGGCCCTGTGCTTCGAGGACCTCGCCGGTGTGACCGTTGAACCGCGGGTGGAAGCGGCCGTCCGGGACGGATGGGTCGATGTGCAGGTGCACCTTCTCGCCAGCCTCGAACTGCTGGACAGCACGCTGTGGCGGGGAAGTACCGCGCTCTCGTGGTTTGTTCGAAAGCTTGTTCCGGGTGTTTTTGAGGGGCCCGTGGGAGTTCGGCATAGTCGTGGGCCAATCTTATCCGGTCGGACTAATAAAACGTGCGTTCCCAGTCCGTCGAATCGAACTACTGGAGTGGGGGTATCGGGGCAGCCTCTGCTGCCGGTTCGAGGTCGAGTGCGACGCCGTGTGCGCCCTCGCGCTCCTGTGCGCTCGCTGCCACGCGAATGAACTCCGCGTTTGCCCGGGCTTCGGCGATGGTGTGTCCGCCGCAGTAGCTCACGCCGGACCGCACGCCCGCGAGGAACTCGGAGACGAGCGGCGCGAGGGAGCCTTTGTACGGCGTCAGACCGTCTACGCCCTCGTCGGCCGATGGGTTGCTCTCCTTGTCCGTTCGGGCGTTCGCGGCCGCCGAACTCGCCATCCCGCGGGTTCGCTTGAACCGCTGGTCGCCGTGGGTGACGATGTCGCCCGGTGCCTCGTCAGTTCCAGCGAAGAAACTGCCCATCATGACGGTGTCCGCCCCGGCCATGAGCGCCTTCGCTGCGTCGCCCGAGGTGCGGACGCCGCCGTCCGCGCAGAGTGGAATGCCCAGTTCCGTGGCGACGTCGGCACAGTCGTCGATAGCGGTCAGTTGCGGTTTGCCCGCGCCTGCCACCTCGCGGGTCGTGCAGTGTGACCCCGGCCCGACGCCGACTTTCACGCCGTCTGCGCCAGCCTCGTAGAGGTCCTGGACGGCTTCGGCGGTGACCACGTTCCCGACGACGAGTTCGGCGTCGTACTCCCAGTCGATGCGGGCGGCGGCGTCGAGACATGCCTCCATGTGGCCGTGGGCGACGTCCATCATGATACAGTCTGCGCCCGCTTCGAGGCACGCCTCCGTGCGTTCGCGGTAATCTTCGTTGATGCCGACGGCGGCGGCAACGCGTTCGCCTGCTGCCTTCACGCGTTCGACCTGTGCGGCCTGTTCGGCAATCGTGAGAAAGCGGTGGATGGTGCCGATGCCACCGAGCCGCGAGAGTTCGATTGCCAGGTCGGCTTCCGTCACTGTGTCCATCGCCGCGCTGACGAGCGGCGTGTCGAGTTCGAGATTCGGCGTCAAATTTGTCGAGAGGTCGATATCGCTCCGACTGTCCACCGCAGACCGCTGTGGCACGAGGAGCACGTCGCCGTAAGAAAGTCCCGTTCTGATTTCCATCGTTTGAACCCTCCTACACCAGATAGTTCCCAAACTTAAGCGTACTGAATTGGGTCGCTTCCAGAACGTGGCACGCCGGAACGGTACACGTAACCCGCAGGACTCCTATGTCTCGCCCATGGACTCAGAGCACATCGAGACGCGCGCCATCCACGCCGGCCAGGAACCCGACGAGGAGACGGGTGCGCTGATGACGCCAATCCACGCGAACTCGACGTACGTCCAGGACGGCCCCGGCGAGCACCGTGGCTACGAGTACTCTCGGACGGGCAACCCGACGCGCACCGACCTCGAAGCGAATCTCGCCGCGCTCGAAAACGGCGCACACGGGCGCTGTTTCTCCTCGGGGATGGGGGCCATCAACACCGTGCTCAACCTCCTCGAGTCGGGTGACCACGTCGTCGCGGGCAACGACGTCTACGGGGGCACCCACCGCATCTTCACACAGGTCTACGAGAAGTACGACCTCTCGTTCGACTTCGTGGACACGACCGATTTATCCGCCGTCCGCGATGCCATGCGCGACGAGACGGCACTCGTCTGGGTCGAGACGCCGACCAACCCGCTGATGAACATAAACGACATCGGCGCGCTCGCGGACATCGCCCACGAACACGACGCCCTCTGCACGGTGGACAACACCTTCGCCACGCCGTACCTCCAGCGCCCCCTCGACCACGGCGCGGACATCGTCGCCCACTCGCTCACGAAGTACCTCGGCGGCCACTCCGACGTCATCGGCGGCGCGCTCGTCACGGACGACGCAGACTTAGACGAGGAAATCGGCTTCTACCAGAACTCCGTCGGCGCGACGCCCGGCCCGTTCGGGTGCTTCCTCGTCCTTCGCGGGACGAAAACTCTTCCCGTCCGCATGGACCGTCACTGCGAGAACGCCCGCGCACTCGCCGAGTGGTTAGCCGACCACGAGAACGTCTCCGAGGTGTTCTACCCCGGCCTCGAATCCCACCCACAACACGACCTCGCCGCAGAACAGATGGACGACTTCGGCGGGATGCTCTCGTTCGAATTCGACGGAACGCTCGAACAGGCCAGCACTGTCGTGAGCGAGACTGACGTATTCACGCTCGCAGAGAGTCTCGGCGGCGTCGAGAGCCTCATCGAGCAGCCGGCAGCGATGACCCACGCCGCTATCCCGAAAGAAGAGCGCCTCGCAGCAGGCCTCACGGACAGCCTCATCCGCGTCAGCGTGGGCATCGAACACGTAGACGACCTGAAAGCAGACCTCCAGCAGGCCTTCGACGCCGCGCTGTAGCTTTACGGCAACCGCCCGCGTAGTGCCCGTATGTCGCTCCCTGCGGCGGTTCACGACATCGCACTCTCCGTCCCGTTTGGTGACCGAGACATCCAGATTCATCCAGTCGCAATCGAAACTGACCACGGACTCATTCTCGTGGATGCGGCGGTTCCTGACGCGGTCGGTGATATCGACGCCCAACTTGGCGAGTTCGATTATTCCGTCGAAGACATCGCCATTGTCCTCCTCACGCACCACGACGCAGACCACATCGCTGGCCTCGCACAGGTCGTCGAACGAAGCCGTGCGCTCGTCTGTGCCCACCGCGACGAAGCCCCCTACATCGAGGGGCGGAAAGACCCAGTGAAGGGCAACTGGGTTCCTGACCCGGTGTCGGTCGACATCGAACTCGTCGATGGTGTCACGTTCCGCACCGACGCCGGCCCGATGCGCGTCGTCGCCACGCCCGGCCACTCACCGGGGCACTGCTCGCTCTATTTCCCGACAGCGCGGACGCTCGTCGCGGGCGACGCGCTCAACGTGGGCGACGGACTCGTGGGACCAAAGCCGGAGTTCACGCCCGATATGGACGGGGCGATAGAATCGGTTGCGAAACTCGCCCGGCTGGACGTGGCAACCACTCACTGCTACCACGGCGGAACCGTGGACGAAGGGACGAGCCGAATCAAGCGAATACGCGACGAACTCCAGTAGTCGCGTCGCTCTTCGATCGCTGTCCCGAAAGAAGTGACGCGTCGGCGTTAGATACGGCCGACGTTCTCGACGGAGACGGACTCGACCCCGTCGACTTCGATGAACGCTTCTTCGACTGCTTCCGTGCCGCCGGCACCGTCGGGGACGATGACGGTTGGCAGGAGTGCGATGAGGCCGAACGCGACGTTGTCGCGCTCGAAGCCGTTGATCTTTGCGCCCTCGGGCAGGGCCTGCTCCAGGCGGTCCTGGAGGTCGTCGAGATCGATTTCAGGGCTGCTCGGCATGACCTTCATCTTGGCGGCTACTTTTCCCATGATTATGGACCCGTGAATCCGCAGTCAGGACACTCATAGAGGTTACTCTGCTTTCGGCACTTCGCACAGCGGTAAATCTGCTGGCCGCAGTCTGGACACTTGAATGCGGCGGCGTTGGTGCCGGAAATGTTGATTCCGCACGAAACGCACTTCCGTGCAGAAACTTGTTGACTCCCGCTCATACCCCCTCCTTCCGTCTCGCCGCTTTTAACCGTTATCAAACGCGGTGGGAACTCAACTGCCCGGCAGAATATCGCCGAGCGCAGCGCCGATGACCATCGGCACGAACGCAACGCTCACCTGACAGAACGCGAGCCACGGGTCGGCCCAGCCAACCCGTCCCCACGCGCTCATCATGAGCACCGCCGCGCCAAAGGAGATGCCGACGACGCCGACCAGTCGCCGGGGGAACACTCCGAGGATAGGGTTCGTAATCCGCACGTCCTGAATGTCCGCGACGTAGAGCAGGCCGATGACGATGCCGACGGCGATGAGCACCGTCGCAACCAGATACAACGGGTGCGTCGAGATGAATGCTCCCGCTTCGAGCGTGCCACTTTCGACGAACATCGGGATGCCGAAGATGATGGCTCCGACGAACGCCTCCGCGGCGTCCGCCCGGTCGAAACCCTTGATCGTGTTCCCGAACACGGAGGCGGTGGTCTGCCCGACTTCCATCGCGACGGCACGCGCCTCGCGGACCTGTTCTTTCGCCTGTTCGTCGACCGTGGATTCGAGGCGGTCGAACTGCTGGGCGAGGTCCGCGAGCGTCGACCCCCCGTCTCGTGACCCGTTTCCACGGTCGTCCATACCCGACAGTCCCACGCGGTAACTAAAAGTGTGCCTGCGTCCCGTACCGAAAACAGGCGGTTGAGTCAATTACTCTGCGAGCGTCTACGTAGGTGTGACCAGCGCGGAATCGCTCCAAAATTCCGAGAGAGTGCTTCGATGATTGGCCAGTTACTCGGCGACGACATCGAGCCTTCGGGCCGATACATCGCCGAACTCGTCTATGGCGCAAACGACGGCATCGTCACCACGTTCGCCGTCGTCGCTGGCGTCGCCGGGGCCACGCTCTCGCCGACCATCGTCATCATCCTCGGCGTTGCCAACCTCTTTGCAGACGGCTTCTCGATGGGGATGAGCAACTTTCTCAGCCGTCGGTCTGACATCGCCTACAGAGAGACGATTGGTGAAGCGCCGGTCGCAGACGACAAAACGCCTGGAAAGACGGCCTTCGCCACCTTCCTCGGGTTCGTGACGATCGGGTGGACTCCGCTTCTACCCTACGTGTTCGGCATGGAACCGGCGTTCACCATCTCGATTTTCGTCACTGCGTTCGTCTTCTTCTTCGTCGGCGCGAGTCGAAGCTTCGTCACGTCGCTGGGCTGGCTTCGCGCCGGTCTCGAAATGCTCGTCGTCGGGATGCTCGCCGCAGGCGTGGCCTACGCCATCGGTGCGGCCATTGCGGGACTCCTCTAACTCAGGCTGGTCCTTCTCGAATCGTCAGCACCGGTACCGGTGACATACGAACGACGCGCTCTGCGGTACTCCCGAGAAAGTACCGGCTGACTCCACGACGTCCGTGTGTTCCCATCACGACGAGGTCCACGTCGTGTTCGGTCGCGTAGTCCACGATTTCGTCGTCCGGAACGCCGACGACGACGGTCCCCGCTGTGGCAACTCCGGCCTTCGTTCCTCCGTCACGGGCTTTCTCGATGACCTTCGCCCCCTCGCGTTCGAGTCCTGCCTGGATGTCGTCGAGGAGGAGTACCTCACCGTAGTGACTCGTATCGACCACGTAGAGAAAGTGAATGTGTGCACCGACCACATGCGCGAGCGAGATCGCGTGGTTCTCGGCGAGAGCCGCCCCATCACTCCCGTCGGTGGGGACGAGAATCGTGTCGTACATGCAAGAAGTAGGGTGGATACTTCGGTGAACTTGTCGGTGAACCGCCGTAAGGAGGCGAGCCTACGGGGCTAAGCCGTCTGCAAGCGTTTATGCTGTCATGGTCACCGCTGCTGACAGAGCTCGGTATCTTGCTAACTGGCAGGATGAAATCGACAGCGCGTCACTCTATCGAACAATCGCCGCGAGTGAACCACAACCGCAACTCGCGGAGGTATACGCACGACTCGCCGAAACGGAAGCTGAACACGCGGCCTTCTGGGCCGAGAAGGCCGAGGCCGCAGGCGGAACGCTTCCACCGGAACGCCCATCGTGGCGGGCACGAACGCTCGGCTGGCTCGCCCGGCGATTCGGCCCGAACCTGATTCTCCCGACGCTCACCGCCGCGGAGAATGCAGGACGGTCTTCCTACCTCGGGCAACCGGAAGTCGCGGGAACCACCCTGCCTGCGGACGAACGCTCGCACGCGACTTTGCTCCGGACCATCGACGCGACAGGGGGCGTCGAAGGGAGTACGCTCGCCCGACTGGAAGGTCGTCATCGCTCTGCGAGCGGGAACGCCCTTCGGGCTGCCGTTCTCGGGGCGAACGACGGCCTCGTCTCGAATCTGAGTCTCGTGATGGGCGTCGCGGGTGCGGCACTTTCCGGGTCTGCCATCCTCATCACTGGCCTCGCCGGACTGCTCGCCGGGGCGGGTTCGATGGCCATGGGCGAGTGGCTCTCGGTCCAGAGTTCGCGCGAACTCTACCAGCGTCAAATCGACATCGAAGCCGAAGAACTCCGTACGGTTCCAGCCGAAGAAGCCGAAGAACTCGCGCTCATCTACCAAGCGAAAGGGTTGCCGGAAGAACAGGCCCGCCACCTTGCGGACCGACTCGTTTCTGACGAGCAGACGGCGCTCGACACGCTGGCTCGTGAAGAACTCGGTATCAATCCCGAAGAACTCGGGGGTTCCGCGTGGGAGGCGGCGGCCACTTCGTTCGTGCTGTTTGCGCTCGGAGCCATCGTCCCCGTCGCGCCCTTTGCGTTCCTCAGCGGGACCACGGCCGTCGTCACCAGCCTCGGACTCAGCGCCGTCGCACTGTTCGCCATCGGTGCTGCAATCACCCTTCTCACCGGTCGGAGCCTGCTCTATTCCGGTGGCCGTCAGGTACTCATCGGGCTTGCTGCGGCCGCGCTCACCTTCGGCGTCGGGACGCTCATCGGCGTCTCGCTCGCCGGGTAATCAGCGGCCCGTCCACTCGGGGTCGCGCTTCTCGAAGAAGGCGTCCATGCCCTCCTGTTTATCTTCCGTGGCGAACAACTGCGTGAACAGTTCGGCCTCGTACTCGATGCCTTGGTCGAGGCTCATCCGCGAAGCTGCTTTGATGGCGTCTTTCGCAAATTCGAGCGCCACGGGACTCTTCGCGGCCATCTTCCCCGCAAGGTCGTAGACGCGCTCGTCGAATTCGTCGTCGCCGTACACCTCGTCTACGAGGCCGATTTCCTGCGCGTCCGCAGCGGAAATCAGCTCGCCAGAGAGAATCAGGCGCATCGCGTGGCCCTCCCCAACGAGGCGAGTCAGGCGCTGAGTGCCGCCGCCGCCGGGGATGATGCCGAGATTAATCTCTGGTTGCCCCAGTTTCGCCTTCTCGTAGGCGATGCGCACGTCGCAGGCCTGGGCAAGTTCACAGCCGCCGCCGAGCGCGTGGCCGTTGATGCGGGCGATGACCGGCTTCGGGAGTTCGTCTACCAACTCGTACACACGGGGCCGACGGCTCACCGTGCGCTGTTCGAGCGCGGAGCGTTCTCGCAACTCGCCGACGTCCGCCCCGGCGACGAACGCCTTCGCCTCGTCAGAGCCTGTGAGCACGACGACGCGAACCTCGTCTGCCTCCTCGATTGCGCTGAATAGTTTCTTCAACTCCTCTCGAACCTGCGCGTTCAGGGCGTTTCGGGCGTCCGGGCGGTCGATGGTGACCGTAGCGACGTGTTCGACCTCGCTTCCCACGTCGAGGTGGACGAGCGAGCAGTCTGCTGCCACGGCTTCGAGGTCGCTCATCGTTCCACCTCGCCGACGTTCTCACCGTTCTCCCACCGGTAGAATCCCTGCCCTGATTTCTTCCCGTGATGGCCGGCCCGGACCTTCCGCTTGAGCACCTGCGGCGGCCGGAATCGCTCACCGAGTTCCTCACGCAGGTATTCGAGGATGTCGAGTCGCACGTCCAGGCCCACGAGGTCGGTCAGTTCGAGCGGTCCCATCGGGTGGTTGTAACCGAGCGTCATCGCCGCGTCGATGTCGGCGGCGCTCGCGACGCCCTCTTCGTACATTCGCATGGCTTCGACGCCAATGGCGACGCCGAGACGAGAGGAGGCAAAACCGGGCGAGTCGGTGACGACGATGGGCGTCTTCGCGATGCCCTCGACGAACTCGACGGCCACCTCGCGCGTGGCGTCGTCGGTCTGCTCTGCGAGGACGACTTCCACGAGCGCCATGATGTGCACCGGATTGAAAAAGTGGATGCCGACGGCCCGGTGTGGGTCGCTAAGTTCGCTCGCGATGGCCGTCACCGACAGCGAGGAGGTGTTCGTCGCGAGAATGGCGTCGTCGGGCGCGACCGCCTCCACATCCGCGAACACCTGCTGTTTGAGGTCGAGGCGCTCGGGGACGGCCTCCACGATGAGGTCGGCGTCGCCCGCCGCTTCCTTCAGGTCCGTCGTCGTCGTGATGCGCGAGCGTGCTGCGTCCATCTCGTCCGCGGTGAGTTTGTCGTGCTCGACGCCGCCCTGGAGGTTGCGTTCGATAGCCGAGACGCCCTCGCTCAGGACGCTCTCGTCGATGTCTCGCAGAAAAACGTCGTGGCCGGCCATCGCGCTCACCTGCGCGATACCGTGGCCCATGGTCCCTGCACCGAGTACGGTGACGTGCATACCGAAAGACCGCACGCGAACCGGGTTAATCGTTACCGTCGGCCGGACGCACCTTGAAGCCGTAACGGGTGACCCCTTCCTGGGTGTAGATGCGCCGGATGACTGCCTGCACGCGGTCGCCGACCGCGAGGTCGCCGTGGGCCACCTGTGCGGGGGCGCTCACCGTGTCACCCTCGTAGTCGAAGGCGACGATGGTGATGCCAAAGTCGCCGCTCTGTGCCTGCTGGACCGCGAACTCCGGCGGTGCGCCACCTTGTCCAACTCTGGTCACCGCTTCGACCGTTCCAGTCCCGGGTAACTGTATTGGGTCGTAGTCACCGAGGTGGCCGCACGCGTCGCAGGCACCCTCCGGCGGGAAGGCGAGCGCCCCGCACTCGGTGCATTTCCCGGCGATGAGTCGGTGGCGGTGCGGGAGTGACTGGTGCCACGCAGGCATGGAGACGTAGGCTCCGCCGCCTGTGGGCGAGTCACCGGTCAGGTCGCCTCGGAGCCGGAGGTACTCGGCGTACTCGATTTCCTCGCTCTCGTCGAGGGCGAGATTCGTCGCCACATCGTCTCCCTCGATGACGAGCGCGTCCGCGCCGCCGCCGGCCCCGTAACCGACCGCGAGGAGACGTTCGTGGCCCGCGTCGAGCGCCTTCGCGATACCGAGTGGGGCGCTCGCTGCGCCGGTGTCTCCGAGGTCGTGGACCGTCGTCCCGTTTTGGACGAGGCCTGCCTCGAAGCCGAGCGCCTTGGCCGCGCGATACGGGAGTTTCCCGTCGGGTGACTGGAGGCAGACCGCCCCGACGTCGCCGGGATACACTTGCTCGACTGCACCCCGGATGGTCGCGGAGAACGCCTCGCGGTCGTACCCCGTGACGCCCAACCCTTCGACGAACTCACTCCCGCGCTGGCGGAAACGGGTGCCGGGATACGGTGTCGTGTATTCTGCCTGACTTACGACCGCTGCGCCCGTCTCGCCGAGGACGAAGGCTACTGCCCCTGCCCCGGCGGCGTGTTCGTGTGAATCCGATGGATGGCCACGCGGACTGTCGCTCGCGATGACGAGCCCGACGCTATCGTGCCACGGTCCAGATTCGAGGCTGGCGACGAGGGCGCGGGTCCCAGCGCGGGTGCTCCCACCGAACTGCTGGTGGGTGGCGGTCTCAGAGACGGCAAGCATCGACCCGAGGCGGGCGGTCAGCTCCTCCTCTTCTGCGGGCGGCGTGGAAGACGCGAACGAAAGGTGGGCGACGTCTTCGCCGGTCAGGTCCGCCGCTTCGAGTACGCGTTTACCCGCCTCGACGGCCATCGTGAGGGCGTCCTCGTCCGCGTCGAGCACCGACTTTTGTTTGATTCCCGCCGGCCCGCGACTCCATTCCGCCGCGAACTCCTTCGCCGAGATTCGGAATCGAGGCGCGTACGCCCCGACCGCCGTGATTTTCGGCACGGTCATGCTGTCTCCTCCTTCTCGAAGATGTGGACGACGGCTGCACCGCCGCTCCCGCCGACGTTGTGCGTGAGGCCCCAGCGGGCGTCCTCGACCTGTCGGTCACCCGCCTTCCCAGAGAGTTGCGTGAAGGCTTCTGCGACCTGTCCCGCCCCCGTCGCGCCGATTGGGTGCCCTTTCGATTTGAGGCCCCCGGAGGCGTTCACGACCACGTCGCCGCCGTAGTCGGTCGCCCCGGATTCGACGTAGGAACCCGCCTCGCCCGGCTCGCAGAAGCCGAGGTCCTCGTAGGCCATGAGTTCGGCAATCGAAAAGCAGTCGTGGACCTCGGCGAAGTCGATGTCTACGGGGCCGACGCCGGCCATCTCGTAGGCCTGTTTCGCGGCACGTTGAGAGGCTGGCACGCCGGTGTAGGTTTCGCGCTGGAAGAGTCCAACCTTGTCCGAGCCAGCACCCACCCCAGCGACCCGGATGGGGTCGTCCGTGTACTCCCCGACAACATCCTCGCTCACGATGAGCGCGCAGGCCGCCCCGTCAGTGGTCGGACAGCAGTGGTACAGCGTGAGTGGGTCGGCGACGGTTGGGGCGTTCATCGCGTCTTCGAGCGAGCACTCGAAGCGGAGTTGTGCGTGTGGGTTCTTCGCCCCGTTCCGGTGATTCTTGACGGCGACGTGCGAGAGGTGTTCTTTCGTGGTTCCGAACGCTTTCATGTGGGCGCTCGCCATCTGGGCGTAGACGCCGGCGAAGGTGGTTCCCGAGAGGCGTTCCCACTCGGTTTCGCCAGAGACGCCGAGCCACCAGCGCGTGGCGTCGCCAGAGAGGTCGGTCATGATTTCGACGCCGCCGGCGAGGACGACGTCCGCCATGCCACTCTTGACCGCCTGTACCGCCTGCCGGACGGAGTATCCGGAGGCGGCGCAGGCGTTCTCGACGCGGGTACAGGGAATGCCCGAGAGGCCGACGTGTTCGGTGACGGCGGGACCGGGGAGGCCAATCTGGCGACCGCCGACGCCGAGCGTGCCGACGATGGCCTCGTCTACGTCGGCGGGGGCGACCCCCTTCTCGACGCTCGCGAGCGTCGATTTGTACGCTTGTTCGAACAGGGAGCGGTAGGATTCGTCGGGGAACGACCCGAAATCGGACTGGGCCGCGCCAACGAGGTACGCTTCGCGCATACTCGCCAGTTGGCCGCCCGGCAAATATAGTGTGGGTGTCGCTCCCGCGAACTGTGTGCCCGACCGACAGAACGGTTTTGTGGGGTGGTAACATTGTCCGAAATAATGTACGGCGTTGTGGAATCTGCGACCCGGGACGAGTTGCGCGACATCCAGTCAGACCGCTTGCGAAACATGGTCGAGACGGCCGCTGGCGTGCCGTTTTACCAGCAGGCATTCGAGGAGGCGGGCATCACGGCCGAAGACGTAGAATCGGTCGAAGACATCGACAAACTCCCCTTCACCACGAAAGAGGACCTCCGGGACAACTACCCGGACAAACTGTTCGCCGTCCCTCGCGTGGACATCGTCCGCCTGCACGCCTCCTCGGGGACGACGGGCAAGCCGAAAATCGTCGCCTACACCCGCGACGACCTCGACGTGTGGCGCGAGGTGATGGCCCGGTCGCTCAACGCGGCGGGCGTCTCGGCGAACGACACGGTCCAGAACGCCTACGGCTACGGCTTGTTCACTGGAGGCCTCGGCTTCCACGACGGCGCAGAGGAACTCGGCGCGACGGTCATCCCCATCGGTGGCGGGAACACCGACCGCCAAATCGACTTCCTGCAGGACCTCGGGAGCACGGTGCTTTCGTGTACGCCCTCGTACTGTCTCTACCTCGCAGAGGCGCTGGAAGAGCGAGACGTGGACCCCCGCGACCTGCCACTCTCGACGGTCGTCATCGGGGCCGAACCCTTCACCGACCCGATGCGCGCAGAAATCGAAGACGCGCTCGACGTGACGGCAATCGACGTGTACGGGCTCTCTGAAATCGTCGGGCCGGGTGTCTCCATCGAGTGTGCGGAAGCCCAGGACGGCCTCCACGTCTGGGAGGACTACTTCTACCCCGAAGTGGTGAACCCGGAGACGGGCGAGGTACTCGACGAGGGCGAGGAGGGCGAACTCGTCCTCACGACGCTCTCGAAGCAGGCGATGCCCGTCCTGCGCTACCGCACGGGCGACATCACCTCCCTCAACTACGACGAGTGTGAGTGTGGACGAACCCACGTCCGGATGGACAACGTCACTGGTCGGGTGGATGACCTGCTCATCGTCCGCGGCGTGAACGTCTACCCGAGCCAAATCGAAGAGGCGATGCTCGAATTCGCTGAGGCGGCCCCGCACTATCGCATCGACCTGCGCCGAGAGGGGACGCTGGATACGATTGAACTCACCGTCGAGCATCATGCAGACGCAGAGAACGTGGAGGAACTCCGTGAGAAGATTCACGAGAAACTGAACTCCACGCTCGACGTGAGTTTGGACGAACTGCACGTTGTGGAACCGGGGACCATCGAGCGCACGACGGTTGGCAAGGTCAAGCGAGTGTTCGACCACCGCGAATAATTCCCGGTAATTTTTTCTCGTCTTTCGGTGAAATCAGGGTGTGCCATACAGTTACGAACCGCACTTCTTCGAGGACATGGAAGTCGGGAAAACCTTCGAGAGCGTCGGCCGAACCATCACCGAGACGGACTTCGTCAATCACTCTGCGTTCGCGGGCGACTGGACGGAACTCCACACGAACAAAGAATACTCAAAAGACGGCCCGTTCGGCAAGCGCATCGGGCACGGGCCGATGACCTTCATCGTGACCACCGGGCTGGTCCAGCGCTGTGGGTTCGTCGAGCGCACCGTCATCGCCTTCCTCGGGATGAACTACATGGATGTACCTAATCCGGTTTTCATCGGCGACACCCTCTCTGCCGAGTTCGAAGTCACCGAGAAACGCGAGTTCGAAAGCCGCGACGACGCGGGCCTCGTGGTCATCGACGCGACGACGACGAACCAGAACGGAACCGTCGTCTTCCAGGGCGACATGAAGTTCATGTTCAAGCGCAAGGAGTGACCCATCCCTGAAAGTCACCAGAATCGGACGGTTCACATAGCGTTTTCTCCCTTTCCGGCGATTGGATAGTGAGGGGTTCAATCATGGCCGTACAAGATGTAAGAGAGATGAAAGACCTCGTTCTGAACATGGCTGTCGATGTGATGAACGACCGGAAACTGGACGACCTATCGAAATACTACATCGACGACTGCGTCACCCACTTCGCAGACCAGCGTCCTGACACCCACGGCATCGAAGGGGTGAAAACAAACTGGGAGGACGTCTTCCAGGGCTTCCCGGACTTCATGGCCGACCTGGACCACGTCGTCGCTGAGGGCGACAAAATCTGTGGCCACTTCACCTACAAAGGGACCCACGACGGTGAGTTCCTGGGGATGGAGCCGACGAACAAGGCAGCGAAGATTAGCGGGATGACCATGTACCGGTTCGAGGACGGGAAGATTGCAGAATCGTGGGTTCACACTGACTTCCTCGGCCTGATGCAGCAACTGGGCCTCGCGCCGATGCCCGGCGAGCAAGCCTGAAATCACGACACCTTTTCTGACGTTCGAGCAAGGGAAATGCTCTCAGCCGTCCTACCTACTCGTGGGTGGAACCCATGGCAGTACAATCGTCAATTGCAGAGAACAAAGCGCTCGCCCGACGCTTCTTCGAGGAAGTGCAGACGATGGACGACATCGACACGGTAGACGACATCTTCGCAGAGAGCTACGTCCACCACGACACCAACATGCCAGAACCGGTGCGCGGTCGTGACGCGTTTAAGGAATCGCTCTCCCAGTGGATGGGTGGCTTCTCTGACGCGACAATGACCGTTCTCGACCAGGTCGCAGAGGGTGACCGCGTCGTCTCCCGCGTCCGGATGGAAGGCTCGCACGACGGCCCGCTTCAGGGCATGGAGCCAACCAACAAGCACGTCGAGATTGAGGGCATCGTCGAACATCGCATCGAGAACGGCCGCATCGTCGAAGGGTTCCCGCAGTGGGACATCATGGGCATGATGCAGCAACTCGGCGCGATGGACGACCAGCGCGCGTAACCGTCACACGAACTGACGGCATCACTTTTTGCGGTGTGGAACCAACTGTCGAGGTATGCCTGTAGATGTCCTCGCCGATGGCGAACCGCGTGCCATCGACGTCCACGCTCACCAGCCGACCAAAGAGTTCCTGGAGGATGCCGGGGGCGAAATGATGCGTGACGCGGCGAAGAAGTTCGGCGCGACGATGGAGTTCGACACCTACGAGGGGATGCGCGAGGAGTACCACGCTGCGGGGGTAAAGCACGCCGTTCTCGTCGCGTGGGACGCCGAAACGAACACGGGGAATCCGCCGGTCACGAACGACTACGTCGCGGAGGTCCGAGACGAATTCTCCGATTTCATCATCGGGTTTGGCAGTGTGGACCCGCTGAAAGACGACTGCGCAGAAGAGGCAGCACGCGCCGTAGAGGACCTTGGTCTCTCGGGGTTCAAGTTTCAGCAAATCGCCCAGGGGTTCGACCCGAGTGCACCGAAACACGAACACCTGTTCGACACCATCGAGGACCTCGGCGTGCCCGTCATCTTCCACGGCGGAAACTCCACGCTCGGCGCGGGCAGTCCGGGCGGGCGCGGGCTGCGAATCAAGTACGGCAACCCGATGCTCGTAGACGACGTGGCGGCCTCCCACCCTGACCTCCAGATTCTCATCGCGCACCCCGCCTTCCCGTGGGAGCGCGAGCAACTCGCCATCTGCCAGCAGAAGGGGAACGTCTACATGGACTTCTCGGGGTGGATGCCCAAGTACATCGACGACGACTGGTTGCACTACGCGGGGACGCTCCTCCGGGAAAAGACGATGTTCGGGACCGACTATCCCATGATTCGCCCGGGGCAGTGGCTCGATAACTTCGCCGAGTACACCAACTACCCCGAGGACGTCCAGCGAAAGTTGCTCTGGGAGAACGCTGCGGAGTTCCTCGGCCTGTGAAAACTGAACAAATTGCGGGACATCCGGCCGTCACCGTCGGGAACGGGGCGGACCGCCTGCTCATCATCCCCGGATTGAACGACCCGCTCATGCGGGTCACCGAGACGTTCTGGTTCGCACGAATTGTCGCCGCCTACTGCAATCGCTACGCCGAGGACCGGACGGTGTCGATGGTGTCTCGACCCGTCGGTTTTGGGCAGCAATCGACGGCGGCGATGGCCGACGGCTACGCAGGAGTCCTCGAAGAGACCGGCCCAGCGGCCATCATGGGGCTCTCGATGGGTGGGTTCATCGTCCAGCACCTCGCCGCCGAGCGCCCGGACCTCGTCACCGGGGCGATTCTTGGCCTCTCCGCGGCGGCGTTCAGTCACGATGGCCACGAAACAATCAGTCGGTGGCACGAGTGGGGCGGCCGTCGTCAATGGCGTCGCATCTATCGGGAAGCGGCAGATACAGTCTCGTCTGGACTCGTCCAACGGGGTTTCTCACTTGTCGCGCAGGCCTACAGTGTGATTACGCGCGGGCCGAAAACGCCCGCCGACTTCCTCGGAACTGCACAGTCCAGTCTCGACCACGACGCCCGAGCAACCCTCGGAGACATCGAGGTTCCGACCCTCACGATAGGCGGGACGAACGACCCGTTCTTCGACGAGGCGGACTTCCGTGAAACCGCGAATCTGCTGGGTGGCGACCTGCACCTTCTGCCGGGCCTCGGCCACGAGGCGGTTATCCACCACAGCAGAGACTTCGACGACCCAATCAATCGGTTTCTCGCGGACGGGGCACAGTTTTAACCACCCGGCGGGCGTCTCCCGGCGCATGGACGTAGAAGCCTTCTTCGAAGGGATGCCGTTCGCCGATTTCCTCGGTGTCGAGGTCACAGACGTCGGAGACGGTCACGCCGAGGGCCACATCGAGATGCGCCCAGAACTTTCGTGGAACGAAGAGAAACTCATGGCCCACGGCGGCGTCGCGTTCACGCTCGCGGACACCGTCGGCGGCGCGGCGCTCGTCTCGCTCGTCGACCAGCCCGTCCCGACCATCGACATGCGCATCGACTACTTGAAAGCCGGCACGGGCGACCTCTACGCCGAGGCAGACGTCGTGCGGTGTGGCTCCTCTGTCGGCGTCGTCGACGTGCTGGTCACAGACGAGGACGGAACTGAGGTGGCGAGTGTTCGCGGCGTGTACAAAACAGGGTAGAACAGAACACCGATACGGGTTAGAACACCTGCGTGAGCAGCCCGCGCTCACCTCGGTGCAACCGTTCTAAGAACGACGATTTGGTGATGCCGAGCGCCGCGGCGACCTCCGCGGCGTCGACGTTTCGCGGAACCTCGAAATACCCCATCTCGACCGCCGTTCTGAGCGCCTCCTCCTGGGCAGGCGTGATGTCCCATTGCTGGGCGACGGTCGTCTCGTCGTCCGACCCGAGTGGGTAGATGCGTTCGAGCGTGACTCCGACGGCGTCCGCCCCGGCCTCTGCGTTGCGGGCGGCGACGGTGTCGAGGACGCCCTGGAGCACGTCGCGTCCGACCACTGCCCCCGTGTACCGTTCGGTTCCGCGGTGGTACTGGAGCGATTCGGCGAGGAACCCGGCGTTCGTCAGTTCGTGGACGACACAGCGCTGTTTCGCGAGACAGCGAAAGTTGTAGCGCCCCTCTGTCTGGGACATGTGCAGGTAGCGAATGCGCTCGTCAGAATCGAGGATGGGGGCCACCGCGTCGTCCGGCGCACTGAATCGGAGAAGCACGTTTCCATCTGCGCGCAATTGCGGCGGGCGGGCGACGAGCGTGGTTCCGGCCTCCCGCGAGGCGTCCGCGAGCGGGCAGTTGTCACCCGTAACTCGGAACTCGACGACGAGGCATTCGGCAATCATGCGGAAAATGTAGCCGTCAACATATTTAAACCCCTGTCATGAACGGGGTAAGGAGTATCCGGTGTGGTCTGTTATTATCTTCCATCATGGACCTCGATACCGTGTTCGAACGGGCTGGTCCGCGGGCGTTCAGCCCGAAGGACGACATGCCCCAGGAATACCGCGAGGCGGCGACGCGGATGATTCAGTTCCACGCGAACTCAGAAATCATGGGCGCGTACTTAGAACGCCCCTTCATCCGCCAGGCCCCGAGCCTCGACCGAAAACTCGCGTTCAGCGCGAAAGTACAGGACGAAATCGGTCACGGTCAGTTGCTCTACCGCGCCGCAGAGTCCCTCGGCGTGAAAACCCGCGAGCAGATGTTAGACGAACTCGCCAATGGGAAAGGCAAGTTCCTCAACTGCTTCCACTATCCGATGGAACACTGGTGGGAAGTGCCGATGATTGGCTTCTTCGTGGATGGCGCGGCGATGCGCCGGCAGGCCACGCTCAAGGACACGAGTTGGGAGCCGTACGCCCACGCGATGGACAAAATCTGCTTCGAAGAAGGTTTCCACATCAAACACGGCGAGCACATCCTGCGGGAACTCGGCACGGGACCGAAGAAGCACCAGGAACTCGTCCAGGAAGCGTTCGAGGACTGGTGGCCGCGCATCATCCAGTTCTTCGGGCCAACGAACGACAAGAGCACCCACCACGACTTCGCCGCGAAGGTCGGTCTCAAGCGCAAGTCCAACGACGAACTCCGCAGTGAGTTCCTCACCGTCTACGTTCCGAAGGCAGAGCGTTACGGCCTCGAAATCCCCGAGTACCCGCGCATCTACCACGACGAAGAAACGGGGACCTACACCGTCGAAGAGGACGACCTCGACTGGGACGAGTTCTTCCAGATTGCGAAAAACCAATACGAACCCGGTCTCGGCCAGATCAACACCCGCAAGGCGGCACAGGACGCGGTCGAATGGGTCACCGAATCCTTAGAGAATCCGGGGTCCACGCCCCAGGCGGCTGACTGACCATGATCTGGGAAGTGTTCCGCCAGGAGAAACAGGGTGGCTACCACACCCACTGCGGGAACGTCCACGCGCCCGACCGCGAGATGGCGCTGATGTTCGCTCAGATTCAACACGCGCGCCGTCGGCCAACCCACAGCCTCTGGGTCGTTCCGAAGGACGAGATTGGCGAAGTAGACGCAGAAGAAGCCTCTTTCGGCGGCACGACCGACAAGATGTACCGCTGGGCGATGACGTTCAACACGGACGCGAGTTTCGCGAAGGAAATCGAGGACTCGGAGAAAGAGCAAATCGAGGCCGAACGCCAGCGGAGGGAGAAGTAATGTCCGTCGCAGAACTCCCCGGCCCGCAGGAATTAGACGAGGCCCAGCAGGCCGCGGTCGAAGAACTCCTCTTTCGGATGGCCGACGACGAATTCGTCCTCGCAGAACGCTACACCGAGTGGCAGGTTCGCGCGCCGACGCTCGAATCCGACCTCGCCATCGCGAACAACGCACAGGACGAGTACGGGCACGCACGGCTCTGGTACGATCTGCTCGAGGACTTTGGCTACGAGGAACCAGAACTCATCTGGGAGCGCGACCCGGACGACTTCCGCCACGCGACGCTCGTCGAACTGCCCGTCTTCGAGGGCGACTGGGCCGACACCATCCTTCGAAGTTACCTGTTCGACCAGTACGAGAAACTGCACCTGGAGTCGCTCAACGCTTCGTCGTACCCGCGTCTTCGCGACCGCATCGAGAAGGTGCAACTGGAAGAACGCTACCACCTGGAACACGGACAGAACTGGCTCGAACGCCTCTGTGACGACGACCCGGGCCGCGAGCGTGTTCAGCAAGCACTCGACCGCGTGCTGCCGTACGCCCTGACGCTATTCGAACCGGGTGACCACGAGGACGCGATTCTGGAGTACGGCATCCGCACGGAACCGCTCGACTCCCTGCGCACGCAGTGGCTCGAAATCGTCGTGCCGTTCCTCACCGCACTCGGCCTCGACGTGCCACACGACGTGGACGAACTGCCGGACGTGCCTGCCAAAACGGGCCGTCGCGGCGACCACACCGACGACTGGGAACCGCTGTACGAGGACTTCACGTTCACGTACCGCACCCTCGGGCTGAGCACCCCGACGAAGCTGCTCAAGGACCCAGACGATGTCAAGTAACCCAACCGAAAACACCGGCACGCCGTGTTCCTACACGGACTACGTCCACGGCCCCGAACGCGAGGGCTTCCCTGCAACCGGCGAGGGCGCGACGGGCGTCGAACGCCGCGTCTGGGACGCCCTCTACGAAATCGAGGACCCCGAGATGCCAATCAGCATCGTCGATTTGGGCCTCATCTACGGCGTCACCGTTGAAGACGGCCACGCAGACGTGAAGATGACGCTCACCTACACTGGCTGTCCGGCCCGCAAGATGCTGACCACGGACATCGAGGAGGCCGTCGCCGCCGTGGAAGGCGTCGAGAGCATGGACTTAGACCTCGTCTGGAGTCCGCCGTGGACCGTCGAGATGGTCACCGAGCAGGGAAAGGAGGACCTGCGCGAGTTCGGCCTCTCCATCTGACCATGCGATTCAACGACCCGAGCGTCACGACGACTGCGGACGAATCGCCAGCGGAGTGCCCGTACTGTGGCTCCGACGACACGGTTCGCGACCACCCGAAAGGGCCTGGCCTCTGCCGGTCGATGCACTACTGCAACGGCTGTGACCAGCCGTTCGAGAAGTTCGGGTAGTCGGTCCCCAGAACGCGCCTTTTAACCCCAACCCACTCGCTACCGACAGGTATGACCGAAAACGGATGGTTCGTCGGCGTCGATTCCGACGACACCGCCGAGGCCGTCGCGCACATTCGCGAGGGGTCGGCCGACGCTCCCGCCGACTGGCCCGCGCAGGCCGTCGACGCTGGGTTCGCCGCGGACGAGGAGTCGTATTACGAGCGACTCCACGCGGTGACCGTCGAGGCGGCCCGCCAGGAAGTCGTCGAGAAGGAGCGCGCGACGGACAAGCAGTTGATTCACGCCGTTCGCGCGATGGACGACGCCCGTCGCATGGCGAACGAACTGGCCGAACGCGTCGCGGAGTGGGCGGGAAGCCGTTTCGCCGACGCCGGCACGGGCGTGGAGTCCGCCCGGAAACTCGCCGAACGGGAACCCAAAGACGCCGCAGACGAGCGCCTCATCGCGCTCGCCACCCGGTGTGCGGAACTCGACGACGAGGCCAACGCACTCAAGGAGTTCGTCGAAGAGACGACGCCCCTCGTCGCACCGAACCTCTCGAACCTCGCAGAGCCGGTTCTCGCGGCGCGACTCATCGCGCTCGCCGGTGGCCTCGACACGCTCGCGAAGAAGCCAAGTGGGACGGTGCAGGTCCTTGGCGCGGAGGACGCCCTCTTTGCCCACCTGAAGGGGCAGGCATCGTCGCCGAAACACGGTATCATCTTCATGCACCCGGCGATTCGACACACCCGCCGAGAGGACCGCGGGTCTGCGGCCCGCGCCCTCGCAGGGAAACTCACCATCGCCGCGCGCATCGACCACTACGCGGGTGACCTGCGCCCCGAATTGAAAGACGAATTGGACGAACGTATCGCGACTATCCAGGCACGGGGTGAGAACTGATGTTGCCGGCTGGTGTCGAGCGGCGCACCTTCGACGGCAAAGAACGCCTCGCGACGAAGGGGCAATCCGTGTACGGCGAACCCGTCTCCGAGGGGTGGCGACTCTGGGATGCGAACCGCTCGAAACTCGGTGCGATGCTCGAAACGGAGATGGACGTCGGCCTCTCGGGCGGCGAGAAAGTGCTGTACCTCGGTGCGGCAAGTGGGACCACCGTGAGCCACGTCGCGGACTTTTCTGGTCCCACATACGCCGTGGAGTTCGCCCCGCGCCCGGTCCGTGACCTGGTGGGTGTGGCGCGTGACCGCCCGAACCTGTTCCCGCTGCTCAAAGACGCCCGGAAACCCGAAACCTACGCCCACGTCGTCGAATCGAAGCTGGACGTACTCGTCCAGGACGTGGCCACCCGCGGGCAGGCAACCGTGGCCGTCCGCAACCGTCAGTTCCTCGCGGACGATGGACGCGCGCTCATCGCCATCAAGGCCCGCAGTGAGGACGTAACTCGCGACCCAGACGTCGTGTTCGAGGACGTGCTCGCTGAGCTGGAGGAGGGCTACGATATCGTCGAAACGGCCCGACTCGAACCGTTCCACGCGGACCACCTCGGCGTGGTTGCGACACCGAAGTGAGCGACTGGTCAATTCCCATACCTTTCGATACAGTTGGGTAACACCTGTGCGGGAAGCCAGAACTGTTTAAGTTCCGGCGGACGTACCGCGGACAAGATGGATACGGGCTCTGCCGAGAATTTCACCCGAACCGGGACACTCGGAATCGAAGAGGAGTTTTTCGTCGTCGATGACGTAGGCCGGCCGACGTCGGGGACGGACGAACTCGTCTACGAATCTGACCCTCCCGAACTGCTGGCTGGTCGCATCGACCACGAACTGTTCAAGTGCGTCGTAGAGACGCAGACGCCGGTCATCGAACGACTTTCTGCGGCCCGCGAGCAGCTGCTCGCAATCCGTGAGGCGCTTCTGTCCCACGCCGAAACCCACGGTTTTGGCATCGCCGCGGCGGGCCTCCACCCGGCGGCAAAATGGCGCGAACTCGAACACGCCGAGAAATCGCGCTACAAGGCGCAACTCGACCGGATTCAGTACCCGCAGCACCGCAACACGACGGCTGGCTTGCACGTCCACATCGGCGTCGACGATGCGGACAAGGCGGTCTGGATTGCGAACGAGATTCGCTGGTATCTCCCCGTGATGCTCGCACTCTCCGCGAACTCGCCGTTCTGGAACGGGTTCGACACCGGCCTCGCCTCCGCACGGGCGAAGATTTTCGAAAACCTCCCCAACACCGGGATGCCGACCGACTTCGACTCCTACGAGGACTTCCTCTCGTTCGAACACATGATGGTCACGCAAGGGTCGATAAACGACCGCGGTGAACTCTGGTACGACGTTCGCCCCCACACCGAGTACGGCACACTCGAAGTTAGAACGCCGGACGGACAGACCGACCCGGAGCGCGTCATGGCGTTCGTCGAGTACACGGCGGCGCTGGTCGAGGACCTCGGCGCGCGCTACGACGACGGCGAGGAAGGCTATCGCCACCGGCGGGAACTCTTAGACGAGAACAAGTGGCGGGCGATGCGCTACGGCCACGACGCCTCGTTCATCGACCTCGACAGACAAGGGACGAGCACCCTCGGCGAAATCGTCGACGAAGAGTGTGAGAGACTCGGCATCTCCGGCATCCGCGAGCTGTACGACGGCGAGAGCGGGGCCGACATGCAGCGCAGACTCCTCGAAGCGGAGGGGCTCCCCGCGCTCTGTGACGCACTTCGACTGTAGCCAAGGGTTTTTACCCGACAGTCTCTTTTCCCCTTCTCAGAGGAGCATGGCTGCTGACGACGCACCAGACAAACCGAAGGAGGGTGAACCAGCGGGTCACAGGGGACCACGGGAGCGACTCGAGCAACACCGGTCGCGACTCGAAGACGAAACCGACCGGGCTGTCGGGCAGTTCGACGACCGCATCGTCGAACTCCTCTCGTGGGTCCTCGACACCGAAACGCGAGCACGCATCTACGTCTATCTGCGCCAGCATCCGTGGGCGACCAGCGAGGAAATCGCCGACGGAACCGGGCTGTATCCGAGCACCGTCCGGGAGGCGCTCGCGGAACTCCATACCGAAGAAGTGCTCGAACGCCGGAAACGCAAGAGTTCGGGCGCGGGGAACAACCCATATGAGTACACGGCGATGCCGCCGAGCGAACTCGTCACCGCGCTCGCAGAGCAGGTGCAGGACGAACTCAATACGGTGTTCAACCTCGACTGCTATCTCGGCAGGCGCGACCCGAAGACGGCGACCGAACCCGTGACGATCACCGTCGAGGAAGAGGCGGACGAATAACCGGTCTGTGCGCGTCGGTTTTCTGATTGTTCATCGATTCATTGAGTCGAAGCCACTAAGCCAGCGGCGGTAGTTGGGTGGGGTATGAAAGTCGCGCTGGGCGGGACGTTCGACCCGGTCCATGATGGGCATCGAGAACTGCTCAAACGGGCCTTCGAACTCGGGGACGTGACAGTTGGCCTCACGAGTGACGAACTTGCGCCGAAGACGCGCAAGGAGGACCGCTACGTCAGACCGTACGACGAGCGCAAGGCGGACCTCGAAAAAGAACTCGAACAGTTCGCCGCCGAGTACGACCGCGAGTGGGAAATCCGGACGCTCACCGAGCCGACTGGCATCGCCACCGAACCGCAGTTCGACGTGCTCGTCGTCTCCACCGAGACTCAGCGCGGAGGCGAACTCGTAAACGAAATCCGCGAAGAGCGCGGCCTCGAACCGCTCCGAATCGAGGTTGTAGACCGCGTCTACGCGAAAGACGAGGACGTGATTTCGAGTACGCGCATCGTCCGTGGCGAAATCGACGAACACGGGAACCTCACGCCCGAACGCGAGGGGCGACCCGCAGAACGAGAGCAGTAAGTTACCAGCCCGGCGGCCGCAGGCCCGCGGTCTCCAACAACTCCTTCCAGCGCTGTTGAATCGTCAGACGAGCGACGCCGACGGCCTCAGCGACGTCACCCTGTGAGCGTTCGTCACCGGCGATGAGTGCCCCGGCGTAGAGACTCGCCGCGACGGCCGCGCGCTTCGAGCGTTCCTTTTCGGGGACCGTCGAGAGAAAGAGGTCCGCCGCCCGAGAGCGCGCTTCGGTTCCGAGCGACAGTCGGTCTGCCGCCTGTTCGAGTTGCGCGAGCCACTCTTCGTTTTCCACCTGGTCGCGGGCCCGATACACGAACTGCGATTCGGCGTGATAGGATATAAGCCCTCGCCACCCGAGAGCGACAGGTATTTTGTTTAATGCGGGAAATCGGTAGACGCGCGTGGGTAGCCAAGCCAGGAAACGGCGCAGCGCTTAGGACGCTGTCTCGTAGGAGTCCGCCGGTTCAAATCCGGTCCCACGCATTTTCTGTCGCGAACCAAACGGTGAGCGACGAAAATCGTACGGTCGGTTTGAAGCAGGGAGCAACTTGTTGCGACCGAGGTTCAAATCCGGTCCCACGTACTCTTCTGCGCGAGTATCACGAGCGCTAAAAATGGTCTGACCGATTTGAACGTTCGAGCGAAGCGAGAGAAGTTCAAATCCGGTCCGTCTTCGTCAAATCCGGTCTCTCGTTCCAAAAAAAGCGTCCGTCGTCACTCCGTCCGTTTCCCGCCGTCTGCGATGCGTTCTGCGTCCGCGTGCCCGTCGTTGAGTGGTTCTGCGCGATTCGAGTCAGCAATTCGGATGTGTTCTCTCCCGGTTCCATCGACGGCGCGTGCGGCGCGATTTTGCTGGAGTGCGGTGCCGATGCGGATGCCCGCGACGCCGAGGAAGAAGGGGACGAGCACCCACCAGAAGAGGGTCTGTGTGCCCGCGAAAAACCAGACGAGTGCGGCGACCGGCGCGAGAAGGAAAAGGGCGAGCCGGAGGCCCCACCAGGAGGATGCTGTGAGAGGTGTTCGCATTACACGGCATTACGCCGTCTGTATGATAAGTGTTGGGACAGCGCCAACGATTTCGCGGTCACTCCGCGAAGGTGATGCGTTCTCGTGCAGAATCGACCACGACGCGCCCGCCGATTGGTGGTGCGGCGGTCGGATACGTGTGGCCGAATTCGAGGTCGAAGACGATGGGTGCGTCAGGGTTGTATTCTCGGACCGTGTCGATGATGGCTTCGCGCTGGCGGGTTCGGTACGCCTCGCGTTCGTCGGGTGGGTTGGGGTCGAAGACGCTTCTGGCGCGGGCGCGGCCGACGAGTACGGCGGCAAAGCGTTCGAGCAGGCCGCGTTCGCCGAGGCCGAGGAGGAACCACCGGACGTCGAAGTCGCGGGGCAGTTCCTCTGAGGTTTCGAGGCAGAGGACGGTGCCAGAGAGTGCGTCCGGGTCGGGAAGGTAGTGGCTCACCGCGAGCTGGAGGTCCACGATTTCGAGACAGCCACCCCACGTCCGTCCGGAGACGACGGTTTCGGGGCCGTCCCAGTGCCAGCCGTCGCTGTCCTCCCATTCTGGTTCGTAGTCGAGCGTGTCCGGGTCGGCCCAGTCGTGGCCGTCGTCGGTGAACGCGGTGGCGGGTTCGAGTTCGCCGTGTTCCTCCTCGAAGAAGGCGCGTCTGAGATAGCGTTCGGTGTAGTCGGGGTGGCCGCCGTGGACCGCGAGGTCGGTCATGACCATGCCACCGTAGTAGGAGACGAGGCCCGCGTTCCAGAGTGCGAGTTGGAGGTTCGTGTTGTCACTCACGCCGTAGAACCGGGTGGGATGCTCCCGGAGCACGTCGGTGTCGAGGTGTTTGAGGATGCGAATCTGGTCCTCGCCGCCGATGGTGGCGATGACGCCCGCGATGTCCGGGTCGACGAAGGCGTCTTCGACGTCCCGTGCTCGTTCTTCCGGGTGGTCGTAGAGGTACTCGCTCGACTTCGTCGCCGTCGGGAATTCGACGGGTTCGAGGTCGAACGTCTCGCGCAGCGTTTCGAGGCCCTGTTCGTAGACGTGGGGAAACTGGCTGGCGTGACCGCCGGCTGGAGCGACGATGGCGACTCGGTCGCCGGGTTCGAGCGGTGGTGGGACGACGAATTCGTGCATGCGTTGGTTTCACCGAATCGTCTGATAACAGTTATGCACGTTCTGCCGGGAAATCGCACCCGGGCGCCACAAACCTTTTTGTCGGCTTCACGAGTGGATAGAACCAATGAGTGAAATCCGCGACCTTCTGGGACCGATTGTGTCCGAGGTCGACGCTATCTTGCTGTTCTCTCCGAGCGCCTCCTACTACGGGCGCTTCGCAGAGGTTGACGATGTCAAGGTCGTGGTCGTCGCCCCCGAGAACACGGTCTCTGCTACCCAGTTTGTGGAACTTCCACTCGAATTCGATAACGTCGCCTCACGCATTCGCTACGGTATCGAAGGGGCGATCAACAACGACATCATCGACGACGGCGACGACCTGCTCTGTGCGACGAAGATGTTCGACGAGGAAATCGATTCCCTCACGCGGGTCCGCGCGAGTGAGTTCACCCACACCGGCATCTACGACCTCTTCATGAACTCGCGGGCAGAGCCGACTGTCATCCGCGACGTGCTCGAAGTCGCCATCGAACTCGGGAAGAAAGGACAGAAAGGCAAGCCCGTCGGCGCGCTGTTCGTGGTTGGCGACGCGGGCAAGGTGATGAACAAGTCTCGGCCCCTCTCGTACAACCCGTTCGAGAAGTCTCACGTCCACGTCGGCGACCCCATCGTGAACGTCATGCTGAAGGAATTCTCCCGTCTCGACGGGGCGTTCGTCATCTCTGATGCGGGCAAGATTGTCTCAGCCTACCGCTATCTCGAACCGTCTGCGGAGGGCGTCGACATTCCGAAAGGACTCGGGGCGCGGCACATGGCAGCGGCGGCGACCACTCGTGACACCAACGCAATCTGCATCGTGTTGAGCGAGAGCGACGGGCTGGTTCGGGCGTTCAAGGGTGGCGAACTCATCCTCGAACTGGACCCCGAGGAGTACTGAACAATGGTCGACGTCATCTCGCAACTGGAGCAGTTGTTCACCGACGAGTTCAGGTTCTTCTTTGCGCTGTTCGTCTTCGTCGGCGGCCTCCTCCTCGGCTACGTCATCGGGCGGTCGATTCAGCGACTGCTCGTCTCCTCTGGCGTTCCGGATGCGGTGGAGGGGACGCCCTTCGAGCGCACGGCTCGCGGCCTCGGGACTTCGACCGTCTCGCTCATCTCACAACTCACAGCCCTGTTTATCGCCATCCTCGCCACGCTGCTGGCGCTCAGGATTCTCGGTCTCAGCACGGAGTTTTTCTTCGGTCAACTGACGGCGTTCATGCCGCGACTGTTCGTCGCGGCGCTCGCCATCATCCTCGGCCTCATCATTTCTGACAAAGCCGGACTGGTCGTCTCAGAGCGCCTTCGTAGCATCAAACTCCCCGAGGTGAACATCATCCCGCAGATGGTGCGCTACAGCATCATCTACATCGCCGTGCTCATCGCGCTCGGGCAAATCGGCGTCGCCACGGGCGCACTGCTCATCCTGCTCGGGGTGTACGTCTTCGGCGTCGTCTTCCTCGGGGGTATCGCCTTTCGCGACCTGCTCTCGTCGAGTGCGGCGGGCGTGTATCTCCTGCTCAACCAGCCCTACGGCATCGGCGACGAAATCGCAATCGGCGACCGCCGGGGTATCGTTCAGGAGGTGGACGTGTTCGTCACTCACATCGAGAGCGACGGCGAGGAGTACATCATCCCGAACGCCCACGTCTTCGACTCGGGAATCGTCCGAATTCGAACTTAATCGGACACTGATTCTGCAGACATCTCTTTTGCCGGAACGCCCGCCACAGTTGCACCGGCGGGCACGTCTCGCGTGACGAGCGAGTTCGCCGCCACGGAGGCTCCGTCGCCAATCGTGACGCCCGGCAGGACGATGGCTCCCGCGCCAATCATCGCCCGTTCGCCGATGTGGACTTCCCCGGTTCGGTACTCGTCCTGCAGAAACTCGTGGCAAAGAATTGTCGCGTTGTAGCCGATGATGGCGTGGTCACCCACCGTGATGAGGTCAGGCCAGAACACGTCCGGCGTCGATTCGAGGCCCCACGAAACCCCCGTTCCAATCGTCACGCCGAGGCGACGCAGGAGCCAGTTTTTGAGCCGCAGGCTCGGTGAGATTCGCGCGAGGACGATGACGGCGTAGTTGATGGAGACGCGAACGGGGTTGCGGGCGCTGGTCCAGTGGCGAAGCGAGTTCGCCGGCCCGGGCGTCGGGTGGCGCGTGATGCGCTCGTGGCGCGGCGTCGAGGCGTCGTCGGTCACGTCAGTTGGTTCGGCCGTGGAGGATTTGAACCTACTCCCACGCGGCCGACTCCGTTTCGACGATTCGCACGCCCTTCGCCGCGAGGTGACGCATCCGCTGGCGGGCGAAGTCCTCCTCAGAAGTGCCGCGCGTGGCGAGGACGTACATCCGCGAGTTGCCCACCGGGCGCATGGTTCGTCCGGCGCGCTGTGCACCCTGCCGACGCGACCCCCCGAGCCCGGAGGCGGCGATGGCAACCGACGCTTCGGGCAGGTCGATACCCTCGTCACCAATTCGAGAGACGATGAGCGCGTCGCGCGGGCCGGTGTTGAACTGTGAGAAGAGACGACGGCGCTCTGCGTGAGGCGTCTCACCGCTCACGAACGGGATGTTGAGTTCCTCGCTCAACTGCTGGCCCTGTTCGAGATACTCGACGAAAATCAGGGCTTTCTCGCCGGGGTGCTCGTCGAGAATCGACCGTACCTCCTCGATTTTCGCCGGATTCGAGGCGGCAATCATCCGCTTTTCGTGGCCCTCTGCGCTTCCGTATTCGTTCAGGCCGAACTCGTCGATCCACGGCACGTAGCGGATTTCGACCTCCGGTTCGGCCACGTAGCCCGCTTCGAACAGCGCGTTCCAATCGGTGCCGATTGGCGGGCCGATGAGCGTAAAAATCTCCTGTTGTTTGTCGTCTTCGCGGATGGGCGTCGCGGAGAGACCGAGGCGGTGGCGGGTCTGTAAATCCGCACTCCGGCGGTGAATCGGACTCGGGATGTGGTGGACTTCGTCGTAGACGATGAGGCCCCAGCGGCGTTCGTCGAACAGTATCCGGTGGCGGTCCATCCCCGCCGTCTGGTAGGTAGCGATGGTGACGGGCCGAATCTCCTTTTTGCCGCCGTGGTACTCGCCGACCTGGTCAGGGTCGAGAGTGGTGTGCAGGAGAATTTCGTCTTTCCACTGGGCGGCGAGTTCTCGACCCGGAACCAGAATCAGCGTCTCGCCCTCGATGGCGGCCATGATACCGAGTGCAGCGACGGTCTTCCCGCTGCCCGGCGGCCCGACGAGGACGCCCGACTTGGCTTCGAGGAAGCGCGTCACCCACGTCTGCTGGTAGTCGCGCAACGGCAGGAGGAGTTCGTGGGGCAGGTCGTCGCCCTCCTCCAGCGTGCGCTCGTCCTGGACGGGGTAGCCCGCCTCGTAGAGAATTCGCTTGACGGAGGCGGTGGCCTCGTTCGCGACCCACGCCTCCTCGTCGGAGATGCGAGCGCGAATCTCGCCGTTCTGGAGTTTCGGCAGCGCGACGTTCCCGAGCAGGTCCGCACTCCCGGCTTCCAACACGACGTACCCGTCATCGTGGGTGTAGAGGCGGAACTTCCGGGCGCGCTCCCACTGGCTTTCGACCCACTCTTCGAGGTGGGGCGAACGTTCCCCGAACGCCTGGCGCATGGTGCGCAGGAGGTCGCCGAGACTCTCGTAGGGGGCCTGCCAGATGTCCTCTTCACGGAGTTTGTAGACGTAGCCACCGGTGCGGTTGGTCTCCACGAGGTGCGAGAACTGCGTGAGCTGCGCCCGGGTGAACTGCGAGGGGTGGTCCACCACGACTTCGCGGCGTTTCGGAAAGAGGACGACTCGCTCGCGATTGGTCGTCTCCTTCCAGTCGCGCGGATACCAGACGATGGGGTCGGTTTCGACGTTCAGTGATTCGACCCGGCCGTCTTTCGTGAGTTGGGAGAGGGCGTCGGTGGCTTCGGCCTGGGAGATACCCAATCGGCGGGCGACTTCACTCGCCGTGACGACGGGTCGGCCTCGGTCTTCGAGGACGTCGTAGAACTCGTCTATGTCGAAGGTTTCGGACAGGTCGTCGTCGGTGGGTTCTGGGGACTCGTCGGCTTCGGGCGAGCCGTCGGGTGCCTCTGAATCAGTCACTGGACTCGTGTAGGGGGTGTGGCGCTAAAAGGAACCGCTCTTACGAGGGTTTGTTCGATTTAGACTACGCGAACGCTGTGACCGCACGACTGCCGGGTCACAATGAATCAGCACGCCTGCCCTCCCCCGGGTCGCGCGACGAGACGCGCTTCCCGGCCCACCGTGTGGGCGCACCTGTTCAGATAGTCTTATCCGCGTGTCAATTCAACTACAAAACCACGATGGAATCAAGCATCTCGCGAGGGTGGCGGGTAACGTTTTCGCTGCTCTTTGGTTACTTTCTCGTGAGCGCTGCGAGTGAGTTTGTCCTCGATGCAGCTTCCCTGTCTAACGAACTGACAATCGCCGTGTTGAGTTCGCTCTTTGCCTTTGGAATCGTGTTCGGTTTCATCCTGAGCACTGCCGTTTCGAGATACGCTGGCCGACGTGGCGTCCCATCCTCGAAAAGTGTCTCCGCGTTTTATCTCGTGATTACGCTGGTCCTGCTGTACAGCGTGGGTTCGACGTTCGTCTTCGTCACGTTCCGCAATCACGCGCCTGACCACTCGCTGGTGTGGCCGGTCACCAACGCGGCCAGAATCCTCGTCGCTGTCGTTGGCGGTGTGTACCTGTACCGCGAGCAACTCGGACGCTCGCTCTCTTCCCCGACGAAAAATCAGTAACGGACCGACTATCCGCGTAGCGCTTTCATGTGGTCGATTCTACGCTGGACGAGGTCCGCCTTTCCGATGTCGTGGCGGATGTGGAGGCCTTCCTCGCCAGCGACGGCGAGGGCGTCCTCGGCGATTTCCTCGGCCTCGGCAATCGTGTCCGCGACGCCGACGAGGGCGAAGGACCGAGAGGTAGTCGTGTAGATGCCGTCGTCTCGGTCGTCAACGCTGGCGTAGTAGAGCAGCGCGTCGCCTGCGCTCTCCTCGTCGACTTCGACTTTCGCGCCGGCTTTCGGATTCTCGGGGTACCCCTCGGGTACGGCGTACTTACACACCGTCGCCTGCGCCGAGAAGGCGAGTTCAGGCAGTTCCTCACCGTCACGCGCGGCGGTGAGAACGTCCGCAAACCGGGTTTCGAGGACGGGCAGCGTGTTCATCGCCTCCGGGTCGCCGAATCGGGCGTTGAACTCGATGACCTTCGGACCCTCCTTCGTGAGCATGAACTGGCCGTAGAGGATGCCCTTGTAGCCGTCCAGCGCGGAGACCGTCGCGTCGAGGATGCGCAGAGCTTCGTCGTAGTCGCGCTCGGTCATGAACGGCAGTTCCCACGTCGCGTCGGAGTAACTGCCCATGCCGCCGGTGTTCGGCCCCTCGTCGCCTTCGTAGGCGCGCTTGTGGTCCTGCACGGCGGGCGTGGCGCGGAACTCGCCGTTTGCCACGAAGGCCTGCACCGTGAACTCCTCACCAATCAGGCGCTCTTCGAGGACGAGGCGGTCGTAGTCGTTGTCTCGAATGTACTGCTTCGCGCCCTCGGCGTCCACCTGGTCGCCCATGACGACGACGCCCTTGCCGCCGGTCAAGCCCGCGGGTTTCACCACGAGGTCGCCGTCGTACTCGTCGATGAAGGCACAGGCTTCCTCGGGGTCGTCGAACGTCTCGAAGTCGGGGCATCCCGGAATGTCGTACGAGCGCATGAACCGCCGCTGGAACGCCTTGTCAGTCTCGATGCGGGCTTCCTCGGCGTGCGGGCCGAAGGCGTAGATGCCCGCCTCGTCGAGTGCGTCTGCGACACCCGCCGCGAGGGGAGCCTCTGGACCCACCACGGCGATGGTCGCGCCGACGTCTTCGGCGTAGGCGACGATTGCGTCTGCGTCCGTCTCAGAGAGCGTCTCGAAGCCGTCCGCCAAGCGAGCGATGCCGGGGTTGCGGTTGCTCAAACAGGCGTAGAGGTTCACGTCGGGCGCGAGGGCGCGGGCGATGGCGTGCTCGCGGCCGCCGCCACCGACCAGCAGGATGGTCTCGGTCATATCCGAATACCCTACACATGGGAGTGTAAAGGTTGCCCTTCAGCCGGCTGTAATTGTGCAAGAACGTGTATCGGTTCAGCGTCGAAGGCTGCCCCGCGAACGGTCTAGCGAGAGGACGTACAGGACGGCGGTGACGATGCCCGTGTACTGGAGCGTGCCGGCGATGGTGGAGCCGAATCCTCTGAGTACCCCAACCGCGGCGAACAGTTCCCCGACGACCAGCCCGGCGAAGAAGCCGGTGAAGATGATGGCAGCGATATACTTTGCGTGACCGAGAAGCCAGTACACGTTCGGCTGGGTCTGCGTTTTCATCCTCGAAATCAAATCAGGGAGTTGAAATAAGTGAGAGGGTTGCCAGCCCAGCCACCGAACGTACTTGTGAACCTCCTGCGAACGACTCGTATGCCCCGCGACACGTTCATCTCCTGGAAGTGGTTCGCGCTGTTCCTCCTTTTTCCGGGGTTGCTGGTCGTCGCCATCGTCTTCTTCCCACTCCCCCTCGCCGTACTGTTTTGGCTGTACTACCGCGGAAAGCGTCAGACGCGATTCGGGGAATCATCCACGAAAGAGTAAGGTTTTTTTCGCTTATCCCGTCGTTCGAACAATGAATCGAACTCGCCTCGCAGAGTGGGTCATCGTCGCCCACGCGGCGACGGCACTCGCCCTCCACGCATTTCTCCTACTCTGGATTGGGGCCATCTTCCTCCCAATTCCAGGGGTCGTTCAAACTGGCCTCATCGCGTTCATTCCGCTTCCAATTCTCCTCGCAATTCCGTTTTTCTACGCCTTTCAGCTCCAGAAACGCGCGATGGTAGCGGAGTTCGACTGGTCACCGAGCGTTCTCTACTATCTGGCTGCGCTGCCGGCGATGACCAGCCTCCTGTCTGCGGTTTACCTGTTCGAGCGACGGCGGCGAGTCGGACGGTATCAGCTTGTTTGACCAGTTCTACGGGTCCCCCACCCGCCCCAGCACGCAGAACGCGTCCGCCGTCTCAACCACGTCGACAAATTCGAGCTCGCTCGCTGAAACCGTCTCGACTGCCGCATCGCGCGACAGCCCGCTGTGCGTGGAAAACGAGAGCGCCACCGTCCCGTCGGGTTTACAGACGCGCCGAATCTCTTTCAGCCCCGCCTGCGCGTCGGGCCACACTTGCATCGAGTTGGTGCTGAAGGCGCACTCGAACGTGTCGGCTTCGAAGGGGAGCGCCTCAACGTCGCCTCGACACAGACTTGTTCGTCCAGTGGCCAGGGCTTGCTCGTTGCGGGCAGCGGCCTGTTCGACCATGGGACGGGACGGGTCCACCCCAACGACGTGCCCGTCGAAGACGCGGGCGAGTGCGCTTTCGACGCCGAGACCCGGCCCGAACCCAATTTCGAGGACCGAATCGGCGGGTTCCGGGTCGAGTAGCGACAGCGTCCACGCTGTGCTCTCAGTGCTGGACGACGCCATCAGGCGGCCGCCGAGGCGGCCGAGTCGGCCACGCGGGCGGGCGAACATCCGGTGGAGGAGCGCGTACAGAGGATTCATGATTCGAATGCCGGATGCTAGCACTCGTCCAGTCGGGATAAAAACGATTTTCATGGCCCACGTGCCGCCGCAACTTCGACCTTTTACGTGTCCGCAGGCCCAATCTCCGGTATGGACGACCCCACCGGACGCAACCGCCTGTCGGAAGAGGAGAGTCCGTACCTCCGACAACACGCGGAAAACCCCGTGAACTGGCAGCCGTGGGACGACGACGCCCTCGACGCGGCCCGCGAGCGCGACGTGCCCATCTTCCTCTCTATTGGCTACTCGGCGTGTCACTGGTGTCACGTCATGGAGGAGGAGAGTTTCGAGGACGAGGAGGTGGCCGAACTGATGAACGAGAAGTTCGTGCCCATCAAAGTAGACCGCGAGGAGCGCCCGGACTTAGACCGCATCTACCAGACCATCGGGCAACTCGTGACCGCCCACGGCGGGTGGCCGCTTTCCGTCTGGCTCACCCCGCAGGGCAAACCGTTCTACGTCGGGACGTACTTCCCGAAAGAGCCACGCGGCCAGATGCCGGGCTTCCTCGACCTGCTCGACAACATCGCTCACTCGTGGGAGACAGACCGCGAAGAAATCGAGAATCGGGCGACTCAGTGGACGGCGGCGCTCACCGACGAACTCGAAGACGTGCCCGACCAACCCGGGGAAGCGCCCGGCCCGGACTTCCTCGAAATGGCCGCGAACGCCGCGCTCCGGGGCGCAGACCGCGAGCACGGCGGGTTCGGGAGCAGCGGGCCGAAGTTTCCCCAGACCACGCGGCTTGACCTTCTGTTCCGGGCGTACGAGCGAACCGGGCGGGATGCCTACCGCGAGGTGGCACTCGAAAATCTCGACGCGATGACTTCTGGTGGCCTCTACGACCACGTCGGCGGCGGGTTCCACCGCTACGTCGTCGACCAAACGTGGACCGTCCCGCACTTCGAGAAGATGCTCTACGACAACGCGGAGATTCCGCGTGCCCTGCTCTGGGGCTATCAGGTGACGGGCAACGAGCGATACGCCGACGTGGTGCGAGAGACGTTCGAATTCGTCGAGCGCGAACTCACCCACGACGAAGGTGGCTTCTTCAGCACGCTCGACGCCCAGAGCGAGGGTGAAGAGGGCAAGTTCTACGTCTGGACGCGACAGCAGGTTCGAGACGCCGTCGAGGACGAGGCGGCGGCGAACGTTTTCATCGACCGCTTTGGCGTCACGAAACGCGGGAACTTCGAGGGGACGACGGTGCTCGGCCTCGCAAAGAGCATCGCAGACATCGCAGAGAAGTACGACCTCTCCGAAGCCGAGGTCGAGGAGAAAATCGAGGAGGCCCGCGAGCAGGTGTTCGCCGCCCGCGCAGACCGTGTCCGCCCGGCCCGCGACGAGAAAGTCCTGGCTAGCTGGAACGGCATGATGATTTCGGCGTTCGCGGAAGGCGGCCTCGTCCTCGCAGACCAGTACACGCACACCGCAGAACGCGCCCTCGCCTTCGTCAAGCGACACCTCTGGGACGCGGAGACGCAGACGCTCTCCCGGCGGTTCAAGGACGGCGATGTGAAGGGCGACGGCTACCTCGAAGACTACGCCTTCCTCGGGCGAGGGGCCTTCGACCTGTACCAGGCGACGGGCGACGTGGCGCATCTCGCGTTCGCCCTCGAACTGGCCCGCGCCATCGACCGCGAGTTCTGGGACGAGGAACGGGGCGCGCTCTACTTCACTCCCGAATCCGGCGAAGCCCTCGTCACCCGACCGCAGGAACTCGGCGACCAGTCTACTCCCTCGTCCGTGGGCGTTGCCCTCTCGCTGTTCCAGTCGCTCTCCCACTTCGCCCCCGACGAGGACTTCGGCGAGAAGGCAGAACGCGTCATCGAAACCCACTCGTCGAAGATTCAGGCGAATCCGCTCCAGTACGGCACCCTCGGCCTCGCGGCCGACCGTGTCGGCACGGGCGACCTCGAACTGACCGTGGTCGCCGACGACCTTCCAGCGGTGTGGCGAGCGCGTATCGTCGAGACCTATTTGCCGAACCGCATCCTCGCCCGCAGACCGGCGTCGGACGCGGAACTGGACGCCTGGCTCTCCGAACTCGGACTGGACGAGACGCCGTCAATCTGGGCCGACCGAACCCAGCGCGACGGCGAACCCACCATCTACGTCTGCCGGTCGTTCACCTGCTCGCCGCCCCAGACGGACATCGAGGCGGCCCTCGACTGGGTGGACGAACTCGGAAACGACGCGTAGGCGGGATTGGAATTATAACACTTCACCGTGTTGTCTCGGCTGATGACGTTTCTTGTTCCGTTCGACGGGTCGTCACTCGCCGAGGCCGCACTCGTTCGGGCGGTGGAGTTCGCGAAAGTGTTCGACGAGAAAGTGGTCGCCGTGAGCATCATCCCCCTCGACGACGAGACGTACGCACAGGAAAAAGGATGGCTCGCGACGGGCGACCCATTCGACCGTCACGCCATCGTGGCTCACCTGCACGAGCAAGTGACCGACCTCGCGCCGACGGTCGATTTCTCCCATGAGTTCGTCGGCCGGTACGCCTCCTCGGGGAGCATCGCCCTTGCCATCAGGAAAGCCGCAAAGGAGTTCGACACCTCGATGCTGTTTATCGGGAGCGAGAACGCTGGCCGCCTCGTTAACTCGCTCGCGAGCGTCGGGAGTCAGGTCACCGCAGACCAGGATTACGACGTGGTCATCGTGAGAGACCGGACGCCGGCGAAAATCGAGCGCCTGAAGCGCGTTTCACCGTTTAGGAAAGAGAAATCAGACTTCTACCTCTCGCAATAACCTTACAACTGTTTTTGCAGCTGCTCTGCGAGATAGACGGCCGCCGGTTGTCGTTCCTGCTCGACGTAGCGGGCGACCTCCTTGCCGTCTTTCTCGACGACGATGGTCGGGATGTACTCGATCCCGTACTCGTCGGTGAGTTCGCCCTGTTTGTCATTGTCCACGGGGTACTCGTGGAGGTTCTCGTCGGGGATGCCTGCGGCTTGCATGGCAGCGGCGAAGTCGGGCAGTTGGTTCCGGCAGTCGCCACACCAGTCGCCGCCCCAGACGCGAATCGTGAGTTCGTCGCCGAGCGCCGCGAACGTCTCGACGGTGGAGGGGTAGGACTCCGCGTCCCAGACGGGGTTCGGTGACATCGTTTCCATGGACACGGCTACGAAGCGGATTCACTTAACCGGCGCGCTCTGTGCAAATTCACGCGAAATCGTCGTACAGCGGCAGCGAGTCGAGGTGGTGCTGTGTCAACTCGGCAACGGCTTTGCTTCGGTCGGAGTAGTCCTGCGCGAGCATGTACGCCTCTGCGGTTCCCTCGGGGTCTGCGACGGGGACGTACCTGACGGTGGTGCCCTCCCCATTCACCGTCACCAGCAGATAGCCCTGCGGGAACGAAGAGAGTGCGGGACAGATGAGTTCGTTCACGCGCTCGGTCCGGGCGACGGCGGGGATGTGCAGGTGACCAGAGAGCGTGAGGGGAACGTCGTGCGTTTCGAGCACTTCGACGAGCGGGTCGTAGTCGAGCATCGGGAACGACGAGCGCCAGGAGACGCCGCCGGTCAGGTCGAGCATCCCCGGGAGGTTGTGGTGCATCACGACGAGCGGACAGATGGCACCGTCTAACACCTCGTCGAGCCACGCCACCTGCGCGGCAGAAATTTTGCCCTTGTGCGTATCGCTGAGGGAGTCGCCGGGGCCCGTCGCAGAATCGAGTCCGACGACGTCTATGCCGCCGATGCGCGTCTCGAACGGCAATCCGCCGGGCGTGAACGTCTCTTCGAACCACTCGAGCGTGGCGGACTCGTGGTGGTCGAACTCCTTTGGCACGTCGTGATTTCCGGGGACGGCGACGGCTGGCGGGTCCAGTTTCGAAACGAGGTCGGCGACGCGCTCGAAGTCCCCTCGCTCGCCGTTCTCCGTCAGGTCACCCGTGAACACGACGCCGTCCACGCCACGACCGTTGATGTCGGCGATGGCGGTTTCGAGGCGCTGTTCGGTTCGGTGGTACACCTTCCAACTGCCGGACTCGCGAGTCGAGAGGTGGACGTCTGAAATAATCGCGAGGGTCGTCTCGGTGGCCGTTCGTGGTCGCGCAAAGCGGGCAAACAGCGGCCCTGCGGCTTCGTGCGGGTGGGCGGGTGTCGGTCGCCGGCTCGGTTGCTGGGGTGCGTCCCGGCGGTTCATGCGGCTTGCTGGTGACTTAGATGCGGTGGACATAAGCGTTCCCCCACTGTCAGTTGGTAGCATTGAACATTCGAGAGACCGAACTATGGAGGGCTCAATAGTAATATATACAGTAATCTGGACAGTCTCGTTGACCCCGAAAAAACGATAAGCCAGCGACGGTGCTACAGGGGGCGTTGTGTCGCACGTGGGAATCTCGTACTGGCCAGTCGGTGGTAACCAGACCAAACAGCGGGTCTTCCGTCGGTTGGGCGAGCGAGTTGAGGTCACGTTCCTCGACCCGTCCGCAGACCATCCCGACCTTGTAGCCCACGAGTTCGACCTCTACCACCTCGCAAAACGTCGCACCGAGTCGATTCGAGACCTCCACCGGGCCGCTCGCGCCGGCGTCCCCACCCTGAATCCGCCAGCCGCCGTGGCCCAGTCGAGCGACCGAGTGGCGACGCTCGATGCGCTTCGCCGCGGGGGTATTCCGGTCCCCGACTATCAGTACAACGCGGCGACGGACGTGACGTTCGACCCGCCGTACATCATCAAGACGCGCCACGAAACCGACGACGGGGCCCACGACCACGACGTCGTGCTCACCGGGAGACCCGCATTCGACGGGGTCAAACTCGTCCAGGAATACGTCCTCGCGACGCGCCACCTGAAGGTGTATCGCGTCGGAGCGACCGTGCGCGTCGTCGAACTCGGCCTCGTTCGCGGCGCGGTTCGCGGCGAACTCGAACCGACGCCTGCACTCGTCGCGCTGACTGAGCACGTCGCGGCGCTCACGGGGCTTTCGCTGTTCGAAGTCGATGTCCTCGACGGGCACGAACCCCTGGTCGTCGACGTGAATCCGGTCGTCAGTCTCGCCGGCGTTGCTGATGCTGAGTCGGTGTATCTCGACTACCTGCTCGCGTCGCTCGCGAAAACAGAACACGCGCAGAATCCGATGCGGGCGACGGCGAGTCTCGACTGACGCGAAAAGGGGTGTCGAATCCCGAAGCGAGTTCGGCGTGGACAGGAGATGGACAGTCGTCCGACTGATTCGACCACCCTTCGGTGACTCCGTTTTCGCGTCTGTGCGACACTGAGCGACCGTAATCCGGCTTCGACAGAGCCCGTCGCGGAGTGAAGGCGGTGACACGGGTGTGATGACGATGAAAGTGTCTCGCCGTCCCTCGCTGCGTGCGTCGGCTGACGCTGACGATGACGCCGGCCGGAACCGAACTGTCTCAGTGTCGTGGTTCACGTCCCGTCGGTACGACGGAGAGCATCCGTCTCCCAACGCGGACACTCGCTTCTACCCGTTCCATCCTCATTATTATCCTGCGAATAAGCGACGGGAACGGGCGGGTTATCTACACATTAAGCAAGAGTGTTCGAACGGAACGGTATGTCATGCCCAGCGTCTGTCCACCGCGGTTGTCTGGAAAAACTGCCCGACTCCATCATCGGTATAAGCACCCGATTCGTAAGAGAGGGCAATGAAAGACAGTATTCTGGATACTGTCGGGACCCCTCTCGTTCGGATTCGCTCCCCACCGGGCTCCATCATCGCGACCAAGTTGGAGTCGTTCAATCCCGGTGGCTCCGCGAAGGACCGCCCGGCCATCTCGATGATTCGGGCGGCAGAACGAGCGGGCATCCTCGAACCCGACTCGCACATCGTCGAACCGACCAGCGGCAACACCGGCATCGGCATTGCCCTCGCCTGCGCCGCGCTCGGCTACGACCTCACCATCGTCATGCCCGCCTCGAAATCGAAAGAACGCCGCCAGTTGATGAAGGCCTACGGCGCGACCCTCGAACTCGTCGAAGGCGAAATGGTCGACGCCCGCGAGCGCGCAGACCAGCTCACCGAACGGGCGGGCTACGTCCAACTCGGCCAGTTCGAAAACGAAGCTAACCCGGAAGCCCACTACCGGACCACGGCCGAAGAAATTCTGCGAGACGTAGGCGACCGGACGATAGACGCCTTCGTCGCCGCGGTGGGTACGGGTGGCACCATCACTGGCACCGCGACGCGCCTGCGCGAGGAGTTCCCCGACATGGACGTCGTCGCCGTCGAACCCGCGGAGAACGCCGTCCTCTCGACGGGCGAAGCCGGCAGCGACGACTATCAGGGCATGGGTCCGGGTTTCGTGAGCGACCTCCTCGACCTCGACCTCCTCGACTCGGTGGAGACGGTCGAACTCGCCGACGCAGAAGACGAGTGTCGAAGACTGGCCCGGTCTGAGGGCATCCTCGTCGGCCAGTCGAGTGGCGCGGCCGCCGTCGCAGCCCGTCGCATCGCCGAACGAATCGCCGACCCACAGGCCGATTGTCTCGCCGCTTCGACCGACGGCGGCACCCCGGACGCGGACTGCCCGCTCGTCGTCACGGTGTTCCCCGACAGCGGCGAACGCTACCTCTCGACCGGCCTGTTCGACTGAAGTCCCTCGATTGCTGTTTTCCCGGCAGGTTTACCGCCTGCTCGCGATAGCTTTCTCCATGCGCAGACGAACGGACCTCGACGCTCAGGTACGCGAGGTTCTCGCTGAGTTCGAAGTACAGGGCATCCCGCCGTGGCACGCGATATCCGTGGAGGCCGCGAGAGCGCTGGAAGACGAACTGTTCTCGGCGGGCAGTGGCCCTGAAGTCGGGCGCGTCCAACACCTCGGCATCCCACGGCGGGATGGCCCGGGAACCATCCCGATTCGGACCTACCATCCAGACCCAGCAGCCCCAGAGGACCCGCCGATTCTCGTCTTTTACCACGGCGGTCTCTGGGCGATGGGCACGCTCGATTCGGCGGACGACCTCGCGAGGAATCTGGCTGCACGAGTCGGTGCACTCCTCATCTCCGTCGAGTATCGACTCGCACCGGAACACCCGTTCCCCGCGGGTCTCGAAGACGCCTACGCCGCGTTCGAGTGGGCCAGAGAGCACGGAGCGTCTCTCGGCGGCGACCCAGCGCGCGTCGGCGTCGTCGGCTCCAGCTCCGGCGGTAATTTGGCCGCGGCGGTTGCACTCTGGGCGCGCGACGAGCGTCGGAACGTCGCCGTGCAAGGGCTGTTGTATCCCATTCTTCGGTCCGACTTCGAGACTGGCTCCTACGAGGAAAACGCGGATGCGCCACTGCTGACGCGCGACGCCATCGCCCACTACTTCGACCGGTACGTCAGAAGCGAGGTGGACAGGGCACATCCATTCGTCGCACCTCTTTTGTCCGCAGACCTCTCGAACGTCGCCCCAGCGGTCATCGTGACGGCCGGCCACGACCCGCTGCGCGACGACGGATTCGCCTACGCCGAACGTCTCTCCGAAGCGGGCGTAGAGGTCGCACACCGCAATGAACCGGCGATGTGCCACAGTTTCCTGAGTCTGGCAGACGACGTAGACAGGGCCGCAAAAACGTTCGAGGCTGTTACCGCGGAACTCCGAGCCCGGCTCTAAAATTCGGCTTCAGTCACTCGCACGACGACCGTTTCATCCACGTCGGCGAGGTCGTAGTCGGGCAGGTTTCCGTCGCGTTCCACGGCGAGTGGTTCGGTCAGCTCGCCGTCTTTCACGCCGTAGATGTGGACGAATTCGGCCGACTGCTCGCGGCTGACGTCACCTTCGCGGATGGCCTTCGCCAGTTTTCGCGAGAGCCACTCGTCTTCGGCGACGCTCGGTTCTGTTACGAGCGTAAGTGAGGCAAAGCGCACGAGATACCAGTTCAGGTCGTTCATCAGCGAGACGGCCGCGCCGAGCGAGATGGTATCGACGGCGATGGAGTTCGCGTACGGCTGGTGGAGCCGATACGTCGAGAGCGCCTCGCGGGCGGTGTCCCGCGAGAGCAGTTCGTACCGGAGGTCAACCTCCGGCGACCCGACGATACACACCTGCGTCATATTCAGAACGTGTTTGCCGCCGCGTAAAGCGATTACGCTGTCTGCAGGGCGATGCGTCGCGCCTTCTTCGCCGCCTCGACGGCGAGTTCGGAGAGCTCGTCGGGTTCTGCGGCCTCCACCTGCCCGATGCTGGCACGCGTCTCTGGGCGATTCGGCGCGATACGGTTACACCCGGCTTCGATGTTCGCGGTGGTGAACGTGCCGAGTGCTCGTGCGCGTTCGACGATGTCCGGTTTGTCCATCGTGACGAGCGGCCGGTAGACTGGTAGACTCGTCGCAGCCGTCGTCGTCATGAGGTTCGCGCCGGTCTGACTGGACTTCTGCCCGATCGCCTCGCCGGTGACGATGCCGACGGCGTGTTCCTCGCGGGCGACGTGCTCTGCGACCATGAACATAAAGCGTCGAAGCGACAGCATCCGGGTGTTCTGGAGTTCGTCTACGAGCAGGCGGGCGACCTTCCCAGCGGGAACCATCCGCAGTTCCATATCGAAGTTCGGCGCGTAGCGAGCGAGCGTCTCGACCGATTCGACGACTCGTGCCTGATGGTCCACGCCGCCGAACTCCTCGAAGTCGAAGTAGACGGGGATGATGGGACACCCACGTTTCATGAGTTCCCACGCAGCGACGGGCGAGTCGATGCCGCCGGAGATGAGCGCGACGACGGGGTCCTGCGTTCCGAGTGGGAGACCACCCGGTCCCGCGCGCTTCTCGACGTAGACGTAGGCGTGGTCGGCGCGACACTCGACGAACAGTTCACAGTCGGGCTGTTCTAAGTCCACTTCCGGTTCGAATCGTTCCTCGGTCGCCTCCCAGACGGCAGTCCCGACCTCTCGTTCGATGTCTTCAGAGGAGAATGGGTGGGCGGATTTCTCCCCTGCGCGGCGGGCGCTGACGGCGAACGCACCCTCGGTGTATACCTCGCGGGCGGCCTCGACGACGGCGGATTTCATCGCATCCATCGTCGGGTCGGTGACGGTGACGGGACTCGCAGAGACTACGCCGAAGGCGTCACAGGCGGCGTCGGTGGCCGCGTCTATCGCTTCTTCGGTCGTGTCGATGAAGAGCCGAGAGTGCTGCTTTCGAACGGTGCCCTCGATGGCGCGGTCTGAGAGGAGGGCTCGGATGTTGTCACGGAGCATCTGCTCCATGCGGCCGAGGACCTGCGGACTTTTCACCCCCATATCGCCGTACCTGACGAGGACGGTGTCCGCTCCCGGTGGATTCATACACGAAAATGAACGAGGGGCGAATAAACCCCTATCGCCTTCTTCGCGGCTTAGAACGTGGAGAGTTCGCCGTCGATGACCTGTCGGGTGACGTCGGTCACGTTGGCGAGGCGCTGGTCGATGATGGCCCGGACGTCCGCCTCGATATCTTCGAGTTCAACGCCTTCCTCGGTGACGAGTCGGGCGTCAGCGACGTGGGGTTGGTCGATTGGCTTACCAATCTGGGAGAGTAGGCGGATGCGCAGGTCGCGGATGCCCGCTACGTTCGCGACGACGTCCTCTGCGATTTGCGTGCTGAGCAGGTTGTAAATCTTCCCGATGTGATTGACCGGGTTCTTCCCGGAGGTCGCTTCCATGGACATCGAGCGATTCGGCGTGATGAGACCGTTCGCGCGGTTACCACGGCCCACAGAACCGTCGTCGCCCATCTCTGCTGAGGTCCCGGTGACAGTGAGGTAGACCGACCCAGTCTCGTAGTTGTCTGCGGTGTTGACGTAGACCTCGACAGAGCGGTCCGTGTACTCGCTCGCGAGTTCGGTGACGTACTCGCGGACGTCGTTTACGGCCTCGATGTAGTCGTCTAAGCCTTCGAGATACTTGTCCACCATCGCGGCGGCGACGGTGATGTCGATGTGGTCGCCCTCGCGTTTGCCCATCACCTTAATGTCCTGGCCGAGTTCGCGGTGGTCCGCGGCGTAGACGCCGTTCAGGTGGCGTTCGGTTTCGAGGACGATGGTTTCGGTTTCCGAGAGGGGCGCGTGGCCGACGCCGAAGGAGGTGTCGTTGGCCATCGGAATTGTGGCGTTGTCCTCGCCGAACACCGACTGGAGGTCGCCGGAGCCTTCGCCGAGTTTCACGTCCACGATGATGTCCGTCCCCACGTCGATTTCCGGGAAGTGAGCTGAAAGGTACTCGCGGGCGGCGCGGAGGGCGATTTTCTCCGTCGGAATGTGGATGACCTCGTCTTTCTCCTCGTCTTCGTAAATCTTGGTCGCCCGCCCGACGATGAGCAGGTAGATGGGATTCATGACCTCGCCGCCACCGTACTTCGGGGCCGAGTTGCCAGCGACTAACTGCGTCTCGTCTGTGTTGTAGTGGAGGACCTTTCCGACACGCGTTAAGTATTCGTTGGCGAGCGCCTGGCAGACTGCCTCGGCGACGCCGTCGCAGATGGAGTCCGGGTGGCCGATGCCTTTTCGCTCGACGATTTCGACCTCCTGGTCTTCCACTGCACGTCGATCGATCGGTTCGACGCGAATATTGCGTTCTGTCATTACATCGTATTCGACACCAGCATTTCTATAACTTCCGAAAACCACGACCGCCAAAAAAATTACTCTGAGTTATTCGATTCGAGCAGTAAACCGAGATACGACGTCCGAATTTGGGTCTCAGGGTCCACGCCTAATTTCTCCAGTACGTTGTAGGCCCCCTCTCGCGCCGGTTCTACCGCCCCCTCGACTTCCGTCTCGACTTCGACGAACTCCCCGAGCCCGGTCACGTCGTCCAGTGTGACGGTGTAGCCGTCGAGCTCGTAGAATACTCGACGCTTCTCCACCGTCGCGGTGGCCGCGTATCCGAGACCGGACAGGATGCGGTCCATCGTCTCTCCGTCCGCGACGACGGTTTCTGCCTCTTTGCGGGTTTTCGACTCCTGCTCTACGAGCGGTCCCTTGTAGGTCACCTTCGTGACCGTCTCCTCGTCTGTCATCTCGGTTCGGATACGGAGTGCCTCGTCAGTCTCAGCGAAATCGCGGTCGGGAGCGTTGTAGTAGGTGTCTCGTTGGGTAACGGTGCGCACCTGCGTCGCGCCGCACGCGGCGAGTTTTTCGCGCACGGCGTTGTGGTCGGCCCGGACCTTGACTTCGACCTCGTACATGGCATTTCGGAGGTGCTACCTGCTGAAAAACGTGGGTGTTCTTCCGGCGCGAGAAACGTGATTCTTAAGGGTGCAACGACTGTCCGTTGACGTATGAGTGAAGAACCTCAGGCCGAGGAGGCCGAGCAACCGGACGACGTCGAAGAAGAAGTCGAAGAGACGGAGGCTGAGGCTGAGGAAGGCGGGCTCCAGGACGGAGATTTCGTCAAACTCGCCTACACCGCACGCACCGTCGAAGGCGGCCAGCTCGTCGACACGACGGACGAAGAAATCGCAGAGGAAGAGGGCGTCGCAGACCAGGGCGAGTTCGAGCCCCGCGTCATCGTCCTCGGTGCCGGCCACATCTTCTCCGCAGTCGAAGAGGCAATCATCGGCGGCGAAGTCGGTGACTCCGGCACAGTGACCGTGCCTGCCGAAGAAGCGTTCGGCGAGTACGACGAGTCCGAAGTCCGCACCGTCGCCGCCTCGAAGATTCCAGAAGACGACCGCTACCCAGGCGGCCACGTCGACATCGACGGCCAGCACGGTCACGTCGAGACCATCATCGGCGGCCGCGCCCGTGTCGACTTCAACCACCCGCTTGCCGGTGAGGACATCGAGTACGAGTACGAAGTGCTCGGCGTCGTCGAAGACCGCGAGGAACAGGCGAAAGGGCTGCTCGGGATGTACCTGGACGCGGACCTCGAACTCTGGATCCAGACCGACGAGGTCGAAGAGGAAGTCGTCGTCGAATCCGACGACGATGACGAGGACGCAGAGCCGGAGACGGAGATGGAGACCGTCGAGAAGGAGACGCTCTACATCGAGTCTACGCCACAGCTCGCGTTCAACCAGCAGTGGATGTTCCAGAAACAGCAGATTGCCCAGCAGATTATGGACCGCCTCGACTTAGACCGCGTCATCATCCAGGAGACCATCGACGGCTCCGGCGGCATGATGGGCGGCATGGGCGGTATGATGGGCGGCATGGGTGGCACTGGCGGTGCAGGCGGCGCTGACTTAGAAGAACTCGTCGAAGACGCAGACATCGACGCCGAAGAACTCGTCGAAGACTTAGACGAAGAGTAAGTCGGCTTCCCCATTTTCGATTTTCACGCGACGAGCCGCAGGCTTTGCGGCACAGGCAACGAGGAGAAACGCGCAGTCGCCTCAGGCGATGTCCCGGCTGGTGTCGATGGCGACGCGCTCTGAAAGCTGGAGCTTCACCGTCTCCGGCAGTGCCGCGCCACCGCGGAACTTCGGAATGGCGAGTCGGTTCACGATTTGGTCGCCCTGCACCTTCGTCTCCAGTTGGAAGATGACGTCCACCATGTGTTCGGTGGTGTCCCGAAGTTCGGGGACGTTTCTGCCTTCCAGTGCGTGAAGGACGGCGAGGCTTCCGGTGTTGTAGATGTGATTTTGCAACTCGTTCAGGAAGTTCCGATAGCGGGGGGCCTCCTGCTCTTCGAGGATGTTGACCGGGTCGATGATGAGGTTCGACTCCTCTGGCAGGCTCTTTATCATCTGTCCAGCCCGGTCGAGCGGCGCGTCGCCGGAAACGTATCGTACCGTCGGTTTCCCGGTGCGTGCCGTCGTGTTCTTGATGCTGTCTGAGACCGCCTGCTCCGTCCGGTCGAGCGTGAGATAGAGCGTTCGTCTGCCAGCGGTGAGCTCGTAGAGGAAGAGCTCCGCCTGACTCGCTGGGCTCGCGGTCAGGGCGACGACGCTCCCTGCCGGAATCCCGCCGCCAAGCTTCCGGTCAAGTACGTCGATTCCGGTTGGCAGCCGCTTCGACATACCCGAACATACCAATTCCACCGAATTAAGTGTTCCCCAGTACTGTCCGGGAAACGAGCCGGTCGAACACCTTCGCTTTCTGGCGATTCTGTGTCTCCGGCGCCGCGTCCAAATCGAGTGCGGCGAGCACGTCACACTGGAGGAGTCGGTCGATTCCGTCCGGCGTCGTCTCACAGCGCGTGAGCACTACGCCAATGGGGGGCGCGTCGAGCGCTCGGGCCATGGCGGCGGTTTTGGCGGCGTCACGGAGACTCGCCGGATTGCACGTCGAAACGAGGAGCGTTTGCGTGGCGAAGCGGCGTAGCCGCCGCGTTCCCCGCACCCGCCGGACAGTCGAGAAGCGTGCATCCCGCGTCCGGCAGGCGCGAGAGCGCCCTGTTGAGGCTGTGCGCCGCGCCCGGTTTGCCGGCGGGTACGATTCGGAGACGCGGGGTCCTCGGGCAGTGGATGACTCGCCGCCTGGAGGGTCGCACCTCTTTCGAGCGCTGGCAGGCCGGGTTCCCGGTCTACGTCGGCGACGGCGTGGAGGTTCGGCATGGCGGTGTCAGTATCCACCGCGACGACGTCGTGGCCGTGGCGAGCGAGTGCGCGAGCCAGTCCGAGCGTCGTCGTCGTCTTTCCACAGCTTCCTTTGCCTCCCGCGACGGCGAGCATGTGCTCGTCTGGTTCCGTGTTCCTACTTGAACCTTCGGCGGGTGTCGGGAGTTTCAAGAGTGCTGGCGTCAGCCTCTATGATGATGTGGAAGGACCAGCTCGTCAGCGCGAAACAGCTGTCGCGGGCGGACATTGAGGCCGTTCTCGACCACGCGGCTGCAATCGACGACGACCCCGCAGCGTTCGCCGACCGACACACCGACAAACTCCTCGCACTGCTTTTCTACGAACCCAGTACCCGGACCCGCCTCAGCTTCGAGACGGCGATGAAGCGCCTCGGCGGCGACGTCATCGACATGGGTTCGGTCGAAGCGTCGAGCGTAAAGAAGGGTGAAACCCTCGCGGACACGGTGCGCGTCATCGAGGGCTACGCCGACGCAATCGTGCTCCGCCACCCAAGCCAGGGGGCGGCGACGATGGCCGCGGAGTTCGTAGACGTTCCGCTCATCAACGCGGGCGATGGGGCCGGCCAGCACCCGACCCAGACGCTCCTCGACCTCTACACCATCCGCAAGAACGTCGGGTTCGACGACCTGACCGTGGGCATCATGGGCGACCTGAAGTACGGGCGGACGGTCCACTCGCTTGCCCACGCGCTCACGCAGGTGGACGCGAGCCAGCACTTCATCAGCCCCGAGAGCCTGAAACTCCCTCGCCGGGTGCGCTACGACCTCCACGAGGCGGGCGCGAACGTCAAGGAACACACCGACCTCGCAGAGATTTTACCGAGCCTCGACGTGCTCTACGTGACGCGCATTCAGCGCGAGCGGTTCCCCGACGAGAGCGAGTACCGGGCGGTCGCCGGGCAGTACCAAATCGACGCGGAACTCCTCGAAGCGGCCAAGGACGACTGCATCGTCATGCACCCGCTGCCTCGCGTGGACGAAATCGCCCCGGACGTAGACGAGACCGACTTTGCGAACTACTTCGAGCAGGCCCACAACGGCATCCCCGTTCGCATGGCGCTGCTCGACATGATGTTAGACCATGAGTGAACACGAACTTCGCGTCAGCAAAATCAAAAGCGGCACCGTCATCGACCACATCCCCGGTGGACAGGCGCTCAACGTGCTCGCCATCCTCGGCATCGACGGCTCGACGGGCGAGGCCGTGAGCGTCGGGATGAACGTTCCGTCAGACCGCCTCGGCCGCAAGGACATCGTGAAGGTCGAGAGTCGGGAACTCAGTCAGGAAGAAGTGGACGTCATCTCGCTCATCGCACCGATGGCGAGCATCAACATCATCCGCGACTACGAGGTCGAACGCAAACACCGCGTCGAGCGACCGGGGTCCGTCGAGGGCGTCCTCGAATGCCCGAACCCATCGTGTATCACCAACGAGCGCGAACCCGTCAAGACCCGGTTTACCGTCCTCGACGACGCAGTTCGCTGTAATTACTGCGAAACCATCGTGCGGGACAATATCGCGTCCCACATCGCGAGCGAGTAACCTCGTCCGCGGCGAGCACGCGCCCGGTTCAGGCGGATTCGTCCGACGCCCGAACTATTTTATTCTGCGTTTGCGAACATTAGGTATGGCTCGAAAAGTCAAGTTCCTGTTCGCCCTGCTCGCCGTCGCACTGCTCTTCAAGGTCGTCCTGAAGAAGTAACCACCCGCCGTTTTCGAATCACTTACCCCTGTACCCGACTACCTCTCGGTATGTTCGGCGTCGTCACACGAAACGCATCGGAGGTCGACATCCCCGAGTTCGACCGCGCATTCTACGAGGTCAAAGACGTGACCGGGCGGGCCGCCGCGCCGCTGGCAAACGCCATCAACATGGTGTCCTGTTTCGGCGACAACGCCGCCGCGAACGGCAACCCGGACCTCGTTCCGATTAACGAGGAGGGCGACCTCGCCACCCGGGACCAGCCGTACTTCGACTGGGCGTACATCTGCCCGACAAACGAGAAGTATCGGGCTGGTCTTCTCGAAATCATCGACGACTGCGTCGAGGAAAACGAGGACGTCCGCCTGGACGACGTGGGCTTCCCGCGAGAGGGCTACTGCCACTGCGAGCGGTGCAACCGCCTGTTCGCAGAAAGCGACTACGAGGACAGAAACGAGTGGCGTGCATCCGTGATAACGGAGTTCGTCGCGGAGGCCACCGAGCGAATTCCGGGCAAGGTGTACCTCACGCTCTATCCCGACCCGTATCCGGGCCACCTCTATCGCCGGGCGGGGCTCGACGTGGAAGCGCTCGCAGAACATGTAGACGAGTTCGTTGTCCCGCTCTACGACATGGCCTACTCGACGACCTACTGGCTCGAAATCATCGTGACGGGCTTTCTCGACCTCCTCGCGACGCCCTTCAGCGTCGAACTCTACGCGGTGGACGTGGACATCGACAACCTGATTCACGCGACGGACGTGGCCGACGCCTACGCCAACAACGTCTACTTCGGGTACGACGCCTCGAACGCGACGGCGGCACTCAGGCGGATGAAAGCAGAGGACAGAGAGGGCGTCTCACACGGACAGTGAACGCTCGCGCCAGGAGACTAACTCCTCCCGGTCGCGGGTATCGGTTGGAATCGCGTCGAACCACTTCACATCCGAGATTTCGTCGTCTGGGTCACACACCTCGGGGTTCGTCGTCTCCGCCCGCGCTGCGAACACCGGGAGGACGCCCCACGTCTCGTAGCCTCCACAGCGCACCGTGATTTTCGTGACGAGTGCAATCCCGTCGTAGGTCGCTTCGACGCCCGCTTCTTCTGCGAGTTCGCGTCGTGCGGCTTCGAGAAACGATTCGCCGGGGTCGATTTCGCCGCCCGGGAGCACCCACAGGTCGACGCCCTCGTGGCGACAGAGCAGGAGCTTCCCACAGGGTTGGTACACGATGGTGTGTGCGCCGTACGGGGCGCCACACCGGGCGATGCGCGTCGCGAGCGTTCGAAATCGGTCGCGGGACACAGTCCGGGTGCGAGCGTGCTCGATGTACCCGTCGTACGCGTCGGTCAGGCGGTGATAGGCCTGTGCCGCTCGCTGGTTTGCGTTCGACGAGAGAAACCAGAGGTCGTCGACGCGACTCATGGCTTCCCGCGACCCAGCCGACCAGCAGTAACCGCGAGAGACACCGCACAGCAGAGACGAATCGTGTCAGTCATTGCTCTGTATTCGAGTGGCCACCGGTATAAAGCTTCGAGAGCCTACGGGAGGTAACTGCGACACTGCGTCGCGACTTCTGGCAGACGCAGTTGATAGGAGTCGGCGAAGGTTACGAGCACCTGTTGTTTGTCCGCGACAGGAAGCCGTAACAGCGTCAGTTCGTCGTATCCCTGGACGGTGTAATTGAGGTCACCGACGGTTTCTGTGGCTGGTTCGCGTTCGTCGGTGAGAACTTCGTTTGCCACTTCCGTGATGGTCTCTGTCGGTTGCCCGTTCGTGTATTCCTCCAGCACTGCAGGCGTGTGTGAGTAGACGGAGACGCCGTCCTGGGTGTAGGCGACGACCCCGCGCAACTCGTCGTCGACGTTCGTGAGCAGATACTCGAGGAGGTCGTGGTAGGGGAACCCGGCTGCATCGACGAACTCGAACGAGATGTCCTGGTTCTTGCGGTACACCTCCCAGATTATCTCTTTTCCGTCCCCAGTGAGGCCGTAGAGTCGCCCCTTCTGGGTTTCCTCCGGGACCAACAGGGTTACGAGGTTATTTTCCCGCAGTTCGGCAATGCTGCGCGAGATGTGGGGAAGCGGTCTGTCTGTGGAGTCAGAAATCTCTGATGGAAGCGCCGGGCCTTTTTCAAAGAGGTGATATAACACTTCCGTTCGATGTGTCGAACTCACGACAAACTGTACGCTTTCCCAGTGTTCACTCACTATGAATTCCTCATTACAACCTGGGAGTTGGGTCCGCCGATGTTTATAACCTTGGTCGACGCTGTCCGATTCACCCGCCGTTGGCGATTTATTATGAATTAGTTACAGCAAATAGTAAGAATACAGATAACTACCGTGGATTGTGGAGTTAGTGGCTCCTGACAGGATTCGGTGGCGCTGGTGAGTCACCGCAACTGGACGGACCGCATCGCGCCGTGGGTCGAAAACTGACTGGAACCACGACATTTTTACGCCGCTCAGTTCTAAACCGGCTATGAGTTTCGACGAAGGTGACCAAGTCATCCTGCACGACAAGCACAGCGAATTCGACGGCCAGTCCGGCACCATCAGCCAGGTCGTAGAGAACATGTTCGGTGGCGCGACGTACACCGTGATGTTCGACGAGGGGCAGGAACAGGGAATCGCAGAGGATTCCCTCGAAGCACTCGAAGAGTAAGACCTTCTGGCGACGAGTACGACGCTTTTTACCGACGCGGGGCCAACGCTCGGCCATGTCGAAGGTTCCGTTTCACTACATCGACCTCCGGACGTTTTGCTACGCGACGGAGGACGAAAAGCGCGTGACAGATGCCCTCCAATCGTTTCTCCCCGCGGAGTTCGAACTCGAACGAATGGAGACGAAGGGCCACCACGGCGACCGAATCGTCATCCTCTCGGCTCGCGTCGAGAACGCAGACGACGTTCGCGTCGTCTTAGACCGGCTTGCCACGCTCGAAAACTTAGACCAGGTTCGCGTTGAAATCGACCAACGCGTAGACGACAACTGCTCGTTTTTCATCCATCTCGACAAGCAGGCGGCGTTCAAGGGCGTCACCAAACTTGGCGAGGGCATCTCGCTTCGTGGAAAGGTCGAAGCCTACCCGGCGAAAAAGGAGAAAGCAGTCGAAATCATCCGCGAAGCAATCTAACCGGGGCAGAAACGTGGCCCATGTTACCTAGTAACAATGCTTATGGGGATGGCCCGTGTCGATTGGAAAGAGGCATCATCGAATGCAAGCCTGTCCGTACTGTAATTCTGAGTTGAGCGGAACCGGGAGCCGAACATCGACGCGAACGGGTGGCGGGCGAAAGACGACCGGATCCGAGTTGGTTTCCTGTCCGGACTGCGGCGGGGTTATCGACGGCTTTTCGTCTCACTGACGCGGCCGCCGGGTCGCTCCTTTTATTCGCCGTGGCACGAAACCCGTGAGTGACAGCGCCAGAGGCTTACATGTACGAAGCAGTTCACGCACACCCCGACGGCGACAGCACGGTCGCCAGATTCGCCACCACGGCAGCGACGTACGGCTACGACGGCATCGTCGTTCGTAATCACGGCGACGCAGACGTCACGTTCGACGCACCTGCCCTGAGCGAAGCGACCGGCATCGACGTCGTCGAGGCAATCGAAATTCGCGCCGACAACCCCGCACAGGCGAGCGGTCACGTCGGGAACTACCGCCCGAAGAAGACGCTGCTCGTCGTCCACGGTGGGTCGACGAAGGTGAACCGCTTCGCGTGCGAGCAAGAGCGCGTGGACGTCCTCGCCCACCCGATGGCCGGGCGCGGCGACGTGAACCACGTCCTCGCGAAAGCGGCCGCCCGAAACAACGTCCGTCTCGAATTCAACTTTGGCGACGTGCTTCGCCGCCACGGCGGCCCCCGCGTGCAGGCGCTCCAGAATCTCAGAAAACTGCGCGAACTCGTCGAGTACTACGACGCCCCGTTCGTCGTGAGCGGTGACCCGCACACCCACCTCGAACTCCGCGCTCCCCGCGAACTCGTCGCACTCGGGGAGGCGATTGGCTTCTCGCGCGACCAGGTCGAACGCGGTCTCACGGAGTGGGGGGAGATTGTGGCGCACAATCGCGAGGTCCAGCGTGCGGACTTCATCGAACCCGGCGTCCGCCGCGGGCGCTACGAGGAGGTCTCAGAATGAAGCACTTGCCAAAGCACATCCGCCCCCGGTGGCGCTACCTCGCCGTCCACCTCGAAACGTGGCCGGATGCGCGTCTCGACCGGGGGACGTTCCAGCGTCACGTCTGGTACGCCGCCCAGAACCTCCACGGCGACCCCGGCGGGGCGGACCTGGACATGAAGGTGATTCGCTTTGCGTTCGACGACGGAATCGGCCACGCCATCGTCAGGACACGCCGCGGGGAGGAGGACCGTGCCCGAGCGGCGCTTGCGTGCCTCCACGAAATCGATGGCGAATCGGTGGGCGTACGCGTCGCCGGAATCAGTGGGACGGTGCGTGCTTGTGAAGAAAAGTATATAGGTCGCCGAAGGGTAAAACCGACACAGAGAAAAGTCGTCTTCGCAGGCGCAGACGCAACCGCCGTCGAACGGGGTTCCCGGGTCGACGTGCGGTTAGATGGCGCGTTTGTTGGGGCGACAGAACTCGATCTCGAGTGATACTACATGCAGGGACAAGCCCAACAGCAGGCATACGACCGCGGAATTACGATTTTCTCCCCGGACGGACGCCTCTACCAGGTCGAGTACGCCCGTGAGGCGGTCAAGCGAGGGACGGCGAGCATCGGTGTCCGGACGACGGACGGCATCGTGCTCGCAGTCGACAAGCGCATTCGCTCGCCGCTCATGGAGCGCACTAGCGTCGAAAAGATTCACAAGGCCGACGACCACATCGGCATCGCGAGCGCCGGGCACGTCGCAGACGCTCGCCAGCTCATCGACTTCGCCCGCCGCCAGGCGCAGATTAACCAACTGCGCTACGGCGAGCCAATCGGCGTCGAGACGCTGACGAAGGAAGTCACCGACCACATCCAGCAGTACACGCAGGTCGGTGGCGCACGCCCGTTCGGCGTCGCGCTCATCATCGGCGGCATCGAGAACGGCCGCCCACGTCTCTACGAGACGGACCCCTCCGGCACGCCGTACGAGTGGAAAGCCCTCGCCGTCGGCGCAGACCGCGGCGAGATTCAGGACTTCCTCGAAGCGAACTACGCAGATGACATGGACTTAGACGCCGGCGTCGGTCTCGCGCTTCGCGCACTCGCACAGGTCAACGACGGCAAACTCCGTCCAGAGGGTATCGGTGTCGCCACCATCTCCCTCGACGAGGACTTCGCCGAACTCGACGACGAGTCGGTCGAATCCTACCTGACCGAACTCGACCTCCTCGACACCTCCACCGACGAGGAATAACCCCGTCTCGTTCTTTTCTGGCTCGCTTCCCGGAGCCACTGCTCTCGGCCAATTTTCACCCCGAATGAGGACAACACCCTTTACCCGTGCTGTACTATATTGCACCATGATTTCACTTGACGAGGCCGTCACCGCTCGGCTCGAATCGCACGGTGCTCGATTCGAAGTTCTCGTAGACCCAGACGCCGCCCTCGCTATCAAACGCGACGAATTCAAGGGTGACCTGGAAGACGTCATCGCCGCAGACGACGTGTTCGAGGACGCCTCCCGAGGCGACCGACCGGCAGAAGAGGACCTCGAGAAGGCCTTCGGGACGACAGACCCGATGGAAATCATCCCCGAGGTCATCAAACGCGGTGAGATACAGATTACCGCAGAGCAGCGCCGGGAGATGCAAGAACAGAAGCGCAAACAGCTCATCGCGACCATCGCCCGCAACGCCATCAACCCGCAGATGGACGACGCCCCCCACCCGCCAGACCGCATCGAGAAGGCCTTGGAGCAGGCGGGATTCAAGGTCGACCCGATGGAGCGCGTCGAAAACCAGGTCGAAGACGCCCTAGAGGCGCTGCGCCCAGTCATCCCGATTCGCTTCGACACGGTCACCATCGCGGCGAAGATTCCGGCCCAGTACGCAGGCAGCGCACAGGCTCGCATCCGGAAGTTCGGCGACTTAGACCGCGAGGAGTGGCAAAACGACGGCTCGTGGGTCGGCGTCCTGACCTTCCCTGCAGGGTTGCAAAACGACTTCTACAGCCTGGTAAACGAACTGTCGAGCGGGGAAGCAGAGACCCAGATAATAAAGGACGAAGACGACATAAAAACGCGGTAGCGAGAGCGACCTGAAACACGGAGCCGAAAGGAGCCTGAAAACGACAGACAGGGTCGCCTCGGCAATCGCCTTTTTACAGCCTGACTGCTGAGTCTGTGACATGTTCGGTCAATTCGGGGCTCCCTTCGGACTGCCCACAGCACTCGCAGATTACCAGGAGGTTCTCGCCGAAATCGTCGCGTTCCTCGTCGGAGCGACAATCGTCTATTTCGTCGGCAGAATTCTCCTCTCACCGCTCATCCTTCGGGTCGTCAGGGCGCGCAATCACAACAACCCGACTATCGAGACGGCAGTCGAGACGTACCTCAAGGTCGCCTTCGCGCTCCTCGCCATCTTCACGGGCATCATCGCTGCCGGACACGGGGACGTTCTCACCGGGTCTGCGGTCATCATCGCTGCGCTCACCTTCTTGCTCGGTATCTCCGGTCAGGAGGTGTTCGGGTCGCTCATCAGTGGCATGTTCCTCGTCGCGGACCCCGATTTCAACGTCGGCGACTGGATTTCGTGGTCGGGCGGGGCAGGCACCATAGAGGCGGTCGACTTTCGGGTGACGCGGATTCGGACCGCGAACAACGAGACGATAACCGTCCCGAACACCGAACTCACGACCAACTCGCTCACGCGTCCGTTCGGTCGGGCGACGTTTCGCGTCACCGAGCGGGCGTTCGTCCCGTACAACGAGGACACAGAACAGGCACTCTTGGCGCTACAGCAGGTGGCGGCGAATCAGCCACAGGCACTCTCGGACCCGGCTCCGAACTCGCGCATCACCGACCTCGGAGCGAACGCCATCACCCTCCAGGCTGAGTTCTGGGTGGACGACCCCGCACGGAGCAACGTCGCGACGATTCGCTCTGACTTCAGACGCGAGTTGAAACGTCGGTTCGAAGAGGCGGGACTGACCCTCGCCCCGCCGTCGGGCCAGGAACTCTCCGGGTCGATTCGTGTCGAACGCGAGGCTGTCGAGAACTGAGTTCGAAAAAGCGGGGATTGGGCCTATCCTTTGCGGAAGCCAAGGAGGAAGCCGGCGGTGAAGGCGGCTCCAACCGAGAGCGTTTCGAGAATCGACGTGAGCCACGACGGCGGGGTCGCAGACGTGGCTTCCTCGCCGACCTTGACGAAACCGGCGGTGAGTCGCTCCCAGTCGACGGTGAGAATCTGGCGCGATTCTAAGAATTTGAACAGGGCAAGTTCGAGGCCGATGATGACGGCGATGAGCTTTGCCACCTTCTTGGCCGCAAAGCCGATTATCGCCCCGATGAGGGCACCACCCCCGGCTTCGATGCCGAGTTGTTGGAGGTTGATATCCACCATACCCCACACTCCGCACGTAACTGTTAAGACTTTTGTCCTGAATGGGCCGGTTCCACGTCGGTCACCGCGGGTGGTACGCCGTGACATTGAAGATGCGAGGGCGCATACAGGCGGGCATGAACGTCAGGAGAACAGCGGAGGTGGTCCGCCGTCGATAAGTTGGACCACGATGTGGTGTCGTACCGCATCGAGACGGGTGTATCGTCGCTCCGTGACGCTGCTGACGGGGACCTGCTATGAAGGCCGTTATCGTCAAACGCGTCGACCGGGGGAGTGCCGATGTTGGAGAGATCTGTGACCTCGCGCAAGCGGCCGGCTACACTGTCGCTGGCACGCTCACGCAAACGCGCGAGCAGGACGCCGCCCTCCACATCGGTTCAGGGAAAGCGGACGAACTCGCCGACCTCGTCGTCCAGACGGGAGCCGGCATCGTCATTTTCGACAATCGGCTTGGACCGTATCAGGTGTTCAACCTCGGAAAGCGCCTCCCAGACGGTGTCGAGGTCGTAGACCGCTTCAAACTCGTCCTCGAAATCTTCGGCCAGCGGGCTCGCACGCGCAAAGCACAGTTGCAGGTCGAACTCGCGAATCTTCGGTACGAACTGCCGCGAGCGGAAGCAAAAGCCAGCCTCGCAAAGCGCGACGAGCGTCCGGGGTTCATGGGACTCGGTGAGTACGACCAGAACCGCGAACGTGACATCAAATCGCAGATTTCCCGCGTCCGCGACGAACTCTCGCGCATCGAACAGCGCGAAGAGCAGCGCCGCGAGCACCGCCGGGAGACGGGATTCGACCTCGTCGCCCTCGCCGGGTACACGAACGCGGGTAAATCGACGCTTCTGCGCCAACTCGCCCGCGACATCGAGGTCGACGAAAACGACGACTTACACCCCGACATCGAGGCGACCGCCGAGTCTGAAGACCGCCTCTTTACGACGCTCGGAACCACGACCCGGCGGGCAGACATGGAGCGAAACGTCCTCGTCACGGACACGGTTGGGTTCATCATCAACCTCCCCCACTGGCTGGTCGAATCGTTCAAATCCACGCTGGATGCGGTGTACCACGCAGACCTCGTGCTCCTCGTCGTGGACGTTTCAGAGCCAATCGAGGACATTCGCGAAAAACTCGTCACCTGCCACGACACGCTCTACGAGCGCAACGAAGCACCCATCGTCACCGTCTTGAACAAGGCAGACGCGGTCGAACAGGCGGAGATTCAGGAGAAAATCGAGGCGCTCTCCGCGCTCGCACCTGACCCCGTCGTCATCAGCGCGAAGGAGGACCTGAACATGGACCTCCTGCGCGACCGTATCGAACGCGCCCTGCCACCGTTCGAACACGAGCGCCTCGTCCTCCCGATGACGGACGAAACCATGAGTCTCGTCTCGTGGATTCACGACAACGCCCGCGTCAACGACGTGGATTACGGCGACCAAGTCATCGTAGACTTCGAGGCGCGGCCAGCCATCGTCGAAAAGTCCCGCTCGAAGGCTGGCGACCTGCCAGTTGCAGAATCAGCCTGAATATTCGAGCCTGCGGAGCGTTCCCATCCGGTCGTCGAAGACGTACATTTCTGACTGGGAGACGACAGTGAGTTTGATGGGCCTGTTGTCGAGGTTAGCACTCCACTGCTCGGTTCCGTCGGCGGCGAACTTGACGAGTGCATCGTCCGCCGAAAGGGCATACACGTTACCCTCGGTGACGTCCACGAAGTGAATGGTGTGCTCCTCACTTCGCCACTGCACTGCGCCAGTTTCTACGTCGAGTGCGGTCATCGGGCCCGCACCGTCCGGGTCTTTACTCCAGCGAAACGCGGGAATCTGCCCCCAGAGATACACCTGCGAATCGACGAGCGGCGACCGACTGGGATTGTAGTCCGTCTCTCGGTCCCACACCTGCTCACCAGTCGCCGGGTCGAACGCCGTGGCTGACCCTTCGCCAACCGCGACGACGGCATCCGAGGATGCGCCGACGAACGAATCGAGGCCCACCTCGCTTGTCCATAGTTTGCTCCCGTCTGCCGGGTCGATTACGATGACCTCGGTCACGGCGGCGAAGAACGCGCGTGTTCCGTCGGTTGCGTAATCTCGAATTTCGGTATGGCTCACGGCATCGCTTTCCCACACCTGCTCGCCAGTCGTCGCCGCCACTGCTTCGAGGGCTCCATCTTTCGTCCCGATGAGCGCCATATCCTCGAACAGGTGAAATTCGATGAGTTCCGTCTCGTCGAACGTCCGTTCCCAGACTTCGGTCCCGTCGAAATCCATCGCCAGGATTCGTAGTTCCGCGGCGACGAGGACGACGTCGTCGACGACGTATGGACCAAACCACACGGCTGAGCCATGCCGCGTCGAATCGTCGAAGTCGTACGATGCAGTGACGTCGCCCGTTTCCCGGTCGATGAGATGCACCTGGCCGTCGTACTCGCTCCCCGTCACCACCGTGTCCGACGTGAACGCGAGTTTGCCGACCGGTGAACCCCCGCTTATCTCTGCACTCCAGACTTCTGATACGGGTTCAGGTAGTGGATTTGCTGAACAGCCAGCGAGTGCTGCACTCGCGCCTGCAACAGTAGCGAGAAACGACCGGCGTGACGACGGCTGCATTGCGCCAGACTCCTCAACCATCCAGCAAGTGCTTTCCGGTCAGTCCAGTGACTTCTTTTCTTTGTCCAGCACGCGAACGTTCGAAATCTGCGTCGCTGGATACTGGCCGTCTTCGTCCTTCTCGACGGCTTTCACCATGTCCCAGACGACGTTAAGGCCGGTGGTGACGCCTTCGAGCGCTTCCATCTCACAGCCTGTTTTGCCGGTGGTTTCGACGGCCACGGTCAGCGTAATTTTCTCGTCTCCCACGTCGAACTCCGTGTCCACGTTCGTAATCGGAATCTGGTGACACATCGGGATGGTCTCCCATGTGTGCTTGACCGCCTGAATCGCGCCGACGCGGGCGGTTGCGAGCACGTCGCCTTTACCGATTTCGCTTTCGCGAATCGCGTCGATAGTCGAAGCTTTGAGATGAATCTCACCGCGCGCGACGGCGCGGCGGGCGATGTCGGGTTTCTCCCCGACGTTCACCATCTGGACCTCACCCGTTTCGGTCGTGTGGGTCAGGTCGTCACTCATCGCGCTCACCCCAGAGCGCAATCGGGAGGTTCGAGAGCAGGTCAGTTGCCATCATGCCATAGCCTCTTTCCTCTGCGACTATATCACCAGCGCGTCCCGTCGCGTAGGCGGCGATGGCCGCGGCCTGTGGTGGGTCGTGCGTCGCGGCGAGTGCACCAGTCGCACCCGCGAGGACATCGCCGGTTCCGCCGACGGTCATGCCGGGGTTCCCGGTTCGATTCACGCGAATCGTCTCGCCGTCTGAAATCACGTCGTAGGCGCCTTTCACGAGCAGCGGCTGCTCCAGTTCGGCGGCGAAATCGGCGACGAGGTCTTTGCGAGTGCGCCAGTCCGAGTCAGTTTCCCCGCCCATCTTCTGGAGTTCACCCTGATGGGGCGTGCAGATGAGTGTGGCCTCTGTCTCGACGTTCGGAACGACTTGCAGGGCGTCTGCGTCGATGACGGCGGTTCCGTCGAGCGATTCGAGGAACTCACCGACGGCCTCAAGCGTCTCATCTGCGCTCCCGAGGCCCGGACCGAATACGACGGTGTCGTGGTCTGCGGCGAGTTCGAGGAGCGACTCGACGTGGGCGGGTTCGAGCTGGTCGCCGTCGAAGGGCCGTACGATGAGGTTCTCGCTGTAGCCCTGAATCTCGCGAGCGATTGATTCGGGACAGGCGACGCGCACGAGGTCGGCCCCGGCGCGGAGGGCAGACTGGGCGGAGAGTGCGGGCGCACCGGTGTACGGGCCGCCCCCGACGACGAGCACCTCGCCGTGGTCGCCCTTGTGGCTGTCCGACTGGCGCGTGAGCGACTGGAGGTCGCCCGGCCCGACGAACAGTTCGGCGGCTGCCGGAATGCCGATGTCCGCGACTGTTACGTTCGGGAAGTTCTCGAGGCCGGGTTTCATGTCGTGGAAGGTAACGACGTGGTCTGCGCCGACGGCGATTCCTTCCGAGGACCCAGTATCTGCGTCCATGCCCGTTGGAACGTCTACCGAGACGACCGTCGCGCCGGCAGCGTTGATGGCTTCTGCCGCCGATTTCTCGGGTTCGCGGAGTGCGCCGGTCACGCCCGTGCCGAGCATTCCGTCGATGATGAGGTCGGGGCTTCCGAGGTCGAGGTCAGTCGAGTCGCGAACTTCGCGGGAGTCGTACTCCGCTTCTTGCAGGGCTTCCCAGTTCTCGCGGGCGATGTCGGTCGAGATGGTCTCCTCGCGGCCGAGGAGGTGGACCGTCACGTCGTACTCGTCGAGAAACCGGGCGGCGACGAAGGCGTCACCGCCGTTGTTCCCCCGGCCCGCGACGATGGCGACGGCTGCCCCGGGTGCTACGAGGTCGCTGACGACGCGGGCGACGGCGTTGCCACTCGACTCCATCAACTGCTTCTGTGGAACTCCGAGGGCCGCGGCGTTCGCGTCGACGGCGGCCATCCGGTCGCTCGAAATCATGGCAGGGAGTTGTTCCCCATCCCGGTTAAACGTGCGGGGGCGGTGGAGTCAAATTCCTCCGACCCCTCCTCTCGCGTGTGAACGTCTTCTGGTTGGACGAAGACCCCCGAAAAGCCGCCCGCTATCACTGCGACCAGCACGTGAACAAGATGCTGCTCGAAGCCGCACAAATCCTCTCGACGACGCTCCGCGCCCACGGCCACGACGAGGCGTTTCTATACCAGCCGACTCACACGGGCCATCCGACCGTGAAGTGGGCCTCGCACTCGCGAGAGAACTGGCTCCGGCTCTACGAATTCGCTGGCGCACTGAACGAGGAGTTCATGGAGCGATTCGGCCACGACGAGGTCCATGCGAGTTGGCGTATGCTTCAGTTAATCGACCGCGACAGCATCGCCATTCCGGCGCGAGAGCCAACAGAACCGCCTCAGTGCATGCCCGAGGAGTACTGCCGCGAGGACCTCGTGGACGCCTATCGCGCCTACTACGCCAACGACAAGGAGTGGGCCGAGTGGAAGTACACGGCGGAACCCGACTGGCTGCTCGAATACCGACTCAACGCTTAATTTCGAATCCGTCGAGGCCTTCTGGTGGCTCGAACTCGGATTCGACGCTCGTCACGTCGGCGGCCGGACTGCCGGTGTAACACCACTCGATCATCGACTTCACGCGGTCTTTTTCACCCTCGAAGATGGCTTCGACGCGGCCGTCGTCCAGATTTCGCACCCAGCCGTCGACGCCGAGTTCCGTCGCTCTGTCTCGGGTGTTTGCACGGTAGTAGACTCCCTGTACGGTTCCAGTCACGTACACGTGAGCGCGCGTTCGCTCAGGCATGTGCATGCGTGCAAGCGCGAGGAGCAAAAATGTCCGGACTCACTCGTCGTTGGCCGGGCCGCCGGTCCGGAGATAGTGGAACACGTACGTCTGGGCGTACCCTGCGTACTCACCGCCGAACTGCGCGCGGATGGACCGCGACGTGTTCGTGTAGTTCCCCTGGTCGCAGTCGGGATAGTGGTCGGCGATGGCCGATTGAATCCACGTGTCGAGTGGGACCGCTTCGAGGTAGCCGAGTGAGAACAGCAATACGCAGTCTGCCACTTTATCCCCCACACCGACGAACGTTTTGAGTTCCTCGCGGGCGTTCTCGTAGTCCAGACCTACGGCATCTTCGGGATGGGCGAGCCCCTGCGCGACGATTTCAGCGGAGCGTTGTACGTAGGGTGCGCGGTAGCCAAGGTTCAGGTTGCGAAGTTGCGCCTCGCTCGCGCCCGCGAGTGCTTCGGGCGTTGGGAACGCGTGGTACGTCCGGCCGTCGAACTCGACTTTCTCGCCGAAGGTGCGCGCGAGGCCGAGTTGCATCTGATGGATGCGGGCGACGCGCATCTGCGCAGAGCAGATAAACGAGATGAGCGTCTGGAACGGTGGGTCGCGCACGAGGCGCATCCCCTCGTAGGCGTCGTAGGCCGCGTCGACGAGTGGGTCTGTCGGGATGGCGTCGAAAATCGCGGGCAGGTCGTCGTCCAGGCGGAGCAGGTGGCCGAGCGTCTCCGCGGCGTCGAACTGCGATTCCCACTCTAGCTTGTCCCCGCGCTGGCGGACGCGCAGGACGGCTGGGTCCCCGTCAGCGTAGGTCCCGGGAAGGACGGTGTAGTACCACGCTTCGCCGCCGTAAGCGGGCGTCTGTTCGTACATCCGTCCGTCTTCGCGTCGCCACAGGTAGGACTGACCGCTTTCCACCGTCGATTGCAGGTCGAATTCTCCCTTCAGGTTGCCAAGTGCGAGGGTGCCCGACTCCATTATCACCGCAAAGGAGTGGCGGGCGTTTTGCGCTTTCGACTCCAAAATGACAAACAGGTCACAAACGCGACGTATGACGATTTTGCCTAACCTTCTTACGATAGCGGCGTGAATAATACTCTATGGACTGCAGAGTTGTCGTCGAAGCCGCAGTCCCGGTGTACGACGTCGGAACGCCGGACGAGGCGGTACGCATCGCCATCTCAAAGACTGGTGAGATGCTCAACCCCGACTTGAATTACGTAGAAATCAACATGGGAGAACGGGTCTGTCCGCACTGCAAGGAAGACCTCGACCCCGCTTTCCTGAGCGCAGACGAGAGTCTGGTCGCGCTCGAACTCGAGATGACGGTGTTCAACGTCGAACGGGAGGAACACGCCTCACGCATCGCGCGCAAGGAAATCGGCCAACGACTCCACAACATCCCACTCGAAGTGCTCGACGTGCGGGTACTCGACGAGGACGACGACGAACCAGCGACGGAGGAAGAAGACGACGACCTGCTCGAAATCGAAGAAGTCGCGGACAACTGATGGCTCGCTTTTTTCGAGCGTTGTGACTCGGCGGTGAGTTAGGTCCGGAAGAACGGCGTCTTCGGCGACGCGCTTAATCGGCCGTGGCGGAGATCTTTTCGGATTCCGCCTCGGTCATCTCTGCGGTGATACCGTCTGCGAGTGCGAACACTGCTGCTTTGTGGTCAGTTTTCGATTTGTGGATTGAAGTCGGTCGTACACCGAGAGACTCGTACGCTTCGTGTTCAATTGTAATTCCAAACTCTGTCTCGTAGTGGTTGCATACCTCCGAGAGGAGGCCGTGCAGGTGGATGAGCTCCTGCTTCTTCATAACAACACCATCTAACGAGCGGAGGGTTATATTACTATCTTGAGTCTCGTTAGCATACTTACCGGTTTAGACGGGCTGTATCGACAGTATTCGCCGGAATTTCGTCCGGCTCCCTTCGGGCAGTTGACGGGTCTATTGCGTGACCTTTGACTATGGTTGTCACACGAGTTAGGCTCCGGCAAACTGATTTTTACGAATTCCTAACGAGCCACTCCCACAGACCGTCCCTCGTGTTGACCACAAGTAGGAAACGCAGGTGCTTTCGAGTTGAGCTGATGCGTCGCGAAAAAAATCGAGAGTACGGTTTTGCAGACCGTCACCGCGTCTATTCGAACTGTTTCACCGTGTCGAGGTCGTGGTCCGTGCGCATGAACTCAGAGAGCCGACGGCTCGCGTGACAGTTCGGACAATGAAAGGTCGTTTTGAGGGGCGGAAGTTCACCCGGCGTCGATTCCCAGTCTTTTCCACATTCAGGACAGAGTAGACGGACGTATGCTTCCACCATGTGTGCCTACCTTTCGCAGGGGTAAATGAAAAAGGTTGTTGCCTTGCTCACATCGGGACGTCGCTGCCCTGCGCTTCGAGGAGTTCCTTGTAGCGGTTTCGGATGGTGACTTCGCTGATGTTCGCCACGTCTGAGACCTCGCTCTGGGTGACCTTCTCGTTCGAGAGCAGTGCGGCGGCGTAGACGGCGGCGGCGGCGAGGCCGACCGGCGACTTGCCGCTGATGATGCCGAGTTCCTTCGCGTTGCGGAGCAGGTCGCGTGCCCGGCGCTCTGCCTCGTCAGAGAGGTCTAAGTCGGAGGCGAACCGGGGCACGTAGCTCTCTGGGTCCGCGGGCTTGATTTCGAGGTTGAGCTGGCGGACGATGTAGCGGTAGGTCCGGGTGAGTTCCATCTTGTCCACCCGCGAGACCGTCGCAATTTCGTCTAAGCTCCGGGGCATGCCGGCCTGGCGGGCGGCGGCGTAGACTGCCGCCGTCGCGACGCCCTCGATGGAGCGTCCGGGCAGGAGATTCTCGGAGAGCGCGCGGCGGTAAATAACCGACGCCGTCTCGCGAACCGTGCTCGGAAGCCCAAGGGCCGAAGACATGCGGTCGATTTCCCCAAGCGCCTGTTTGAGGTTGCGCTCTTTCGAGTCACGCGTGCGGAATCGTTCGTTCCAGGTGCGAAGGCGCTGCATCTTCGCGCGCTGGCGGCTGCCGAGGGACTTCCCGTAGGCGTCCTTGTCGCGCCAGTCGATGTTGGTCGAAAGCCCCTTGTCGTGCATCATCTTCGTCGTCGGCGCACCGACACGGGACTTCGAGTCTCGCTCGCCGGCGTCGAAGGCGCGCCACTCCGGGCCGCGGTCGATTTCTGCTTCCTCGACCACGAGGCCGCAGTTGCGACAGACCGTCTCACCGTGCTCTGAATCGGAGACGAGCGGCCCAGCGCACTCTGGACACACCTCAGTCTCGTCTACCCTCCGTTTCTCTTTTTCCTGTGGCTGTTCGCCAGTGTATGTCCTGATTGTTGTGTCACTCATGATTGTCTCTCCGTCGGGCCAGGGATGCGGGCGTCTACCGGGGGGTGGAAAACCCTAAAAAGCCGGGCGCTTGACCTTACGTATAGTTAGTCCGTAAAGCTTATAAATGTTTTGCTTGTGTGCACAAGCCAAAAACACACGACTGCAACCGGACGATTCGGATTTACTCGAAGTAACCGTCGAGGGCCGACATCGCCGCTTCGTCGGTCACCTGTTCGAAAGTTTCATAAAACTGTCCCACGGCGGTGAAGTACGCTGGCGTCATCTCGCAGATGACCTCGTCGGCCTCGCTCATGAGTCGCTCTGCGCCCGACTCAGAGGACACTGGAACCGCCAAAATCACGCGACTCGCTCCGGCGGCTTTGGCCAGTCGAACGCACGCAAGCGCCGTCGCGCCCGTGGCGATTCCGTCGTCCACGATGACGACGCGCTTGTCGTTCAGGTCCGGCGTCTCGCGCTTTCCTCGATACCGCTCTGCTTTCTCGTGGGCGTTTTCCCGCTCTTTCGCAATCGTCTCCTCTAGATACCCCTCTGTCACGCCGAGCGAGTCGATGAGCATCTCGTTTCGCCAGACGCTCCCGTCTGCCGCCACCGCGCCGATGGCCAGTTCTGGGTTGCCGGGCGCGCCGAGTTTTCTGGCGACGATGATGTCGAGCGGCGTGCCGAGCAAGTCGGCGACGATGCGTCCGACTGGAACCCCTCCCCGCGGAATCGCGAGGACGATGTCGGCTGCAACGTCGTGGGCGTCCACGACGCGAGCCAGTTTCTCCCCCGCGTCCGTTCGATCTCGGTACATTGTCTGAGATAGGCGCGGCCGGGGCTTAAACCTCGGTAGCGACGCCCCTCACGTCGTCGTCTCGGTACCGTCGTCTGTGGTGGTCGTTTCGGCACCGTCGTCGGTGGTCGTGGTCTCCGTTCCCTCTCCGTCCGTCGGTTCCTCACCGGGTTCTCCACCGCCGTCCTCCGAGAACAGTTCCTCGGGGTCGAAGGTCGGAATCTCGCCTTCGAGGTCGGTCCACGCAACCGGACCGTTTTCGACGATGTTCTCGGGTCGAAGCCGGTCTGCGTCGAGGACGGCCGCGACTGGAGGTGGAAGCTGGTCGCTTCCAGCCGGTGCTTCGGGCGCTTCACAGCTCTTCTTGGTGACGACGACGCGCATCACCATTCCCAGTTCGAAGTGGGGCAGACACTGAATGTCGTAGACGCCGGGTTCCGTAAACCGATAGAGCCAGTTCTCGTCGGTCATTACCGGCGGTGAGGAGAACGGCGCTGCGCTCTCGGGGATGCGCTGGGGGAGCCCGAAGAAGCGCGGATGGATGGCCGTCACCGTGTGCAGGTCCGCCGAGGGATTCTGGAACTCGATTACGTCCCCTGCCTCGACGGCGATGCCGACCGGGTCGAAGTAGAAGTCGGGGAAGCCCTCCGTTCCTTCGCCTTGCCCGTCCGTGTCGGTCTGCTCGTCTGCCGGCGTCTGCTCCCCGTCTGCTTCCTCGGGAAACAGCACGTCCGCGTCGTCCACTCGCATCTCGACTGTGTGCTGGGGTCTGAGCGCCGTCGGCACATCGAGTTCCGTCGTCAGCGAGGCGTACCCTGCGAGGTCGTCGATGCAGGGCGGACAGTCTGTCTCCTGTAGCCCCCACGTTCCCTGTTTTTCGTCACTTTTCGTTTGTGCCGTCGCCACCCCGCCGAACGACGCCACGGCAGTCCCTGCCCCGAGCGTGCGCAGGACGGTGCGCCGCGTTCGTTGCCAATCCCTCGTTTGCTCGCCAGTTTCCCGTGACATGGCGACAGAAGATTCACCGCGAGGGTTCGTTATTATCCAGATGCCAAGGTATCACCCCACAGGAACGCAGAAAGTGGTGGCCGCCGCGGCGAAACCTGGTTCTAACTAATGTGCATGCCGTGGGTCGGTTTATTGAACGGTCAGAAGGCTAGACTCGAACCAGCGTCAGTCCCACGCCGTCCAGGAGAGAAACAGCAAGCCGACGAACTGCAAGACAGCGAGCAGCATCATCGACTGCCAGACGATGGTCGGAACGGCGGAAGCGTACCACGCAGAGAGGTCCGGGTCGATGAGGTAGTAGTAGAGCGTGAGCGCGTTTTGGGCGAGCAAGAACACCGAGAACATGAACAACCCGATGGTGTGTTTCGAGCGGAACTTCAGGTAGTTTCGGCCCCACACGTAGCCGAGACCCGCGAGGAGGAGCACGTTCAGCGCGGTCGCGCCCTGTGCGACCGTAACCCAGATACTCATCTACCTTCACCTTCCCAACGGGTTGTAATAACGACTAGCCCAAATTCGGCCATAATCACTCCACCTGCTCGATGATTTGTTCGATGGTATCCCAGTGGTGGCGGGCGTTTTCGCTCGGCAAGTAAATCGCTCCGTAGTCGTCGCCGCTTGTAATCACGATGTTGTTTTCCATGAGCACCTCGAGGTGGTGGCGAATCGTCTTGTAGTTCAAATCCAGATCCTCCGCGAGCTGGTTTGCGTTCCGGGGTTGGTCGTGGAGGGCCTTCAACAGTCGAACCCGGTTGGCTCCGCCTCGGGTACCGGTTAACACGTACCAGAGGGCAGCCTCCATTGAAACAACCCTCTCTCCCCGGCCATGTAAGCCCATCGACAGGGGAAGGTGTCGTACCGGCGTCGTCGGCCGCTTCAGCCGCAGTTCGGGCCAGTCAGACGGTGAACAGGTGACCCTCGTCTGGCACCTTGAACAGCCCAATGCGAGCGCCGGCGTCCATCCAGCCGTGACCGTAAGAGAAAGAGGCGAGCGCGTTCACGAGGTCGTCGTTCGCCTTGAAGTGACGGCCATCGTCCAGATACGACTGGGCCATCTCGCGGTACTCGGCGGCTGACTCGCCGAGGGGCGTGTTCGGCGGGTTCACGTCCTCTGCGGCGTCCAGTGCCTCTGCGAGTAACCGCTCGTACCGGTTCGTCTTCTCCGCTAAGTCCGCAGGCATGTTCGATGCTTGCTCGGGTGGGCATATGGGCCTTCCCACCGTCGGCCGAATTCTGCCTGAACGAACACCCGGAATCGCACCCCGACTGCAAGACAGCGCAAGGTAAATACTTGTCCACGGTCAAGTTGTTCGCATGTCGAAAGGGGACGCAACCGAGGTCGAGCACCACCGACTCGTCATCGCCGGGTCAGGCATCGCTGGGCTCACCGCGGCCATTTATGCTGCTCGCTCGAACAACGAACCGCTCGTCTTAGAGGGCACAGAACCCGGTGGCCAGCTCACGCTGACCACCGAAGTGGACAACTATCCGGGCTTCCCGGAGGGAATCAGCGGGCCCGAACTCGTGAACAACATGAAAGCGCAGGCAAAGCGCTTTGGCGCAACCGTGAAAAATCGCGTCGTCAAATCCGTCGACGCATCCGAGCGCCCGTTCAAAATCGAACTCACGACGGGCGACGTCATCACGGCCGACGCCTTCATCGCCGCCTCGGGTGCGAGCGCCCGAACGCTCGGCATCCCCGGCGAGGACGACCTGATGGGCTACGGCGTCTCGACGTGTGCGACCTGTGACGGCGCGTTCTTCCGCGACCAGGAGATGGTCGTCATCGGCGGCGGCGACGCCGCGATGGAGGAAGCCTCTTTCCTCACGAAGTTCGCCTCGAAAGTCTACCTCGTCCATCGCCGCGAGGAGTTCCGCGCCGAGGACTACTGGATCGACCGCGTGAACGAGCAGGTCGAAGACGGTACAATCGAAATCCTTCGCAACACCGAAGTCACCGAGATTCACGGCACGCCAGAAGACGGCGTCAGCCACGTCCGGATGGTCCGCCACCCCGAGGGCCACCCGACCGAGAAACTCGACGACCCCGAGACCGAGGAATTCGACTTCGAGACGGGTGCCGTGTTCCTCGCAATCGGCCACACGCCGAACACGGACTACCTCGAAGGCACGGGCGTCCAGCTGGACGACGCGGGCTACATGATCACGAAGGGCGGCAAGGGCGCACAGCAGACCGCCACGGACGTGGCCGGCATCTTCGGCGCGGGCGACGTGGTGGACTTCCACTACCAGCAGGCCATCACCGCAGGCGGGATGGGCTGTCAGGCCGCCATCGACGCGGACGATTACTTAGAGGACTTAGACCGCGAGAAACGGGCCGAAGAACCAGTCGCCGCGGCAGAGTCAGACGACTAAGCTGTATTTCTCTTCGTTTTCCACGCCAGCGAGCGCCAGCCACGTTTGTGCGCACACCGGGCACGCATTCCACAGGCCCTTTACGTCCGGACGCGAAGTCCCTCCCATGTCCGACTCCCTAGACACAGCCACGTTCACCATCGAATCGTCCGACGGCTCGACCGACGAGGTCGAACTCCCGACCGAACTCATTGACATCCTCTCGGAAGAAGAGACGACGGCCGAGGCCGTCACCGACGTCGTCCTCATCGGGTTCGCCCAGCGCGCCCACGCCATCGTCCACCACGCGCAGGCCGACTTCGACGCCGACGTCGAAGCCCTCGAAGAAGCCGTCCTCGACACCTTCGAAGAGCGTTTCGGCATGACGTTCGCCGAGATGACCGGCCACGACCACTAGAGTCGACGATTGGTGTCGGCCCACGACCGCAGCCGGTCGAGCACTCGCTTTTCTCGCCGCGAAATTTCGTCGTCACGGCCGAGTTCGTCGCTCTCGAGGGCGTTGACCACGGCCACCGTCGCCGGGTCCAGCCACTCGAACAATCGAGTGACGTCGCTCCCGGCCGCCTGAAACGGAATCGTCGCGTCGTTTACGAACGCTGCCGTGGGCGTCGGGGCCGTTTCGAGCAGCGAGCGTGCCCGAGTTGCGTTCTCACCCGCAAGTTGGGACGCTTCGGCGGGTGAGGAGGCAGCGGCCCGCGGTGCGTGAGCGTCGATGACTCCGTACCAGACGCCCTCTGGAATGTCGAGAAACCGCGTGAGTCGGCCGCCGAGAAGTCGCCCGTCGCGTTCTACCTCGGGGGCGAAGTCGAGGACGACCACGCCCTCGGTTCCGTGGCCTTCGACCCACGCCTGCAATGCCTCGGCGGTTCGTTTCGTCTTTCCGACGTTGGAGGGCCCGGTGAAGAGCAATCGTCCGGCGGGAGGGCTTTCGCGTGTCATCACTGGGTGGCGGCCCGGGGCGTCTCTTCTCTGAGCGCGGTTCGGACGGCCAGTCCGAGGACGACGAGCGTCGCGGTGCCGAGCACTGCGGCGAAAACGAGGACGAACGCGCTCAGCGGTTCCCCGGGCGTCGAGAGGTGGCCGCGGACGAACGACCCGGCGGTGAGCACGGTGATGCAGATGAGCACGACGCCGCCGAGATTCGTCCACGGAGCGGGGGTCTCGCCGACCACTCGCCGGTCGTTCAACAGCGCGAGGACGATGGCGATGGCGAAGGGTGTCCCGACGAGGCCGAACGCGAGCACCAGCACGAGCAGCGGGAAGAACGACCCGCCGACGAACGGGCCAACGGCGGAGACGAGCGCGAACCCGGCAAGGAGCAGGCGGTAGCGCGAATCCTCGACGGTGGTTCCCCAACCGAGTTTGTCCGCGAGCAGAAATGGCGGGACGACGGTGTTGCCTCCGAGCGTGGAGACGGCGGCCCCCCAGAGGCCGAGCAGGAACAGCCACTTCGCGTTCGCGCCGACGAGCGGGCCGAGCGCCTGCGAGGCCGAGACGTGCGTGAGTCCCTCGGGCGAAACGGCCCCGTGGAGCACGCTCGCGGCGACGAGGAAGATAGCGAGGCTGTAGATGCCGAAGGCGACGAACATCGACGCCACGATGTCGGTGGTGGCGATGTCTGTGTCGTCGCGGGTCCAGCCACGGGCACGCATGGTGTAGGAGTGCATCGTGATGAGCGTGATGTGGACCGCTCCACCGAGGATGCCGGCGACGACGAGCGCCCCCGACAGCCCAGCGGGCATCGTCGGGACGAGGCCGGCGATCGCCGCACTGGGGTCGATTGGGACGACGAAGAGGGACGCGATGAAGGCGCAAACGACGGCCGAGACGAGAAGTTTTGCACCGAGTTCTGCCACGCGGTACCCTCCCCCCGCGAGACCGAACGCGAGGACGAGTGCCCACGCAACGCCCCAGATGCGGGCGTCGATGCCGGTGATGGTCGCGCTGATGTCGGCGACGCCCTTCATGATGACGAGTTGGGCAAGTCCCGCGGCGAGGACGGCGTCTGCGACGAGCAGCCACGCCCAGCCACCGCCGAGGTGTCGTTCGACGGCAGCGACAAGGCCGGTTTCAGTCCGGAGACCGAGACGCATCGCGAGGTACTGAGCGAACGTTCCGAGGATTGCAGAGAGCACGACGACCCAGAGAAGCGCGAATCCGAACGACGTGCCGGCGGTCAGCAGTGAGGCCATCGTCGCCGGGCCCGCCGCAATCGCCCCGGCGAGCCACGAGGGCCCCATCTTTGCGTACAGTTTAGCGCCGCCACTTCTGAGCGCGGTGAATGTCATACACCTCTCTCGACGAGGCCGGATGATAAATGGGTGGTATTACTGGGTGGTTTCCGGAACGTAGCTGAGCACTACGCCGTCGTCCATCCGCTGGACGTCGGTCAGTTCGAGGCGGGGGAACCCAGCGACGAATCCCTCACCGTCCGCGAGCGTCGGGGCTTCGCGCCCGCCGATGATCAGCGAGCCGACGAACACGGTGAGTTCGTCGACGAGTCCCTCCTCGAACAGCGAGAAGATGAGTTCGCCCCCGCCCTCGACCATGATGGACTCGATGCCGTGGTCTGCGAGCGCATCGAAGGCGGCGGTGAGGTTCACCCGGTCTTCGCCGGCGACGATGACGGTCACCCCTTCGCGCTCCAGTTTGCGGATGCGCACGGGATGGGCGGATTCGGTCACGAGTAGGTAGGTGTGTGCCCGGTCGTCGAACACCTGGGATTCGCGGGGGCAGCGGGCGTGGGAGTCTGCGACGATGCGGGCGGGATTCTCGGGGACGCCGCGGGCCTCACGGGCGGCCCGGCGGTCGGGGTCGTCAACCGTCAGGCTGGGGTCGTCGGCGACGACGGTTCCCGCGCCGACCATCACGGCGTCGTTTTCGGCGCGGATGGCGTCCATCCGGTCGAAGTCGTCGTCTCCGCTGATGACCACCTGTTTGCGGCGGCGGTGGGAGAGCTTTCCATCCACGCTCATGGCTGCATTGACGACGACGCGCATGGATGGTGATACGTCAGAGGGGTGAAAACCGCTTTCGGTGGGGAGTTCCGCGAACGCTTTTTATGGCATCCGGACGAAGATTCGGTGATGAGTCTCGACGACACCGCCGAAGAGCTCGCCTCCGCTCTCGGCGCAGACAAAGCGGAGGTCAAACGCGACTTAGAAAACCTCGTCCAGTACAGCGTTCCACTGGAGGAAGCAAAACAGAGCGTCCGTCGGAAGTACGGTGGCGGCGGGGGGAGCGCACCCACGCCCGAAACCGTCTCCATCTCGGACATCACCACCGACAACTCGAACGTGACGGTGACGGCGAAGGTGCTCACGGTCGGCAAGCGCTCGATTCGCTATCAGAACGAAGACCACCTCATCCACGAGGGTGAACTCGCAGACGAGACCGGCAAAATCTCGTACACCGATTGGCACGATTTCGGTCTCACCGCCGGCGATACCGTGACCATTACGAACGCCGGCGTCCGCGAGTGGGAGGGCAATCCCGAACTCAACCTCGGGGACAGTTCCTCGGTGGACCCGGCAGAGAGCATCGAGGTGCCGTTCGCCGTGGGCGGGGACAAACCGCTCACCGAACTCGCACCCGGTGACCGTGGGGTCAACGTCGACGTCGTCGTCAGTGAAGTAGAGGAGAAGACCATCAGCGGTCGCGACGGAGAGACGACGATTCTCTCCGGCGTCTTCGCCGACGAATCCGGTCGTTTGCCGTTCACCGACTGGGACCCCCACCCGGAACTCGAGGCCGGCGCGTCGATTCGCGTCAGTGGGGCGTACATCCGCGAGTTCCGTGGCATCCCCTCGGTGAACATCTCCGAGTTTTCGACGGTCGAAGCGCTCGATGCCGACCTCGAAGTGAGCGACGACGCGCCGCGAAAGCGCATCGACGAGGCCGTCGGCATGGGCGGCCTGTTCGACGTCGAACTCGTCGGCAACCTCCTGTCGGTGCGCGACGGTTCTGGCCTCATCCAGCGCTGCCCCGAGTGCAACCGCGTGACCCAGAAGGGGCAGTGTCGCTCCCACGGACAGGTCGACGGCTACGACGACCTGCGCGTGAAGGCCATCCTCGACGACGGCACGAGCGCGCTCACGGTCATTCTGGACCGTGACCTGACCGAGCAGGTGTACGGCGGGTCGCTCGAAGACGCCCTTGCCGCCGCCCGCGAGGCGATGAACCAGGAGGTCGTCGCCGACTCGATTCGTGAGAACATCGTTGGCGGCGAGTTCGTCGTCCGCGGCAGTCTGAGCGTCGACGACTACGGCGCGAACCTGGACGCGACCGCGTTCAGCGAGTCGGCGGACGACCCGGCCGCGCGTGCTGCGGCCGTGCTCTCGGAGGTGGACGCATGAGCGCCACGCCAGTCGGCCGCGAGGTCGCCCACCGCCTGTTCGCGGCCGAGTTCGACGACGCCTCGCTTTCCTACTCCGAATCGGACGAGGAACGCGCGCCGAACTACGTCGTCACCCCGACCGGCGCACGGGTCAACCGGATGTTCGCCGTTGGCGTCCTCACGGAGGTCAATACGGTGAACGAAGACCAGCTGCGCGCCCGCATCGTCGACCCGACCGGCGCGTTCGTGGTCTACGCCGGCCAGTACCAGCCAGAGGCGCTCACGTTCCTCGAAAACGCCGCCGTCCCGACGTTCGTCGCGGTGACGGGCAAGGCACGGACCTTCGAACCGGAGGACTCCGACCGCGTCTACACGTCCATCCGGCCCGAGAGCATCAGCGAGGTGGACGCAGAGACCCGAGAGCGGTGGACGGTCACCACCGCAGAGCGCACCTTAGAACGCATCGAAACGTTCGCCGGGGCGCTCGACGTGGACGCCCGCGGTGAAGACCTGCGTGCGCAGTTGCTCGCACAGGGAGTAAGCGAGAGTCTCGCCGCGGGCATCCCGAAGGCAATCGAACATTACGGCACCACGAAGGCTTACCTCGAAGCGATGGAGACGCTCGCGACGCAAGCACTCGAAGTCGTCACCGGCGACCGCGACTCGGTTCCGTCGTTCGATGCGGAGCCGTCGATGGCCGGCCCGGAGACGCCAAAACGCGTCCGCTCGTTCGAGTCGGTCGAGACGGCCGCAGACGCCGATTCAGCAGGGGCAGACGCCGTCGAAGCGGAAGTAGAAGCCGAACTCGAAGTCGACGGCGACGATTCTGCGGCCGTGGCCGAGACGACGGAACCCGAACCGAGCGACGTCGAAACCGACGAACCAGTCATCGAGGACAGTCCGCCCGAGGAGTCAGAACAAGTCGTCGAAACGGAGCCAGCCATCGACACGGAACCACCTGAAGACGACGCGACTGGTACGGTTCCCGAGGCCGAACCCGTCGACGCTGCGGAGGCGACGGCGACGAGGCAGGGGGAACCGGACGACGATGTGGACGACGCACTCGGCGAACCAGCCGAGAACGCACTCGATGAGGTGGCGGAGTCAGTCTCGGACCCGGACGACGACGTGGAGGACTTCGACCCCGGCGAGGTAGACGAGATGTACGAGATGGACGAGGAAGAGCGCCAGCAGGTCGAAGAAGAGTTCGGCACGGAGTTCTCGACGGGCTCTGAAGTCGGCCCCGCGGGCGAGGCGGGCATCGACGTGCCAGACCCCGAAGAAGTCGAAGCAGAGGCGGCTGAAACGGCCGCCGAACCGGAACCCGAACCTGAAGCCGACGAACCGGAAGCAGAAACCGACTCCGAAGCAGATGGTGACGTGGACCTCGAAGACGCCGTCCTCTCGGCCATGCGCGAACTCGACGACGGCGACGGTGCGGACCGCGAAGCCGTCATCGCCGCCGTGGTCGAAGAACACGGTGTGGCCGTCGACGCCGTCGAAGACGCGATTCAGGACGCGCTCATGGACGGCCAGTGCTACGAACCTGACGAGAACACGCTGACCGCCATCTGATGGCGAGTTCGGTCGAGCCGATTCCGGGGCAGGCGGCGGCGATAGCTGACCTGTCCGGGGAGCGTGCGCTCGTCGTCGCCGACTACCACGCGGGCCTCGAAGTCGCCCTCCGGTGGGATGGCGTTTCCGTCCCGAGCAAGGCCCCAGAGCGACGCGAGCAGCTCGTCCGCCTGCGAGAGGAATCGAACACAGACCGCGTCATCGTTTTAGGTGACTTCGGCAACGCAATCGGCGCAGGCTCGAACGAAGAAATCGAGGAAATTCACACGCTCCTCGCCGCCCTCGACTGCCCCGTAACCGTCGTCAAGGGCAACCACGACGGCGATATCGAGGAACATATCGATGGCATCGACGTGACGCCCGCCCACGGCATCCGCCTCGGTGATGTTGGCTTCGCCCACGGTCACACCTGGCCGGCCCCAGACGTTCTCGACGCCGAGATTCTCTGTACCGCCCACGAACATCCACAGGTCAGACTGACCGACGACGTGGGTGGGCAGCGCACCGAGCGCGTCTGGCTTCGCGGGACGGTGGACCCTGCGCCGTTCGCGGAGTTCCACGGCCGCGAGTTCGACGGCGGCGCGCCGTTCGTCGTCTTCCCGGCGTTCAACGACCTCGTCGGCGGGACGTGGGTGAACGTCCAAGAAGATGGCTTTCTCTCGCCGTTTCTCCCCGCGGGTCTCCGCGACGGCGAGGCCTATCTGCTCGATGGGACTCGGCTCGGGAACTACGACCGAATCTGACTGGCCGCGCTGCTTATTCTCCTCTGGCCATTAGGAGTGGCAATGACTGACGGCGAGGTCGCGGGAGCCGACGCATTCACTCACCTCGGCGAGGCGGTTCGCGAGGCCCTCTCTGCGCGTGGCTTTTCGACGCCGACGGCTCCCCAGCGGCGGGCGATTCCGCCGCTCGCATCCGGTCGGGACGCGCTCGTCATCGCGCCGACTGGGACTGGAAAGACGGAGACAGCCATGCTGCCCGTCTTCGACGCCATCGTCGCGAAATCGCCCGAGGAGCGCGCGGGCATCTCTGCGCTCTACATCACGCCACTTCGCGCTCTGAATCGCGACATGCGCAGTCGCCTCGAATGGTGGGGCGAGACCCTCGACGTGGACGTGGACGTTCGTCACGGGGATACGACGCAGTACCACCGGAGCAAGCAGGCGAACGACCCGCCAGACGTGCTCGTGACCACGCCGGAGACGCTGCAAGCGATGCTCACGGGGAAGAAACTCCGCAAAGCCCTCGAAGACGTTTCGCACGTCGTCGTCGACGAGGTACACGAACTCGCCGCATCGAAACGCGGCGCGCAATTGACCATCGGTCTGGAGCGGCTGCGCGAACTCGCTGGCCCGTTCCAGCGAATCGGCCTCTCGGCGACCGTCGGCGACCCGAGGGAGGTCGGGAAGTTCCTCACTGGCGACCGAGGGTGTGCCATCGTCGAGGTGGACGTGGGCAGTCGAATTGACCTCACCGTCCACGAACCTGAACTCGTCGACGAGGACGAGATGCTCGCCGGGAAACTGCTGACCGACCCGGACATCGCGAGCCACGTCCGCGTCATTCGCGACCTCGTGGCCGACCACGAATCCACGCTCATCTTCGTGAACACCCGACAGACGGCGGAAGCCCTCGGGTCGCGGTTCAAGGAACTCGACCTGAACATCGGCGTCCACCACGGGTCGCTCTCCCGAGACGCCCGCGTCGAGGTCGAAGACCAGTTCAAGGCGGGCGAACTCGACGCCCTGCTCTGTACCTCGTCGATGGAACTCGGCATCGACGTGGGCCGAGTCGACCACGTCATCCAGTATTCGAGTCCCCGCGAAGTCTCGCGGATGCTCCAGCGCGTCGGGCGGGCGGGCCATCGCCGAGACGCCACCTCCCACGGCACTATCGTCACGACGCGCCCGGACGACACCTTCGAGGCGATGGTCATCGCTCGCCGCGCCGGGGTCAACGAGGTCGAGGAGGCGAACATCCACCACGGTAGCCTCGACACCGTCGCCAACCAGATTGCGGGCATCGTCATGGATTTCGGCGACGTGTCGGGGCGCAAAGCCTACGACATCGTGACGCGAGCCTATCCGTTCGCCGACCTCACCGAAGAACAGTTCAAGGAGGTCGTCGAGGAACTCTCGTACAACCGCATCGTCTGGCTGGACGAGGAGAAAGACCTCCTCTCGAAGAGCGGCGGGACGTGGCGTTACTTCTACGCGAACCTCTCGATGATTCCCGACGAGGAAACCTTCGAGGTGTACGACATGGCGAGTGGGCGGCAGGTCGGCACCCTGGACGAGCGGTTCGTCGTCAACTTCGCTGGCCCGGGCGAGGTGTTCATCCAGCGCGGCGAGATGTGGCGCATCACGGAAATCGACGACGAGAAACAGCGCGTGCAGGTGACGCCCATCGAGGACCCCTCCGGCGAAGTGCCCTCGTGGACGGGCAGCGAGATTCCCGTCCCGTTCGAGGTTGCCCAGGAAGTCGGCGAACTCCGAGGGGTCGCCAGCGACCAAATCGACGACGACGAGGACCGCGAAGCGGTCGCCCGGTTCATCGCCGGGCGGTATCCGGCCGACCACCGCACCATCGAGGAAGCCCTGAACCCCATCGCTCGCCAACGCGAACAGGGTCACCCAATTCCGACCGACGACCGCGTCGTCATCGAGTTCCAGGGGCGGACCGTGGTCGTAAACGCCTGCTTCGGACACAAGGTAAACGAGACGCTCGGCCGCGTGCTCTCCGCGCTTATCGGCCAGCGAACGGGTTCATCCGTGGGCCTCGACGTAGACCCCTACCGCATCGAACTGGAGGTGCCCCGCGACGTGACCGCGAGCACGGTGGTCGAGGTGCTCGAAGCGACCGACCCCGACCACCTCCAGCCACTCATCGAACTGAGCCTGAAGAACGCAGACGCGCTCAAGTTCAAACTCGCGCAAGTTGCGGCGAAGTTCGGTTCGCTGCAGAGTTGGCAGGGCGATTCGAACCGCCAGTTCGGCCTCAGCCGCCTGCTCTCGGCACTCGCGGAGACGCCCGTCTACGACGAGGCGGTCCGCGAAATACTCCACGAGGACTTAGACATCGCCCGCGCGGCGGCCGTCCTCGAACGGATACAGTCCGGTGACATCGAACTCGTCAAGGTGGGCGGACGCACCGCCATCGGGGTGGACGGCCGCTCCTCGGGACGCGAACTGCTCGCCCCGGAGAACGCAGACGCGAGCGTCATCCAGACCGTCCGCGAGCGCATTCAGAACGACCGAATGTTGCTGTTCTGTCTGCACTGTCAGGAGTGGGAGCGAAAACAGAAGGTCAGCCGAATCCCCGACCAGCCCCAGTGCCCGCTGTGTGACTCAAGTCGCATCGCTGCGCTCAATCCCTGGGCCGACGAGGTAGTGTCGGCGGTCAAGGCACGGGAGAAAGACGACGAACAGGAGAAGATGACGCGCCGAGCCTATCGTTCGGCCAGTCTCGTCCAGAGTCACGGCAAGAAGGCAATCATCGCGCTCGCGGCGCGCGGCGTCGGCCCGCACAACGCCGCGCGTATCATCGGAAAGTTACGCGAAAATGAAAACGAGTTCTACCGCGATATTCTGGGCCAGGAACGCCAGTACGCTCGAACGAAGTCCTTCTGGGACTAATCAGGTGAGGTGCGGTCGCGGGTACCTCCGCGCCCAACGGGCGAGTTGGAAGGCGTGTTCGAGGAAGTCGAGGTACTCCCGTAGAGACAGCTTCGACTCGCCGTGCTCGCGTTGGTGGAACACGTAGGGAACGTCGACGACGAGCGTGTACTCACACCGAACGAGGAGTTCGAGAAGAATCTTGTAGCCGATCGGAGCGAGCGTCACTCCGGAGACGAGCTCCCGTCGAAACGCGAAGAAGCCGCTCATCGGGTCGGTCACGCTTCGCACCTGCGGGATGAGGAGTTTTGCGATGACGAGCGCTCCACGACTTACGAACCGCCGGTACGGCGACCAGTTCTCAATGCCGCCGCCGGCGGTGTATCTGCTGGCGATGGCGATGTCAGCCCCCGACTCGAGGGCCGCGAGGAGCGCCGGAATCTTCTCTGGTGGGTGTTGCAAGTCCGCGTCGAGGATTACACAGCAGTCGTACGTCGCGGCGCGGATACCGTGTGAGACTGCCGTCGCGAGCCCACGCTCCTCGGTTCGTCGGATGACGCGTATTCGACTGTCACCTGCGTACACGGTACTCACAACTCGCCAGGTGCCATCCGGCGAGTCGTCGTCCACGATAACGATCTCGAACGGATGGCCGGCGAGTGCCGTTCGACACCGGTCTATCACGCGTTCGACGTTCTCGGATTCGTTATACGTTGGGATGATAACCGACACCGAAAGGCCACTCGTTGTCTTCACCGACTCGTCGTACGTTCGGTCTTCTCTAACTGCTCCCTGCTGAACCGGTGGTCGGGTAGGTAGCTGGGCTGCCGGTGGCGCTGTTGACGTTGCCATCTTCGCTCGTTGAGAGAGCCAAGTGCAGACCCGCGTAAAAACGCCGAATATCGTTCACGAATATGGGTCCGCGTTAATTGCCGTCGTATTCACAGTGTATGGAAAAACGGAGTGTTATAGATCATCGTACCAACTCGTTGTGGTGAGACGGTCACGTTCGCAAGCAGGTAGACTCACGGTGTAACCAGCGCGGGTAGCCGTCACGCCATCGCTTTTTTCGGGCGATTGCTCGTCCGGCCTGTGCCCATGAGCATCTGGGTTCAGGGCAGGCTGAGTGTCGAGAGTACTGGACCGTTATCGCCAATCGTTCCAGTTGTGTTTCCGTTCACACGACCCCGTTAATCGACCTCCATTCCTGACCGACAGAATTAACAGAAGTATACTAATCACGTCGCTTCTCCTCCCTACGGGACAATGGAGAGTCAGCGATCTCGTACGTTCTGTGCGCAGGTTCTATTCGACGTAGAGGGCTAATGCGCGTCGTCCTCTGTCCCCACCTCTCGCTCGAACACTATCGCGGGGGTGAAAAATGGACCGCAGCACTCGCAAACCGCCTGGTCGAAGATGGCGTCTCGGTCGCCGTCCGAGCGCTCCCCTACGCGCCCGATGGAGTCAGACGGGTCGCCGTCCGCGACGTCCTCGACAGCCGTGTCTCCTACCGGGAGGCCTGGCACCACGACCTCTCGGCGTTCGACACTGCGTACCTCTTCTACAATCCTCTCTCGCAGTTGTTTTTTACCGGGGCACCTCGGTACGTCGCGGGTATCCACTCGTGGCTGTTCGTCACCGACAGACTGTACGAACCGTTCTACGGCGTCGTTCCCACTGGCGTCAAACTCCTCTACCGGCTGGTAGGTCCGCTCGACTTACGGCGATTCGACGTCGTCCACTCGGTCACGCGGGCCTACCGCGCTGTCCACCCGCGGACGGTGTACATTCCGAACTTCGTGGATACCCATCGTTTCTCTCCCGACCGCGCTCCGCTCGCATCCGAATTTACGATTCTCGTGACGGCGGCGCACATCCCCGAGAAGGGGTGGGACCTCGTCAGGGAGACGGCAGACCGGTTGCCGATGGACATGCGCCTCGTCACGACGGGAACGTGCGACGATGCGCGCATCGACGGTCTCGGGTTCGTCACCGAGGACGAACTGGCGATGGCGTACGCTCGCGCACACGTCGTCTTGCACCCGGCGCGAGTGGACACCGACAGCATGGTGATAAACGAGGCGTGTGCGTCTGGAACTCCGGTCATCACCACGCCAATCGCGACCCATCTGCCGGCAACAGACGCGGTGCTTCACGCCGAAACGGTAGAGGAGATATTCATACATCTCCGATTGCTTCGAACGGAGTGGGAACAGAACACCGGCTACACGGCGCGGTGTGAAGCTGCCCGCGCTGCCGGAGAAGCTCACGATTTCGACCTCATCTACCCGCAGCTCAAATCACTGCTTCTCGGTTCCGGAGGAGAGGCCGCGTGAGTGTAGTCACTGAATTTCTGCAAGCGCGACTCCCGGTCGAATCCCAGACGCGCCGGTTCGTCCAATACCTGCTGGTCGGCGTGCTTGGACTCGCGATCAACGAAGGGACGCTCTTTCTCGTCACGTCGGTCGCCGGGGCGTCCTACGTCATTGGCGGCGTCCTCGGACGGGTCGTGAGCATCCTCGCAAACTACGCGGTAAACGACGTCTGGACGTGGCGCTCTCGCGGCGACCCGGGCGCTAGGAACTGGCTCCTGCGGGGCGGGAAGTACGTCCTCACGCGCGTTGTCGGCATCGCTATCGGACTCGCCACGCTCATCGTCCTGGTCGAACTGTTCTCGATGCACTACCTCATCGCGAACGTACTCGCGGTTGGGGTCGGCGTTATCTGGGGGTTCGGAGCGAGCGACCGCTGGGTTTGGCCCACGACGGCGAGCGTCCCTGTCACCGACCGGGTCGAGACGCTCTGGACGCGAACGGCGGCTACCCGTCGCCGGTTTTGGACGCGACTCGGAGCGATAGACCGGCCGACGTGGTATGTCATCGGTCTCGCCGGCGTGCTGTTCGTCTGGTTCTCGTTTTACACCAGCCTCCTCTATCGAGGCTACATCCTCACCGGTGCCGACCTCGGCACGTACGTCCACATGTTCTCGACCACGCTGGACGGCCACGGCTGGCTCTTACAGGGGAAATATCGCGTTAGCCACCCCGGTGGTTCCTACTGGGGGGCACACTTTACGCTCACGCTGCTCGCCTTCCTCGTGCCGTACGCAATCGCTCCCTCCGCGATAACGCTTCTCGTCGCGAAGGCGTTCGTCTTAGCGGCGAGCATTCCCCTGTGCTGGCTGGTCGTCCGGACGCACGTTGCTGACGTTCGCCTCGCTGGCCTCGTGACGGTTTCCTACGCGTTCAATCCTTTCTTCTGGTCTGCGTGGTCGTTCGACTTCCAGGAACAGGCAGTCTTGCCGCTGCTCATCTTTCTCACCTACTACGCGTTCGTCAAGGGGCGCGACGCGCTCTTTCTCGGCGCGTTTTCGCTGATGGTGCTCACCAACGAGTTCATGATTTTCATCGCCTTTGGCTTCCTCGTTGGCCTCACGTTGCTGAGTCATCGCGAGAACAGGCTCGCGTCTCGCTCCCGAATGCTCGGCTCGGGTTTCGTCATCGCCGTCGGCGCACAACTGCTCGCCGGCTACGTCATCTCTCAGTTCAGCGTCGAATCCGGCATCCCCACCCGGGCGGTTGCTGTTCCCTTCCAGCAGTACATCGAGGGGACCCGAGTCGCGGTCGGCAGCCTCGTCGGCATCGTTCTCGCCCACCCTCAGGTGCTCATCGACTCGCTGTCCATCAGTCTCTCTGCTAAGTTCCTGTTCTTCATCGCGCTGCTGTTACCGGTGGCGTTTCTCTCGCTCACGGACGAACTGACGCTCTCGTCGCTCACGCCGTATCTCCTCTTCGCGTGGTTCCTCGGCCACAAGCAGGCGTACTTCGCCTTTGGTGCCCACTACCCGTTCTACTTCTTGCCCGTGCTCTACATCGGAACTGCGCGGATTCTCTCTCGCGTCCAGTTGCCGCGTCTCTCCCGGGAGACGGCGAGTCGAGCGCTGGTGTACGTCATCTTACTCAACGTGGCGAGCGGACTCATTATCGCCGGCGGGAACATCCAGCCGTTCCCCGTCATCGACGACCACACCCGGACGCTCGACGCGGCAATAGCCACGGTTCCCGAGGATGCGACGTTGGTGACTCAGAACAACATCTATCCGCACGTCGCAAATCGCCCCGGTGCCTCTTTCATCATCAGCCCGTACGAAATCGAGGTGTATCAGGCTGCGTACGGAGTGCTCACGCCGGAGTACGTGCTCTACGATTCCCAATCGAAGTGGGCGCGCGTCGTCGAAGACACGTTCGTAGACCGTCTCGACGGAGAGTACAGTCTGTACCGGTACGAAGACGGTATCTGGGTGTTCAAGCGAGGGTACGACGGCCAAGCGACGACGATAACGTCCGGTGAACCTCTCTCGTGGTTCGCGGGCACAGAGCGGCGGTACGATGCACAAACCCTCTCGGTCGGGTCGGGAACCCAGGTCGAAGGGACTATCGTCGGAGGCGGTGGGCCTCCAGGCGAAGCCATCTGGTACGGACCCTACGAGACGCTCGCACCGGGAATCTACACGGTGACCTACCGCGTGTTCGTAGCGGGAGAGACGACCGGCTCGGTCGCTCGCCTCGACGTGGTCGGCGGCGAGGACCACCGCGTGCTCACCAGAAAGACGGTCATGCCGGCGAATCGCTGGCAAGAGGTGACGACCACCTTCACGCTCACGCGACCCCAGTCGAAAGTCGAGTTCCGCGGTCACTCGACCGGGAGAGCGGGAACCGTCACGCTCGATTGGGTCAGAATCGAACGCCGGGAGGCCACATCGTGAACATTCTTCTCATCACCATCGATGCGTGGCGGGCGTCGCACGCGTCGTTCAACCCCGGAAGCGACCCGACCTATACGCCGACCCTCGCCGCGTTCGCCGAGACGGGCACCGTATTCACGCAAGCGGTCAGCCATGGTCCGTCGACACCCTACGCATTTCCCGCAGTGTTCTCCTCGTCGCTTCCGCTCGATTACGGCGGGTACGAGCGACTCAGCGACGAGCGTGTCCTCCTGAGCGAGGTGCTCTCGACCAACGGATATCGGTGCGTTGGCGTCCACGGCAACCCGTGGCTCGGTGGTAAGTACGGCTACGCCCGCGGCTACGACGAGTACCGCGACATCGGGGAGTTTTCAATCCCGTTTCTCGACAGTGGGCGAGAGGTCCTGATTCGACGATTCGGCCTCGACCACCCGGTCTACCGGATGGTTCAGTACCTCTACCGGTACGCAAGCGACCCGATTCGCAGATTCTGGAGCGGCACGTCGGAGGTGGATGTGGCGCTCGAAGCGCTCGATTCGGCTGTGAGTGACCAGTTCACCTGGGTGCACATACTGACGCCGCACGCTCCTTACACCCCGCCAGCGCGTCACCGGGCCGCCGTTTCGATGCCCGCATTCTCCGGGTCGGCGACGACGCTCGTCACGCGCGCTCAGCACGACCCAGAGCGCCTCACCGAACGCGAACGAGCAGTCGTCCGTGGACTCTACGCCGCTTCGGTTCGCCACGCGGACGAGCAGGTGGGCCGCCTGCTCGAACGCGTCCCTGACGACACGCTCGTCATCGTGACTGCAGACCACGGCGAGGCGCTGTTCGACCATGGTCAACTCGGGCACGAACCGGCGTTGTACGACGAACTCATCCGCGTTCCATTGCTCGTTCGACCACCTGGTGGCCGCGCGGGGAGCGTCGGCACACAGGTCAGACACATCGATATCGCCCCCACGATACTCGACTACGCCGGTATCGAGTCGCCCGCGTCGTTCATCGGTCGGTCGTTGCGTCCGGCAATCGAGGGCGCGGTGGACGTCGACCAGATCTCAATCGCCGAGGTGGCATCGACGGCGCAAACGCCCGGTCGAATCGACGCTGACGCGCTCCAAGTGTCTGTGCGGCTACCCCACCGAAAATTGCTGTACAGAAACGGGACGACGGTCGGGTTTGATCTCACGACCGACGCGACAGAACAGCACCCCATCTCGGACCGTACGGGCGTCGAGTGGGACCCGCTCAAAACGGCGCTTGCAGATCGGTTGGCTTCGCTCGACGTTCGGAGCGGCGCACGGATCGACTACGACCCGCGAACAGAGGAACGACTGCGAGACCTCGGCTATCTCGACTGACTATTCGACTGGCGGGTCTTTTTTGAGGACGGTTCACCTTGTGGACAGTGGACCAGTTTCACCGGATGAATGTAGTGTCCACAGGGCCTGAACACGCCGTTGTCGGGCCCACTGATGATTGTTCCAGTGACTGGCCTGTCGCAAACGGGACAGGAGCGAAGGTACGTGAGTTTGGGTGTGTTTCTCTCCCGCATACACTCTCAATCAACGTGATAATATACTAATATATCGGATTGCTAGAGATTGTCACTCACTATTCCAGAATCGCTCGATTTGCGAGTCGAGGAACATCGGCGTCATACGAACCTGCTCGGTGCGTTCTTCGGCGGAGAGACACGCCCTGACGCCGTCTCTGCGTGCGGTGTCGCAGTATCGCTGGTCGAGCAACGCGCGAACGCCCCGCTCCTCTGGGCCACGGATGACGCGCCCGAGTGCCTGCCGCGTTCGGCGCACGGCGGGCACGGTGAGCGCGTATTCGAACGCATTCTCGGGGCCGAACGCGTCCGCGTAGGCGTTGCGGACGGCTCGCACGCGGGGTGAGCGCGTGTTCACGAGGGGGACGCCGACGACGGCGCAGGTGCCGAGTTTGTCGCCGTCGTAATCGACGCCCTCGGTGAGCGTGCCGCGGGTGCTGGTCACGAGCACTTTCTCCTCGCCGTCGAAGAATGCCTGTTTGAGCGCCTCCGTCTCCTCGTTCGACGAACTCTCGTCTACGAGCACTGGTTTGTCGATTTCTGCGCGGAGTCGTTCCGCGGCCCACGTCGCTTCCCGATAGTTCGGCATACAGATGAGCACGTTTCCGGGACTGCGGGCAAGTTCCCGCAGGGCGTAAGCGTACTCCTCGCGAACGGCATTGTCGTCCCCTGCGGTCGGTGACCCTCTGTTCCGCGCGGTAAACGGAGTGAGGTCCACGCCCCACGTCGCCCGGTTCTCGCGAGGGAAGCGCAGGTCGAACGTGTGGGTATCCACAGGACGGTCTGCGTCGAACTCGTCGAGGCCGACCACCTCCTGAAACACCGAGAGCGGTTCGAGCGTCGCACTCATCAGGACGCCGCCACCGACGGTTTCGAACACGTCACGACACTCGGCCGCGGGCAGGCAGTTGTACATCACGAGCGCCGGGGTGAACGCACGCTCCCAGACGTTTGCCGTCTCGCCGAGGTCTTTCGGCGAGTATTCGAGGACGAGTTCTCGGAAGTAGGTCGCCCGGCTCTGTGTCCACCAGCGAGTCAGAAGCGTGCCGACGGCCCCACAGACGGTGCTTCGATTCGGGTCGATTTCTTCGAGCACGGCCCCTGCCGCCACGCCGAGCGGACCCATCGATTGCCAGAGATTCTCGCCGTATCCCTCTCCCTCCGCCCACGCGGAGAGGGCGTCTACCTCCTCGGTTTCGGGCGGTCTGAGGGGGATTTCGATGTCCTCCTCGGGCAGGTCGCCGTACTGGATGGCTCGTTGCCAGTCGTCGAACTCCGCGTCCAGGTGGGCGGTGATGCGTTCGTCTAGCCAGTCGGCGATGGCGTCGTAGAACTCGATGGCCCGCCGGACGTGGTCGAGCGAGACTTCGTACGTCGCGAGGGCTTCTTCGACCTCCGTTTTGTGTTCGCGGGTCTTGTTCGCGTGCTGGACGAGCATGCGAAGGTCACCACGCGCCCGCCGCAGCGAGTGGAGACCGATGCGGTCTGAGAGGATGTCTCGGACGCGCTCTTCGACGCGGTGGGCCTCGTCGACGATGACGAACGTGTTCTCGTCCAGAATTGCGTCGGTGAGCACGCGCGTCTGGCGGTCGAACAGGTGCATGTAGTTTCCAATGACAACCTCCGCGTTCTGGAGGAGCACCTGCATCACGCGGTGGGGACAGGTGCCGTGCTCGACCGACTGCGGGAGGAGTTCGTCGATGGTCACGACGCCGCTTTCTGCGTCAGCAAAGCCCACGGGCGACCCCTTGTCGCGGGCGTACCAGTCGGCCTCGAACGGGCAGTAGAGCGGGTTGTTGCCGTTCGAGGAGTCGAGTGCGTCGTCGGGCGCGGTGGGCTGATGAGTCGGATACGGTGACTTCGCGCCGGCGGTTTCGAGCGTGGCGGTGTTCAGCGACTGCCAGGATTCTGCGTCCTGTCTGGCCGCGGCAGCGAGTTTTTCGGCGCGTGCCGGGTCCCACCACTTCTCTGCGTCCTCGCGTATGCCGGGGACCGCGCTCTCCTTTGGCAGGCCCCCTTTCTCGCCGTCGTCGAGTTTGACGAGCGAACTCGTCTGGTCGCGGAGGTCCTCACATCGGTCGTGGACGCTCGCGTCCTCGGGAAAGATGCCTTCTCGTTCGTAGGGACAGAGGTCGCCCTTGCTGTCGAGGGCGACGGTGGAGAGTGGCTCTTCGCGTCCGGCGTTGAGCGCGCGCATGTCGGCGACGAACTGGGCGAGTTGCTGTTTGACCGGCGTCACGACGACGACGCGGTCGTACAGGTCGGTCTCGCGGACGAGGTAGGAGGCGGCGGTGAGCGCGGCCATCGTCTTGCCCGTCCCGCAGGGGCCTTCGAAGAGGAAGTAGCCCTTGCCCCTCGCGGTGCGGATGGTGCGCTCGATGACCTTCGCTTGCTGGTCGTAGGGGGCGTCGAATCCGAAGTAGTCGCGCCAGTCTGCGTCTGTGGACGCGGTCGCCCCCGGCTGGTCACTCATTCGAATACGGACTAGTTCGCCATCGCCTAAGAGTGATTGGGTTCGTACGGTTCCCACCCGGTGCGGTAGCCGTCCAGCCCGATGACGCGAACTTCGATGCCGTCGTCGCGCTCGCGGAGTTCGACCATGCCGTCGAACACCTGCTTTATCGTGTTGACCGCCTGCTCGTCGTGGACGCCCGTGTCGAGGGTGAACACGCCGAGGTAGCCGACCGATTCGAGGCGGGCGGTGAGGACGTGACAGAACTTGAACACCGTCCTGACATCGACGTACGAGAGCAGCGTCGAGACGGAGTCGAGGGCGAACCGCGTCTGGCGGATGCCGTTCTTGTTGAACCGCTGCATGAACTCGGATACCCCGATGCCGATGCCCGTGAGGTCGGCGGGAGACGTGACGGAGTGGACGAACGACTCATGCATCGTCGCCCCCGATTCCGTCGTTTCGACGATGCCGAGGGCAGCTTGATTCGGCGCGGCCACCAGCGTTTGGTAGTCAGCGAGCGTCGCCTCCGCGCCGTGGTCGGTGGAGACGAAGATGTTGCCTTCTTCTGCGTTCGCTCCCTGTGCGAGAATCGAGAGGGTAAGCTCGCGCTTTCCGCTCATTGGCGGTCCGGCGACGAGCAGGTTCGTGCCCGGTGAAACGTGAATCGTTTCCGTGGGAAGCACCGCGTCGAGTTCGTATCGCATTTGTGGGTCGTCGTTGTTGTCAGTTCGATTGCGCTCCATCCATCCCCCCGATGTCCCGGAGTGCGCTGATGAAATCAGCCTCGTCTGTGAACCCTCCGAGCGTTTCGTTCAACTGCGTCCGGACGGCATCGAGTTCGGCTTCGAGTGCCTGGTACTCCTCGTTGCCTTCGAGTTCCTCCCGGCGCTTGCCGGTCGTGAGCGCCGCCTTGGTCTCTGCGAGCGAGTAGTACTCCTGTAGCAAGGTGGAGTACTCCGCCCGTTCGAGGAGCAACTCGACCGTCTCGTGTAACTGTGCCTTGCTCACCGGTTTGCTGAGATAAGCGTCGAACCCCATCCGGATGATGTCGAAGTCGGGTTCGACGGCGGTCACCATGGCGACCCGACAGTCCAGTTCGCGTTCTCGGATCGTCTCCAGCACCTGGTCGCCCGTGAGCCCCGGCATCATGCGGTCCAGGAGCACGACGGCCACGTCGTCGGTGATGGCGTCGAGTGCATCGCGCCCGTTCGGTGCGACGATGACCTCGTAGTCATCACTGAGCCAGATTTCGTACGTTTCTGCCACGTCAGCTTCGTCCTCGACAACGAGAATGACTGGCCTGTCTCCGTCACCCATCAGTTCTACTCCACGTTTCAGTTCAATCGTGAAAGCATTACTGTTTTTTCACTGTCATTTGCGCGCGCCTGAACTCGAATCGAGGCCGAAGCGGTCAGGTCAGCGACGGTTCGACCTGTTCGAGCGCCCGGGCGAAGTGGGCCGCCGTAATCACGAGTTCGTCCGCGCGGGCGTTCGCCTCCGCTGGGCCGATGTCCGCCGCCAGGTCACGGATGGCGAACATCGCGGCCTGGCGGACGAGCGACCGCAAGTCGGCCCCTGAGTACCCGCGGGTGTCGGTTGCCAACTGCGCCTGGTCTACGTCGTCTGCGAGCGGTTTCCCCGCCAAGTGGACCGCGAGAATCGCCTTCCGGGCCGGTTCGTCGGGCGCTGGCACCTCGATGTGGGTTTCGAGGCGGCCCGCCCGCACCAGCGCGGGGTCAAGCACCTCCCGGCGGTTCGTCGCGGCGAGCACCATCAGGTTCGGGTTGTCCACGACGCCGTCCATCTCGGTGAGCAATTGGGAGACGACGCGCTCTGTGACCTCGTGGCTGTCGTCGCGACGCGCCGCGATGGCGTCGATTTCGTCGAAGAAGACGATTGCGGGGGCGGCCTGTCGCGCCCGGTCGAACACCTTCCGGACGGCCTTCTCCGACTCGCCGACGTAGCGGTCGAGCAACTCTGGCCCCGCGACGTGGATGAAGTTCACTTCGCTCTCCCCGGCGAGAGCGCGCGCGAGGAGGGTCTTACCCGTCCCAGGAGGCCCGTAGAGCAGCACACCGGAAGGCGGGTCCGTGTCTGCGGCGTCGAACAGCGCCCCGTATTCGAGCGGCCAGATGACCGCCTCTTCGAGGGTCTGTTTCGCCTCGTCGAGGCCGCCGACGGCGCTGAAGTTCACGCTCGGCGTCTCCGCGACGTACTCGCGCATGGCGGAGGGGTCGACCGCCGCCATCGCCGCGTCGAAATCCGCCCGGGTCACGGTGAGCGGTTTTCCTTCTTCCCGGCCGCGAAGCGCGTGCATCGCCGCCTCCGTGACGAGCGTCTTCAGGTCCGCGCCGACGAACCCGTGGGTTCGCTTCGCGATGCGTTCTACGTCCACGTCGTCGGCGAGGGGCATCCCGCGGGTGTGAACGTCGAGAATTTCTCGACGCCCCTCGATTCCGGGGACGCCGATTTCGATTTCGCGGTCGAACCGGCCGCCGCGGCGGAGGGCGGGGTCGATGGCATCCACGCGGTTGGTCGCGCCGATGACGACGACCTGTCCGCGTTCGTTCAGGCCGTCGAGCAGGGTCAGCAACTGGGCGACGACGCGTGTTTCCATGTCTGCGTCGTCGTCGCGGGTGCCGGCGATGGAGTCGATCTCGTCGATGAAGATGATGGCCGGCGCGTTCGCCGTCGCCGTCTCGAAGGCTTCACGCAGCTTTTCCTCTGACTCGCCTTTGTACTTCGAGACGATTTCGGGGCCGGAAATCACCGAGAAGTGGGCGTTCACCTCGTTGGCGACGGCTTTGGCGATGAGCGTCTTGCCCGTCCCGGGCGGCCCGTAGAGCAGGACGCCCTTCGGCGGGTCGATGCCCAACTGGGTGAACAGGTCGGGTTCCGAGAGCGGGAGTTCTATCATCTCCCGAACCTGCTCTAGCTCGTCGTCCAGGCCGCCGATGTCCTCGTAGTTCACCCCAGAGGGGCGAGTCGGCGCGGTGCTACTCACGGCCGGTTTCTGTGGGGAGTCAGGTTCGAGTAACGTGATACGCGTCGTCTGGGTCACCCGGACGATGCCGTCTGGCCGGGTCCGCGATACCGTGAGCGGGCCGTTGCCGAGTCGCTGGACGTGAATCTGTTCGCCAGCGGTGAGCGGGCGGTCCATGAGTGCCTCGCGGATGGCCCGCGTCGCCTCATCGTCGTCCGCGAAGTCGCTTTCCGGCTTGACCTCGATGCTCGTCGCGTCTGCCACCTCGACCGGTCTGACGGTGACTTCGTCACCGATGTTGACCCCGGCGTTGGCGCGGGTGTCAGCGTCGATGCGGACGGCCTTCTTCGACAGTCCGGCCCCGGCGGGCCACACTTTCGCGACGGTCGCGGCCGCCCCCTCGATGATGACGGTGTCGCCGCTCAACACGCCGAGTTGTCTGCGGGCGGCCTCCGGCAGACGTGCGACACCCCGCCCGGCATCGCGTTTCTCTGCACTCTGGACGGTGAGTGTAAGTCCCTCGTCTCTGACACCCGAACTCATAGCAGACCGTTGACGCCCCGCACTCTTTACGGTTCGCTCGGAGAAACGAATTTACCGCCCCACGCCAGTTGTTACCTATGGTCTCTACGACTGAACGCGATGGCATGACCTGGTATCAGTGTGATAGCTGCGGGCTCATGTTCGACGTCGAAGAAGACGCGCGTCAGCACGAGAAAAACTGCGAGGGTGAGGACGCAGATTACATCATGTAGCTACGCGTCGGCGGGTGGAGAGACGATTTCGAACGAGCGTTCGCCCATATCGTCCTCTTCGAAGACGAACACACGGCCACGGACCGTCTCCGGGTCCGCCTCGACTTCGACGCGATAGCCACCCGCATCGCGAATCGTCACGCCGGGGAAGATAGACGTTTCCTCGTTTTCGTCGAGCAGGACGCGGCCGACGCCCGTCGATTCGAGAATTTCGTCCGCCGTGTTGCGGTCGTTGACGTAGACGATGACGCCCTCCGTCTCGGTGGGGTCGGTGACGAGAATGTGGACGTCTTTCGCGGGAGCGGTCTTGACCGTCCCTTCGACCTTCGCGGGAACCCCGTTGTAGAACACCTCTCTGCCGTCCGTGTAGTGGACCACGACGCCGCCCTCGGTGAGTTCGATGCCGAGCGTCTCGGGCGAGATGTCGTTTCGCAGGCTCATACCCAGTGTTCGCCCGTCGCCGGGAAAAACCCGGCGTTGTCCGTCGGCTAAATCCGCACCAACCGCCACGTGTAAGTAGGCCCGTCGGGGAGGAGAACCTGTACCATGGAGGGCACGGCACAGGCACCCGCCGCAGGAACCATCCTCAACGCGCTCGCCACCGGCACGGGCGCGGCGTTCGCCATCGACCGCTACACCACCGCGCACGTTACGCTGAGCGACGACCCCGGCGTGACCGGCGAGATCGCGAACGCGCCGGACGCGGACACTCGCCTCGTCGAACGTTGCGTCGAACTCGTCACCGAACGCTTCGGCGACGGGCAGGGCGGGCATGTCCGCACCGAAAGCGATGTGCCGATGGCCTCCGGCCTGAAGAGTTCGAGCGCCGCGGCCAACGCCACGGTGCTCGCAACCCTCTCCGCCCTCGACGCAGAACTCGACCGTGAGGACGCCGCACGTATCGGCGTCACCGCCGCCCGCGAGACCGGCGTCGCCGTCACCGGCGCGTTCGACGACGCGAGCGCGAGCATGCTCGGCGGCGCGACGGTCACGGACAACACGGCTGACGAACTCCTCCACCGCGAGGAAGTCGACTGGGACGTGCTGGTCTGGACGCCCGACGAGCAATCGTTCAGCGCGGACGCGGATGTGGCTCGCTGCAAGCAAGTCGCCCCGATGGCCGACCTCGTCGCCGACCTCGCGCTCGCTGGGGATTACGAACGGGCGATGACGGTAAACGGCCTCGCCTTCTGTGCGGCCCTCGACTTTCCCACCGACCCGCTCGTCGAGGCGATGCCCCTCTCGAAGGGCGTCTCACTCTCGGGAACGGGGCCGAGTTTTACGGCGGTCGGCGACCGAGACGCACTGGAACAACTCGAAGACATCTGGAGCACTAACGACGGACACACATGGCTAACGACGACACAGAATCACGGCGCGCGACTGAAGTGACGCTCGACGAACACCGCGAGGAGATACAGGAAATCGACCGCGAACTGGTCGAACTCATCGCCCGGCGGACCTACGTCGCGGACACGATTGCGCAGGTCAAGGAGGAACTCGACCTGCCGACGACCGACGAGGAACAGGAGGACAAGGTGATGGAACGCGCCGGGAAGAACGCAGAGCGATTCGAGGTGGACGCGAACCTCGTGAAGGCCATCTTCCGGTTGCTCATCGAGTTGAACAAGGTCCACCAGCGCGAGAATCGGTAGCCGAAACGGCGTCGCCAGTGTCATTTTGCCGTAGTACGAGAAAAAAGAAGCATGGGTGTAACAGTCCTGGCGGCGGAACGACGACACGTCGATGGTATCTGCCGCGTCTGCGCCGACGGCTGGCGTGCGACGTACACTGGTATCCTTCCCGAGAGGGAAATCGAGGCGACTATCGAGGAGTTCTACACTCCCGAGCGCGTCGCACGAGAGGTCCGCTCGCCAGAGGACTGGGACGGATGGCTCGTCGCACTCGAAGATGGGGGCGGTCGTCGGCGCGGGTGGCGGTGGTCTCACTGCCCCGACCGTCGGTGAAGTGTTCGTATTGTACGTTGACCCGGCGAAGAAGCGGCAGGGAATCGGTTCTCGATTGCTGGAAACGATGACGAGACAGCAACGCGAACGAGGTGCGACTGAGCAATGGGTGTCTACGGTCCCCGACAACGAGATTGGGATTTCGTTCTATCAGAAACACGGCTTCGAGGTCGTGGGTGCGCGAAATTCCTACGGCGAGGCGAGTGACCGCACGTCGCTTCGACTCAAACGACCTCTCTGAACGACGTTGTGGTTTGAGATGACGACGTGAATACCATCTGCAATGCCAGTGGGAGCGCGAACACGGTACCTCGGCGCGAGACGCGGGAACGCGCATTTGCTCGCACGGAACGTTATCATCACTCCACGCGAAGGCTTCGACGATGCCCGACTGGTCCCACGTAGAGCGTGACCTGGCTGCCGTCGACTACGAGGACTTTGAATTCGATTCCGGCAAAACCGCTGTTCCTGGGCTTTCAGGGGAGTGGTTGGTTGGTAAAATCGACCGGCAGGGGCCTCTCAAGCGAGAGAACTTGTCACTCCGATTGCGACTCTGGGATGCCCTTCCCGGCGTCGCATCGATTCCAACCGAACCCGAATACGCGCCAGCAAACATCCGCGAGATTGCAGCGCGACACGAGCTTGATGTCGTTCTGATTAGCGCCGGGCGCGATTGGGTGCGGGTGGCGCTCGTCGCGCCGGAGTCAGCTTCGACTTCGTAGCGAACCACCCAGTCATACTTCGATCCACGACGAGACGGTCGCGGTCGCGTTCTTAGTCCCGGCCGGGCACACGACGTAGCCAAGCCGCCTGTCGTCGGCGGGGACGTTCTCGAAGGTGAGTTCCGGCGGCGGGGTGTCACACTCGACGGCGACCGTCACCGACGAGAGGCCGACGTTCTGCTGATTTTCGAGTATTACGGCCACCCGGAGGTCGCCGTTCGGGAGGGGCGTCACGTTGCCTACCGCGGCGGTCGGTGCGGCGAACGTCGGCGTCGCCACTCCCTGCCAGACGACGAAGACGAACAGCGCGATGGTGAACGCCGTACTCACCACGATGAGCACCCGTTCGGGCAGGGAATCGAGGTCGCCCTCACGCTCGCTCATCCGAGTACCACCCGCGCCCCGCTCGCGCCAATCGTCGCCGGGAAGCCGAGTACGATGGCCAACTGAACCCAGACCGCGAGCGGGGCCGCCCTGAACTGTCCGAAGGCAGCGAGTAGCGCGACGGCGACGACGACACCGACTGTGTAGGAGACGAACGCGTGACCCACCTGGTCTGCGAGCGTCTTTTCGAACGACCGGGTGCGCTGGCCGCGGAATTCGAGTTCGTAGAGAACGAGGTAGGCGACGACGAGGCTCAGGACGAGGACGAGTGCCAGTCGCGTCCAGTTCGCGTGGGCGGCCATGAGCGCCATTTCGTCGGTCGGCGCGAGGGTCAGCCCAACGAACAGTGCGCCGACGGCGAACACGCCGAGGTGTCGGTAGAACGGGCGGTCGGGGGATGGCTCGGTTTCTGCTTCGTACAGCAACTCGTCTGCGAGTGCCGCGCCGAAGCCGAGGGGGACGACGAAAAAGAGCCCGAGCCGGGCGATGAGAACCGGCGGGTCGCTCAGTTCGATGATGCCGAACAACAACAGGACCGCGTAGGCAGTGAGAAAGCTCTGGAGCAACAGTTCGGTGAAGTCGGTCACGACGGTGGCGACGGTCAGCGGGGTCTCGTCTCCCTTCCGCGACCCGATGGACTCCCGGATGGCGATGACGACGGCGAGCCCGACGACGGCGTACACGAGCAACCACGCGGTCGGGAGGTGCGACCCCTGGACCCACATCTCCGTCGTGAACAGCAACTCCACGCTGACGATGAGGGCACCAACGACGCCGCGAATCTGTCTTCTGAGAACTGTGCCGACACCCTGTGCCATGGGATATCAATCGATGGGTTGACAGATAAAGTGGCAGGAGAGACCACCCGTCGCTTTCGAGTCGTTCAGTACTCCCAGACGCGGTCGACCCACTCGCCGAGTTCTGGATGTTCCTCACGAAGGCCTTCTGCGCTGCGGTTCCCGTTCACGTTGACGACGTACACCTTGCCTCGCGGCCCTCCGTACACGTCCATGAAGTCGTAGACGACGCCGATAACGTCTACGTCGTCGGGAATGTCGCCGCTCTCTTTTAAGAACTCGACCTGCCAATCGACGTTGTACTCGACGAGCCGATTGATGGCTCCGTTTCGGTCTACGTCGTCCGGGAGCAGGTCCAGGGCCGGTTCGAGGTGCGGTTTCAGGAGGTCGATACAGTGTTCGATTCCCGGCGGCTCAGAGAGGCCGTCGGTGAGTTCGTCGTAGGTGGCTGTAACTGCTCCACAGCCAGAGTGACCAATGACGACGATTGTCTTCGTCCCGGTGTGTTCGACGGGGTAGAGCACGTCGCCGGAGACTTCCTCGCCCACGGCGGTTTGCTGAACCACTCGGTTGCCGATGTTCCCGACGGTGAAGATTTGGCCTGGCTCGTCGTTCCCCCAGATGTGGTCTTGCAGGACGCGGGAGTCCGAACAGCAGACGGTGACGACGCCCGGGTGTTGGCTGTCCTGAACGTCGTCGAACCGGGATTTGAAGGTCTCTACGTGCTTTTCGTTGCTCTCCAGTAGTTCCACGACCGTCTCGCACATATGTGACCAGATTCGCGACTGGGTAGTTAGGTTTCGTGGTTCAGGTTCGATTCGCCTCAGCGGTCCCATCACGCTGCGCTCTCGTCACCGGAACAATCCGATTACGGCCGCAATCTCAAATCCTCGTCTTCGAGCGTAAAGCCGGTCGATTCGAGCGAGTGCTTCGAGACGGTGACGATGCGGAGCATGTAGGAACTGAGCAGGACGTACGGCGACAGCGCGACGACGAAGGCGATGGCGATGTAGAGAAAACGACGCTCGATGCTGAGGACGGTAAATCGCGGGAATAGGCCCGCATCGATGGCGAGGAGCACGTAGGCAGTGAAGACGATGACTGGTAGCGCGAGGATGAGGAGGTCGTTCGACAGGTTTCGCAGTTCGCGCTTGAAATAGAGCGTCGTGAAGTATTCGCGCCCGGAGGCGAACAGCACGAGCACCTCAGAGAGGTTGTTGAGCGATTTGAGCTTTCGCTCGGGGAGGGCGCTGCTCAACTCGGCCTGGAGGCGTCGCGCGGCGTTGATGTGGCTCGCGTAGTCGTAATCGAGTCCCGCGAGCAGGACGGTGGACAGGCGTCGATTGTCAGCCCGGAGGCGATTTTCGATTTTCGAGAGCTCTGCCTCCACGTTTTCGACGAGCGAGAGCAACGAGTCGCGCTGGTCTGCGTCCGAAACGTCGGTCGCGCCGCGTTTGAGTTGGTCGGTTTCGCGCCGAAGCGCCCGCAGGATGAATGCGAAAAACGGGCCGATACCGGCCGGACTGACCCCCAGTTGGGCGATTTCTTCGAGTTCCATCTGAAACTCGATTGAATCGACGATTTGGGCCTGCTTGACCTGGAGTGTGCCGAACTCCTGTGAGAGCGCGGCCGTGTTGATGGAGAGCACCACCGAGACGAACAGAATCACGCCGCCGAGCAGCGTGTTGAACAGCGCCTGGACGGCTCTGGTTTCTGTGACCAGTCGCTCCATTTCAAATTCAAAAATCGTTCCGATGACGAGGAGCAAGAGGAGAATCATCGCGGAGATGAAAAACGCAATCCACCGCCGATTTCCATACAGCAACACCCACTGTCGGAACGTCGGGTCTACCGCGTTCGACGACGATGTCTGGGACGTGGCTGGCGCAGACTGCGTGGAGAACAACTGTCGAAACGGGCGCATCGGGGTCTCCGTACTGTTGGAGAGCTAACAGCATAACCCTTCGCGGAGGCGACGTGCTGTCCGACTACCGATTCGTCTCGAACCACTCAACGGCGAAGTCAACGAGCGCCGGCTGGTCGACGAGTTTTACTGTCGCTGCGCCGACCGTGCCTTCTGTGATTCCGTGTTCGCGCTCGAATGCTGCGCCGACCTCCTCGAAGTCGTCGGTGTCGGTTTCGATGTCCTCGAATTCGACGAACACGCGCTCGCCGTCGCGTTCCACAGGGACGCGCTCGGTGAGCACCTCCTGGTCAAGGTCGGCGCGGTACTCGGCGAGGTGTATCGACGTGTTGTTCGCGTGACCGACGCCGAGCAGCAGTACCTTCGCGTCCCTGTCGTAGAGTTTGGCGAGCGGCGACCCTTCGCCGAGGCCGTAGGCGAGTTCGTGGTCCGCGACGAGGTCCGCAGCGCCAGTACCCCACGCAGCGAATGAAGTTATCGGGTGCTGGCTTCGGACGACCCCCGCGTAGTTCCGGAAGCACTCCCCTATCGCGCCCATGCCCCGAGTCGGGGTACTCTCCGGTCTGTAGGCCGGTCGCAGGTCTTTGATAACCTCGACCCAGTCGTCGGGAACCGGCGGTTGCGACCAGAACTCGGGATTCGAGTATTGGGAGGTGAAACTCGGCATCACGAGCGTTCCCGTCTCCGTGAGAACGTCCATCAGGGCGTCGACGACGGCGGGGGCGTCACCACAGACCCAGCCGAGCGAGCTTAGCGACGAGTGGACGATGACGGTGTCGCCGGCGGAGAGACCGAGGTCGCGAAAATCGGCAGCGAGAGACGAGACGGTGGCAGGAGCATCCACCTGCTCGATTGCATCCTGTTCGGTCATGTTCGTCGCATCACGACAGGCTGGTATCAGCTTTCTCCTCTCGGTTCGCTCGCCGGGCCGTCCACGTTGATTGCAGGGGGGCCGGACCCGACGAAGCAGATGACAGCGACCCAGTCTTCTCGCGTCCCGTTTACCACCCGTCGAATCGTCTGCGGGGGAACGTAGACGAAGTCACCGGCCGCCATTTCGACCGATTCGTGTCCGCCTGGGCCGTATTCGAGCGTCGCCGTCCCCGAGACGACGTAAGCGTAGACGTGTCTATCGCCGTTGTGGTGCCACCCGGTTGCCGCGCCGGCGGCGACCCGTGACTGCACCATGAGCGTGTCCGCAGCGTCGAACGTGCTGGCTCTGAAGACACCTGGTGTGCTCTCTGTTTCTGCGATGTCCTCCTGTCTTCTGACGGTAATCCGGTCCATCTACATGCACCATCCGTAGAGACGACGCGCCAGTGCAAAGCCTCTCGTGGCCCAGTGCGCCCCGCTAACCGGTGTCCCGGGCGACTGCATAGCTCAAGTCGAATTTTGTCCTTACGACTCGTTTATGGTTTCTTCCAACCCTTCTTGACTATGAACATTCGTATCGGTCGTGAACTGCTGCTGTGCGCTAGTGGCGGCCTCCTGCTCCTCGTCGGCGCGAACCTGCCGTGGGCGCAGGTGAACCCGCACCTCCCCGCATCGGCCGAACTGCCCTTCCTCGTTAGCAACGGGCTGGCGATCGGGTTCGACGCGGTGGACCTCTACATCCTGCTCCCGGCCGGCGTGGTGCTCTGCTTGCTCTTGTTCGACGCCCACCCCACTGTCCGGTCCATACTCGCGATTCACTCGGGGGTACTGACGCTGTTTCTCGCGCTCAGGTACCTCCTCGGCAACTCCCTGTTGGCTGCTAATGCCACGCTCGTCCCCGCGGTCGGACTGTATCTCACGCTACTCGGCGGGGCGGTGCTGTTGATTGCGGGCTGGACAGGCTCCGAATCTGCCGCCCCTGTCCCGAGTCCCACCGCCCGATAGCCGGGCCTGCTGGGGGAAGGGGCCACGTAGATTTATCAATCTTCACGACTGATTTTCTGTATGAACAGACGGCGAGTACTCACGCTCTCCTCCAGTCTGTTGTTCCTCGCCGGGTGTGTCGGAACCACGGACGCCGCGAAACTCGCCCGCATCGAACTCGCAAACGAGAGGTCCTCTCGCGTCTCGATTTCCCTCTCGGTCGTCGATGCGGGTTCGTCGGTGTACTCGAACGAGTTCGCCGTCCCGGCGAAAACGGGCGACGAACAGCCGCCGCAGGTCGTCGTGAGCGACGCGCTCCCCGACTCGCCCGGAGAGTACGTCGTTCGCTACACGGTCAACGAGTTCCCGACGGAGACGTTCGACGTGGCTTCGAACGTGCTGACCGACTGCACCAAGCTTCGACTCACGATTCGAGAGGAGTTCACCGAACTCACCTACTCGAACGGGTGTTAACCGGCTGCCGGAGCGAACAGTCCTGAATCACGGTGTGTTGCTCAACGATAATCTAAGCTGCCGTCGAAGTAGTCGCTACCACTCGCGCTCAGTGAGTAGCGGGGGGTAGGTGGCAAAATGGCGACGACAGACGTTCATGCGGCGAACAAACGGTTGGTCCAGCGCGAGGTGCGCGAAGTGTGGGCAGAGGTAAACGACGAGAGCATCGCGGCGTTGTTCGCACCTGACGTCGTCATCGGAACTCGTCGGATGGGTGACGAAGAAACACTCGCCTCGCGTGACGACATTAGGGAACACCACCGTGAGTGGATGGATGGATTCCCCGATGCAACGTTCGAGATACACGAACTTCTCGCCGAGGGAGACGCCGTCATGTTTTACTGGACGATGGAGGCAACGCATACGGGGCAGTTTCGTGGCTATGCACTCACCGGAAACGCCGTCTCGATAGATGGCTTTGGCTTCCGTCGTATTCAGGACGGGAAAATCACCGTATCAACTGACTCAGCAAGCATGGTCACGCTCCTCGACCAGATTGGTGTGACGATTCCGTCGAGTTAGGTGAGCGGTCCGAGTGGAGAGTGGAAATGCTCGTCCGGGTGACAGTCACCACACCGAGCGTGTTGCTCAACAGTCTTCTTCCGTCCCAACGAAGGAAGTGGTGACGGTCGCTCGTACGACGGGCGGTGGTGAAACCATGGCAACAGCAGACGTATCCAACGCGAACAAGGACCTCGTGAACCGCGAGGTCAGGGAGGTGTGGACTGAAGACAACCTGGAGGTCATCGACGACCTCTACGCGCCAGACGTGAAAATCGGCACGCGCCGGATGGGCGAGCCACAGAAGCTCGCGACCCGAGAGGACATTAAAGCGATACACCGCGAGTGGGACGAGGGGTTCCCCAACGCAACGTTCACGACGAACGCGATGGCAGCCGAGGACGACGTGGTGTTCCTCTGGTGGACGATGCGGGCGACGCACACCGGGCAGTTCCGGGGATTCAAACCGACTGAAAATCCGGTCGAGGTAGATGGCTTTTCATTCCGTAGAATCGAGGACGGGAAAGTCGTCGAGGCCAAAGACAGCGCGAGCATGACCACGCTCCTCCGCCAAATTGGCGTCGAACTGCCGACCGAGTAGCCGGCTCCCTTTTTTGGACAGTCCTGCCAGTTAGTTTATCCGCCGTGGGTGAGCCATGCAGAACGATATGTTGCCCAACCGAGACCCACACCAAGACGACGAGCGCCGGGCCGTGACACGGCGCACGCTCCTTCGCGGCCTCGCGGCGAGCGCCGCAATTGGGGCGAGTGCGACGAGCGTCACGGCGACCGAGACGACCGAGAGCGACGCCTTCACCCGCACCCAGCGCGTCGACATCGAATCGTTCGACGGTACGACCATCGCGGCGAGCCTGTACGAACCAACAGCCGAGGGACCACACCCGGCCATCCTCATCACTCACGGCTGGGGCGCGGATAGAAACGCCGCCTACGTCCGTCGCTGGGCGGAGAACTACGCGAGCAATGGCTACGTGGTCCTGACCTACGACTCGCGGGGCTTCGGCGAATCGGGCGGCGAAGTGGGCGTCGACGGCCCGAAGGAGGTCGAGGACGCATCGACGCTCGTCTCGTGGCTGGCCGCCCACGACGCGGTCCAGACTGTCGAAGGTGAGCCGGACAACCCGCGAGTCGGCATGGACGGCCTCTCCTACGGTGGCGGCATCCAGCTCAACGTCGCGGCCGCGGACGACCGTCTCGACGCCATCGTTCCGCGATGGGCGTGGCACGACCTGCGCTACGCGCTCGAACCCAACGAGGTCGTCAAAGTCGGCTGGGCAGCACTGCTCTACGCTGCTGGCGTGGGTGGGTCGCGCGGTCTCACCTCCGGCGATGGCCTTCCCGACGAGGACGACGCGGAGTACGGCCTCCCGCCGAAACTCCACGAAATCAACACGAAAGCGGCGGCGACCAACGAAATCGACGAATCCGGAGAGGCCTACCTCGGTGTTCGCTCGCCCGCAGTTAAACTCGACCAACTCGACACACCGGCGCTATTCCTCCAGGGATGGCCCGACACGCTGTTCGTCCCGAACGCAGCCCTCTGGACGGCCCAGGCGCTCGAATCGAACGATGTGCCGACGCGACTCGTCTTCTTCGAGGGTGGCCACACCGCCACGGACGCCGCCGGGGAGGACCAACAGCAGCGACTCGACGCGATGGCGCTGTCGTGGCTCGACGCCTTCCTGAAAGCCCCGGCACAGGCCGACCAGACGGCACGCGCGGCGGACGCGAAGCTCGCTCCCGTGACGTACTACGAGGTCCAGACAGGCGAGTGGCGCGAGGCCGAAGACGTGCCGAAACCCGACGCAGAAACCCAGACGCGCCGATTCCGAGACACGAGCGACGGCGATTCGACGGTCGTTCTGAACAGCGTCATTCCGACCGCGACGAGCCACTTCGTCCCCGAGAACGAGGACACGGCTGGCACGGCGGTCGATTTCGATTTCCCTATCGAGCAGGCACAGGAGATTTTCGGCGCGCCGACAGCACGGCTCACCATCGAGCCACTTGGCCCCGAGACACGCCTCTTCGTTCGAGTGAAACACGTCCGCGACGGCGAAGAAACGCTCATTAACAATCAGGTGACGCCGGTTCGCGTCGAGGGACTGGAACCGACAGAAATCGACCTCGAACTCGTCGCCTTCCAGCGGACCTTCGAACCCGGCGACACCCTGCGGATGACGATTGCCACGACGGACGCAGGTTTCTTCGCGTCTCGTGAATCGGCGGGGGCGCGAATTCACCACACGGCGGAGCGCCCATCCACTGTCGAGTTCCCGACGGTCTACTGGTAAGTTTCGGCGAGTGCCGTCAGCGCCTCGTGGTGTTCTGTCGTATGCGGGGCGGTGAGCGGCGAGACGCTGATGCGCCCCTCGACGACGGCACGGCGGTCGCTTCCCCGCGGGTCGGGGATGTCGCCTGCGGCCATCTTGTCCCAGATGCGGTCGTGGAGGGTGACGGTTTTGCCGTTCTGTTCTGCGTCCATCTGGTAGACGTGAGAGGGCCGGGTGATTTCCATTTCGGCGGGGTCGTCACCGGGCATCGGCGCGTTCACGTTGAGATAATCGGCTTGCTCGAACACGCCGGCGTTGATGGCGTGGTCTGCGAGGTATTCGGTCGCGCGGACGGCCTCGCGGTAGGCGTCGGCCGACTCGCGGTGTTTCTTGAACTCCTCCCAGCCACCGGGAATGTACAGCGAGACGGCGATGGCGGGAATGCCGAAGAAGGCGGCTTCGACGGCGGCACTCACGGTTCCAGAACGTCCGAGAACGTACTCCCCGAGGTTCGCTCCGCGATTGATGCCCGCGACGACGAGGTCGGGGTCAGGGCCGAGCGACTGGACGCCCGCCACGACGCAGTCGGCCGGCGTTCCCTCGATGGCGTACCCCAGTTCGTGTTCGTGGACGCGGACCTCTCGGGACATCTTTCGCCCGACCGCACTCTGGTCTTCCTTCGGAGCGACGGCCGTCACGTTCCCGACCGTCGAGAGCGCATCGTACAGCACGCGAAACCCCGTGCTGTCGATGCCGTCGTCGTTCGTCAGCAGAATCTCCATGCTCATATCTCTCATGCGGACGCCGGGGCAAAAACACCTCGCCTACGCTGGCATCGAATCGACCGTCGTCTTGCCGTCCACGACGAGATTGTACGCCTCTTCGTCGTCGTTCCAGAGGACGAGCACGTTCTCGAAGATGAGCAGATCGCCGTAGTCGGCGTCGGCGAGCGGCGCGTTTAGCGACGTTTCTTTCGTCCGAACGGCGTAGTGGTCGATTCGCTCCGACCCGTCGCCGATTCTGAACAGTTGGTGGGAGTCACCGTCGGAGAGCGAGTGACTCAACTTCACCGCGAGCAGGTCGATGCGCTTCGTGACGTGCTTTTCCATCTCGTTCATCCGGGCGTACAGGTTGATGTTCGGGTCGATGTCGAGGCGCTGTTTGTCGTCCGTCCGGAGAACGGTCCAGGAGTACTGGACATCGACGTTTTCGAACTCACCGTAACCGCCGCCAGCCCGGTCGAGTTGCGCCTGAAACGGCGGCACTTCGAGGTCGGGTTTGACGTCGAACGACCAGCCCTCGTCTTCGGGTTTGAATCCTGGCCAGATACGCACCGCTGGTCCCCAGACCGAGAGGCCGTCTTCGACGGTTCGCTCGACCTGCCGAAGACCGATGCTCGTGTTCCGGTCTGCGGGGGCGATGGCGACGATAGAGCCGTCGTCTGCGAGGTGCTTTTCGTATTTCCTGACGACGGAAACGGGGTCTTCGAGTTCGCTCAGGACGTTCGAGAACAGCACGACGTCGTAGGTTTCGCTCGGCTGGAAGTCCTCTGCTGTCTCGCGATGGACAGTCGTCCGGAAGGTGTCGCGCGTCTCCGCGAGCATGTGCTCGAAGATGTCTGCGCTCTCGCTCGGTTCGAGCGCGTGGTAATCGACGAGCGCGTCCTCGGGGAACAGGTCGTGAATGCCGAGCGCCGGGCCACCCGTTCCTGCGCCCACGTCGAGGATTCTGGTGTGTTCACTCACGAGGCCGTGGCGAAGCATGTCCGCGAACACGTACTGGGTGCTCGCGTAGTAGTCGGGCAGGTGGTAGACGGCGTAGGCGAGCGCGGCCACCTCGTCGTACTCGACCGGGTTCTGGGCGAAGTAGTCCTCTTTCAGCTTGCGGATGGTGTGGCGGAGAACGTCGCCGCCCTCACCGTTGGGCCACCCCGGTCCGTACTGACCCACGATGCGGTCTTCGAGGCGTTCTGCGTACGCGGCGGGAAACGCCTTCACCCCGTGGAATGTGGTCGATATCGGGTCGTCAGAGGCCGGAACGAAAGTTCCGTCGCCCGCCTCGACGATACCGAGTTCGACGGCGTGTTCACGGAGCACCTGTCTGACGACGGCCGGGTGGGGTTGCCCGTCTACGTATTCGAAAATCTCGTCCGGGTCGATGGGTCTCACCGAGCGGAGGTACTTGGCGTTCGAAACGACCTGCGTGCGTTGTTTCTGTTTCATCGTCGTGATTCGCGATAGAGGGCTTCTACGCCCGCTGCATCTGATTCGGCGATTCTGCGTGCGGCTTCGGCGACGTCGGCTGCGCCCTCGAACGTCTCTTGAATCTCGGCATAGACACGCGGCGTCCCAGCGGTGACCTGTGAAACCAAGTCGAACAGTCCCGCCGAGATGGGCGTGTGAAACTCCGCTGGCACCTCTTCTGCGGCGAGTGCAAAGGCGAGAATGGCGGCGTGGGCCTTCGCCTGGACCGTCTCCATCGCCTCGTCGTGTTCGCGGGCCGTCGTCTCGAAAATCGTGTTCCCGGCGGCTTCGAGCAGTTGGATGAGGGTTTCGGTGACCGGCCCGCCGGTCTGGGAGACGGCCGCAATCGTCCCGGGTGCGTTGTCCGGGCCGAAGAGGGGGTGGAGGCTCACTCGCTCTGCATCGGGGGCGTGTTCTGCCATCACCGCAAGTGGCGTCTCCATGACGCCGCTCAAATCGAGGAGCGCGGCGGTCGCCTTCTGGGCGTGGGCTTCAATGGCCCGTCCGACGACGGACATGGGGACGGCCACGCAAACGACGTCGAACTGGTCGTCTGCCGCGAGTGAGACGGTGTCGCCGCCGACGGATTCTGCGGCGGCGGTTGCGGCCGCTGGGTCGGTGTCGGCAAACGTAATCTCCCATTCGTCTGCGACGCTCTGGGCGAACCAGCGGCCCATCGCGCCCGCGCCGACGACCAGCAGTTCCATGTCTGCGACCTACCGGGGCGGAAGCAAAAAGGGGTTCGTTTCCCTGAATGCGGAGTAAGCTATATCCCACATGTCTGAATAGTTGAATTATGTATTCTCGAATGATTTTTTCGTCTCTATGCTGTCTCTCCCTCGTCCTCGCTGGATGCTCTGGCGGCCCGTTCTCGTCGCTTACCGACGGGAATGACGTTCCGTTTGGTGGCTCACCGACACTTGATACGGTCGAGTATCCTCCCGGGGCGTCGAAAGCTGGGTTCACCGACCCCTCACGCATCGTGAATAATTCGAGTGTGGCACTCGCCGAGCGCAGTTACACCATGAGGGCTGTGATCAGTTCCACCGACGGCCAGCGGACGTGGAACCGAATCCAGTACTTCGAGAGCAACCCGACTGAACCCGCCGCGTACACGCTGCAAAAATTTCCAGGGGATACGCACGAAGAGTACGTCAATCGGTCGGGTCGGTACTTCAGGTGCTGTGACGAGGACCCGTCGTACGGTTACGACACACCGGAACAGTGGTCGCCACACGACGTTCATCAAGCCGGTATCGATACCAGCACGCGCTATCTGGAAGTCGCCCTCGAGATTGGCGAGTACACGGCCACGGACGTGATTCAACGGGAGGGAACGACACTCATCGTGTACAATTTGACCGAGCCCGCAGAGACGTACGACAATCGCTCAATCACGGCGGCGAAAGGGCACCTTCTCGTCGACCAACAGGGGGTCGTTCACGGAATCAATTTGTACGTCGCAGGAAGTCGACTCGACGAGCCACGAAGCTATACCCGCACGAAACTCACATACCGCGTGACGCTTACAGAGTCCGTAACCGTCGAAAAGCCGGCGTGGGTCGAGAACGTAACCACGAAGACTGCCTAGGGGAGGACGAATTCTTTGGGGTAATCGGTCAGATTCTCGTAGCCGTCCTCGGTGACGACGACGATGTCCTCGATGCGGACGCCACCCACTTCGGGGTCGTAGAGCCCCGGTTCGACCGTGATGATGTGGCCCTCTTCCAGTTCGTAGCCTTGCGGGGCGAGCGCCGGCCACTCGTGGATGTCGAGACCGACGCCGTGGCCCGTCGAGTGGATGAACCCGACTTCGGTCGTCTCGTCGGACCGGAGCGTCGGGTAGCCTGCCTCTTCGTAGATGTCACAGACGACGTTGTGAATTTCCTCGCCGGTCACGCCGGGTTTCACCGCGTCGAGTGCGGCTTCGAGCGCCTCGTCGGTGATGTCGTACCACGCCTGGAGTTCGTCGCTCGGCGTCCCCTTGACGAAGGTGCGGGTCATGTCGGCGAAGTACTTGCTCTCCTTGTCGCGGGGGAAGATGTCCACGATGATGGACTCGTTTGCGAGCAGTGGGCCACTGCCCCGGTCGTGGGGGTCTGCGGCGTCAGCGCCACAGGCGACGATGGTCTCGTCGAGGGCACACCCGTGGCGCAGCAGCGTCAGTTCGATTTCCTGGCGCACGCGCTCTGAAGTGAGCGGCTCGCCCTCGTAGTGGAGGACGCCGTCTTCGACCGTCGCCTCGCGGATGAGCATCTCGGCGGTGTGCATCGCCTGCTCGTTTGCCTTCTGTGCCGCCCGGACGTGGGCGATCTCCTGGGGCAATTTGACCGCGCGGATGTCTTTGAGGATGTCGTCTTCGTCTGCGGTCACCGCGATGCCCTGCTCGCGGAGGCCGTCTGCCTTTCCGACGGGGAAGTCCATCGGGACGAGGACGGATTCGACGTCGTGGGATTCGAGGAACCGTGCGTGGACGCGGTGGGAAGCCCCGATTCGCCCGTGCTCTTCGACGAGTTCGCGGTAGCCGAAGTCGCTCGGCCGCGAGAGCGAGGCCGCGCCGCTCTCTTTTTTCGCTCGTCCATATTCGAGCGGCGAGACGTGGAGGTGAACCGCGCCGTCGTAGAGGGCCATGAAGGGGTCGGGAGCGTCGAACCCGGAGAGGTAGCGCTGGTTCGAATCGTCGCTCGACGCGTAGATGAGAAAGCCGTCTGCACCTGCGTCGTCGAGGGCGTCGTCGAGTTTAGAGAAGTCCGGTTGCATATTCAGGGATGTGTGAGGGAGGGCTAAAACCCTACCGGGGCGACGCATTTTGACGTGGCAGACCTGTCCGTGTCCGGTATCCTGATACCGGGTCGTCCCATTGGTAGCGCCATGGACGTTGACATCTCTCACTCGACCGTGTCGGGGAGCGCGAAGGCCCCACCGTCGAAAAGCTACTCTCACCGGGCGATTCTCGCCGCCGGCTACGCCGACGGCGCACTCGTCTACGACCCCCTCATCAGTGCTGACACGAAGGCGACTATCCGGGCCGTGGAAGCCTTCGGCGGCAACGTCGAGGAAGTCGACGAGGGCCTCGATATCTCCGGCTTTGGCGGAAAACCAGGGACGCCCGCCGACATCATCGACTGTGCGAACAGCGGGACGACGATGCGCCTCGTGACGGCCACCGCCGCGCTCGCAGACGGCATCACCGTACTCACCGGCGACCGCTCGCTTCGCTCTCGGCCACAGGGACCACTGCTCACCGCGCTCACCGAACTCGGCGTCAGAGCCGAGAGCACCCGCGACAATGGGCAGGCCCCGCTCGTGATTCGCGGCGCGCTCTCCGGCGGCGAAGTCTCGATTCCGGGCGACGTGTCCTCCCAGTACATCACTGCCCTGCTCATGGCTGGGGCGACCACAGCGGACGGCATCGGCATCCACCTCGAAACCGAACTCAAATCGGCCCCCTACGTCGATATCACGCTCGAAGTGCTCGCCGACTTCGGCATCAAAGCTGAACCCACCCAGGACGGCTTTGCGGTCGCCGGCGGCCAGACCTACGAACCCGAAGACGGCGAGTACCACGTCCCCGGGGACTTCTCTTCGATGTCCTACCTGCTCGCGGCGGGCGCCATCGCCGCCGAGGACGAACTCACCGTCACCGGCGCGTACCCGAGCGCACAGGGCGACAGCGCCATCGTGGACGTACTCCTCGAAATGGGCGCGAATATCGACTGGGACGACGATGACGGTGTTATCACCGTCCGAAAATCCGACCTTTCTGGCATCGAGTTCGACGTGGGCGACACGCCCGACCTGCTCCCGACCATCGCCACGCTCGGTGCGGTGGCGGACGGGGAAACCAGAATTACGAACTGCGAACACGTCCGATTCAAGGAGACAGACCGCGTGAGCGCGATGGCCGAGGAACTCACGACGATGGGCGCGTCGGTCACCGAACGACAGGACGAACTCATCGTCAGGGGCGGCGAATCTGACCTGTCTGGGGCGACGGTCGATGGCTGGGCCGACCACCGCATCATCATGGCGCTGGCCGTGGCGGGACTGGTCGCAGAAGGGACGACGAAGGTGAAGGGCGCAGAACACGTAGACGTCTCGTTCCCGAACTTCTTCGACCTGCTCTACGACCTCGGCGCGCAGGTGGACCAGCGCGTGGGGTGACCTGCCAGACCGCAATCCTCTTTTTCTCGCTCCGTCCACGTCGTATCAATGCGACAAGACGACGTTGCCGCTTCCCTCCGCGACCGTCTCGTAGAAGACGGCTTTCTCTTTCCCGACTACGATGGCTTCTGCTTCGCCAACGTTCCCGACACGGTACTCTCCCTCTTCGATGCGCCGACCCGACGCACCCTCCCGGACAAGGCGTTCGCAGGCGTCGAAACCGACGCAGACCACGTCGTCGTGCTCCTGCTCGACGGCTTTGGCTACGAGCAGTGGACGCGCGACCAGCACAAGCATTCGCACCTCGAAGCGCTCGCCGAGCAGGGTACGGTGATGCCGCTCACTTCGACGTATCCCTCAGAAACGTCGGCAGCTATCACCACCATCTCGACGGGCACCCAGCCGGTCGAACACGGCCTGCTCGGCTGGTTCCAGTACTACGAGGAACTCAACGAAGTGCTCACGACGCTGCCGTTCTCGACGCTCGACGGCGACTACGCCCCGAAGAAGTTCGACGGCGTGGATGGCACGCTCCTCCTCTCGCCACCCGAGCAGACGGTATACGAACGCACTCGCCACGCCACACGTCGTCATGCCAGAGCGAATCGCGACGTCCGAACACTCGAATCTCGCCATGGCCGGGGCGGACGTGACCGGATACGGCGACCTCGCGCACATGGGCCGAGTCGTTCGCAAGACGCTCGAAGCCGCGGAAGGGCCGACATACACCTACGCATACGTCCCGCACATCGACGCCGTCTCCCACCAGCACGGGACCGAATCGCCCCAGTACGATGAGATGGTGGCGACAGTGCTGGGGCACGTTGAGCGCGAACTCATCGGGCGACTGGACGCAAATGTGGCCGAGAACACCCTCCTCGTCGCCACAGCGGACCACGGCCACCTCAACACCGACCCAGAGACGAACGTCGACCTGAACACGATTGCGGGCCTTCACGACCACCTGCAACGCCGTCCACACGGTGAGCCAATCCCGGCAGTTGGATGCGGGCGAAACCTCCAGTTCCACGTTCGCGAGGGGCACGTCGAACCGCTCCGCGACCTGCTCTCTGCCGAGTTGGACGTTCTCACGTTCGACCGCGAGGAGTACACGTCGCGTGGATTGTTCGGTGACCGCACTCCTTCCGCGCACTTCGAGGCGCACGCGCCTGACCTCGTGGCCGTTCACCGCGACAAATTCGTCTGGTACGACGACGGCGAACTGAACCAGGTTGGCTCCCACGGCAGCCTGAGTCCCGACGAGATGTTGTGTCCATTCGCGGTCTGTCGGCTTTCCGACCTCCAGTAAGCGGCAACTTTGCGCCACGTCCTGTAAACACTAAATGTGCGGCCACCCGAGTGGCCTGCAATGAACGGTAACGAATTTGGCCGCCTCTTCCGGGTCACCACCTATGGGGAGAGCCACGGCGACGCGATGGGGGTCACCGTCTCCGGGTGTCCCGCCGGGCTGGAACTCACAGAAGACGACATCCAGGGCGACCTGGACCGACGCAAACCGGGCCAGTCGATGATAACCACGAGTCGCGGCGAACCCGACGAAGTGAAGATTCACAGCGGGGTACAAGACGGCTACACCACGGGCACGCCAATCGGGATGACCATCCAGAACAAGGACGCTCGCTCGGGGAAGTACGAACCCTTCATCACCGCCCCACGTCCGAGCCACGGCGATTTCACCTACTCTGCGAAGTTCGGCACGCGCAACTGGGGCGGAGGCGGTCGCTCCTCGGCCCGGGAGACGGTCAACTGGGTCGCCGCCGGGGCAATCGCGAAGAAGATTCTCGCCACGCAAGATATCAAAATCAAGGCCCACGTCAACCAGATTGGCGACATCGTCGCGCCCGACGTGACGTTCGAGGAGATTCTCGAACATTCTGAGGAAAACGAGGTGCGGTGTGCGCATCCCGAGACGGCAGACGAGATGCGTGAGCGCATCAACGAGTATCAGGAGCAGGGCGACTCTATCGGCGGGAGCATCTACTTCGAGGCACAGGGCGTCCCTCGCGGCCTCGGCGCACCCCGTTTCGACTCGTTCTCCGCGCGCCTCGGACAGGCGATGATGGCCGTGCCCGCCGCTTCCGCGTTCGAGTTCGGTCTCGGCCGCGAGGCGCGAACCTACACCGGCTACGAGCGAAACGAAGACTGGACCTTCGACGAGAGTGGCGACCCGACGCCCGTCGGCAACGACCACGGCGGCATTCAGGGTGGCATCACGACGGGGCAGCCAATCTACGGCGAGGTGACGCTGCACGCGCCGACCTCGATTCCGAAGACCCAGACGACGGTCGACTGGGAGACGGGCGAGGAGAAGGAGGAGAAGGTCATCGGTCGCCACGACCCAGTCCTGCCCCCGCGCGGCGTCCCGGTGGTCGAGGCGATGTTCGCGCTCACCATCTTGGACTTCATGCTGCTCGCCGGGCGTATCAACCCGGACCGTCTCGACGGCAAGGTCGGCGAGTACCGAACCGATTATCACCCACGGAACCCCGAAAACGTCGAGTGATGGCGGCGAATCCCGACAACCTCAAGAATCCGTTCAACATGGACGAGGCGTGCGAGAACTGCGAGAAACTCTGCGAGACGCGCACGAACGTCGTCCACGGCTACGGCGACGTGAGCGCCGAGTTCGTCTTCGTCGGCGGCCAGCCGAGCGCGGGTCCAGACGAGACGGGAATTCCCTTCACCGGCAACGAAGGAGGTAAACGCCTCCAGCAGTTGCTCGGACGGGTCGGTTTCAGTTCGTCAGACCCGGACGCCGCCGAACCAGACCTGGAAAACGTCTTTCTCACCTACACCACGCGGTGTCGCCACCCCGAACGCGGGCCGACCGACGCGGAACTCATGGCCTGCGACGGCTATCTGACGGCCGAACTCCGGATGATAAACCCACAGATTATCGTACCGGTCGGCCAGCAGGCGCTCTCGGCGCTCGCGTTCGAATACACCACGCGTGACCCGGACGCCCTCGACATCGACGAGTGTCACGCGACGACGCTTCGCGGACGGGGTTTCGAGTTGATTCCGCTGCTCGACCCGGCAGACATGGACGACGACGAGTACGAACAGTTCGTCAAGCACCTCTCTGCCGAGATGGGACGCGACTACCGCCAGACGAAGGGCCGACGCGGGCGGTAGCTTACCAGTACGGGTTGGCGAGCCATTCTGCCGATTTTCTCGCGGTCCAGATAGCGCCGCCGAGCGCCACGAGAATGAGCGCAATCGTCACGAGCGACGCCGGGGTCGCGAGTTCGCCGGTCACCACGAGGTTCACCAGCGCCCCGGCGAAGGTGAGACCGGTGAGAAGGAGCACGAGTCGTACGAGCCACTGTTGCCACGTCATGTGCGAGTGCGCGTGCGGGGAACACATAAATATAGTCACCCGACGCGCTGGTCGTGCCCCGACGTCTCAGATTCTGTACAATTGGCAACATGACTATAGTGGTAATTCGCAAAGGGGGTTCTATGGCGACGCAGTTACGGACGCATCTCGTCGCTCTGGGACGCGAGTTACAGGGGACGTCGGGGTATCGACACCAGCAACGCGAGGCGGTCACGCTTTCGAGTCGCCGGAGTCTGGCGCAGTCGGAGGGGCTCGACTCGCGATGACGTTCGAGGCGCCGCCGTCGTGGCACGGCGATTCGACCGACCCGAACGACGAACAGTTCGGCGACGTGATTTCTCACGTCTCGCTCGACTCCGCCGACGAGTACGACGCGGTCATCGTCGGTGAACCGTACGACGGCGCGGTCATCGGGCGTCCCGGTGCCCACGGTGGGCCCTCTGCCCTGCGGGCGGAGCTGGCGACGACGAAGACCTACCACTTCTCGGGTCGCGAAATTCAGTCGGTCGCCGACCTCGGAGACGTTGCCCTGCCGGAGGGGACGGTGAGCCAGGTCCAACACGCCGCCTACGACGCGACGAGCGCGGTGTACGATACGGGCGTAGTCCCGGTGTTTCTCGGCGGTGACAACTCGCTCACCGTGCCGAACGTGAGTCCGCTCGTCGACCGCGGGTCGGTCGGCGTCATCAGTTTTGACGCGCACCTCGACTGCCGAGAGGTTGGAGACGAACCGACGAGCGGGACGCCCTACCGCCAGTTGTTCGAATCCGGCCTCGCCGAGTTTGCGGTGGTTGGCGCGCGTCACTTCGAGACGGCGGGACCCTACGCCGAATTCGTCGAAGAGAAGGGCGGCACCATCGTCACCGCCTCCGAGGTGGGAACCGAGGGCGTGACGGTCATCGACCGCATCCTCGACGACATGGCACACGTCGATTCGGTCTACCTGAGCGTGGATCTGGACGTCCTCGACACGACTGCGGCCCCCGGCGTGAGTGCGCCGACGCCGGGCGGACTCACCACGCGCGAACTGTTCGAACTCGTCCACCGCGCGGCCGAGGACCACCGCGTGGCCGGGTTCGAGGTGGTCGAATACTCACCGCCCCTCGACATCGACAAGCGAACCGCCCACGCCGGGGCGCGCGCCGTCGCCCACTTCCTCGCGGGACTCCACGGCGAGGTTCGCTATGTGTGACGGCCCGCTCGAAACCGACTTCACGCAATCCGACAAATTTGCAGGTATGCTCGCTGCACACGCTCTGTCGGGTGGTCACCGATGACCGAGTCGGTCGTCCTGGACGGCGAATCGCTGACGCCGGAAGCCGTGGCTCGCGTCGCCCGCGAAGACGCGCCCGTGGTCGTCGCCGAGGAGGCAAAACGTGCCGTCCGCGATGCCCGCGCTCGCGTCGAAGACGTCGTCGAGTCCGGAGAGGCGGTCTACGGGGTCAACACGGGATTCGGCCAACTCGTGAACGAACGCATCCCTCGCGAGGATATCGAACGACTCCAGACGAACCTGCTCCGCAGTCACGCGGCAGGCGCGGGACGTGAACTCGACCGCGAAGCGGTCCGGGCGATGCTCGTCACCCGGGTCAACGCGCTCGCGAAGGGCTACTCCGGGGTCCGACCTGTCGTCCTCGACCACCTCGTGACGTTCCTCAACGAAGGCGTCCACCCGGTCGTGAAATCTCGCGGGAGTCTCGGCGCAAGCGGCGACCTCGCCCCGCTCGCCCACATGGCGCTCGTACTCCTCGGTGAGGGAGAAGCGGTCGTAGACGGCGACCGCCTCTCGGGCGCTGACGCCCTCGCTCGCGTCGGTCTCGAACCGCTCACGCTCGCCTCGAAGGAGGGGCTCGCGCTCATCAACGGCACGCAGTTGACCGTCGGCCTCGCCGCGTTGCTCGTCGTGGACGCAGACTCACTCCTCCGGGCCGCCGACACGGCCGGCGCACTTACCACTGAGGTGACGATGGGGACGACAGCGTCCTGTGACCCTGCACTCTCGTCGATCCGCCCCCATCCCGGGCAGGCGGCTACCGCACGGAACGTAAAGCGACTCACCGCGGAATCAGAAGTCGTCGAATCCCACCGCAATTGTGACCGCGTGCAGGACGCCTACTCGATTCGGTGTCTGCCACAGGTCCATGGCTCGGTTCGAGAAGCCGTCTCCCACCTCCGCGATGCCGTCGAAATCGAACTCAACAGCGCGACCGACAACCCGCTCATTTTCCCCGGCGGACAGGTCGATTCGCGGGCGAGCGGCACCGACTCAGCAGCGGTGCTGTCCGGAGGCAACTTCCACGGCGAGGTGCTCGCCCTGCGCCTCGACTACGTCGCGAGCGCCCTCACCGAACTCGCCGCCATCAGCGAGCGGCGAACCGACCGCATGGTGAACCCGAACATCCAGGAAGCCCATCTGCCGCCGTTCCTGACCGAACACAGCGGCCTTCGGTCGGGACTGATGATCGCGCAGTACACGGCCGCCTCGCTGGTCAACGAGTGTCGATCCTTCGGACGAGCCTCCACGGACAACACGCCCGTCAGCGGCAATCAGGAGGACCACGTCAGCATGAGCGCACAGGCCGCCCACAACGCGCGACAGACGTTCGAAAACGCCCGTATGGTCGTCGCCGTCGAACTCCTCTGTGGCGCACAGGCCGCAGAATTCGTCGATGACGACCTCTCCCACGGCGTCGGGACGGCCGCGGCCTACGACGTGATTCGGGAGGTCGTCCCGCCACTCACCGACGACCGAGAGCTCCACATCGACATGGCCGCCGTGGACGACCTGCTCACCGCAGGCGTGCTGGACGACGCGCTCGCGGCGGCACTTCCAGAATCGCTCGAGTGAACCGCAAACGGCGGGTTCAAGGGCCCGCCGAACGGACCTGTTTTCATGACCATGGTGGCCGTACTCGCAGACCCGCCACGACCCGGACTCGTACTCCCCGAGTTGGCCGCGTCCACGCCACTCTCGGAAGACGAATGCGCTGACCTCTACGCCGCGATGCTGAAGGACGTGCTCCGCGCCGTCGAGAACAGCGGCGGCGACCTCCTCGTGAACTACCGGGCGGATGAAGACCTACCCGAAGAACACCAGTCGATTCAGGCCGTCGAGTCCGAACTGCGCGACCTGGCCGAGGACTGCCTCGACGCACCCGAGGACGCCCGCTTCGAGGTGCAGGTCGGCCAGACGTTCTCGGGCCGAGTTGGCAACACGCTCACCCATCTGCTCGACCGCGAGGAGGTCAAGACCGCCGCTGCCGTCGAACCGACCGCGATGTTCCTCACGCGCAAGGAAATCGACAACGCGGCGATGAAACTCCGCCGCCACCCGGTGATTCTCGGCCCCTCGACAGACGGGCGCGTCTACTACGCGGGGTTCGACGACCCAATCAACTTCGAGGGGGCATACACCTCCCCGGCAGTCGAGACGCTCACCGACCGCGGCCTCGACGCCGGGTTCGAGGTGGATTTCCTCCCGAACCTCCCCGTCGTCGAGACGGTGTCCGACCTCGTCACCGCCATCACCCTCATCAACGCCCGACAGGCGGCCGGTCGGATTTATCCGCGTCACTCCGCAGCGGTTATCGAAGCCCTCGGTCTCCGCGTCGAGAAGTCGGCCGACGGACTGGCCCTCATGCGCGACTGAAAAGCGACAGGCCTTAATCGGATGCCGAGGTATGTCGGGGTGTTGGTGAGATGGCAGAGTGGCCAAATGCGCCAGTCTTGAAAACTGGTAGCCGCAAGGCTTCATGGGTTCAAATCCCATTCTCACCGCTTCTTCAGGAACAACTCAGTGAGCGCCGCGGAGCGTACACTCCCCAACTCTGTTTTCAACTCGCCACCTGTTTGCAGATTAATTCAAGTGTCGGCAGGTGCTAGCAGAAGATATGACTACGCCCGGCCACCTCCGTATTGGCGTTTTGAGTCTCCACTCCTCGAAAGAGACGAAGGCGATTCTCAACGCCATCGACGCGCTGGGGCACGACCCGGAATGGCTCCGGCGAGACAACACGGAAATCCGGATTCAGGACGGGACGGCCACGCTGTCGCCCGACGTGGACATCGTGATAAATCGGCTGTTGCTCTCGAAGGCAGATTACACCATCGAGGCGCTCTGCCTCGCGGATAGCATCAAGGGGTTGAAGCCGGTGCTCAACGACCCGGCGAAGGTCCTCACGTCGATGCACAAGTACTCGACGGCGGTGCGCCTCTCGGAGGCGGGCCTGCCGGTTCCCGACCAACTACTCGCGCTCAATCCGGGTCGATTGAACGAACTGCGGTCTGCGTTCGACGACGAGGCGGTGTACAAGACCGCCATCGGAACCCACGGCGGGTGGACGTGGAAGGTCACGCCCGACGAGGTGCTCTCTCCGCAGGTTGGTAATCGGTGGGCCTTCTTACAGGAGTTCATCGAGGTGGACCCGGACCGCCATCGTGACCTTCGGGTGTACGTGGTCGGCGACGAAGTCGTCGCCGCGATGACGCGCCACGCGCCGGAGGGCGACTGGCGGACGAACGTGGCCCTCGGCGGCGAAATCGAAGATGCCACCGACGAACTCACAGCCGAGGTTCGAGACATCGCGCTCCGGGCGACGAACGTGGTTGGCGTCGATTACGCGGGTATCGACCTCGTGGAGGGAACAGACGGCTGGTACGTCCTCGAAGTCAACCCGACCGCCGGGTTCAAGGGGCTGTTTCGCGCGACCGGAATCAACCCGGCCCCGTACATCGCAGCCCTCGCCATCGAGCGGGCAGGCGGGTCGGTGGACCGAGCGCTCGTCGCCGACCTCGCGGCCGAATTTGACGACTCGACCCCCTCATTCGTCGTCGAACAGGCGGCGGATTCACGCTCGGAGGAGCGACAGATTATCGGCTACACGAACGAGGTGACGGTGTACGGCACGTCCGGCGCGAAGACGGTCACGGCGAAGTCGGACACGGGAGCGACCCGAACCAGCATCGACATCTCGCTCGCGGCGGAAATCGGGGCGGGCCCCATCACTGACCACACGCGCATCGTCTCCGGGAGCAACAAGAAAGGGAAGACGCGACCCGTCGTGGACGTCACCATCGAAATTGGTGGGCGGACGCACACCCTCATGGCGAGCGTCGAAGACCGCAGCCACATGACCTACCCGGTCATCATCGGACGGGACATCCTGAAGGACTATCAGGTGAACGTCGGGGCGTGACGGGCGATTAGCCGAGGAGGCCGGAAACGACGTGGGATTCCGCTTTCCTGAGATGTTCGTCTACGGTGCTCGGCGCACAGTCTAGATTCTTCGCGAGGTCCTTGTGTGTGGTCCGACGCGGCACTTCGTAGTAGCCTCGCTGGACGGCGGTCTTGAACACTTCCAGTTGTCGCTCGGTGAGCGGCGAGAGGAGTTCGCCGCGACCCGGTGTGTACTCGCCCGCTTGCTCGACGGAGATGTGGAGTTCGTCTGGAATCGAACAGAGCGCCTCCCTGAGCCTGTCGTGAGTGCCGACGAGCGTGACCCGAAGGCCGTCTTCCGTGTATTCGAGTGGCGTGTCGATAATGAGGGCGTTCTCGTGGACCAGCGAGATGAGTTCGCCACCGACTTCGTCTGCGTCCACCTGAATGTAGATGTGGAAGGCGTCATCGTCCATGTCCACGAGTTCGTATGCCCGCACGTCGGGGTGGGCGGTGAGCGACCGTCCCAGTGCTCCCGGATCGCCTCGCAACCGGTACAGCAAGACGCCAGCGCCGTCCGGAAGGGAATCGACGTGTAAGAGCGCCTCGTGCGTGACTTCCGGATGGTACTCGATTGTCTCATCGATTGGGTGGAGTGCTCGCGTGGTTGGTGAGATGACGAACTTGAGGTATTTCATGGTCGTTCATGCCTGCCCCCGGCACTGGCAGAAAGTCACCCAGAATCGGGGTTTAACATTGTGACAAACCCATCCAAACGTCCGGCCACCGCCGGAACATAAACCCTTTTGAGAGTTCGGGACTGTCAAAACGCATGGACTGGCCCCACGACCCAGACGGTGAGGAAGGCAGCGAGGGCATGCGTAAATACGGCCACGCCATCCTCGCGAAGAAGATAAACGAAGAAGCGGACTTCCCGCTCGCGAAGGCGGACTACGTCGAGCAGTATGGGGACCACCCGATTCGCATCAACTACCAGCGCGTCGTGAGCGTCGCTGACATCTTCGAACACGTTCCAGAGGAGTCCTTCGCGGACTTCGTCGAGTTCCACAAGGCCGTCGGTCGCGGAATGCGCCGCGGTGGCTTCTGGGACTACGACACGAACGTCGAGAACCCAGACCGGCAAAAAGCGTAAGTTACTCAGGTCGCCCGGGACTCGACGCCTCTCGTAATTCCGTCGCGGTGCCGTTGATTTCTGCCTGTACCTTGTCCGCGAGCAGGTTTACCGCCACCCGATTCGCTCCTTCTGGGATGATGAGGTCTGCGTGTTTCTTCGTCGGTTCGACGAACTGTTCGTGCATCGGTTTGACTGTGTTCAGATACTGCTGGATGACGCCGTCCAGGTCACGACCCCGGTCGATGACGTCGCGGCGGATGCGCCGGAGGATACGCACGTCGGCGTCGGTTTCGACGTACACCCGGAGGTCCATCATGTCGTTCAGCGCCTCGTCGTAGAGCGAGAAGATGCCTTCGAGGACGATGACGTCCGTTGGCGCGACGGTGATGCGTTCGTCCCGGCGGTTGTGGATAGTAAAGTCGTACTGGGGCATCTCGATGCGCTGGCCCTCCATGAGCGCGCGCATGTGCTCGCGGACGAGTTCCCACTCGAAGGCGTTCGGGTGGTCGTAGTTGACCTCGGCGCGTTCTTCCATGTCGAGGTGTGAGAGGTCCTTGTAGTAGTTGTCGAGCGGGATGCGGGTGACCGAATCGCCTGCGCCCTCGGTGAGTTCGCGGGCGACGGTCGTCTTCCCGGCACCGGTACCGCCCGCGATGCCGATGACGAACGAGGGAATCATCGTTTCCCGACTCCGTGGGCAGGCAGTTTTAATCTGCGGATTTCGATTGTTCTGGGTTCTACCGAGGGGCAGTCTTTCCTCTGGAAGTGCTCTCAGAACGGCAACATATATGCCTCCGAGATGAGATGTCAGGGTATGTTATCAGTGGGGAGTCACGCGCCGTCGTTTTCTTTGGCGGGCGTGCAAAATGGGGGACGTGAATCGTACGACCTAACAACGCACACGTCGGCCGGGAATGCAGTGTTGGTGCTGTTCTACCCGTTCGATTTTAGCCCGGCGTGTACGCAGGAACTGTGCAGTGTTCGGGACGCAGAGTGGTTTACGCTTGTTGACGACCTGCACGTGTGGGGCATCTCGACCGATTCGACGTACGCCCACGAGCAGTTCGCGGCGGCATACCAGTTTCAATTCCCCCTGCTGTCAGACACAGACGGCAGCGTGGCGTCGGCGTTCGGCGTCCTGTACGACGAGTGGGAGGAACACAAGCACGTCCCGAAGCGAGCGGTGTTTCTCGTCGATAGCGACCAGACGATTCGGTACGCCTGGGCCACCGACGACGCTTACGACGAACCGGAACTGTCCGCCATCAAACGAGCACTCGACGAATTGGGTTCGTTCCGAGCAGACTTCACGCAGTCGGACGGGGTGTTCGACTCGTAGACGAAATCACATCGAAAAGAAAGATACGCGCGGACTTCGTAGGGCCGACCAACCGTGACGAACACGCAGATAACGCTGATCCAAATCGACAACTACGGGCCCTGGACGGTCACGCCGGAACCACGCCGCGAAGTCGACCTCCAGACCCTCCAGTCGCGATTGTACGCCGACCTCTCACAACTGTTCGGGAACCGCGATGGCTACATCTTCTTCAGTCGCTTCGACAACATGATTGCCGTGAGCAATGGGCTCTCGATTGCGGACCACGCCCGGATTCAGGAGTCCGTGCGCAACCGCTACCCGGTGACTGTGAGCCTGAGCGTCGCGACGGGAACGACGCCGATTCAGGCGCTCGAAGACGCCACAAGTCAGTTACAGGAGGCGGGCAGCGCACAGGACAAGACGCGGACGGAAATCCTCCGGGGGCGCACCATCGACGAGGAGTTCCGAACGACTGAGGACGTGCAACTCGCTCACTTCGACGTAAACGACGCGACGGGCCAGTACACGGACCGACTGAACGAATTTGACACGTTCATCAACATCGAGCAGGGCTACGCCGAACTGATGCGCTACATGCGCGAGGAAAACGGGGCGCTCTCGTTTTTCGTCGGTGGGGACAACATCATCGCCGTCTGTCCTGACATGGACGAGGCAGCGTACCAGGGCGCAATCGACCACGTCCGCGAGGCCGTGAACGTCGAACTCAAGGTCGGTGTCGGCCGGGCGCGCTCTCCACAGGACGCTGGTATGGCGGCAAAACACGCCCTCGAGACGTGCCGGGCCGTCGGGACGTCCGTCGAATTCGACTTCGAAACGGCGTAATTACTCACATACGGCGGGCGTATGCTTAAACGTGATGGGGGTAGCTTTTAGCCATAGTGTGCCAACTATTCTCATATGGAAGATACCGTCACGATTCGGGATGTGATGACGCGCGAATTTATCGGGGTGAGTGAGTCCGATTCGGCCGTGAACACGGCACACCTCCTACGCGAAGAAGGGCAGGGCTGTGCCGTGGTACTCCGCGGACAAGAGGCAGTTGGGCTCGTTACCGAAGGCGACATGCTGGCGCTCTTTTTGAACGGCGCGAACCCGGAAAAGGCGACGGTCTCTGACGTGATGCATCCGGGCATCGTGACCGTCGGCGACGATATGTCCCTCGAAGAAGCAGCCGGAATGCTCACTCGTGGCGATGCCGGCCGACTGGTGGTCTTAGAAAACGAGAAACCTGTCGGAATTGTCACTGAAAAAGACCTCGTCACGGCATCAATCCTCGGGCATCTCGGACTCTCCGAAGAAACTGAGATCGAACCGAACATATCAGAGGTTGACCAGCTCGATACGGAATACTCGAATCAGAGCATCTGTGAGGTCTGTGGGTCGCTTACGCGCGATTTGGTAAACGTGAATGGCCAACTCGTTTGCACCGATTGTCGTGACATTTGAACGGCGCTTTTATTTCGACAATTAATCAAAACCACGCCAGGGAGTCACATATTCAAGGGTAGTTTTATAAACTTCACGACCAATAGAGCGAGTTGTATGGCACCAAATAACGAACGCCGTAAATTCCTCAAGGGACTCGGCGCAGCAGGGATTGCTGGATTGGCCGGCTGTATCGGCAGCCCAGGCGACGACGGAACGACGACGACGGGTGATGGCGGTGGAAACGGAACCGGTACCACAGATGGTGGCGGTGGCAACGGTGGCGGCGATGGTGGCCCCGACATCATCACGGTCATTGGCTATCCCGAATCCGGTATCCAACTGTTTCGTGACTACTACAACCTGAGCGATGGAAGTGAACAGATCCTCGTTCCCGACGGATTGCAATCGACCACGCTTCCGGACCAGGTCGGTAACGACATGGCGAACGTAACCGGGACGGCTCCCGCGGCGGGCGGTCCGAACCAGGAAGCGTTCAGCCAACTATTCCAGGACGAGTTCAACGCGGCACCGTCCGTGTTCACCTCTCAGTCGTACGACTCGGTCGCACTCCTCATTCTCGCGAACGTCGCTGCCGGCGAGAACAACGGCACGTCGATTCGCGACCAGATGCGCCGTGTTGCAAATCCGGAAGGTGAAGAGTTCGGTCCAGCGAACCTCTCGGAGGCAGTCGAGGCCGTTGCCGCAGGCGACGACATCAACTACCAGGGTGCATCCTCTGCGACGAACTTCAACGAGCTGGGTGACCCAGCGTCCGCAGCCTACTCCATCTGGGAGTTCGACCGCGCGAACCAGACCACGCCCACGCTCGAAACGCAGAGCTTCGAGGGTGACAACCCAGAAGGCTCCGGCGCGATGGCCGACTCGGCCCCCGGCGGCACGGACCGCGAAGTAAAAGTCGGAATCCTCCTGCCCGAGACCGGTGACCTCGCGGCAGTCGGGCGACCGATGATCAGCGCAGCACGCCTCCCGGCACTGCAAATCAACGACGCGAACCCGGCTGGTATCTCCGTCGATGCACAGGTCGAAGACACGCAGACGTCGCCCGACTCCGGTGTCGCAGCGGCACAGTCGCTCGTCAACGCCGGCTACCCGGCCGTCTGTGGGTCCGCCTCGTCCGGTGTGAACGTCCCTGTCTCACAGCAGGTGTTCATCCCGAACCAGGTCGTCGGTTGCTCGCCGTCCTCGACGGCGCTGTCCGTCTCGAACCTGGACGACGACGACTACATCTTCCGGACGGCACCGTCCGACTTCCTGCAGGGCCGTGTCATGGCACAGGTCGCCTCCGAACGCCTCGGGGGAGCCTCCGCTGCGACGCTGTTCGTCAACAACGACTACGGCCAGCAGCTGTCCGACCGCTTCGCGGACGTCTTCGAGAGCCAGTTCGGCGGCACCATCACGAACAAGGTGGCGTTCAACATCGGCGAGTCCTCGTACACGTCGGTCATCGAGCAAGTCCTCGGTCAGTAAATCGACCACTTTTCTTTCGACGCGAGACGACGAGCCGCAGGGTTCTCGCTACGATTGATACGGCTTCACCGTCGTCGTCGCCTTCTCATCCCCGTCGCGCCAGAGCATGGTGTAGTGCATCTTCCTCCCTTCCGCAGACGACCCGAGCGACGGCGTGTACGGGTAGGACCACGTCGTTGTCGCCCCCGCTTTCACATCCAATGCCACCTTCTGCACCGGCGTGTAGGCGACTTGCGGTCCGATTCGGTTGAGTGCGCCGACGAACGTGCCGTCCGTCGTGCCCGTATTTTCGACGATGAGAGTGAGCGTCACGTTCTCACCTGCTCGTACTGACTCGGGTGTCGTAAATTCGCGGACGGCGAAGTTCGTCGGGTCGGTGGCGAGTTGTGCAGTCGTTTCTTCGGAGAGCGGATGCACCTCGTCTCGCCACCGAATCGAAATTTCTTGTGACGCTACCGGTTTCGGCACTTGGAAAACCAGATACCCACCCGTGGACTGCTCGTACCTAGTGGACCGATACTCCCAGAGGGTCCCGACGTCCGACCCATAGCTGGTATCGAGCGCGCCAAACTCGTTTTCCGCTATTCTGAGGTTGAACTTACCACGTTCCAGCGGGTCGTCGGTTTCCGTTCGCACTCGGGCGATGACGAACTGTTGGTCTCGCTCGCCGACGACGCCGATGGAGTCGGGGGAATTCAGGCTCACCACTTCGGGAGTAACGTGAACGTCGGTGACGGTTACGCTGGGCGCGTCCGGTGTTTGCTGGGTCGTCCCGCTTGTCGTAGATTCGGGGCTTTCCGACCCGCTCGGTTGCGCGCTCGTGCAACCGGCGACGAACGCGAGGCCGAGGCCGCCGATTCGCAGCAGGTCGCGTCGCGTGGGGGAGGACATCATGTAGCATTGCTATGGTAATTTGCCATAAGCTTTCGGTGGACGCACCGACTAAAAAATGAAACTCCGCGACCGAACTTAACCGCCGAGGAACTCCTGGCGCACTTCCTGGTCGCCGAGGAGCGCCTCGCCCGTGTCCATGAAGCGGTTGCGGCCGTTCGCGAGCACGTAGCCGCGGTCACACCGCCGGAGGGCTTCTTTCGCGTTCTGTTCAACCATCATGATGGCCGTGCCAGCGTCGTTGATTTCGTCGATTTTGTCGAACATCTCCATTACGAGGTCCGGGGCGAGGCCCGCGGACGGCTCGTCGAGCAAGAGGAGTTCGGGTTCGAGCATGAGCGCCCGACCCATTGCGAGCATCTGGCGCTGACCACCGGACATCGTCCCCGCCTTCTGGTTCTTTCGCTCCTTGAGGATGGGAAAGCGTTCGTACACCGCGTTGAGGGCGTCCTGTGGGACCTCCTCTAAGATGTACGCGCCCATCTCCAGGTTCTCCTGAACCGTGAGCGTCGGGAAGATGTTCTCGTTCTGTGGGACGTAGCCGATGCCCTTGTGGATAATCTCCTCCGGTCGCAGTCCCGAAATCTCCTCGTCTTTGAACTCGACGCTCCCGCCCATGTGGGTGGTGAGCCCGAACACCGACTTCATCACCGTCGATTTGCCCGCGCCGTTCGGGCCGACGATGGTCACGTATTCGCTATTGCCGACTTCCATCTCCACGTCGTGGAGAATCTGGAGGTCCTTGCCGTAGCCGGCGTCCAAGTCGCGGACTTCGAGCAGGCTCATACGGTTCCTCCGAGGTAGGCTTCGATGACGTCCTCGTTCGCCTTTACCTCCTCCGGTGGGCCTTCAGTGAGCACCTTCCCCTGGTGCATCACGATGACGTGGGAGGTGTTGTTCATGATGAGGTCGATGTCGTGTTCGACGATGAGGAAGGTGTAGCCCTGCTCACGCAGTTCGTGAATGTGCTTGAGCAGGCGCTTTTCGAGCGACGGGTTGACCCCGGCGAACGGTTCGTCGAGCAGGAGCATGTCCGGGTCGGTGAGCAGCGCCCGCGCCATTTCGAGCAGTTTTCGCTGGCCACCAGAGAGGTTTCCAGCGTACTCCTCTGCGAGGTGGTCGATTTCGAAGAATTCGAGCATGCCCCACGCGCGGTCGAGTAATTCTTCTTCCTGCTCGATGACCTCGTTTCGCGCGAACGGTAGCACAGAGCGCCAGAGCGCTTCGCCCTTCTGGTACTTTGGGGCGAGCATCATGTTCTCTAAGACGGTCATGTCCGCGAGCTCGCGGGCAATCTGGAAGGTGCGCACGAGGCCGCTGTTCGCGATTTCGTGGGCCGGATGACCCGTGATGTCGCGTCCGTTGAAATGGACGGTGCCAGCGTCCGGCTTGTGCGTCCCCATGATGAGGTTGAACGTGGTGGACTTGCCAGCCCCGTTCGGCCCGATGAGGCCGGTCATCGTGCCGCGTTCGATTTTGAACGTGGCACCGTTTACTGCCTGAATACCGCCGAAGGACTTATACAGACCTTCGACTTCGAGGGGGTATTCGGTGAGGTCTGGGCCGTCTACTACCGGTTGTGCAACTTGTTCTGTGTCGCTCATTGGTCGTCGCCTCCGTCGGTCACCGTCGGCTTCTTGGTCGTCTCAGGTCGCCCGAGGTCGATGCTCGCCGCAATCTCCTTGCGGTGGCCGAGCATTCCCTCGGGGCGGTTGTGCATCAGCCAGATGAGCACGAGGCCCATGAACACGAGCTGTAGCGTGTTGATGCTGTTCAGCGTGTAGATGATGAACGGCATCGGGTCGAAGTTCGAGAACAGCGGCCCGATGGCCTGCCCGAAGTTCGGCGGCCCGCGCTGTGGGATGTCGAGTGCCGTCTGCAGCAAGTTCTTCGCGTAGAGTGGTCCCTGGAACAGGAGCGCGGCGAACACCGCGCCGCCGAGGACGCTGCCGGTGTTCGACCCGGCACCGCCGATGATGAGCGCAATCCACACGTAGAACGTGATGCGCGGTAGGAAGAAGTTCGGCGTCACCGACCCCGACCCCATCAGCCAGAGGATGCCGCCGAGGCCGATGAGCGCACACCCGAGCATGAAGGACTTAATCTTGAACCGATTGGTGTTCTTCCCGAGTGCGTTTGCTGCGTCTTCGTCCTCGCGAATCGCCTTGAGGACACGCCCGAACGGTGACTCACCAGTCCGCTTCATGAGCCAGTAGAACATGCCCACGAACAGGAGCAACATCAGGCCGTAGGCGAAGTTGTCCACGACCGGTTTCGGATTGTCGGGGATGATCGTGCCGAACACAGAGACGATTCCGAGGTAGATGTCCCAGAGGAACACCGTCTCGAGAAACGCCTGAAGCGGGTCGGTGAAGTTGAGGATGAGGCCGCTGCCGCCACCCGTCCCCGTGGTCAGTCCAAACAGGGTGAACTTCTGGAAGGTTCCAGAGAGGTAGGCAAAGCGGATGATTTCTGAGAACGCAATCGTCACGATTGCAAAGTAGTCAGCACGGAGTTTCAGCGCCGGCAACGCGACGACGAAGCCGAAGATGGCCGCCGCCGCCATGCCTGCGAGGATGCCGACCCAGATGGGAAGCCCCAGTCCGGGGGTAAGCGACGACCCCGCCTGCACGGTCGCCGGTTTCGAGACCATCGCCATCGTGTAAATCGCGATGGCCATGAAGCCCGCGATGCCGATGTTGAACAGTCCGGTGTACCCCCAGTGGAGGTTGAGCGCGAGCGCCAGCAGCGCGAAGACGCCGATGTAGAACGTTAGGTTGGCGATGGCGTTAATCTGCCCGCGAACCGGATTTCCGAGCAATATCCCGCTGATGATGTAGGCGAGATAGATGAGCCCGAAGACTGCCGCGACCTTGACGATGTCGCGCTCCCAGAGCTCTGCGAGTGCTGCCTTCTCGTTGTCGATGATGTCTTTTCCGCTCATGCCGTTGCCCTCCCGCTGAACAGGCCGCTTGGCTTGAACAGCAAGACCAGGATCATCACGATGAACGCGGCCGCCCGGGCGAACTCGGACGGAATCCAGATGACGGAGACGGACGCCGCGAGGCCGATGACGAGGCCACCGGCGATTGCGCCGTACACCGAACCGATGCCGCCGAGGATGACTGCGGCGAAGATGAGCAGCAACAGCAGCCACCCGTCGTTGAAGCTAATAGTCCCCTTCCAGAGGATGAAGACGTAGCCAGCGACGCCGGTGAGACCGCCGCCGATAATCCAGGTCGCCCGAATGACTTCCTCTGTCGGGATTCCCGTAATCCGTGCGAGGTCTTTATTGTCAGCCATCGCACGCATTGCCTTGCCCAGCTTCGTTCGCTGGAGCAGCAAGTGGACGCCGAGCATCAGTCCGACGCTCGCGACGACCAGTGTGACGTCGTGCGCGGTGATTTTGACCGCCCCGTCGACGAAGTACGGGGCAAATTCCGGCACGTTGCCGGCGTCAGTCGTTCCGCGCACGTCCGAGGTGAACACGAACAGTATGAGGTAGCGAATCGCGAAGGCCACCCCGATGCTCGTGATGAGCAAGGCGATGCCTTCTTCTGCTCGCATTGGCCGGTAGACGAAACGGTCGATTAATAGGGCGAGCGCTACCGAAAAGACGCCCGCGACGACCATCCCGATGATGATGGCGAGCGGTGTCGCCGTGATGCCGATGCCGAGCGCCCCGCCGAACACGGAGCCACCCGCACCGACGAGGACGAGCGAGCCAATGTCTCTCGTGCCGAATCCGGCGATGACGTACGTCGTCGCCCAGCCGGCAAACGCGCCGCTCGTGATGTAATCACCGTGTGCGAAGTTTGCGAAGTTCAAAATGCTGTACGTCATCGAGAGGCCGATACCGGCGAGCCCGATGACGAGACCCTGCATGAGGCCGTCCCATACGAGGGTCCCAACCCGTGAAAATTGGATTCGACCCGTCGCCAGTCCATCGAGGAGGTCGATGATCATGAGGACGAAAACGAATCCGACCAGTAGCGCGAACGGTTGCTCTATGACAAACCGCCGTCCACGCGTGTAAGTTTCTGCTATACCCATTGAGAACGCTCCACATGGATACCGGGTCTTGATACATCAATAAACCTTTCTTACTTCGGCCGGTTTTTCTGACAGATTTATGGTCACTTAATCAGACAGGTGACCATGAAAGGGCCGGGATTCATATACCCGCCCAGTCTTAGTTTTTTGCCCTTCCTCCATTTACTTTCGTGATAGAGGCGCGCGACCACGACACAGGGGGCGCGCGTCGGAGCAGAAAGGAATTTGTGACGGCGCAACGCAGTCGTGGCTAATGATTCAGACCCTCGACGACCTCTCCGTGGACGGAACCACGATTGGGGTGCGCGTCGACGTCAACAGTCCGCTCTCAGACGATGGCTCTCTCGCAGACGACGCGCGCATCCGGGCGCACGTGGACACTCTCTCTGAACTTCTCTCTCGCGGTGGGCGCGTCGTCATTCTCGCCCATCAGGGCAGACCGGGCGGTGAGGACTTCTCCGGGCTCGAACCACACGCAGAACGCTTGAACGAACTCCTCGACTTTCCCATCTCCTACTGTGACGGCAACTTTTCGGAGAACGCGCGCGACGCAATCCGGGCACTCGAAAACGGCGAGGGCGTCCTCCTCGAAAACACGCGCTTCTACAGCGAGGAGTACATGGAGTTCGACCCCGAGGTTGCCGGGCAGACCCACCTCGTCGACCGACTCGTCCCCGTCCTCGACGCGTTCGTGAACGACGCCTTCGCGGCCGCCCACCGCTCGCAACCCTCGCTCGTCGGATTCGCGACGCGCCTGCCCGCCTATGCGGGCCGCGTCATGGAGCGCGAAATCGACGTGCTCGGCGACATCGAGAGCGCCCCCACACCCCGAGTGTACGCCGTCGGCGGCGCGAAGGTGAACGACTCCATCGACGTCGCAGAGAGCGTCCTCGAACGCGACCTCGCCGACACGGTGCTCACCACGGGCGTCGTCGGGAACGTCTTCCTCATCGCAAACGGCATCGAACTCGGCAAGGCGAGTTCCGAGTTCATCTTAGACGAAGGGTACTGGGACGAAGTCGACCGCGCCGGCCGATTGCTCGATACCTACGGGCACAAAATCGTCCTCCCACGGGACGTGGCCGTTGAACGCGACGGCGAACGGGTCGAGATTCCACTCGCGGACCTCCCGGCAGGAGACGACGAACCAGCCCTCGACATCGGGACGCGCACGGTTGACCTCTACAGCGACATCATGGCGAACGCTGGAACGGTGATTCTGAACGGGCCGGCGGGCGTCTTCGAGATGGAGCAGTTCGCCGTTGGGACGAAGGGAATCTACAACGCGGCGACCGAAGCCGAAAACAGCATCGTCGGCGGCGGTGACACGGCAGCGGCCCTCAGACGACTCGGTATCGAGGGCTTCACCCACGTGAGCACCGGGGGCGGCGCGGCGCTCAAGATGTTGACCGGCGAACCACTGCCCGCCATCGAGGCGCTCGAACGCTGATGGAACTCGCGGTGCCGGACACGGAGGCCGTGGAGGTGCTCACCGACCTCTGGATAGCTCTCGCCACGGACCAGCGGTCGTTCGGGTCCCACCTGTTGCCAGAAGCCAACCGACCGACGATTCGGGCGGCAATCACCCGGTTCGTCGTCGCGGACACCATCGTCGTCGCCCGAGACGACGACGCGATTCTCGGATTCGTCATGTTCGACCTGGAAACCGGGATTTACCAGCAGGACGTGACTCGCGGCGTCGTCATGAACATCTTCGTCCGCCCGGAACACCGCGGGCAGGGCGTCGGGTCCGCACTCCTCGCGGAGGCGGAATCACGACTCGAAGCGGCGGGCGCGGACACGGTCACCCTCGACGTGATGGCCGCGAACGACCGAGCCATTCAGTTCTACGAACGCCACGGCTACGCCGCCCATCGAATCCAGTTGGAGAAGCACATCGAAAACGATAATCACTCAAAGGAGCAGGATTAAGCACGAAGTGCGCCAGGGGAGCATGGGTGGTTCATGCACTCGACTTGTAATCGAGACTCCTCGGGTTCGAATCCCGACCCTGGCTTCTTCTTGCGCTCACAAACCCGTGAGCGCGTTGAATACTATATACGGAATTCGAACTCCGCTGAGCAAAGCCCAGCGTGGTCACACTCGCGTTCGCTCGCGTGACCCCCGGTTCTGGCTTGATTGCGAGCGCCAATTCGGCGCGACTGCTTTGTTCGGGCCAATCGTAGGGTACTGCATGATACAGCGGGTGGCCTATCACTGCCTCAAATGTGGGCGGTTCTACCAGCAGCTGGTCTCGGACCCCCCGGTCACGGTGTGTACCTGGTGTGGGGCGGAAAATCGGATGGAACGAATCGATCACGCGCCGACGGCGACCTAAACCGCGCCGCGACCGACGGTGTCGTCTACCCGCTCTTCTTCGACCAGTTCTACCTCGATGTCCGGGGCCATGATGCGTCCCACGAGGTACCGCCCCGCGAGGAACGCGAGGCCGAGGACGACGATCGAGACGAGCATCAGGACGAATCCAGTGGTGACTACCATACTATAACTATCACGTTCTTTAATAAAGAATCTAGCTTCGCGGGCAGGTCACTTCGACCCGAACCGATGTCGCAACCAATCGGTAATCGTCGCCGAATCGAGTTGACACTCGGTACAGATGAGCGACCCCGGCGTCGGTCCAATTCCGGGGACGTGCGCGCCGTCTTCGCAGGCGGCCTCGAGTGACGGCGTCACTTCGCCCACTGGCGATTTCCACACTCGATGCACTCGTACAGCGGATACGCAGCGGTCCCCCGTCCGACGGATTCCCACGAGGTTTCGGTTCCGAGCCAATCGCCAACCGTCTCACAGTTATCGCACTTCATTTCTTGTCACCCCATTGTGCAAAGTATATTTCCATAATGTTAATTGTTACCATCCATCAAGACAATTGAATGTTTACGGGATAGCCTAATATTCTGTCTGACCAATCTCAGGTTGGTAAAACGTGGCCTCGGTCATATCAATCTCAGGTTGGTAAAACGTGGCCTCGGTCATATTAGGCACATTGTTGTCATTTTCCGGATTGTCTGACGCTACAGTTAATACTGCTTACGTGTTTGCTACAGATGCGAAGACAGAGTAGGCAACGAGCGAGTCGGCGCACAGTCCCTTCCCCCATACTCCCCTGACTGTGAACCGACTGGGAACTATTTCCCACCCCCCTAACACACTTTTCGTGTCTGGATTCGTCCGAACCGTTTTCTTTATGCACTACCTGAATACGGTATGACCTATTCGAAGCAGCGGGCCCGCCCGCTGCCGACTGTGGCGATCGCCCTGGTCGTCGCGGCCATTGGCCTCGTGGCTGGTGTCGCGCTCTCTCTCGGCGCAATCGTGGTGCTCTCTGCGCTCGGTTTCTCGCTGGCTGCGACCCAGTTGCTCGTCATCTCGCTCGTGATGACCCAGGGCCTCGCCTTCGGCGGTGTCGCCCTGCTATATCTCCGATTTCGCGGCCTTCCGAGCTCGTTCATCGGTGCCCGCATCCCAACCCTCGGCGACCTCGGCTGGGTCGTCGGTGGTTACATCGCGGCCATCCTCGCCGCGCTGCTCGGCGGCGTCCTCATCGTCCTGACGGGAGTCCAGGCCGCCTCGAACCAGGCGGCCGAATTCGGTATCGAGAACCCGGAAGCCCTCCTCCTGTTGATTCCGGCGTCCTTCCTCCTCATCGGGCCGGGCGAGGAACTCCTCTTTCGGGGGGTCGTGCAGGGGACGATTCGTAAAGCACTCGGGCCGGTTCCCGGCGTCGTCCTCGCGAGTGCGGTCTTCGCCGCGATTCACTTTTTCGCCCTCACGGGTGGCGCCAGTGCCCGGTTCGTGAGCATCGGGATTCTGTTCCTCCCGGCGCTGGTGTTCGGGTTCGCCTACGAGCGCACCGGAAACATCGTCGTCCCCTCGTTGATTCACGGGACGTACAACGCCACCTTGTTCTCGTTGCTCTACCTCTCGCTTCAGTTCGGCTGACCGGAGCCGCTGGACCCTTACCCTTACGGGGGTCGCTCACGGATACTCACTCGACATGGATACCGTCGTGGTCAGTCTTGCCCTCGCAACCGGATTCGCCGCTGGTGCGCTGTTCGCCTTCCTGCAGATTCCGATTCCCGCCCCGCCGAACCTCGCGGGCCTCATGGGCATCGTCGGCATCTACCTCGGATTCAAACTCGTAGAGCGCTTCGACGTGGGGTTCGACCTCCTCTCTGCGCTCGGCCTCTGAAAGAGCAAAGCCCTCACCCGCCGTGAGGGACGTGTGAACACCGTATTCCATCTCTCTGACGGGAGTGACGACGCACACGGTCACGCACTCAGCAACGTCGAGAATCTGCTCGCAGACGACTCCATCGCCGTCGAATCGGTCGTGTTGCTCACGAACGGCGACGGCGTCTCCCTCAGTCGAACGGACGGACCGCGTGCCGAACGAATCGACCGCCTCATCAGGCAGGGGGCGTTGATTCGCGTCTGTTTGAACTCGCTTCGCACTCGTGACATGGACGCCTCGATGCTCCATCCAGGAGTGACGGTCGTTCCCTCTGGGGTGGGCGAACTCACGCGGTTGCAGTCGGCGGGCTACGCCTATATAAAAACACCATGAGTGGTTGTCACGTCATTAGCAATGTGCATAGGTCAGCTTAGACGGCCCATAATAATGGGGATACGAGGCTGATAGCCGATATGCCCATGAATGACCTGACTGGTTTTCAGCGCGACCTGCTGTACGTAATCAGCGGGCACGACAAACCACACGGCCTCGCTATCAAAGAAGAAGTTGAGGAGTACTACGAGAAGGAGATTCACCACGGGCGACTCTACCCGAACCTCGACACGCTCGTCGACAAGGGATTCGTGGAGAAAGGTGAACTGGATCGCCGAACCAACTACTACGACCTGAGCGAGAAGGGCCGAGCCGCGTTTGAAGAACGCGAAGAGTGGAAGGCCCAGTACGTCGACGCTGAATAACCCTTTTACAACCCCTCATGGACCGCCGACATTTCGTGACAGCGGCAGGACTGCTGTTCGCCGCAGGCTGTACTGGCGCAGGCGAGACGCAATCGACTGAGTCGTCTACGACGCAGTCTGCAAAGACGAGCGACCAACCAGACCAAACCACGACCGGGACGGACGAACAGACCACCGAAGAACCAGCAGAACCCCCAGAAATGAGTACCGTTTTCCACCTCCAGACCTACGGCGCAGAGCACGAACGAAAGGCCCTCAACAACGTCGAGAACCTGCGAAACGACGAGACAGTCCCTGTAGAGGACGTCGTTCTCGTCGCCAATAGCAAGGCCGTCAACTCGCTCACGAGTGAGGGTGCGGAGTACCCAGACCGGATAAAACAGCTTCAGACTGAGATGGACGTTACGTTCTGTGCGTGTCAAAACTCGATGGAGGCGGTCGGTATCGCGAAAGGAGAGCTCCTCGATGACGTCAAAATCGTTCCGTCCGGTGTCGGGGAGTTTACCCGTCTCCAGACGAAGGGGTACGCCTACATCAAGGTCGCCTGATTACCGCGAAAAATCCCGAATGAAGCGTTCTGGCACCCGCTCTAGATACCGCGTCGGCACCCGCGGGATGAGGCGCTCTGCCAGATACACGATGGGTTTTCGGACGAGCGCGTAGGCGAGTGACACCGCGAGCGCGACGAGGACGACCTGTTCGAGCACCCCGTCGTAGAGCCACAACGCTGGCAGGCCCATCGCCCCTGCGAGAAGCATGTCCTCCGGTGCGCCGTCGTACCGAATCCATCGACGTGGTGGAAGCCACTCGCCGCGGAAGTGGTCGTAGACGGCCCGGTCTGAGATGCCCTGCCACGGCTTGAGTTCGAGGCCGCCACCGAAGATATCCATCACCGAGTGGGCGGCCGCCGCGAGCAGGAAGAACGCGAGCGCAATCGTCCAGACCGAGGGGTACACGAGTGCACCAATCGCCGCGCCGAACGAGGCGATAGAGAAGTACACTGGGTAGTGAAGCGTCTGCCGGTGCCCCCAGTAGAGGTCGAAATCCGGAAAGACGCCGCCAAGGAGGCCTGCTGTAACTGCAACTGGCGTGTACTCAGGGGCGAGAAACAGCGTGACAGCGGCCAACATCGCTCCCACGAGCGCGTGGGTCGTTGCCATCATTTGCACCGCTTTTAGGCGTGGGGAGTATAAATCTGTGCGCCCAGTCGTATCAGCGATCCTGTAAATGGCGAGACCTTTGCTCTCACCGCTCGTATCTACGCTTCATGGAATTGGCGCAGTTGCAGGTTTCGACCCGCCACCAGCGACAGGTCGGACAGGTGATGCAACTCGCCATCGTCGCCGTCTTCGTCGTCGGCGCACTGAACAGAAACGTTAGCATCGTCGTCAACGCGCTCATCGCCCTCTCGATTACGTTCCTCCCGGCGATTCTCGAACGCGACTACCGAATTCCGTTGAACCCGGCCCTCTCACTCTGGATTACGCTCGCGGTTCTCCTTCACGCGGTGGGGATGCTCGGTCTCTACACGACCGTCTGGTGGTGGGACCACGTCACCCACACCCTCTCTGCGACCATCGTGGCGGGGGTGGGCTACACGACGGCCCGCGTCCTCGACAAACACCGCGCCGGCCTGTCGTTCCCACAGCCGTTTCTATTCGTCTTCGTCCTCACTTTCACGCTCGCGTTCGGCGTCTTCTGGGAGGTCATCGAGTTCGCTGTCCACGGCCTCGCAGAGGCCTATGGCTTCGGACCGGTGCTCATCCAGTACAGCCTGGAGGATACCATCGAAGACCTCCTATTCGACCTCGTCGGGGCGGTTCTCGTGGCGGTTTTCGGAACCAGAACGCTCGCGGACTTCGCGGACAGGGTGGCGATGGCCCGCGCTCGCGTCCGCGACGTGCGCCGCCGATGACGCGATTCGCCACATTCTTGCGCTCGAACCGGCGAGAATAGCACATGGACCGCCTTCGGCGAGTGTCGCTCGCCGCCCTCACTCTCTGCCTCACGTCCGGCGTCGCCAGCGCCCACGAAGTCGGCGGGTCACGCTTCGAGGCACCACTCCCGCTCGGCTTGCTGTTCGCAGGTGCGGGCCTGACTGTCGCCATTACCGCCGTCTGGGTCGGCTTTTCTGCCACCCGGTCCGAACGAGCGACAACCACGCCCATCGGAACCTTCTCAGCAACCCCGGCCCGGCTCGCCTCGCGCGTCGCGAGCATCGCGTTTCTCACGCTCGTCGTGGCCGCCGTCGCGTGGGGACTGTTCGGCAAACAGGTCGGCGCGGAAAACCCCGCGACGTTCTTTACCTGGTGGGTCTGGCTCAAGGGCCTCGCCGTCGTGTCCCTTCTCGTCGGAAGTCCGTGGCGAATACTCTCTCCGTGGCGCACCATCTACCGAGGCCTCTCGGCCCTCGAAGGACGTGCCCTCCGGTATCGCGACTATCCGAGTCCCCTCGCTCACTGGCCTGCCGTCGCTGGCTTCTTGCTCGTCGTTGGTGTGTTCGAGAATCTGACTGCCGTGCCACGTGACCCGCAGGCGACGGCGACGTTCGTCGCCACCTACGCGCTCGTCATGATACTGGGTGGCATCGTCTACGGCGAGGCGTGGTTCGAGCGAGCCGACTTCTTCGCCGTCCTCTATCGCCTGTTCGGACGCGTCGCGCCGTTCACGTTCACGCGAGCCGATTCTGGCGCGGTGCGTCTCTTGGTGCGCCGCCCGTGGACCGGCTGTCTCGACCCAGCACCGAACCTGAGCCTCGTCGCGTTCATCGTCGGGACGGTGTACGTCGTCAGTTTCGACGGCTTCACGAGCACCCCCGAGTTCCAGACGCTCACGACGGGGCTTCGCTCTATTCTCGGCATTGGAGCAGTCGCTGACCTTGCGCTGTTCCTCGTCGGCTTTGGGCTGTTTCTGACGAGTTACGCGCTCGTCGCCCTGCTGGTCAGTCGTGCAGGGGGCCGGACGACGTGGGCCGGGGCGACACTCGCATTCGCGCCGAGCATCCTTCCCATCGCCGTCGCCTACGACCTCGCGCACATCTATCCGTTCGTCCTCGACAACACCGGACAGTTCGTCGCACTCACCGTCGCCAGTCTCACGGCGCTGCCAGCTCCGACCGTAACGCTCACCGACTGGCTCTCGCTGCCGGTGTTCTGGGGGTCGCAGGTGCTGCTCATTATTGTTGGCCACGTCGTCGCCGTCGTCGCCGCCCACGGCGTGGCGATTCGACGCTACGCGACACCCTCGCTTGCCCGCCGGTCGCACGTCCCGCTCGTCGCCCTCATGGTCGGGTACACCGTCCTCTCGTTATGGATTATCTCCCGACCGGTCGTCACGGGCTAAGCAGAACACATTTTCCTGCGCGCCCCTAACTCAACGCCGATGGACCCACGCACCAACCGAGGTCTTTCACGCCGGGCATTCGTGAAGAGCGCGGTTGCAATCGGCGGTGCCACAGCCCTCTCCGCCTGTCTGGATCGTGAGGAGAACCCGGACGTGCCGTCCGGGCCTTCTGACCTCTCTTCGTACCCTGCGCGCCAGCACGCCTGGAACGACGCCCTCACGAGGAGCGAGGCGGGGAACGTTCTCATGCCGAAACACCACCTCCTCCTGCCGCTCAGGTACACGGGTGACGGGCCGACAGACGAGGAGCGCGAAACCGTCGAGGCCGCCCTCCAGAGCCTCGAACACGCCTACGCACGCGGCAACGACGGGTTGCTGTTCACCGTTGGCTACTCGCCCGCCTACTTCGACCGGTTCGACGACTCACTCCCGGAATCGGTATACCTCCCCATGCCGAAAGCCCTCTCCTCGTTCGAGGAACCCGAACTCGAGGATTACGACGCAATCGTCCACCTCGCGAGCGACTACGGCCACGTCGTCCTCGCCGCGGAGGAGGCGCTCACGGGCCGCCAATCCACGCTCAACGGCTACGAGATGGACGCCTCGTTCGATGGCATCTTCGAGGTCCAAGAGCGCCGCACCGGTTTCATCGGCCGTGGCTTGCCGGCAGAGAATCAGGACGTAGACGGGGTTCCAGAAGGCGACCCCGTGCCCGAAGATTCGCCGCTCTACATGGGATTCGTCTCTGGATTCGAGGAGAATCAGGCGACAGAAGACCGGGTGACGATTGCCGAGGGCCCCTTCGCCGAGGGTAGCACCCAGCACGTCTCGCGCATCCGTCTTCGCCTCGACGACTGGTACGATGAACAGAACCGCGAGGAGCGCGTCGCGGAGATGTTCTGTCCGTTCCACGCAAAAGAGGGACTCGTCGAAGGCGCAGGCCACAACCTCGGAACCAGTTCGCAGGTAGACGACAAGTGCGCAGAAACACTCGACGAAGACGCCCGAACCTACGGACGGGTCGGTCACTCACAGAAGATGGTAAGCGTCCGCGAAGACGGCCGTCCCATCATCCTTCGACGGGATTTCGACTCGACCGACGGCGGTGAGGCAGGCGTTCACTTCGTCTCTCTCCACCGAGGAATCGGTGACTTCGAGAAGACCCGCGAGGCGATGAACGGCGAAAAACAGGTTCAGGCGAGTCCCGCAATCCGCCAGCGGGTGAACAACGGCATCCTCGAATACATGTTCGTCAAACACCGCGCGAACTACTTACTTCCCCCACGCGCCCACCGCGCGCTTCCTACCCCGAACCCCTGAGTCGGCTCAGTTCTCGGGGTCCCACTGCTCGCGACAGCCTTCGTTACAGAAGTGTCGCGACTGGACGGCGTTGTCTTCGATCCACGTGAGCACGCGGTGGTTGGGATCGTTTACGATACTTGACCCGCAGGTCGCACAGCGGGGGGCGTTTTCCTCGGTCACGTCTTCGCCGAGGTCTGATGTTGGGTCAACCATGGTGAGTGAGTCAATGTAGCACGACTACTTAGAAGCACCCGTTACGGCAGTGCTGTCTGTCGATTCGGTGATTATTTTCCGTGACTATTGGCCGTAGTCGGGGTCGAAAAACTGTGCCGAGAGCGGCGGTGGCGACGCCCCCTCGACCACACTGTACGGCGAAAAGTCCGTGACCCCCGCCTCCCGAAGCACCTCCTCGTCGTAGAAGGCGTTGCCCGTACATTCGTCGGGGTCGCGGCTGAGAATCTCCTTGACCGCATCCGCGACGATTTGTGGGCTACGCCAGTCTGCCTCCGTTCCGAGGCCGAAGTGCCGGGTCGCCTGCGAGTCGATGGCCGTCACGGGCCAGATGGAGTTGACGCCGACGCCCTCACCGCGCATCTCTTCTGCGAGTGACTTCGCGATGAACGTCATGCCCACCTTCGAGAGCGCGTAGGCGGCTTTTCCGGGCGCACTGTCTGCTTTGATTGGCGGCGAGGACATGAGGATGTGGCCGTAGCCACGTTCGAGCATGTGGGGCAGGACAGCGTGCGAGCACGTGTACGCCCCGCGTGCGTTCACGTCCATGAGCAGGTCGAATCGCTCGGGCGGCGTTTCTGTGACTGGGTGCATGTCGATGGCCCCGGCGTTGTTGATGAGGAAGTCAATCTGCCCGAACTCCGCGATGACCTCGCCGACGGCCTCCTGGACGGCCGTCTCGTCGCGAATGTCGAGTTTGATGGCCATCGCGTTCGCTCCTCGTTCGCGCACCTCGTCTGCGGTCCGATAGATGGTGCCGGGGAGGTCGTCTTTTGGCGCACTCGTCTTGCCGGTCGAGATGATGGTGCAACCCTCGTCTGCGAGCGAGAGGGCGAGTTCTTTCCCGATACCGCGGGTGGTGCCGGTGATGAACGCGACCCGACCGTCGAGTGACTCCATGATGAGACCCGCTTCTCAGGTCAGGGTAATAAACGAACCTCGCTCCGCAAAATTCGCACCGGGACGGGCACTCAGCGGTCGCGCAGGACGGATTCGCCGGGTTTCGTCGTCGCGCCCGGCGAGAGCACGACACCGGCGTTCAGGCTGGTGTTGATGGCCGTCTTCGCGCCGTCGCCGACGACGATGCCGAACTTGCGCCGTCCCGTGGAGACGCGCTCGCCTTTCACCGTCATCTTCACGTCCGCGTCGTCGTGGCGGAGGTTCGCCACCTTGGTTCCCGCCCCGAGATTCACGTCCGGCGCGAGGAGACTGTCGCCGAGGTAGTTCAGGTGCGGGACGTTCGTGTCGTGCATCACGACGCTGTTTTTGATTTCGACGCTCTGGCCGACGTGGCAGTTCTCGCCGATGAGCGTCGCCCCGCGAATGTAGGCGTTCGGCCCGACGTGCGCCCCGGACTTGATGAGGACGGGACCTTCGACGACGACGCCGGGTTCGACGACGGCACCCTCTTCGACCACGACCGTACCTCGCAGTTCCGCGTCGCCGAGCACCTCGCCCTGAATATCGCGCTCTAACTCGCCGAGTTTCCACTCGTTGGCTTCGAGCAGTTCCCAAGGACGACCCACGTCCATCCAGCGGGTGACCTCGACCGGCGTCACGTCGTACTTGTCGATGACGCGGGCGACGACGTCCGTGATTTCGTACTCGCCACGCTCTGAGAGTTCGACCTCGTCCAGCCAGTCGCGAGCCTCGGCTGGGAAGGCGTACGAACCGGCGTTCGCGAGGTTCGTCGGTGGGTTCTCGGGTTTTTCGACGATTTCGGTCACCCGGCCGTCTTCTGTCGAGAGGACGCCGTAGTTCGACGGTTCTGGCACCCGGAAGGCGGCGATGGCAGGGGCTTCGGAGAAGAGTTTCTTGACGCCCTCCTTGTCGTAGAGATTGTCGCCGTTGAGGACGGTGAAGTCGCCGTCGATGTGCTCTTTGGCGGCCCGGACGGCGTCTGCGGTACCGTTCTGTTCTTCCTGAACCGCAAAACTGACTGGCACGCCGCGGTACTCGTCACCGTAGTACTCACGGACGGCTGCAGATTCGTATCCGACGACGAAGATGAGTTCGTCTGCGCCCGCCTCGACGGCGGCGTCCGCGGTGTGCGCAGAGAGCGGTCGGTCCGCGACGGGGAGCATCGGTTTCGGCGTGGAGGTGGTGAGCGGTCGCATCCGCGTGCCCTCTCCAGCGGCGAGGATGACTGCTTGCATTGACTGAGAGTTCGAATACTGCACAAAAGAACTATCGGCCACCGTGGGGCAGTTTCACAGGCCGTTGGGAGTGTTTAGCTGGTTGAGAGTTACGTGCGAGAAGGTGGTTCAGGGCCGTGGTTTGTCGGTGGTGAAATCGGATTACTGGTAGCCGCGTGGTCGCACGATTGCCGACGGCAATGGACCGCACTGCGACCGCACGTGACCGCACCGCACGTGGACTGAGTCGCGAGCGCGTCGCCACTCGCTGGTCTGTGAAAACGGAAAGGAAGAATTCGCTCAGTAGGAGCGCTCTTTCGGCTCGTAGGTCTTCTCCTCGCCTTCGAGGATGACCGGTTTGTAGTAGAGCTCCGGCTTGCCGTCGTTCCAGGCCATGAGCGTGTGCTTGATCCACTCTTCGTCCTTGCGCACCTGGTGTTCTGCACGCCAGTGTGCGCCACGGAACTCGGTGCGAGCGAGCGCACCGGCCGTGATGGTTTCTGCGATGTCGATGAGGTTCTGGGTCTCGATGGTGTGGATGAGGTCCGTGTTGAACGTCCGACTCGGATCGGCGACGTAAACGTCCTCGTAGGCCTCACGGGCCTCGCGAATATCTCGCAGGGCCTGCTTGAGGCCATCCTCCGTCCGGAAGACGTTGACGTTGCGGGTCATCGCCTTCTGGAGTTTGTGGCGGATTTCCGCGTGCTGGACGCCCTCATCTTTCGTCATGAGGCGCTCGATGCGGGTGTTCTCGGCCTCTACGGCCTTCGACAGGACCGTATCCACGTCGACGGCCGCGCCGTCTGCGGCGACGTCGCCCTCCGGTGCATCCACCGCGCCGAGTGGGACGGGACTGTCGATGTGGCCGTCCTCGGACTTCGCGGAGTAGCCGGTCTGAATCTGTGGCTCGCCGAGGTCCGTTCCGGCCGCGTGACGGCCCGCGCGGGCCCCGTAGACGATGAGTTCTGGCAGCGCGTTCCCGCCAAGGCGGTTCGCGCCGTGGACGCTCACACAGGCACATTCGCCAGCGGCGTACAGCCCGGAGATGCAGGTCTGCCCGTTCTCGTCGGTCTCGATGCCGCCCATGGCGTAGTGCTGGCCGGGTTTGACCGGCATCGGCTGGGTGAGCCCGTCGACGCCCTCGAAGTCCTCCGCGAGGTGGAGGATGTTTTCGAGGCGGTCGATGATGCGCTCTTCACCGAGGTGGCGCATGTCGAGGTGGACGTACTCGTCCTCGATACCGCGGCCCTCGTTGACTTCCGTCAACTCGGCGCGTGACACAACGTCGCGGCTGGCGAGCTCGCCAGCGTTGTTCGCGTAGCCGTACTCGAACATGAGGCGTTCACCGTTCGCGTTGTAGAGGATGCCACCTTCCCCACGGACACCCTCGGAGATGAGGACGCCCGTCGAAGGGAGGGTGGTCGGGTGGAACTGGATGAACTCCATATCTTCGAGTGGGACGCCAGCGCGGTAGGCCATCGCCGGGCCGTCACCGGTACAGGAGACGGCGTTGGTCGTGTGGTCGAAGGCCTGACCGGGGCCACCGGTCGCGATGATGACGCCCTGTCTGGCTTTGAACCCCTCGACGCGACCGGTCTGAATGTCGATTGCGACGACACCGTGGCAGGTCCGGTCTTCCGGGTTCTCGTGGTCGGTCACCGCGAGACGGGAGACGTACCACTCGTCGTAGACGGTGATGCCGCGTTTGACGACCTGCTCATACATCGTGTGGAGCAGGTGGTGGCCGGTTTCTGCACCGGCGTAGGTCGTCCGCGGGAACGAGAGGCCACCGAACGGGCGCTGGGAGACGCGGCCGTCTTCTTCGCGGGAGAACGGCATCCCCCAGTGTTCGAGCTGGATGACCTCGTCCGGGGAAGTCTTACAGAGCGTTTCGATGGCGGGGGCGTCGCCGAGGAAGTCAGACCCCTTCATCGTGTCGTAGGCGTGACTTTCCCAGGAGTCACCCTCTCGGAGGGCGGCGTTGATGCCACCTTCTGCGGCACCCGTGTGGCTTCGCACCGGGTGGAGCTTCGTGACCATTGCCACGTCCGCACCTTCTTCGTGGGCCGCCACGGCCGCGCGGAGTCCCGCGCCGCCTGCGCCGACCACAATTACGTCGTGTTCGTGCATGTTACCAGAATTTCAGGTTGTTCTTGACCGCTTCACGCTTGAGTTCCTGAATGTGCTCGGTGAGCGGGATGTCCTTCGGACAGACGTTCGTACAGGAGAACTGGGTCTGACAGCGCCAGACGCCGTGTTCCTGCTCGATAATCTGGAGGCGGTGTTGTTTCATGTCCTCGCCCTCGCGCTCGTCCATCGCGAAACGGTAGGCCTTGTTGAGCGCGGCCGGGCCGAGGTACTCGTTGTCGCCGGCGGCGATGTTACACGAGGACATACACGCCCCACACCAGATACACCGGGTGGACATCTTGACCTTCTCTCGGTTCTCGCGCGTCTGACGCTGTTCTTCGCCCTCGGGCAGGTCGTTCGTTTGGAAGTACGGTTCGACCGCTTCCATCTGGTCGTAGAAGTGCTCCATGTCCACGACGAGGTCTTTGACGACCTCCTGGTGGGGGAGCGGTTCGACGCGAACCGGTTCCGAGAGTTCGGAAATCTGGGTCTTACAGCAGAGACGCTGTCGCCCGTTTACGAACATCGCGTCGGAGCCACAGATGGCCTGTCGACACGAGTGGCGGAACGTAAGACTCGAATCGAACAGGTCACGCGCCTGCATGAGCGCGTCGAGAACCGTCATCCCCTGCTTGAATGGGACGTGGAAATCGTCGAAGCGCGGCTCCTTTTTCCCCTCGACCTCGGGGTCGTAGCGGAATACCTTGAGGTGAATCGTCTCCTCGTCGGCTGCGGCGTCGGCTTTCGCCTCCGCCTCACGTTCTGCCTGTCGCTCTCGTTTTTCCGCGAGCCGGCGCTGTTGGTGCTCCGGCTTCGAGGATTGTTCTAGCTCCTGTTCTTGCTCGGGTTCGGATTCGGTTTCGGGAACTTGCGTACTCATTTTAGAGACTCACCCCGGTCATTGCAATCGCCACGCGAATGCCCTGCGCCGTGAGCGCGAGGCCGGCGATGATGAGGACGTACTTCACGACGTTCTTCTGGGTCCCCTGGAGACCCTGGTTGACCAGCGCGTTGTAGACGCCGTTTACGCCGTGGAAGGTCGCTGTGGTGAGGAACAGGACCATCGTGACGAAGTAGCCCGGTTGTTGCATCCGCTGCAGCGTCTGGGCAAACGTGATCTCAGAGGGAAGATTCGCAAAGTGCAGAAGCATGAAGTGGAAGGCCAGAACGACGACCAAGAACGCGGCCGTCAGGCGCTGGAGCAACCAGCGCGTGCCCCCGTACTCGAACGAGGAGTAGCGCTCTGCCATCTTAGAACACCCCGTGCATGAACGTCGGCACACTCGCGACGACGATGGCACCGGTCAGGATGAGCGATGCGTAGAAACTCTTGTCCTCGGCTCCGAGACCGACGCCGAGGTCAACGAACAGCAGTCTGAGGCCGTTGAGGATGTGGAACACAGCCACAGCCAGCAAGCCGACTTCGAGGAATCGAACGAGCATCAGGCTCTCGAGCCCCTGAATGGTGTTGGTGTAGACTGCGGGGTCGCTGGCGGTTGCGGTGCTCAACACGGCGATGTGCGTGAAGAGATAGCCGATAAGAACCCAGCCGGTGAATTTGTGGAAGATCCAAGCCCACATCCCGGCGGAGAACTCCCGCCAGCGGCCGAAGTCCTCGATTAGGCCACGATTGTAAGACTGACTCATGGGTACCTACTGGAAGCGTGGCACTACGGGTGTATAGAAGTTACTAACCCGGCGGAGTGAGCAGTGTGCAAAAGTTGACGATTTATGCCTGTTCGTTCTCGTGGACGGCTTTCATCGCCGCCGTCTGCTCGCGTTCGAGCGCACGTTGGGTCGTTTCGTCGAGTTTCACGAGGTGGCAAATCGGATTGCCTGGGTAGACGAGGGGGTTTTCGAGCACCCCGACGAGCAGGCCCGTAAAGGGCGCTTCGATGGTCGAGGTGTCCGTTTTGAACGGATTCGTGATTTTACAGATACGGTCGCCCTCGTAGACGAGCGCCCCCCGTTCGTAGTGCATATCGACGAGGCCGCCGGCGTCTGCCCGGAGCCACGTCTTCTCGCTCGTGTCCTCGATGATGGTGCGCCAGCCGGGCCACATGACCGACTTCGTCGGTCGCATGCCGAACTCGGCGAAGACGCTCTCTACGCCTTCGAGCGCCCTGTCGATGAGTTCGCGCTGGAAGCGGTGGGCCTCGCCCATCTCGATAGTGATACACGGGACGCCGTAGCGCGTGGCTTCGCCGCGCAGCGACCCGTCGGGGGCCTCTCCCGAGAGGATGACGTTCGACGCGAACGCTTTCGCGAGGCGGGCGACCTTCGCATTCGCCATGTCGCCCCGAACGTGGAGCATGTTCGTCCGGCCGCGCGTCGAGGTATGAAAGTCCAGTGCGAAGTCGCAGGGTTCGATGAAGTTCTTGAAAATTCGGTTGGCCATCCGTTTCGCGCTCGTTCCGTAATCGTTGCCCGGGAACGAGCGATTGAGGTCACGGTCGTAAATCGGGAGATAGCGCTGTTGTGCGATGAACGCGGGGACGTTCATCACGGGAATACAGACGATGGTACCGTGGAGTTCCGAGTGGTCCCATTCGTGGGCGACTTCGCGGACGACTTCGATGCCGTTCAGTTCGTCGCCGTGGGCGGCCGCGCCGATGAACGCCGTCGGACCGGGGTGGTCGCCATTTACGATGGTCACTGGAATCCGAACCGGGTCACCGAGGTACGTCTCGCTCACGGTGTACCGAAAGTTCCGCGTCTCGCCGGGGTCGACCCGCCCGCCGTCGAAGGTGAACGGCGGTGCCGCGTTAGACATACCTGTTCTCTGGGCGGGTAGTATAAAAAGGGTTCACCGTGCGTCTAACACCGTCAATTCTTTTGAAGGGGCCCGAGTAGAGGTGGCCATGACCGATGACATTACTGTAGGTGTGCTGAGCACACACAACAGCAAGGAGACGAAGGCGATCCTCAATGCTGTTGACGACCTTGGTTACGAAACTGAGTGGCTGCGAGACGAGAACACGGTAGTGGACATCGAACACGGTGAAATCTCGTTCGAACCAGACGTGGACATCATCGCGAACCGCCTCCTGCTCTCGAACGTCGAGCAACCGGCGGAACGACTGGGCCTTGCGATGACCTTCGAGAAACTCCGCCCGATGCTCAACACGCCGATGGCGACGATGACGGCGATGCACAAGTTCGCCGCCGCCTCCGCACTCTCCGCAAACGGCATCTCCGTCCCCGACGCACTCCTCGCACTGTCGAGTGACAACCTGAACGCCGGTCGGAACCGCTTCGGCGAGGAAGCCGTGTACAAAACCGCAATCGGCACCCACGGTGGAGGGACCTGGCGGGTCAATCTCGACGACCCAGTCAACCCGAAAGTCGGCACCCGACAGGCGTTCTTGCAGGAACTCATCGAGCGCGACGGCGAGCGCCACCGCGACCTGCGCGTCTACGTCGTCGGTGACAAAATCGTCGGCGCGATGAACCGCTACGCCCCGGAGGACGACTGGCGGACGAACGTCGCCCTCGGCGGCGACGTCGAAGACGCGAGCCAACGGCTTCCGGACGAAGTCCGCGAGATGGCCCTCAAATCCAAGGAAATTATCGGTCTCGACTACGCTGGCGTGGACATCGTCGAAGGCGAAGACGGCTGGTACGTCCTCGAAGTTAACCCGACCGCTGGGTTCAAGGGCCTCTACGAGGCGACTGGCCGCAGTGCCGCGCCGTATATCGCGCAACTGGCTATCGAGGCGGCGGGCGGCGAGGTAGACGGAGAGCGCGTCCGCGAACTCTCTGCCACCCTCGACGACTCCGTGCCGGCGTGTAAGCCACGCCGCGCACAGAAAGCTCCCTCCGAGCCAATCATCGTCGGCTACACGGAGGAAGTTCACGTCTCAGGTACCCGCGGCAGTCGCACCATCCTCGCGAAATCCGACACGGGCGCAAAGCGCACCTCTATCGACGCGCAACTCGCCGCCGAAATCGGAACGGGCCCCATCAAGAACATCGTCCGGGTCAAATCCGGCAGCCTGAAATCCGGTCGCTCGCGCCCCGTCGTCGACCTCGTCGTCGGTATCGGCGGCACCCAGCACACGGTGACGGCGAGCATCGAGGACCGCAGCCACATGGACTACCAGCTCCTGCTCGGCCGCGACATTCTGAAGCACTACCACGTCGACGTGCGCCGCCTCGCAGAGGAGGATTTCTCCGAGGACGAGGAAGAAGAGCAGGATATCGAAGAGTAACTACCGCGTATCGCCCAGATAGACGGGCGTTTTTTCGTTTTCTTCTGCCGTCAGCAGCGACGCGAGTTTTCGCGGGTAAAACGCCTCGCGCTCTAAGTCAGTCACTCTGAGCCACTGACAGCCGACCTGATGTGGGTCGTCGGTATTGGCCGACTGGACTTCCCCCTTGATGCGCTCACAGCGAAAGAGGAAATTCGTCTGCTGGCGACCCTCGTGGCCGTGGTTCTCGGGGATGAACTCCTGGACGGCGAGCAGCGGCCCGACCGAGATATCGATACCAACCTCTTCGCTCACTTCGCGCCGAAGCGTCTCGTGGAGGGTCTCGCCGGGGTACTGGCCGCCACCGGGGGTCAGGTACCAGCGGTCGCCGTTTCGCTCGTTTTCGGTCGTGAGGAGACGGCCGTCTTCGACGATGACTGCACGGGCGGCAGTGCGGATGGACATGCACATTCTCAGAAACCGGGCGATAAAACGGTTTGCTCACGCCGACCGTCGGCGCGGAACGACGACGATTGGCGACTTCGGTCGCGTGGTAATCGACGGTTTGAGGTTGAGGTCGCGTTCAGAGATGAGGTCGAAGCGGAACCGTTGGTACATCGTGGCGAGCACCAACACCGCCTCCAGCATGGCAAATCGTTCCCCGATGCACTTGCGCGGGCCGCCGCCGAAGGGGAAGTAGGCGAACCGTGGTAATCGGGCGGCGAAAGCTTCGGTCCAACGGTCGGGGTCGAACTCGTCCGGGCTTTCGAAGTAGCGTGGATCGCGGTGGACGACCAGCTGGTTCATTGCGACGACCGCACCGGCAGGAATTCGGTAGCCACCGATTTCGTCGGGTTCGATGGCTTCACGAATGATGCCGAAGACGGGGGGATAGAGTCTGAGCGCCTCTTTCACGATATTCTCCGTGTAGGTGAGCGAGCACACGTCTGCAAACGTCGGAGTTCTCCCACCGAGAACGGTATCCAGTTCCGCTTCGAATTTCGCCGTTACTTCGGGGTGGGTTGCAATGGAGTGAACGGCAAACGTGAGCGCGACCGCCGTCGTTTCGTGCCCGGCGAACAACAGGGTGAGCAGTTCGTCTTTGAGCTGTTCGTCGGTCTGTGGCGTTCCTGAGTCCGCTTCAGCCCGCAGTAGCATCGAAATTACGTCGTCACCGGCAGCCCCCGCTGTTCTGCGCTCGACGATGAGTTCAGTGAGTATCCCGTCTAGCGTATCGAGTGCTCGTCGGTATCGTCGATTGCTCGGCGTCGGTACCCACATCGGCGGCGTGAGAGGCGAACTGGTCCGTCGCACGAGATGGGCGAGCACGACGTTGACGGCTTCGGTAATCGCTCGTTCGTCCTCGCGAATATCAACGTCGAACAGAGCGTGGGCGACGATTTCGAGCGTCAACTGACTCATCTGGGGCTGGAGGTCCTGTGGGACGTCGCCTTGCCACGTATCGAGTAGCCGCGTTGTGAACGCCGTCATGGTATCTGCGAAGCGTGCGATGCGGGTGGGATGAAACGCCGGTTGGACGAGTTGGCGTTGCTGACGCCATAGGGCACCGTCGCTCAGCAACAATCCCTCGCCGATGAAATCGTCGAATTGCGCCGTGAGAAACGACCCCTTCTGGTAGTTCTTCTGGTTGTGAATGAGGACGTGTTCGATGTGTGCCGGGTGATTGAGCTGGTAGAACTGACGCCCGAGAACGGTAAAGTTCACCACGTCGCCGTAGCGTGCGGCGCACTCACGGAGAAATGAAAAGGCGTCGCGACCAAACTGGAGCGTGTTGCCGAGTAACGGAACCCCTGCGGGACCTGGTGCTTGGTCGTCCACCGGCATCGGGGCTGCCAACTGTTGTGACACATACTATACACGATGGGTGAGGACAAAAGCGTGAACCCTGCGAATCGAACGTGTTCGTTCAATCAATCGCCCGCCAGATGTAGCGACTCGCGTAACTGCGATACGGTCGCCAGTCTTCTGCCTTCTCGACCATCGCCGGTTCCGCCTCCAAGGCGTAGAGTTTAGCCATCCCATTGCGGATTCCCAAATCTTCGACGGGAAACACGTCTTCGCGTGCGAGGACACTCATCAGGAACATCTTCGCCGTCCAGACGCCGACGCCCGTGATTTCGGTCAGGTCGTCGATGACCTCCTCGTCGGTCATCTCGGCGAAGTAGTCGTGTGAGATGCCGTCGTCGAAGTGGTCGGCGATACTCCTGACGTAGCGAATCTTCTGTCCCGAGAGGCCCACGTCTCGCAGTCCGTCTTCGTCGGCGGCGCGGATACCGTCGGGCGTGATTTCGTAGCGGTCGAACAGGCGTCCTCGGATGGCCGCTGCGGACTGCACGGAGAGTTGCTGGTTGATAATCGCCGTCACGAGGCGGGCGAAGGGGTCCTCCGCGCGTTCGAGCGGAATCTCGCCGTGTTCGTCGATGAGTCTGGAGAGCGTCTCGTCTGTTCGGAGGTGGGCGTACACGTCAGTCACACCGAAATGGAGAACCCAGATGCAAAAAGCGGTTTGCCTACTCGACGGCTTTTGCGGGCACGCCAATCATCGTCGCGCCGGGGGCTACGTCCTCGATGACGACGGCTCCGGCCCCGATTTGTGCGTCGTCCCCAACCGTAATCGGGCCGAGCAGCGTCGCGTGTGCGCCGAGCAGTACTCCGTCGCCGAGCGTCGGGTGTCGCTTTTTCGGGTCTTCTGACGTACCGCCAAGCGTGATCCCGTGGAACATCACCACGTCGTCGCCAATGACGGCGGTTTCCCCGATGACGACGCCCATCCCGTGGTCGATGAACAGGCGGCGGCCGATTTTCGCCCCCGGGTGAATCTCGATGCCGGTGAGAAAGCGCGCGAATTGCGAGATGATTCTGGCGATGAGACGAAAGCCGCGGGTGTGGAGTCGGTGGGCGAGCCGGTGAAAGAGGAGTGCGTGAACGCCCGGGTAGGTGAGGGCTTCGGCCGTGGATTTCGCGGCGGGGTCGTTTTCGATTACGGTTCGAACGTCTTCGCGGAGTCGGCTGAACATTGGATGTGAGATGGCTGAGTGGTCGTCGGACGGGACACAGACGTGAGCAGGAAAATCAGCAACAACAGCCAGCCGCGAGCGTGCGCTGGTGAGCGAGCGAATCCGCAGTCGAGTCACGGGCTGTGACGACCATCGATATGCGTGCTAAGAGAGGGTGTCCTAAGAGCGTTTCCCGTCGGCGTGGCGAAATTGCGAGAATGAAGAAACGAGGTCGGTGCGGATGCGGTGCGGAAGGGAGGATTAGCAGCCGAGCGAGCGCGGACGCGCTCGCACCGCTTTTTGATGAACCTTTTTCGCGGCGCGCTTTCATGTGCGCCGCCCAAAAAGTTGCGTTAGAAGCCTTTCCCTAACAGCTCACGGGCGATGATGTTCTTCTGAATCTCGGTGGTACCCTCGTAAATCTGGGTAATCTTCGCGTCGCGGTAGAAGCGCTCGACGTCGAAGTCGTTGACGTAACCAGCGCCACCGTGGATTTGGACGGCTTCGTCTGCAACGTCCACAGCGACGCGCGAGGAGAATTCTTTGGCCATGGAGGCGAGTTTCGTCAGCAGGCCGTCCTCGTTGTCGACAGACCACGCGGACTTGTAGGTGAGGTTGCGGGCGGCCTCGGTGCGGGTGTACATGTCTGCGAGTTTGTGCTGGATGGCCTGGAAGTCGCCGATTGGGCGGCCGAACTGCTCGCGTTCTTTGGCGTAGTCGAGGGCACGCTCAGAGGCTCCTCGGGCGATACCGACGCCCTGTGCGGCGACGCCGGTGCGGGTTTCGTCGAAGAACTGCATCTGCTGCAGGAAGCCCATGCCGCGAGTGCCGATGAGGTTCTCTTCTGGCACGCGGACGTTGTCGAAGATGAGTTCGGCCGTGTCGCTCGCTCGGATGCCGAGTTTGCCGGTGATTTTGTCGGCTTCGAAGCCGTCGCGGTCGGATTCGACGATAATCTGGGAGAAGCCGTTGTAGCGGCCGTCGGCGTCGGGGTCGGTCTGACAGAGAACGACGAAGAAGTCACCGACCGAACCGTTCGTAATCCACATCTTGTTGCCGTTTACGACCCACTCGTCGCCGTCTTTCTCGGCCTTCGTGGAGACGGAGGAGACGTCAGAACCGGTGTCGGGTTCGGAGATGGCAGCACCCATGATGGAATCGCCGCTCGCGATGCCGGGGAGGTACTCCTCTTTCTGTTCGTCGGTGCCGAATTCCATGATGGCTTCCCCGCCGAAGCCGGTGGAGGTCAGACAGAGACCGATGCCGGGGTCTGCGGCGAACAGTTCTTCGATGATGATGGCGAGTTCGAGCGTCGAGTAGCCAGCGCCCCCGTACTCGATTGGGATGTTTGCACCGAGCAGGCCCATGTCGGCGGCTTTGTCGATGATGTCGTGGGGGTACTTTTCTTCGACGTCGTACTCCGTCGCGACAGGTTTAATCTCGTTTTCTGCGAACCGGCTAATCTCTTCACGAATCTGCCGTTGTTCGTCCGTTAGGCCAAACTCCATGGCGGTGTGAATGAGGATAGCATACTTAATTCCTTGTAACCAGCTGTAAACTAAATTCGGGTTTTTCCACCCCGTAGATAAACTACTCGTGAGTTTTGAAAATCACCCAAGGAAAACGTTGAAACCCCTGTGACGTGGACATACGACCAGACGTATCATGGAACTTGATGACATCAACACTATTGCGGTTCTCGGAGCCGGGAACATGGGCCACGGTATCGCCGAAATTGCGGCCCTCGCCGGTTACAACGTAACCCTCCGCGACATCAAAGACGAGTTCGTCCAGAACGGCTACGACAACATCGAGTGGTCGCTACAGAAACTCGCAGAGAAGGACCAGATCTCAGAAGAGGAGGCAGACGCCGCCCTCGAACGGATTACTCCACTTGTGGACCTGGCAGAGGCCGTCTCGAACGCCGACTTCATCATCGAAGTCGTCCCCGAGAAGATGGACATCAAGAAGGAAGTCTACGCTGAAGTCGAGGAGCACGCTCCCGACCACGCCATCTTCGCGACCAACACCTCTTCGCTCTCCATCACGGAACTCTCCGAGGTCACCGACCGCCCAGAGCACTTCTGTGGGATGCACTTTTTCAACCCGCCCGTCCGCATGGCGCTGGTCGAGGTCATCACTGGCGCGTACACGAACGAGGACACCCTGAAACTGACCGAGGAACTCGCCGAGTCCTTCGGGAAGACGCCAGTCCGCGTGCGCAAGGATAGTCCCGGTTTCATCGTCAACCGCGTGCTCGTCCCGCTCATGAACGAGGCCTGCTGGATCGTCGAAGACGGCACGGCGACCATGGAGGAAGTCGATTCCACCGTCAAGTTCGACATCGGCCTTCCGATGGGCGCGTTCGAGCTCGGTGACCAGGTCGGCAACGACGTCACCTACCACGTCCTCGAATACATGCACGAAGTGCTCGGCGACGCCTACGAGCCTTGCCCACTGCTCGAGGAAACCGTCGAGAACGAACACTACGGCAAGAAGGTCGGCAAGGGCTTCTACGACTACGAGGACGGCGACGGCGCGAACATTCCGACCGACAAGGGCCGCGAGGACGTGAAACACCGTCTCCTCGGTATCATGGCGAACGAAGTCGGCAACCTCGTCGGGAACGACGTCGCACCCGCGAAGGACGTAGACGAGGCAGTCATGCTCGGCGCAGGCTTCCCGAAGGGGCCAGCCAAGATGGCTGACGAAGTCGGCCTCTCGGTGCTCGTCGAAGCCCTCGACGACCTCCACGAGGAGACCGGTGCAGCACGCTACGAGGTCGCAGACGCCCTCCGGGAGCACGCAGAAGAAGGCGGCTTCTACGCCGGCGAGGACGAATCGGTCGAGTTCTCGACCATCGAACTCGAGTACCCTGGCGACATGATTGGCCACATCATCCTCTCGCGCGAGGCCCGCATGAACACGGTCAACGAGGAGATGCTGGACGACCTCTCGAACGCCATCGACCTGCTCGAAGCCGACGACGAGGTCCGCGCCATCCTCATCACCGGCAAGGGCGGTCGCGCCTTCTCCGCGGGCGCAGACGTTTCCTCGATGGCCGGCAGCGCAGACCCACTCGACGCCATCGACCTCTCGAAGAAAGGCCAGGAGACCTTCGGTAAACTCGAATCCTGCTCGATGCCCGTGCTCGCAGCCATCGACGGCTTCGCGCTCGGCGGCGGGTTCGAACTCTCGATGTGTGCGGACCTCCGCATCGCCTCCGAACGCTCCGAGATTGGGCTCCCAGAACACAGCCTCGGCCTCCTGCCGGGCTGGGGCGGCACCCAGCGTCTCCAGCGCCTCGTCGGCATGAGCCGCGCGAAGGAGATTATCTTCACCGCAGAGCGCTTCGACGCGGAGACGATGTACGACTACGACGTCATCAACGAAGTCGTCTCGAACGACGACTTCGAGGAGCGCGCTCACGAACTGGCCGCGAAGCTGGCCGGTGGGCCGCCAATCTCCCAGAAGCTCACGAAGCGCGCGATGCTCCGTGGCTGGGAGAACGTCGACGCTGGTCTCGAACTCGAAGCAAGCGCCTTCGGTCACCTCATGGGGACCGACGACCTCATGGAGGGCGTAACCGCCTTCATGAGCAAGCGCGACCCAGAGTTTGAGGGCAAATAACACAGCGCCGACGGAACGGAACGTTTAAACTTTTCTCCGCAAAACGCAGTAATGTACCCTGACGAAGCAGGGGAATCGGTCGACAGCAGGTGGATGAGCTCCACTGTCTGACCGAGCGAAAGCAATCCGTGGTCACACGGAACGAAGTAAGCTCCGTTGGTGTAGTCCGGCCAATCATTTCGGCCTTTCGAGCCGATGACCAGGGTTCAAATCCCTGACGGAGCATTTCTCTCGAAGCAACGTACCGAGCGACAGCGAGGGATGTTTGGATTTCGTAATGCAGAGGAAGGGATTTGAGCAGACGAGTCGCAGCGCGTGAACAATGCGAACGCAGTCGTCTCGTCGAGTTCGTATCCCTGACGGAGCACTTTTCCAAATTCAACGTTCACAAGCGACCCGTTTTATCGCGTCTTCGGTTTGATTCGACGCCATTCACCCCGAGTCGATGATTTCGACGCGTCCATCCGCAGTCGTCAATCTAACGTAGAAGTTCGCGGCGAAGTAGTTCGATTTCTCGAAGCGAACGGTGAGTGTCTCGATGACCTGTGAGCTGTCGCCGTTGCCAGATTGCTCGGTGAGTTTCGCGTGGACTGTTCCATTGGCGTTGAGGAGTTCAGTGAGCTGCAGCGAGTACCCGCCACTGGGGAGGACTGCCTGAAAGATGAACAGGCTAAAGCGGTCGAAGTCTGTCTCCTTGACGAACGTGAGCAACTTCATACTTCCCTCGAATTGGCTGAGGTAGTCGGTGTTGAACCGGGCGGTTTCTGGAGCCTCGTTCAGGAGGGTTACGAATCGCCGTTCGGGATTCGCGCCGGTCAGGCCGCCCTCGATGATGCGGCGGTTCTCGTCGTAGGTCTGTTGTCTGAGTGCGATGCGTGGGTGGGTAGGTTGTTCACTGGTCGATGAGGACGAATTCGCGGGGCCGAGTGTGGAACAGCCAGCGAGGAGACTCCCGCCTGCTGCGAGCGATTTGAGTGCCGCGCGACGGCGCATATGCTCTCAAAAGAAGATGCCTCGGAAAAAATGTGTTGTCCCCCACCCCGCGTGGTAGAATTAGTCGACGTAGTGGCTCCAGACCATCTCTTCTAGGTACTCGCGCTGGTCCTCTTCTCCCCCATCAGCCTTGATGTCCGTTGGTTTCTCGACGAGCGGGACGATTGGCGCACCGGTGTTTTCACCGTCGGTGTACTGACGTGCAGTCATCACTGCCAAAGTCTACGCATCAGTAGATAAACTTAATTATTGTTAATTAGAGATTCAGTAAAGTGGACAGAACAGTTCGGATTTAAAGTACATTATTTTCTGACGTTTCGCGTGTGTATCCGCCATCTATCACCGCTCTACACCTTCTCGTGGTGAACGACGAGCCGGCAGCAGAACTGGGGCGTATCTGAGGACTGGAGAGCGGTTCCCGCTGCCGATTATTGCTTATAAATACCCGTGTATGCGCCGGACAAAAGACATGGGACCGTGCTAGGAATCAACAGCCGAAGACAGCAATCGACGTGACAGGTCGCTTCTCGGATCGCTCCGGCAGCACGGCGACTCATTCCACAGACACTCGATGGTCGCACGCACCACTCACGAGGCGACCACCGTGGCTCGTGTCGCATTCGCGGCCGGCCTGTCCGCTGATTGCACACGATTTCGCTTCTCGGCGGAGTCGTTTTCATCTCTCACCCACCATGTCAGAAATCGAATCACGGTCCACAGGTCACCGCACGAACGCACACCAGACCCCGACGTATCGCCGGTTATGGGCACGCCGCCCGCTCTTCGGAAGCAGTCTCCTTCTCATCGCCGGGGCCCTCATCGCAATCGCGCCGTTCGAACTCCCGCGCTACGCGAACATGCCGGGGGCGTTTACGTCCGCGGGCTTGCTGTTCGCGTTCCTCGTCGTCCTCTGTGGCGCCGCCGCGTACGTCCAGCCGAGTCTGTCCACGTTTTTCGGCGTCGGGGGCATCCTCTTCTCCATCGCCTCGCTCATGGGGGCGTTCAGCGTATACTCCATCGGGACCGTCTTCGGCGTCGTCGGAGGGGTTCTCTGTGCCGTCTGGGAGCCGGCTGTCGAATCGGAAGGGGAAGCAGTTACATCCGGTGAAGCCGTTGGAAAAAATATGACTGCGGCCGACTGTCGAACGGCGGAAACCGACTACAGCGACGAGGTCATCGCCGACGACACGATTCCACGAATGTTCGAGGCGAGCGCGAACCGCAATGCACGACGCGACGCCCAGATGTACAAGGCCGGCATCTACGACCGGTCGCTGGTTCCAGACGTAGTGAAGGAACCGACCGACGGGCAGTTCGGGTGTATCAGCTACGCGAAGATGCAGGACATCGTCCACAACTTCGCTGCGGGCTTCCGTGAACTCGGCGTCGAAGACGGCATGCGAGTCGGGATGTTCGCGAACACTCGCATGGAGTGGGCCCAGTGTGACTTCGCACTGCTCGCCGCGGGCGGGGTCGTGACGACGGTGTACACCGAGTCCTCGCCCACGCAGGTCGAGTACCTCCTCTCTGACCCCGGCGCTCGGGGCGTGGTCGTCGAGAACGAAACCCTCCTCGAACGCGTCCTCGAAGTCGAAGATAATCTCGACCTCGAGTTCATCGTCGTGATGGACGAACTCTCAGAAGCGTACGGTGGCGACAACGCGTTCACGCTCAGCGACGACGAGAACGGCGACGTCGCCGCGTCAGATGGTATCCGCGACGACATCTACACGCTCGCGGAGGTTCACGAACTCGGCGCGTCTGCCTTCGACGAGGACGCCTACGAACAGTGGCTCGTAGACCGGTCGCTCTCCGACCTCGCGAGTCTCATCTACACCTCCGGCACGACCGGTCGCCCGAAGGGAGTGCGGCTCACCCACGCAAACTTCCGGGCGAACGTGAACCAGATTCGCCGGCGGTTCGCCCCGCGACCCGACCGCGACCCCGACGTGCCGTCGCTCGACGCGGATGCGACGACGCTCTCGTTCCTACCGCTCGCACACGTCTTCGAGCGGACCGCTGGTCACTTCGTGATGTTCGCCTCCGGGGGGACAGTGGCCTACGCAGAGAGTGCGGACACCGTGAGCGAAGACATCGTTCGCGTGCGCCCTACGACGGCGACGAGCGTCCCGCGCGTCTACGAACGCATCTTCGACTCGATGCGCGAGCAGGCGAGCGAATCCGACGTGAAAGAGCGCATCTTCAATTGGGCCGTCGGCGTCGGTCGGGAGTACTATCGCGTGGCTGACCCCGGGCCAGTCTTGAAGGCGAAATACTTCGTCGCGAACCAGCTCGTCTTCTCACAGGTCAAAGAGCAGATGGGCGGCAACATCGAGTTCTTCATCTCCGGTGGCGGGAGCCTCTCGAAGGAACTCGCGGAACTGTTCCAGGGAATGGACCTCACCATTCTCGAAGGCTACGGTCTCACCGAAACTGCACCCGTGCTGACCGTCAACCCGCCCGAGGACCCGCGTCCCGGCACGCTCGGCGTCCCGCTCGTGGACGTGGAGACGAAGTTCGACGAAACCGTCGTCTCCGACGACCAGCGCGAGAAAGCCTCGGGCCCCATCGGCGAACTGCTCGTGAAGGGGCCGAACCTGACCGAGGGTTACTGGATGAACTCGGAAGCGACTGCGAATGCGTTCACGAAAGACGGCTGGTTCCGCACCGGGGACATCGTCGAGGAGGCCGACGACGGCTACCTCGTCTACCACGACCGCCTGAAGCAACTGCTCGTCCTCTCGACCGGTAAGAACGTCGCCCCCGGCCCCATCGAGGACGCCTTCGCGACCAGCCCACGGGTCGAGCAAATCATGGTCCTCGGCGACGACGAGAAGTTCGTTTCTGCGCTCATCGTCCCGAACTTCGAGAACCTGCGCGACTGGGCCGACCGCGAGGGCATCGACCTGCCCGCAGACGAGGCGGCGATGTGTGACGACCCACGAGTCGAACAATGGATTCGCGCGGAAGTTACCGAGAAGAACAAGCAGTTCAGCAAGTCCGAGAAGATAAAGAAGTTCGAACTGGTCCCCGTCGAGTGGACCCCCGAGAACGACCTGCTCACGCCGTCGATGAAGATGAAGCGCCGCAACATCCTCTCACGGTTCGATGACGCCGTGGACAGCATCTACGGTGAGGCAGAGGCGGAAAAGGCGGCGACGTCGTCGTAATCAACGAACGAGCGACGTCAGCACACGCGATTCGGCTTTTCTCAGGTGCTCGTCGACCGTGCTCGGCGCACACCCCAGTTCTGCTGCGATGTCTTTGTGGGTTGCCCGTCGCGGAATCTCGTAGTACCCCTGTTCGACCGCCGTCTGGAACACTTCGAGTTGGCGGTCGGTGAGCGAGGAGAGCAGATTTCTACCGTCGGGACTGTAGCGGCCCACCTGCTCGACCGAGATGCGAATCGAGTTCGGAATCTCTTCGAGGGCCTGTCTGAGCATGTCGTGCGTGCCGACGACGGTGGTCCTGATGCCGCCGGTTCCCGTGAACTTGAGCGGCGTGTCGATGATGAGCGCGTACTTCTGGGCGAGTTTCATCAACGTTCCCGCCGGTTCGCCGGGAACGACGTGGAAATAGATGTGAAACACGTCGTCGTTCACGTCGAGCAGGTCGTAGTTCAACACGGCGTCCTCCGCGCAGAGTTCGTCGATGAGCGGTTCGGGGTCGCCGCTGAGTCTGTAGAGCAAGACGCCGGTGCCGTCACCGAGCGAATTTACGTGCATCAGCGATTCACGGGTGACACCGGGAAAGTCGGCGATGGCTTTGTCGACCGGGTGAATCGCGCCGTCTTCGGGTGTCAGGGTGAAATCGAAATACCTCATATCGTCACTGGGGTGGAGCGGGGGTGATTCATAACTACAAATTCTCGTTTTTGGTTTATGGCTTGTGGCTCCTCGCGGCCCGCACTGTGGATACCGTGTTCGCAACTATCCTAATTATTCGTTTGCAATCGTGCAAGCGACGGACAGGACACTGTTTCGCCATCCGACGACGTCGTCGCTGCATCGAATCTGTGGGTTACAGGCGGTCTCCAAGGGATTCGTCTCGCGTAAGCAGCTGGTAGCCGGCGGCAACGCAGATACACACGAACCAGGTGGCCGACCAGACCTCCACTGCAACCTGCGAAACGTAGGGCACGTCCGTCACGGTTGCTCCGACAGTCACGAGGCCGAGTGCGGCGACGCCGAAGTAGTACTCCGTCCAGGTCAGTCCGTACTCCGGTTCGATCGTCATGTACGCCTCCACCTCGCCGACGCGGTTCGCGAGGCGCACGACTTTGTGCTCCTCGTCGTACTCGACGATGTCGAGGTCCGCGAGTTTCGGCAGGTGGGTCTGGTGGAGCGAGACGTAGACGCTCTGGCGGATGTTCTTCGGCGGCGGTGACTGCGACGTCTCGTGTTCTGCGACGAGTTCGGACAGCGTTCGCACGCTCAGTTCTCCTCCCGCATCGCGGAGGGCGTTCAGTGCAAGTCGTCGGCGGTCGTTTCGGAGGACATCGTGAATCTCTCCCGTATCTAGTTCCCCGGTAATCATGGAAACCCCATCGGCCAGTCTCGTCAACTAGCCAAGTAGTCACGCAGGCTGAAAAATGTGAGCGACCTATATCAGAATATCGCCTGTCAGGCCAGCCACTCTTTTGGCTTCGTGTCGTAGTCTATGTCGTCTGCGGCGATGTGTTCGACCTCTTCCCAGGGGAGGTCCTCTACCGTGATGGATTCGCCGTCGTAGCGGAGGAGTTTCCCGCGCTCTTCGGGTTCCGGTTCGCGGTCGCGACGGCGAGCGACCTCGATGGCGTGGTCGTCTACCTCCTTTACGATGGTCTTGAGACACACCGGACGTCCCCAGAGGTCGAAGACGCGCTCTATCACCTGTTTTGCTTGCTGGAGGTCGAGCATGACGCCATTGTAGCGGTGGCCGAGCAACAGTTCGTTACGGTTGTTATAGTTGCCATCCAGCACTAGAACGGTCGGTCGCCCGAAGTTCGTAAACTGGAGCATGAGTTTCTTCTTTACGTCCCGGTGGTCCACGCTCGTCACGCGGAAGTCGCGGGTCGTCTGGACGTACTCGTAGGTGAAGTAGTGGTTCTCGTCGACGAACTCCTGGGTGAGGAACTCGTCTAAAAACGTCACGTCGTTGTGGCTCTCTCGAATCTCGAACATCCGGTCCCAGCCAGCGGTGAAGTCCACGTCCGCGAGCGCCTCGCCGACGTCGGCGTACTGGCTGTCGTCGAACATGTACCGGGAGAATCGTTCGAGTTCCTCCTGCGTGATGCGCTTTACGAACCCCTGGTTCTGCTGTTTGACCAGCGAGAAGTGGCGTTCTGCGAGTCCCTCAAAGGTGAGCACCTTCCACGGGTACTTCTCGACGTCGAACTCGCCCGCTTTCGCCTGTTCGAGTGCCTCCGCGTCGATTCGCGGGTCCTCGGGGTCCAGATTCGACAGCGTCTCGGGGCGAATGGCATCAACCATGCCGTCCGGCTGGAGCGATTCCATCACGGCGTCGAAGTCGATGACGTCGTGGAAGTTGCGCCAGGTAACGCCGTCGATGCGGAGCAGGCGCTCTGCGACCATCGCCCGGTTGGTCGTGTTCTCTACGTACTCCCAGAGTTCCTTGCCGAGTTTGTACGGGTTGAGCCCCGGCGACCCGAGCACCTTCGCCTGGTGGTCGGCGTAGCTGATGAACTCGTCCGCCCCGGCGAAGTGCTCCTCGCCCATCATCACGGACTCCCAGTACGCCGCCCAGCCCTCGTTCATGACCTTCGTCATCTTCTGGGGGGCGAAGTAGTAGGATTCGCGGCGAAGGATTTCGAGCACGTCGCGCTGCCACTCCTCCATGTCGCGGGCCTTCCCCGACTTCTCGTCGAACTGCTTGCCGAAACTCCAGAGGAACGCGAGCAGGTCCTTCTCGGGTTCCGGCGGGAACGTGGGCGTCTCGTCGCCCTTCCGGCGGGCTTCGAGCCACTCTTCGTCGAACACCTCGCGCAGCACCTCTTCTGAGATGTTGAGACTCTTCAGGCGCTCGTCGATGTCTTCCTCGTCGGGCAATCGAGACGCGCGGTAGGACGCAGACCGGAACGGTCGGTGCTGGTCGATGTTGTCCTCCAGACAGAGGATGGAGTCAATCCAGGCTTCGATTTCGGAGCGGTCGATGTCCGGGTCGGCCATGTACTCACCGATGGTTTCGGCGTGGCGTGCGAGCATCGCGGCGGCGTTCGGCTGGGTTTCTGCGAACAGCCGGAACCAGCGGTTGTTGCGGAAGAAGTCCGCATGGGCTTCGACGTGCGTGATGACCGCCTTCTGGTCGGCCAGCGAGTTCGACACCTGCAGGAAGGCGTTCGAGGGGTTGTCGTTGTTGACGATTTCGAACGCTTTCCCGCCGAGGAACTGCGTCTGCTTTTTCTGCTGTTCGTACTTCATCCCCCAACGCCAGTGGGGGTAGCGCGTCTGGAACCCGTCGTAGGCGATGAGGGCGTTCATCTCGTCGTAATCGACGATCCAGTAGTTGACCTGGTACGGCTCGAGGCCGAGTTTTCGCGCGAGCGCGTTCGCTTCGCGCACCGGCTCTTCGAGTTTCGCCGCGACTTTTCTGGTTTCGTATTGGTCTCCGGTCATGCTTCCTCCGTGCTCAGGATGGTGTATATCGCGTCGAGGACGTCCTCGGGGCTCGTGACGTAGGCCACGGCCACATTGTCACGCTCCGTGAAGTGGCGCTCGACTTCCTCTGCGTGGGTCGCGTTGATGGCGTTGCCCGAGGGCTGGGTCTCCACGTAGGCGTGGAGGTTCGCGTCGATGCTCTCCATCAACGGGATGACGCGCTCTTCGGTATCGTTCGAGGAGTTCTCGCTGTCCCCGGCGGCGAACACGTAGCGGTTCCACTCGGCCCACGGGTACTCCTCGTCTAGGATGACCTTCGCGAGTTCGTACGCCGAGGAAATCTTCGTCCCGCCACCGGAGCGGATGCCGAAGAACTCCGGTCGTTCGACCTGCCAGGCCTCCGCGTCGTGGGCGATGTAGACGAACTCGGCGTTGTCGTACTTGCCCTGCAGATACCAGTCGAGCGGCGTGAACACGCGTTCGACGAGTTCGCGCTTCGTCTCGCGCATCGACCCCGACACGTCGCGGATGTTCACCACGACGACGTTCTTCTCGCGAGTCTCGATGATTTCCGGGTAGCGGTAGCGTTCGTCTTCACGGCGGAACGGCAGGTGCTTGATGCCGTCGCGGCGGATGCGCTCGATGGAAGTCGTCTTCTCTACGTTCTCCTCCATTTCCTCTATCGAGGACCAGGTGGTTCGTTCGTCGGCTGGAATCTCCTCGTAGCGCTTTTCGAGCCACGCCCGCGAGACGGGCATGTGCTGGCCTCGCGCCCACTCGAAGACGGCTTTCGGGCCCCAGCCATCGACTTTCAGCGCCTCAGTGACGTAGTCGCGGTCGAAGTCGAAGGCGAGTTTTCGTTTCAGGCCTTCCTTGAACATCCGCTCGAAGTCGAGCGTACTCGAGGGGCCGGTTCGGGTGATGTCCGTGTACTCACCCTCGATTTCCTCGACGATTTCCTTGCCTTTCGGCTCTAAGTCGAGGCCGAGGGTTTCGTCCAGTTCCTGAGCGAACTCCTCGGGGTCCATCTCGTAGTACTCGTGTTCGCCACCGTCCTCGCCGGGTTTCCCTTCGTCGCCGTCGCCGGGTTGTGGCTGTGGCTGACCGACTGGCGAGCCAACGTCGGGGGTGCCACCCTGGCCCTGGCCGACGCCGCCGCGGTCCCGGCGGTCGTACTCGAAGCCGGGTAAATCGACGATTTTGATGGGAATTTTCACCTGGTGGGGGAGGCTCCGCCCGAGGTCGCCGTACTGGATGAACTCGGCCAGGTCCTGGCGTCGTTCTTCCCCGACTTCACGGTACCGTTCGACGTCGTCTCTCAGTCCCATTTGTACATCACCTGGCTCATGACGTGGCGGCTCGTGAGCTCCGCCGAGGCCTCGGAGTAGTCGAACAGTTCGACCATGTTCTTGATTGTCCGGTCTTTGATACCGGCCGTCTCCGTCCCGCGCGCTGGGTCGTCCCACTGGCGCGGATTGAAGTCGGGATAGATGCGCATCACGTCGTCCCAGTCGTGCAGTTCGAGGACGGTCTTGATGATGGGAATCTCCTTTAAGTTCACGTCCTGGACGTGGAAGTCCTCGTCGCGGTTCTGCCACGCGTGGCGGTTGAGCGCCGTGATAATCTTCTCGCGGCGGAAGTCCTCGACCGGCGCAGTCGGGCGGTTGCCGTTGTAATCTTCGCCGTCGAATCGCCCGAGGTGCTCGGTCTCGAAGATTTTCATCTTGAGCGGGTCCGGGTCGACGGACTCACCGCGGGCGTTCACGATCTGTTCCTCGTTCGCCCACGCGTAGACGTGTTCGACGTACTCCTCGACGGTCGCCTCGTCGACGCGCTTTTCGCGCATTATCGCCTGGAGGACGTCCTGTTCTTGCTGGTGGAAGATGTGGTTTTTCACGGTCACGACGCGGTTTTCGAACTCGGCGCGTTCGCCCGAGGAGAACACCGGCGCTTCGGCCAGTCCCTTCGACATGGCGTTGAGCAGGTCCCGGGGCATGATGACGTGCTGGACCGGCAGGGTCGCGTGGTAGCGTTCCTGCTCGCGGTTCAGCAGGTCCGCGATGATGTCGCGAGTGAAGGTGACAGGAATCCCTCGTTCGCCATCGCGGCTGTCCGGGTCGAACTCGAAGTCGTCGATGTCTCTGCGTTCGTCACCCTCCTGGAGGTAGCCCTGGTCGAACAGGAGCGCCTTGTCCACGAGGTTGAGTCCTGCGGGCAGGTCCTCGTTGTCGAGGCGGGTGACGACGCTGTAGAGCGCCGCCGCCTCGACGGCGTGGGGTGCGAGTTCCTTTTCGACGACCGTGTTTCGGTCGCCGCCGCGCACCTGCAGGCGCACGGGTTGGCGAATCAGGTCGCGAACCTCGTTGTAGTCGTCTTTCTTCCACACCTGCCGTTCGTTGGTCACCTCGCGGCGGACGAGTTCGGCCTCCAGACTCAGATTGGTCAGGTAGCCGAATTCGTGTTTGTCGAGGCGACGCTTGAGCGCCTTCAGTGGGTCCTGGTCGTTGCGCTCTGCGTGCTGGTTGAGTCTGGCTTCTAAGTCCGGGTTCGAGATGATGACCAACTGGGTGTCGATGTCCATTCCGATTCCCTTGTCGAGTTTTACCTGTGACTCGTCGGGTACGTTGAGCAGGCGCTGGAGCAAGTCTGCGTGCTGGGCCGCGTCCTCGACGACGGTGAGGACGCCATTACCCTGCGAGAGCACGCCGTCGTAACTGAACGCTTGCGGGTTCTTTCGTCCGCGCGAATCGAGTTCGCGGAGCATGCCGGCCATCCACGACCCGACGAGGCGCTCTTTGGGCGTGCCGTCGTCCTCCGAGTGAAGGACGCCGACGCCCTGACCCACGTCCACGACGAAGTTCTTCACGCGCAGGTGTTTTGGGTCCGTGATTGCGCTGAAGAGGTCGTGTTTGCCCTCGCGGCGGTACTTCTCCTCTAAGAAGTTGTACGCCTCGCGGCAGAACGGGTCGAGGCGGCCCTCGACGACCACGTCGATATGGTCGCCGGAGCGCTCGTTGAGTTCGCGGAGTAGTTCGGCGCGAACCTCGCGGGGGAAGACGGTGAGCGGGTGTACCTGCACCGGGCTCTCGTACCAGTCGTCCTCCGTCGTTTCGATTTCGTCACCGTAGGTGAAGCCACTGCCACCGCTGGCCGAGGCGATGTTCCACTCGACGGTGTAGCGACGGCCCTCTTCGGTCATCGAGTAGGCTTGCAGGCCGTTTACGAGACAGCGTTTCAACTCTGACTTGCCGGTGGCGGTCGGGCCGTGGAGCCAGATTATCTTCTCGTCTTTCCCGCGGCGGGCCGCGATAGACCGGAGGTCGTCGACGAAGGCGTTCAGCGTCTCGGTGTTGCCGAGAATCGCGTGTTCGCCGTCGTGTGACGGGTCGTCGAAGAAGCAGTAGCGCTGCTTCTCCTCGCCGTTCTCGATGACGGTGCGCGTGCCGGCCGCCTCGATGGCTTCGAGGAGGTACTTCGTCGCGTGGCTCGCCAGCCGCGGGTTGTCGAGGATGACGTCTACGTACTCCGACAGCGACATCGGCTGTTCGTACGCCTCCCGGAGGGCCTCGTTCGCCGCGGCGATGAAGTCGGTGCCTCTGCTCACGGCATCATCACTCCTCCATCTCCGCCTTCGCGACCTCCGCGCCGGCGAATTCGAGGACTTCTCTGGCCCCTTCGACCGAGTAGCCCTGGTCGACGAGTGCCTCGATCCAGGCGTTGCGCTCGTCGTCGTCGAGTTCTCCGGCCGAGACCAGCGCGGAGAAGTTGATGTTGTGCTTCTTGTCCTCCCACAGCTTGCGCTCTAAGGCGCGGCGGAGGCGTTCGTTGTCCTGCGGGCTGAAACTCGTCCCTTCGCGCGCTCTGCGCGAGACCCAGTTCGACACTTCCTGGCGGAAGTCGTCTTTGCGGTCTTCGGGGATGTCGAGTTTCTCCTCCACGGAGCGGAGGAACTTCTCGTCTGGGCCGGACTCGCGGCCCGTAATCTCGTCTTCCACGGTGTCGTCGTCGATGTACGCCATGACGTGGTCCATGTACTTCTCGCCCTGTCGCTGGATTTCGTCCAGGTCGTAGGCGAGGGCGTGGCGAACGTCTTCGATGGCGCGTTCTTTGTACTCTTCTCTGACTAGCTCGAGGTAGCGGTGGTACCGCTCTAAGTTGTCCTCTGGAATCGAGCCGTGATTCTCCAGGTTCTCCTCTAAGTGGTTGAACATCGTGAGCGGCGCGAGGAACTTCCGGCCGCGGTGCATCGAGTCCATGATGGTCTCTGCGATTTCGTCGCCGATGAACCGCGGCGAGATGCCGTCCATGCCTTCACCGATGTCGGCGGACTCTGCGGCCTCGTCCTGTAACTTTTTCACGTCGACGTCGTCGATGTCGTCGGTCTCGCCGTTGTACGCCTTGGCCTTCTGGAGCAGGTCAACCTGCTCGCTCGACGGCTGTTCGATGCGCGTGAGGACGGCGAACAGGCCAGCCATCTCGAGGGTGTGCGGCTCGACGTGGATGTCGGGCACGTCCGCGTTGCGCAGCATCTTCCCGTAGATTTTCGCCTCCTCTTCGTACTGGAGGACGTACGGGAAGTCGATGCGCTTCGTGCGGTCGTTGAACGCTTCCATCTTCTCGTCGCCTTTCTTTTCGCGGTACTCGGGCATGTTCGTCCGGCCAACGATGACCTGGTCGATGTCCATCCGCGGGTTGTTCTTCGGCTTGATCGTCTGCTCCTGCGTGGCGTGCAGGAAGTCGTAGAGGAACTCGCGCTGTAACTTGAGCAACTCCTCACCGGAGAAGATGCCGCGGTTTGCGTTACAGAACGCTCCCGAGTAGTCGAACGCACGCGGGTCAGATTCGCCGTAGATGGCGATCTTCGAGTAGTTTACGTCGCCGGTGAGCTCGGTCTCGTCCTGATTTTTCTTGTCCTTTGGTTCGAACGTCTCGATGCACTGGCGCTTGTTCTCGTTCGCGACCAGACGCACGATTTCGACGTGGTTCTCCAGGACTTTCTGGAGGTCGTCACCGTAGTTTTCGAGCAGGCGGTCCATGTAGAACTCGCTGGCTGGGTCCAGCGACTGTTCGTTGCGGATGGTGTACGGCGCGTCCAAATTCTCGTTTATCTGTTCCAGAATCTGGTCGCGCTGTGCCTGTGGCAGGAGCACGAGCGGGTCCTGGTTCATCGGCGAGCGGACGTGGTCGTCAGCAGGGTCCTGGTCGTCGATGATGTCACAGAGGTTCGTCCACTGGAAGGTGTACATTCGGCCTTCGTCGCGCATCGTGTAGTCTTCGAAGTACCGCCGGACCTGTCGGTCGAAGTCGGATTTACCCGAGCCGACGGGGCCGAGCAGCAGTTTGATGCGTTTCTCGGGGCCGAGGCCACGCGCACCACTCTTTACCTTGTTGACGAATTCGTGGATGGCTTCGTGGATGACCCGGCCGAAGAAGGTGTTCTCACCCTCGTGGAGGGGGTCTTCGGTCGCCAGTTTGTACTCGACGATACCGGCATCCTCGTTGTACTCGGTGCCGTAGAAGTCGAACATATCGGCGACTCGCTGGTGTGCATTGCGGGCGATTCGAGGGTTCGCTAACACCTCGTTTAAGTACCACGTGAACGTCCGCGTCTCGCGGAAGTCGTCCGGAATGGACGCTCGGTACTCCTCGCTCAGTATTTCTAACGTATCGATGTCACCTGTCATTGTATCACGGACCATTGTCGCCCCGACCGGTTCGGGGACGGGGACCGACCCCACTGGCACGCTGGCTCCTGCGGGCGGACGGGCTGGGCGAAGTGGCTCCATGGCGAAAGCACCACCGTGTGGCCCGGCGTATCCGTTCCGTACGGTGAACTCGCCGCCGCGCTGAATCCACAGGAATCAGTCGTCCAGAGGGTATCGTATGCCATGTGTGAACTATTACCATCCAGCAGACGCAACGAGTTCCGTTACGGGTGGCGAATCACAACACGAATCGGCGCACGTCTGTCAGACAGCAGTCAGTACGGTGAGCGGACCCACCTATACTATTTATTCTTTGAGTGCTACATCCATATAACTATTATCTCACTACCTAGATTTGTCGGGATTCCCGCCGGTTAAATAACGCTAGAAAAGCACCGACACGACAATTATGTTGTGTCTTAACCGACTTGAATGGGTTATCACATTTAAATACTTTATATTTGACGACTCCGCGCGCAACGCCTCCAGACCGCCCGACTCTTTGCCGGGGACGGCGTAGCCGTGGCAATGAGTTCGTTCGATTCCCTCCACGACGCGTGGGAGGTCTGGTCAGACGAAGAAGACGGGCGTACCGTACTCGCGTTCAGGCCGGACGTGTTCAACACGCAGGACTTTCCTCCGGTCTGTCTCCCGACGCTCTATCTAACTCAGGGACGGCGAAATCGACGCCCCGGTATCGAACACCAGTTGCGCCCTGACGACCCCTGGTTCATCACGCTCTACCTCGAACCGGACGTGAGCCGGAAGGCAGAACCGTTCGACACGCGCGCGGCGGCCGTAGACGCCGCGCTCTCGCTGACGACGCGCTTTGCGACGGGCGATTACGACTACCGGAGCCTGTATCAGGTGCCCCGGGAGGACTACCTGGACAAACTTGACGAACTGACAGGGCGCGAGGCTTAACAACCCCGCCGGCGTAGCCAGGTTCATGCCGAAGGTCTCGCTCATCGGGTCGCGACTCGCCGAGGTGGGCACGGAGTTCGTCTATCAGGGTGAATCGAGCGCCTGCGAAGGCTGTCCCTACCGCAACCAGTGTCTCAATCTCACGGAAGGGACCCGCTACCAGGTAACTGGCATCCGCCAGAACGCCCAGACGCTCGAATGCGCCGTCCACGACGCGGGCGTGAAAGCAGTCGAGGTCGAACCCGTCTCCGTCTACGCGAACGTCGCCGCGCGAGGTGCCTACGCCGGGAGTAAGGCAACCCTACCGGGGCCGTGTCCGTACACGGAGTGCCCGAGCCACGAATACTGCGTTCCGATGGGCGCGAATTTCGACGAGGAGTATCAGATAGAAGACGTCGTCGGCAAACCACCCCACGACTACTGCATGTTAGACCGCGACCTGACGCTCGTCAAACTCGCTCCGGACGGCGAGTGAGTCAGTCGCGCTCGAACGTTTTCTTCCCGACGAAGCGCGGGACTTCGTTCGTATACTTTCTGTAGGGCTCTCCGAACTGCTGTTCGAGCCACGGCTCTTCGACGAACGGGAGTAGGAGGAGCCAACAGATGTGAATCGCGAGGAGAATGGTGAGAAACAGCGAGTTCACCACGAGAATGAAGCCGGCCAGTCCCACGAGCATGCCCACGTACTGCGGGTTCCGTGACCGGGCGTACGCGCCGGTCGTGTGGAGGTCGCCTTCGAGGCCCGTCGTCTCGTCTGTATCGAACTCACCCTCGCTTCGCACGTACACCCAGATACCCACGAGTGCGACCGGAACACCGACGACGAGACTCGCCGGGCGGGGCAACACCCCCGAGTTCCAGTCGAGAACGGCGACACCGATGGCGGTGACGTTGAACACCGCGATGAGTCCCCAGTGGAGGAAGTACTTCCAGGATTTCTCCCCCGGCGGCCAGAACCGCCAGCCGGGAATCACCAGCGTGGAGGCGTAGAGACCGATAATCGAGACGGCAGCAGCCAGTCCGATGCTAAACACAATGGTTAGCATATTGACGACTACTCGCAACGAGGACTAAATTGTTCGGAAAAGCGCAGTCGGTCAGTCGCTTCCCGACCCAGTTCTGACGCCGTCACCCCAGACGCCAGCGCCGAGGTCGATGGCGTCGTTCCACTTTGCAACCAGCGTCGTCACCGCGAGGTCACCGGTCACGTTGTTCATGGTCCGCAGGCGGTCGAGAATTGGGTCTACGCCGACGACCATCCCCGCGACTTCGAGCGGGAGACCGAGTTGCGTGAGGACGAGCGTGAGCATGATGACTCCACTGCCCGGGACTCCGGCGGTTCCAAAACTCGCGAGCAGCGCCACCAGCACCACGGTCCCCTGCTGGGCCAGCGTGAGGGTTTCACCGACGAGATTCGCCGCGAAGATGGCCGCGATTCCCTGATACATGGCGGTGCCGTCCATGTTGATGGTCGCGCCGAGGGGCAGCGAGAAACTGTACACCTCCTCGTCTATCTTGAGGTTCTCCTCTGCGTCGCTCATCGTCACGGGAAGCGTCCCGCTCGACGAACGAATCGAGAGTGCCGTAATCATCGCGTCCTTCGCGCCGACGAGGAACGAGGCGGGAGACCCGCGGACGAACCCGGCGATGATGACGAGCAGGTAGATGAGGACGATGTGGACGCCCACGGCGAGCGCCATCGCGCCGATGAGTTTGAGGAAGGGAAGGATGGCGTCGTAGCCAGCCTTTCCGAACACTGCGGCCATGAGCGCGAACACGCCGATGACACCGTACTCCATCACGCCCCAGACGATTTTGAACATGGCCTCTGCACCCGCTTCGACCACGTCGAAGATGGTCTCGACACCCCGACCGACCGGACTCTCGGCGTCGAACTCCTCCTGTAAGAGCGCGAGGGCGAGGCCGAAGACGACGGCGAAGAAGATGACGCCGAGGACGTTTCCGTCGGCCATCGCGCCCACAGGGTTCGTCGGCACGATGTTCAGGAACACGTCGGTGAGCGACGGGGCCTCCGCCGGTTCGACCGTCGCACTCTCCAGTTCGAGACCGATGCCGGGGTTCACGAGGTTACCCACGCCGAGACCGATGACAATGGCGATGGCCGTCGTCACCAGATAGAGGACGAGCACCTGCCCGCCAATTGCTCCGAGACTCGACGGCGTGAGCCGACGAGCCCCGAGCACGAGGGTGAAAAAGACGATGGGGACGATGAGCATCTTGAGCAACCGGACGAACAGGTCGCCAAGCGGCCGGAGCGCCGTCGCCGGTTGCCCGAGCGCGAGTCCGAGAATCGACCCGAGCAGGAACGCCGTCGCGATGCGATAGATGATGGGAATCGACCGATACTGTTGCCACAGAGACGCGTTAGGAGTTGACATACGTTGACACGACTCTGCTAACTAAATCTGCCTGTGAAAGTATTAAGATTAACAATAGAATTTTTGGAAAATAGTTTCGTCTCAGTGGTCGAGCGCCGCCGCGTAGGTGAAATCCTCCTCGCGGGCCGTCGGCAGTTCGTCGTCGAGTCGAATCTGCCAGCCGTGGATGGCCGTCGGGTCCGAAAGTGCGTTGGTGAGGACGGTGCGCACGTCGAGGACATCGACGCCGTAGAAGTCGTGGGGAACTCCCTGGAGATACTCGAGGGCGGTGGTGAACAGCGACCGCATGCCGGCGTCGTCTTCGAAGTCGAAGTGCTTGTACGCGCCAGCGGCGACCTGCACCATTCCGTGGAGGAACTTGCTCTCTGTCTTCCCCGCCCCGTAGTTGTACCACTCGTCTTCGAAGCAGTCGTGGCTCTCGTGGAACTCCCCCGAGTTGTAGAGGCGCACCCCGTGGACGACGGCCCGTCGCAGCGTCGCGTGTTCCCACTGCCCGTCCGCGCGCCACCCGGTTGGATTGCCGACAGGCGGTTCGACGGTTGGGTCGCGGGTGTGGTCGTCCATTACGATTCACACTACCTGGGTGAAACGGGTGAATCCATCGGTCCATCCTCTCGGAAACGAGAGCGTCCAAATTTCTGTCGCAGAAGGCTATTTTCTGACTCGTCGAACGTACTGTATGGTAAACGTGGAGAGCACAGCAGGGGGCGCATCGAAGGTGGACCTTTCTGACGAAGTGATTCGATTTTTCGCGACGAGGTTCGCCGGGCCGCTCATCAGGCCGGGCGACCCCGAATACGAGGACGTACGGGCGCTCTGGAACGGCGTCATCGACAAACGCCCGGCGCTCATCGCGCAGTGTACCGGCACGGCAGACGTGGTTCAGGCGGTGACGTTCGCCCGCCAGCACAACCTTCCGGTGGCGGTTCGCGGCGGCGGACACAACGTCGCGGGATACGCGAGTGTCGACGACGGACTGGTTATCGATCTCTCACTCATGACGGGGGTGTACGTCGACCCAGAGGCACAAACGGTGCGGGCACAGGGTGGCGCGACGCTCGGGCACATCGACCGCGAGACGCAGGTATTCGGCCTCGCGACGCCACTCGGCGTCGTCTCCGAGACGGGCGCGGCGGGCCTGACGCTGAACGGTGGCCTCGGCCATCTCCGCCGGAAGTACGGCCTCTCATGTGACAATCTCGTCTCCGCGGAAGTCGTCACCGCGGACGGGGAGGTCCGGACAGCGAACGTGGACCACCACGAGGACCTGTTCTGGGCGATTCGCGGCGGTGGCGGCAACTTCGGCGTCGTCACGTCGCTCGAATACCGCCTCCACGAAATCGGCCCGATGATGCCGACGCTCTTCGTCTGGTATCACGGTGACGACGCGAACGCCGTCCTCGAAGCCTACCGCGCCTACACGGAGACCGCTCCCATCGATTCGAGCACGCTCGCGTTCACCACGTTCGTCCCCTCGATAGAGGAGTTCCCGGAGACGACGTGGGGGTCGCCCGCCGTCGTCCTCCTCGGCTGTTTCGACGGCCCACAGGAGGCCGCAGACGAGGAGTTCGGGCCCCTGCGCAACATCTCCACGCCGATTGCCGACCTGAGCGGGCGCGAGTCGTACGTGGATTTACAGCGGCTGCTCGACGAGGATTTCCCGGATGGCCTTCGCTACTACTGGAAATCGGTGTACGTAAACGAACTGACCGACCGAATCGTAGACCAGGTCGTGAAGACAGGACTGGACGCGCCCTCCGCGCTCTCGACCGTCGACATCTGGCACCTCGGTGGCGCAATCGCCGACCGTGCGTCGAACGAAACCGCCTTCGCCCACCGTACTGCGCCCTATATGATTACGTACGAGGCGAACTGGGAGGACCCGGCGGACGACGACGCGAACATCGCTTGGGGGCGGGCGGGCATCCGCGAACTGCGACAGTTCGACGTGGTTTCAGGAGCGTACGGCAATTTCCCCGGCTTCGACGAAGCCCCGGCGAAGACCGTGTTCGGCGAGAACTACGAACGACTCGTGGAGGTGAAAACGGTGTACGACCCAACGAACCTGTTCAAACTGAACCAGAACATCGCTCCGCGAATCGAACCGGGAGACGAGTGATTAGATGTCGAAACTGAGCTCGCCGAGGTAATCTGCGGTGTATCCGAACACATTTCTGTACCCCGTCGCCGAGAGTAACACGGGGTAGAACGGCTCTTCTGCCACTTCGGTTTTTCCGTCGGCCGCGGCGAACGCTTTGCCTTTCTCGACTGGCTTGAAGTTCTCGACGAACACCTCGTACTGGTCTGCCGGCCCCTTCGGAATCTTGTCCTGTAATCGGAAATGGGGGACGGGCTTCTCCGGCGCGTCACCCGGGAGGACGCCCGTCGCGGTGAGGAACGCCCGCGTGAGGCGGTCTGCGTTCTCCGCCGCGTCGCGGGTACCCTGCAGTCCACACTCCACCTCGATGGTGTCGATGCTCGTGAACAGGCGTCCCTCGACGTAGTCGCCCGTCTCGACGACGGCGGCGATGGGGAGCCGTGGCATGATGTCGCGGACGTACTCGGTCATGTCGTCGAAGATGGCGAACGGCTCTGCGTGCGATTTCGTCGAGTGAAGCGCGAGCGTAAGACAGGAATCGAGTTCTTCGATGAGTTCCGCGGCGAGTCGCGACTCGTGGGTGTCGCCATCGGGGTCGCCCGGGAAGGTGCGGTTCAGGTCCTCATCGAGAAAGCGGACGCCCTCTGCGAGGGCTTCCTCGTTCGCGACGATGAGTTTGACCGGTCTGCGAACCTGCGGGCGCTCTTCGAGCAATCGCTCGACGGCGCGGACGCCACAGGGTTCGTCGCCGTGGATGGCGGCGACGACGGCGATGGCCGGGTCGCCCTCGCCTATCTGTTCGACTCTCATTGCCGAAACAATCGGGTATCTACCTAAAAGCGATACGGTTCGAAGGCCGTGATGGACCGCGAGAACTCGTCACGAACTCACGACGTGGCGGGGACGAGCAGGACCGTAGCCAGTCCGAGTAGCGCGAGCACGGCAGCAAATCCGAACCCCATCGTCCAGGAATACTGGGTTATCATCCAGCCTCCGAGGACAGGGGAAACGAGATTTCCGACTTGCGAGAACGTGAGCAGTACGGAGAGGCTCGTCCCGTGCGTCGATGCTCCGGTAAATTGGTTCACGTAGACGAGATAGAGACCGACCGAGAGATTCACCGATGCGCCGGTCAACGCCAGCAACACTGCGAACACGCGAGGCGTTGGCGCGCTGCTCAACGCGAGCAGCAGTGGAACCGTCAGGATAAACGAGGTGGCGATGACCGGGCGCAACCGACCACCGAGCGCCTCGGAGAGCCAGCCGCCACTGGGGCGGGCCAGAATGCCCGCGAGCGGCACGAGGGCTGCCGCCGCACCGGCCGCAGCCAGATTGATGCCGAGCACGTCCGTCCCGTAACTCGGCATCCACGTCACGAGAAAGTTCCACACCGCGTAGGTACACAGACTCGCCGTCGAGACGAGTAAGACGGCCGGGTTGCTGAGCGTTTTGAGGAACTGTCGGAGCGTAACCTGCCCGCCCGTTTCCAGCGGGTCTCTGAGGAACACGAGGACGATGAGAAATCCACCGAAAGCGAGGGCGGTGTACGCAAGCATCGCGGACTGCCAGCCAAACCGGAGGGCGATCTGTGGTCCCGCGAACTGGGCGAGGGCGATGCCGAGGGGTGGACTCGCAATAAAGAGACTCAATCCGAGTGCTCGACGGGCGTCAGGGAGGGTGCGACCGAGGATGTTCACGCTTCCGACGAACATGAGGACGGCGCACGCACCACTGACCAGACGCGTCGCCAGAAAGGCAGCATACGAGGCGGTGAATACGCCGGCGGTGGCCGCGACGAGGAATAGCATAGTGGCGGCGAGCACCAATCGTCGATTGTCGTACCGGTCGAGGACGTAGCCGCCGGGAATCTGCAACAGCGCCCACGTCAGGAACACGGCGCTAATCGATACACTCGCGGCTGGGCGGTCGATACCGAACGACGCCATAAACAACGGTAGGACACTCGCTGGTGCGACGGCGTACGCGATGAAACCAGCGGAAAGCAAAAACAGCCCGCTGAGCACGCCGATTCGTTGCCGCCTCGAAACCGCCATAACTGAATTTACGATGTCAGTTCAGATAGCTTCGCCCGTCGTCTCGCCGACCCACCGTGCTCGATACGACGAGTGGTCAGAAGTCGTCCTCGTTCGGAACCGTAGAGAGACGACCGAGTTTCTCCGCCGCGAAGCCGATGAGGTGGTCGTACCCGTCGGTGGACATCAGGACGGGGTAGAACGCTTCGTCGGCCACCTTCTCGGGTTCGCCGAGTTTCGTCGCGAACACCTCGCCTGCTTTGACTTCGACGAAGTTCTCGCCGAGGAACTCGTAGCCAGCGCCCGGAACGACGGTGGTCACGCGGTACACGTCCGGGTCGCTGAGTGCGTACTCGTGGTCGATGATGCCGTTTGCGGCGAGGTAGTTGACGAGCAGTTCGGACGCGTTCTCCGTGGCCTCGTCGCTGCCTTTCAGTCCGCATTCGACGGCGATGCCATCGACGTGGTTGATGAGGCCACCGCCGACGTGGCTGATGTTCACGACTTTTTCGAGGCCCGTCGCCCGGAGCATGTGGCGCGTCGTCTCGGTCAGACGGTGGTAGAAGACGAACGGCTCTGGATACGAGACTGTCGAGTGCAAGTCGAGGACGCGAAGGCCCTCCAGTTCCGCGAGCACCTTCGCGGCGAGGGCGTCTTCGTGGGAGGTGGAATTCTCGTGGCCCGGGAACGCTCGATTAAGATCCTCGTCGATGAATCGCTCGCCTGTTTCGATGGCTTCCTCGTTCGCGATGACGAATTTCACCGGTTTCTCGACCGGAATTTCCGCGTCGAGAAACCGCTCGATTGCTCTCTTTCCGCACAGTTCGTCGCCGTGAAGGCACGCGACAACCGCGAACGCCGGGTCGCCCGAACCGAGTGTATGAACGCGCATAGTTCGTTTTCGTACCCTTCCTATCGAGGCAAAAGATATAACGCGTGCTACTTACGTTTATCTCAACCCAATTCGACTCTCGTAATAAGGTTTCATGTCGCCAACCCCGTAAAACTGTCGGAAGACTGTCAGTGTGCTTTATTAGCACCTGTATATAAACTTAGGTCTATGCCATCGAATACCGTAGATCGGCGTACGTTCCTGAAACTTTCCGGCGGTGCAGCAGCGACGATGGCGCTCGCTGGGTGTACTGGCGGTGATACTGGCGGAACGACGACCACGACCGATTCTGGTGGGACGGGAACCACGACCGATACGACGACCACTGCTGGTGGCGGCCAGCAGGATTTCGACCTCACGATTACGCAGGGATCGCTGCCCGCGGGCCTCGACCCACACGACCACCGTGAGACGCCCACCGAAGTCGTGATGCTCCACGTCTACGAGGGCGTCCTTACGCGCGATGCAGACGGGAAGATTCTCGAATCGCTCGCCACCGAGTGGGAGCGTGTCGAAGGCGAAAACGCCATCACGTTCCAGCTTCGAGACGGCGTGACGTTCCACAACGGCGACGAACTCACGCCGGAGGACGTCGCCTACAGCATCAACCGTATCGTCGACGACGAAGTCGGCTTCGCGAGCCCACAGTCTGACCAGCTCGCCGGCGTCACCGGCGCAGAGGCGATGGACGGCGCGGTCAGGGTGATGAACGATGGCCTCAATCCAATCGTCTTCTCCGAGTTCGCGACCTACTGTGACATCATGCAACAGTCGTGGGTCGAGGACCGCTCGCAGGCGGAAATCGCAGGCGACATGAACGGAACCGGCCCGTTCCAACTCGAATCTTACACGGAAGACGAAGAAGTCGTCCTCATTCGCTACGACGACTACTGGCAGGAACCCGCTGCCGCAGCGTCCGTCACGTTCCGCGGTGCCGCAGAGTCGAGTACCCGGGTGAACCAGTTACTCGCAGGCGAGACGGACATCGTCGTCAACGTTCCGCCACAGGAGGTCCAGCGCGTAAACGACAGCGACAACGCGACCATCGCGGCCGCACCGAGTACGCGCCTGCTGTTCAACGCGCTTCGCTACGACGTCGAACCGTTCTCGAGCAAGGAGTTCCGGCAGGCGCTCAACTACGCCGTCGACCTCAACAGTATCATCCAGAACGTCCTCGGTGGATTCGGTGGTCCAACGAGCCAGCCAACCCTGCCCAACTTCGTTGGCTACAACCCGGACCTGAGTCCCTACGAATACGACCCAGAACGCGCCGCAGAACTCGTCGAACAGTCCGGCCACGCGGGCGTCGAAATCGAGATGCACACGCCAGTCGGGCGGTACCTGAAAGACTTGGAAATCGCAGAAGCTGTCGCCGGGTTCATCAACGACCTGCCGAACGTCACGGCGACGGTGCGTCAACGTGACTTCGGGTCGCTCGTCGACGAACTGCTCACGGGCAACATCGAGGACAAACCGCCGTGGTACCTTATCGGCTGGGGTGAAGCGACCTTCGACGGCGGCCTCGTGATGACTGCCCTGCTCAAGAGTGACGGTGCGCTCACCACGTTCAGCAACGAGGAACTCGACCAGTTGCTCACCCGTGCCGGCAACGAGGAGGGCGACACCCGCGCCCAGACGCTCATGGATGCAAACGCGCTCTGTCACGAGGAGGCTCCGTGGATTTTCCTGAACCAGCAGTACAGTGTCTACGGCGTAAACAGCGCGCTCAACTGGGAAGCGCGGGCCGACGAACGCATCGATGCGTACGCAATCACGAAAAACTAGTCCAACATGGGCATTGGACGTTTTCTCGTAAAGCGGCTCTTGCAAGGGGTGCTGGTTATCTGGGGAGTGATTACTGTCGTGTTCGGTCTCCGCCTCATCTCCCCTGGCGACCCGGCGAACGTGTTGTTACCGCCGGACGTGGACCCCGCGACCCGGGCACGGGTCATCGCCGACCTCGGCCTCGATAAACCGCTTCACATCCAGTACCTCGAATTCCTGGCTGGCGTCCCCTTCGGCGACTTCGGCACGTCGCTCGTGTCGAACACGCCCGTGTTCGGTCGGGTGCTCGCGCGGCTGCCAGCCACGCTCGAACTCGCCATCGCGGCGACCATCGTCGCCGTCATCATCGCGATTCCCCTCGGCGTCGTCAGCGCGACGCGTCGTCACGAACCGGCGGACTATGGCGCGACGATTTTCTCACTCGTGGGCATCAGCACGCCGAACTTCTGGCTCGGCGTGATGCTCATCATCGCGTTCGCCGTCCAGATTAACTTCTTCCCGACGAGCAGGCGACCCATCGGCCTCGGGACGGTGGCGACACTGTTCGCGACCGGGCAACTCGGCGCGGCGGGTGACGCCTTCGTCAACTGGCTGAGTCACATCACGCTCCCGGCGATTACCCTCGGGACGTACTTCACGGCGCTCATCACCCGACTCACGCGCAGCGGGATGTTAGACCAACTGGGCAAGACCTACGTTCGCGCCTCGCGAGCGAAGGGACTCCCCGAAACGCTCGTGCGCTACAAGCACGTGCTTCGCAACACGCTCATCCCCGTCATCACGGTCATCGGCCTCCAGTTGGGGACGCTCATCGGCGGCGCGGTCATCACGGAAGCCGTGTTCAACTGGCCGGGCCTCGGCACGCTCATCATCGACAGCATCAGCCGTCGTGACTGGCCCGTGATTCAGGGGTCGCTCATCGTCGTCGGTGTCGGCTTCGTCGTCGTAAACATCGTCGTCGACACACTCTACGCGTACATCAATCCGAAGGTGGGATTCGACTAACATGATCTCTCCACGCACGCTTCGAAATCTCAAACGCGAACTGAACCGTAACTTCCTCGCGAAGGTGGGCATCGCCATCGTGGTGTTCGTACTCCTCATGGCGATTTTCGCGCCGCTCATCTCGCCGTACAACCCGGGCAAACAGACGCTTTCAGACGCGCGCTTACCGCCGCTTGGCTTCTCGACGGCCGAGGAGCGCGAAGTGACCAAGACCGAAAACGGCAGCGTCGTCATCGAAAACGGGCAGGTAGTGACCGAGACGCGAATCGTCTACGAGAACGCCACGCTCGCCCACCCGTTGGGGACGGACGGCAACGGCCGTGACATCCTCTCACGAGTCATCTACGGGGCTCGAACTTCGATTCTCGTCGGCATCTTCGGGACGGCGCTCGCGACGCTCATCGGCGTCATCGTCGGCCTCTCTGCTGGCTACTACCGGGGGGTAGTGGACGACGCGCTGATGCGGAGTGCGGACATCATGCTCGCATTCCCGTCGCTCGTCCTCGCCATCGCGCTCGTCGGCGTCGCCGGGCAGGCACAGTTGATTCTGCCCGACCCACTCGTCGTGTCGGGACTCGCGGACGCCTTCCGCGGGCTCGTCGGCCTCTCGACCGAACCGATGCCGAGAAGCGTCGTCTTGCCGGGGACGATTATCGTCGTCGTCGCGCTCGTGAACTGGGTCTGGTTCGCCCGCGTATCACGGGGTGAAGCCCTCGGCCTGCGTGAGGAGTCCTACGTCAAAGCCGCCCGGTCGATGGGCGGGAAGGACTCCTACATCCTGCTTCGTCACATCCTGCCGAACGCGGCGACGCCGATTCTCGTCCTCGCGACGATTCAGGTGGCCGCCATCATCCTGCTCGAAAGCGCCCTGTCGTTCCTCGGGTTCTCGGGGGCGAACGTCTCGTGGGGCTTCGACATCGCCAACGGTCGCCAGTACCAGACGACCGCGTGGTGGATTGCAGCGATTCCAGGCGTCGCCATCGTGATAACCGTCGTCGGTCTGAACCTCGTCGGCGACTGGCTGAGAGATGCCCTTGACCCCGGCATCGAAGGGGAGGGTGGCGTATGAAAGGCGCAGACTTCATGCGACACGACGTCCTCCGCGTCGAGGACCTCTCGACCCGATTCTTCACCGAGGAGGGACAGGTGAACGCCGTCGAAAAAGTCTCGTTCGACGTGAAGGAAAACGAGATTTTCGGCATCGTCGGCGAATCCGGTTCCGGGAAGTCCGTGACCGCCCTCTCGGTCATCGACCTCGTCGATTCGCCGGGCCGCGTCACTGGGGGCCACGTCTGGTTCCGCTACCCGAAACTCGCAGACGAGTTCCGCGAGAAAAAACCGGATGCGGTCGACGGCGACTACGTGGACCTCAGGCAACTGCCGAAGGGCGTCCGTCAGTCGCTTCGCGGACCGAAGTTCAGCATGATCTTCCAGGACCCGATGAGCAGTTTCAATCCCTCGCTCACCGTTGGCGAACAGATTGCAGAAGCCGTCGAGGTCCAGCGACGAGCGCAGGCGAACCCGCGCCGGACGCGCTCGCGGACGCAGGGCTACGGCCTCGGCAACCTCCTCCTCGACAGCGTACTCCCGAGTCGGGATTACACGAGTGCGGAGAGCCACGAACGGGCCGTCGAACTGCTCAGACAGGTCGGCATTCCCGACCCCGTAGAGCGGGCAGACGAGTACCCACACGAGTTCTCGGGTGGGATGCTCCAGCGGGCGATGGTCGCCCAGGCGCTCGCCGGCGAACCGGACGTGCTCATCGCGGACGAACCGACGACGGCGCTCGACGTGACGATTCAGGCGCAGATTCTGAACCTGCTCCGGGACATCCAGGTGGAACGAGGCATGAGCATCGTTCTCATCACTCACGACCTCGGCGTCGTGGCCCGGATGTGCGACCGCGTCGGCGTGATGTACGCCGGCGAAATCGTCGAACGCGGGTCGCTCGACGACGTGTTCGACGACCCGACTCACCCCTACACGCAAGGGTTGCTGGGGTCGATTCCGGACCTCGAAGACCCCGCACCGCGACTCCAGCCAATCGACGGCAACGTGCCGAGCCTGCTCGACCAGGAGATGGCAGACCGGTGTTACTTCGCCGACCGCTGTCCCTACGCGATGCACGACTGCCTCACTCGCCAGCCGATGCGGTCGGTTCCCGGCAATGAGGCCCACGAAGCCCGCTGCGTGCTCGCAGACCAGCCGTACGACGAGGACGAAGCCCTTCCGGCAGACTACTTCGGCGACGGAGGTGACCAATGAGCGACGCAATTCTCGAAGTCAAAGATTTAGAGAAGTACTACTACGAACAGGACACCATCGTCGACCGCATGCTCGGGCGCAAACCCCGCAGCGTGAAGGCGGTCGATGGCATCTCGTTCGAGGTTCGAAAGGGCGAGACGCTCGGCCTCGTCGGTGAGTCTGGCTGTGGGAAATCCACTACTAGCGAAACGCTGTTACGACTCCGCGAGGCGACCGGCGGCACAGTCACGTTCGACGGGCAGAACATCTTCGAGATGGAGGCAGACGAACTCCGCGAGTTCAGAAAACGCGCCCAAATCGTGTTCCAGGACCCGTTTTCGAGCCTCGACCCGCGGATGACCGCAGGCGAAATCATCACCGAACCGCTGGTCATCCACGACCTCGCAAACCGCGAGGAACGCCGCGAGAAGGCCCGTGATCTGCTCGAACGCGTCGGGCTCTCGGCGGACCAGATAGACCGGTATCCCCACGAGTTCTCGGGCGGGCAGCGCCAGCGCATCGGCATCGCCCGCGCGCTCGCGCTCGAACCGGAACTCATCGTCCTCGACGAACCAGTGTCGGCACTCGACGTGTCCGTGCAAGCGCAGGTGCTGAATTTGCTCGAAGACTTACAGGAGGAGTTCGGGTTGACCTACCTGTTCGTCGCCCACGACCTCTCGGTGGTCCGGCACATCTCCGACCGCGTCGCGGTGATGTATCTCGGAAAAATCGTCGAAACGGGACCGGTTGACGACATCTTCGAGAACCCACAGCACCCCTACACGGAGGCGCTGCTTCAGAGCGTTCCCCGGGCGAAGACCAGCGAGTACGGCCGCCGGGTGGACGCGCTGCCGGGCGACGTTCCCTCGCCGCGCAATCCGCCTTCCGGGTGCCGGTTCCACACCCGTTGTCCATACGCCAGAGAGGCGTGTACGAACTCGCCGCCGGCTGACTATCCCGCGGGTCCAGACCACACCGCCGCGTGCGTCAGACTCGACGACCACCACGCGTATTGGGATTCAGAACCACTCCCGCACACGGATGCATACGAGCAATAGGCAGAAGACCAGCCGGTCGAAGCAGGTGACGATTGATGGCTGAGGACGAACCGGAGACTGAGCGCCCGGACGCCAACCCTGTGATGCAAGCGGAGGCACTCGACGCCGTCGCGGCCCACTGGGAGGACCTCATCGACGACATGGAGGCGACCGCCGCGGAGTACAGAGAACTCGGCTGGGAGGTCGTTACGGTCTACCCGGCGCAGGTGTTCCCCGATATGAAACTGCCCGGTTTCGACATCCTCATCGCGGACAACGATTACGCGGCGGCCGTAGAGTTCACCGAGGAAAACGAGGTCGAGGAGTACGACGTATACCGTGCCGAGACCGACGCCATCTTCTTCCTCGCCGTCATGCGTGACGAATCGAACGGACGAGCGTTGCTCGTGCCGGGCTACTACAGCATGGAGAAGGGCTCCGAACTCAGAGGCCGCATCGACGACTCGCTCACCATCGCCCTCAACCGACTGAAACGCGACGTGGCGGTTTCGATTTCGCTCGAACAGCCTGCGGCGTTCTTCCCCGAGGCACTCTGGGGCGAGTAGACTGGACACGAGGTTTACGTCTGCTTCCCGCGTACCTCAGAGATATGGCACTCTTCGAAGCAATTTTCATCTTCGTCGTCGGTTTCGTGAGCGGGACGGTGACCCGATGGTTCGCCGGGTTCGCCGCCGTCGTCGCGCTCCTGCTCGCCATCCTCGGATTCGCCGCGCCACAGTCGTTTTTCGACCTCATCGAACCCGTTCTCCGGGTCTATTCGGGCAACGAACTCCTGTTTCTCTCCGGGTTCCTGTTCGCGATTAGTCGGCCAAAGCGCACGAACGAGTGACCGGAAGTATTCGGAACCTTTTACCTGTCCGGCAGTGGAATTCAGGGTGCGTGCGAGGGTAGCCAAGCCTGGCCAACGGCGGCGGATTCAAGCTCCGCTCTCGTAGGAGTTCACGGGTTCAAATCCTGTCCCTCGCACTCACGAGTCGTCGCAAAATGGCGACGAAAGCAGTGCGAACAGAAGGATATGAACAAAGGAGCAACTTTGTTGCGACTGGCGTTCAAATCCTGTCCCTCGCACTCGATAGGCGCTGCAAACACGCAGCGCCGTGCGAGCAGAACGGACAGGTTCAAACCCTGTCCCGTCACTGGGTCACACCAGAAACGCTCGCACACGCTCGGCATGGCCACCGAGCAACACACTGAGTGCGGCAAGATGAGAGCATCTTGCCCTCGCAACATTCTCCAGAAACCGCGTTGCTAAGTCCCTACTCGAGCGGTTCAGCCTTCGTCACCGTGCCGGCGTGTTCCCACCCGCCGTCGACTTCGCGGCCGGCGATGAGCGATTCGTTGTTCGGCCCGTCGGTGACGAGGCGGTAGGCGGTGTCGTCGGCAATCGACGTGGCCTCGCCCTGGAAGTCGTCCTGGAAGAACTCGGCGCTTCGCATGGCGAGGTCCACCGTGGTTCCGTCCTCGAAGGTGAGGCGGACGGGGTCGGGGGCGATGTTGTAGATGCGCTTTGCGATGGGGTTCATGCACCCACAGAGTCACCCCGGTGGATTAAGGGTTGACACTTCGGTCGAAAAACCGCTGGGAGTGCCCGTGGTGATTCGTGCGGCCCAATCGCACACGACCGGAACTGTAAAACCTTCGGCCCGCGGTCTATCGCCCATGGAAACGTTCACTGAGCGATTCGACCTCGTGCGTGCCTGGTGGGGCGCGGTCATCGCCATCACCGTCGCGCTCGTGGGCGGGTCGCTCGCCTTCCCGCGTCTCGTCTGGGACGGGTTCCTCTGGCACTACTTCTGGGGACCGGTCGTCGCAGACGGCAACGGCGCGTTCTGTGCGGTTCGGTCCGGTGGCGAAACGACCCTCCTCGATAGCGCCTCGGCCTGTCAAGCGGCGAGCGGATACGTCGCGTATCCCGGCTACACCGCCGTCTCGGAGGTTGGATACGCCGTCACGCTCCTGCTCATGCTGGTGGGGCTCATCTTCCTGCTTCGAACCCTCGGCATCGGGAAGGACCGCGAGTTGTTCTTCGCGCTGTTCCCGTTCATGCTGTTCGGCGGGGCGCTGCGCGTCGTCGAGGACGCCGGCATCGCCGCCATGCGAAACGGCGTAGAGCCAGCGATTCCGTTCCCGTGGAGCGCGTTAATCATCAGCCCGTTTATCTACTTCACCGTCTTCTTCATCACGCTCGCGGCGATCGTCGTGAGCGTCGGACTGGAGCGACGCGACTCGGTTTCCACTTACCGCAACCCACTGTTCGTCATCGGCGGACTGCTCCTCGTCGGGACGGTTGGCTACCTCACGGTGCTCGCGTTCACGCGGACCTACGTGGATTTCTTCCCACAGATGACCATCCTCACCATCGCGCTCGCGTCGGTCATCGCCTACGGGACGTGGAAGCTCATCGGGATGTACGCCCCCGACATCAACAAGGGGACCCGGACCATCGGCCTCGTCGTCATCTGGGGCCACGCCGTTGACGGGGTGGCGAACGTCCTCGCCGCAGACTGGGCGGTCGAAATCGGTCTGCCGTTCTACTACAGCGCGAAACACCCGGTCAATCGGTTCATCATCAACTTCACCGACGGCATCCTTCCCGAGTCGATTGCCGCCATCACGGGCACGTCGTGGCCGTTCCTCGTGGTGAAGATCATCGCCGCCGTCGCCGTGGTGTGGGTGTTCGACGAGAGCATCTTCGAGGAGAGTCCGCGCTACGCGATTCTCCTCCTCATCGCGATTCTCGCGGTGGGGCTTGGGCCGGGGACGCGCGACATGCTCCGCGCCACGTTCGGCATCTAAACGGGCGCTTTTTTACGGATACGGATGCGGTTCGCGGTCGAGTTGCGGCTCGAATCCGAGTTCTTCCGGAACCGTCTCCGCCCGCGTTCCGAAGTACGGTTCGTCCATGAACAGCGGTTGGGCCTGCGGAATCAACACGCGGGTGGCCTCGAACCCGAGTGCTTCTACGTCGCGAGTCGTGAGGCGCGTCGCGTAGACTTCCATGCCCGCCGATTCAGCGGCCTGCACTGCCGTCGGCAGTTCGTTTTCAGGAGCGACGTCAACCGAAACAGCATCCGCTGAAACTGACGCGTCTACGTCCACGAACGCCTGTGCAGCGTTCGGGAACGAGGCGTAGTGGCCAATCCACGCGCCCGCTTGCATCGCGGCGTTCTCGCCCATCGACCCGAGTTCAGTCCAGTTCTGGAGGGCTTCTGCGAGCGCAGACGTGGCCGCCGCCGTCGCGTCCGAATCCGCCCCGGACCCCATGGCGAAGCGCGGCCAGTCACCGTCTCGGTGGACGGCAACCGCAACCACCGGAATGTCCACGTCCTGCGTCACGAGCAGTGGGGTGACTTCGAGGTCTTCAGACCGGGCGCGGCGGACGAGCGTGTCGAACGTCTCGTCTTCGATGTCCAGCCGGAGAGATTCGAACGAGGAGTACCACGCGAGCATCGTCGCGTCGCGTTCGACTACCTCGTACAATCCAGAGAGCAATGCTTCCGGCAGGGAGTTCCCGAGTCCGAGGCCCGTCGTAATCGCGGGCTTGTGCTGCTGGGTCGGCGGCGGGAAGTGAACGAACTCGGCGGGCAGAAACGCTGGGTTACTGGAAACGAGGCGTTCGCCTTCGACCCACGGAAGCTGCGCGTCGTCGTCGGCCTTCCACGGCAGGACGAACTCGCTCGGTTTGACGGCGTTTGGCAGTCCCGACGGCTGGCCCTGCGTGAACTCGCTGGTTCGGTAGATGCCCGCACAATAGCGTTCGAGCGCCTCGCCTGCAGCTTTCATCAGTGCCTCGTTCCAGTCGATGGCGACGCCTGCGGCCTGCTGGGCGGCGCTTGCGTCGCTGAACCCCGAGGTGTCGCCGCCACGGGCGATGTAGTAGGGCACCGGGAACGAGGCGGCTTCGCCGACTTCGTGGATGATGCCCACGCGCTCGTCGATGGCGCGTTCGGCGCGGGCGAGCGAGTCGTCCAGGTCGCGGGCGACGAACTCGTTCGAGACTCGCTTTTTCGCGTTCGGTTCACAGCGACAGTTCGGCACGGGGAGAAACTGGCGACTCGCGTGGGGACGTTCGAGGACGCCGCCGAGGAGCGCCGAATCCTCGCCAGAGACGAGTTTCGCGAGTTCGCGCCCAGCGAGTGCTCCGGCGACGCGCATGGTCGTCGGGTCCGGGTCCGCCGCCGTGTGTTCAGCCTCGTGATTCGCAGCCACCCGCGCCCCTAAGCATTCAAAACAGCCCGTCGACGGCGCGAATCCCGAGATGCCGACGTCAATATCGAGTTCGTGGCCGCCGAGGCCGCCGCGTTCGATTGCGAGCCAAGTCGTGTCTGCCGAGAGTGCGGCATCGTTCGCGGTTTGGAAGGCAGCGTCGCCCGCGTCACCGACGACGACGGCGAACGCGACGGTGTCGAGGTCGCTCGGTAAAATAGATTCAGCAGTGGCGTCGATGTCTGTCAGTGCGGCCCGGAGCGCTTCGACAGCAGGTCCGTCACCGACGAGTCCGATAGTCATCACTCTGGAGTTAGGAATAACGTAGATAAAAGACTGGGTCTCGCGACTCAGTTAAGGATAGACTGGGCGACGGAGGCCAGCTGGTCTGGCTTCGCACCGCGCAGGCGCTCGTCACCGAGCATGAGGCGGAGGCGTGGGCGACCCACGTCGATGGGCACCTTCTCGGTGGTGATGAGGCCCATGTCTTCGAGTTTTGTCTTGGTGCGCGAGAACGTCGCCTTCGAGGCGATGCCCACGTCTTCGCCCCACTTGCTGATGTCGTAGAGGAGCGCCTCGTTCTTCGCTGCGACGAGCAGGCTGATGGTCACTTCGTCGAGACCATCGCCGTCACCGCGAGCGGTTTCGAGCGAGGAGAGCACGCCATCGAAGTCGGCGCTGACGGTCGCCCCGAGGTCGTCGGAGAGCGACGTGCGTACTCGCGAGATGGGCGGCGTTCGGAGGGTAAAGGAGTCGGTCTCCTCCCAGAGGTCTGCGTACATCTCGTTCGCGCTCTGGATGAACTCCTCGTCGTCGGTCGAGAGGCCAGCGACACGGTCGCCAGCGGAGACGATTGCGACGACGCTGTCGTTCGTGATGAGCAGGGAGTTCTCCGGTGCGTTCGCGAGCGTGTGAAGCGCGAGCGTTTCTGCGTCGATCAAGTCGGCGGCGGTGGAGGCGACGATGAAGTCAGCCATGACGTCCTTGAGGACGCCATCGTCAGCGAGGACTCGAACCGCAGGCGCGTCTTCGAGTGTTGCGAGGACGGAGACGAGCTCCTCTACGGTCTCGTCTGCCGGATTGACGACGAGAACATCGTCCGACGTGTTCTCGAGCGTTGCCCGAAGGATACCTTCAATGTCCGGTTCCAGTAAATTTGAACTCATGACTGTACCTGTATAAAACATCCTCGTAGTATTTAATTTTACCGTTACTTTCGAATTGAAATCAGCCATTTAACATAAAACGCCGGACGGAAGGGGTGAAATATTTAAATAGAAAACCGTTATCTCAGTGGAATGCGTGACTGCCGGAAATAATTGTCAGTGTTTCTCACTTACATTTTTTCACAAATGTTCGTAGACCAGCTAAAATCTCCGTCGAAGATGACGGGCATCGCGTGGGTCGAGAGGAACGACCGTAATTCCTCGCGGGACAGGTCGTACGCTGTTTTTGCCCCGTAAAGGCCGGTTGTGGACTGGTCGCGCGGGTCTGGATACGTATCGCCGTGTCTCCAGGCGGCGTTCGCCTCGTAGGTCAGGTCGAAGCGTTCGCCACGTTTTTCGACCCAGGCGACGGCGGGCGTTCTGTCGGTGGACGCAGCGAGCGTGTAGGTTCCATCCCCGACGACGGCGTAGTCTTTCCCCATCATGATGCGCCGACGGGCTAGTTGCATCGCCCGCTCGAACTCGAAGCCGTTGATGAGCAGGCGTGCGAACGCCGCACCTACGGTGGCCGCCTGGTCGTTCAGCACTTTGGTAAGTGTCACCGCTCCCGAGACGCTTCCCTTCTCTACGAGCGAGATACCCTCGTGATAGGAGCCACAGGCATTGAGGAAGAACGTTCTTGCGTTCACCTCCCCGATGTCCGCGATTGCGAGGTTGCCGTTGGGACAGCGAAGGCCATCTACGTCGCAGTGGCCGATGTAGTGGACGAAATCCGTCTTCGCTTCGAAGACCGCCGCTAACTCCTTTCGCTTGAGCGATTTGTGGACGGTCACGTCGATGGGAAGGTCGGCAGCGCGTTCGCGATAAATGGCCGCTACCTCCTCGTGTTCAGCGTCCATCTCGCCGTCGTTCAACACGACGTCGACGCTGAGCGACTGGGTGGTCTGTCTCCCGTATTTGAGCCGGTTCACGTAGGCGGAATGGGTGACTTTGAATACGTCGATGGGGGTCCCCGCTGCGAGCCAGCCGTGCAGCGACCCCGACTGCAGTGTCGGCATCAGAACGTCGACGGAGGCTGCCTGCGGTCCGACGCGGTAGAAGTCGTCGAGCGAGCGGCGAATCAGTTCCTTCCCGTCGAACGCAGACGCCTCTGGCAGGTAGATGAGGCTCATGTTGTCGAGCAAGAAGGGGAGCGACCGGACGTGTGCCGGGTCGGGGTCTACGTACGTCGCGAGATACCACTCGGGCAGGTGGGGCATGATGTCCGTCTCGGGAATCTCACGCATCGCCGCGAATCGCTCCGCGACGCTCGCTGCGCCGAGCGTGTCCGGACAGAGACCCCACTCTGAGAGCAATGCCGTCTGTCGGGGCGGCGTCTCGTGGGCGACGTCTCTGAGGAGACAATCGGCGAAGAACTGCCGACGCAAGAGACTCGCCACCTCGTGCTGGAAGGCAGGCAGGTTGCTGAACGAATGTTCGAATCCCTGTTCGTGGGTGACGAGGAGCGGGGCGTCTAAGTCTTCGACGGTGACCGTCGCACCGAGATAGTAGGCGAGCGGCGCGGCGACGTACAGCGCCTCCGTGCTCGGTGGCAGTTTGAATTCGAGTTCCGTCTGGGGAGTTCGCTCTCGAATGGCGTCTGGAACGTCGATTTCGTCACCGAGTTCGACGAGGGGTGGATGGTGTCGCCAGGCCGGATGCGAACATTGCGCGCCCGTCGTCAGGTGCCCCGCAGACAGGTGGGAGAGTGCAGTGGCGATTCCCTCGGGCGTTTCGGTGACGGTAATCGGCGCGGCTGGAATCGTGTGCTCGTGGGGGATTCCGACGGTGAGTGCGGTTCGCTCGTCGAAGCTAATGCCCAGGTCGGACCCGAGTGGTCGTACCTGCGCCGGGCCGTCGAAGGCGATGGTCACGCCGAGTGCGGTATCCGCGGCCCGCGACACCTGTGCGGTCCCGGAGCCGTCGGTGAGGACGCGCTGTAATTGCCCGTCGGTGGAGAGTGAGAGGTAGTGCGTTCCTGTGGCGAGCGACACGCCGGTGGCGTAGGGGACGGGGGATCCGTCACTCGACCGGAGTTCGACGTTCGTGGCGGGAACCTGCAACTGAGAGACGGTCCCTGCGGCGACGGCGTTCGTCCCACGCGGCAGCCTGTGAGCGATGTTTGTCGGTTGCCAGTCGGGTGCGGTGAGTCGAATCGTGGTAGAAGCGTGGCTGAGGCGAAGTCCAGAATCTGTCAGGCCCCAGCGCAACATTGGCGGTTTAGTTCACTCCCTAGAAGTATATGTGTGTTGGCCTGACGGGGAGAGAGGTACACTTATTGAGTGAGGGAAATCAGGGTTTCACACGATGGATTACGACCAGGTTCGCGAAGTCGACCCGGAGGTGGCAGCCGCCCTCGAAAACGAAGTCGAGCGCCAGCGTTCGACCCTCGAGATGATTGCCTCGGAGAATCACGTCTCGGAGGCCGTCCTCGAAGCCCAGGGAAGCGCCCTCACGAACAAGTACGCAGAGGGGTATCCCGGTGCGCGCTACTACGCCGGCTGTGAGTACGCAGACGTCGTCGAACAGCTCGCAATCGACCGCGCGAAAGAACTCTGGGGCGCAGAACACGTGAACGTCCAGCCACACAGCGGGACGCAGGCGAACATGGGCGTCTACCTCGCGATGCTCGAACCTGGCGACAAAATCCTCTCTCTCGAACTCTCCCACGGCGGCCACCTGAGTCACGGCCATCCGGCGAACTTCACGGGTAAGCTCTACGAAGTCGAACAGTACGAAGTCGACGAGGAATCCGGTTACCTCGATTACGATGGCATCGTGGAGAAAGCAAAGGAGTTCGACCCCGACATCATCGTCTCCGGCTACTCCGCCTACCCTCGCGTCGTCGAATGGGAGAAGATTCAGGAAGCCGCAGACGAGGTGGACGCCTACCACCTCGCCGACATCGCCCACATCACGGGTCTCGTCGCCGCTGGCGAACACCCTTCGCCCGTCGGCATCGCGGACTTCGTCACGGGTTCGACCCACAAGACCATCCGCGCGGGTCGCGGTGGCATCATCATGTGCGGAGAAGAGCACAAGAAAGCCATCAACTCGGCCGTCTTCCCTGGCAGTCAGGGCGGCCCACTGATGCACAACATCGCGGGCAAAGCCGTCGGCTTCAAGGAAGCCCTCCAGCCTGAGTTCAACGAGTACGCAGCTCAGACGGTGAAGAACGCGAAAGTGCTCGGCGAGACGCTCAAAGACCACGGCTTCTCGCTCGTCTCCGGCGGCACGGACAACCACCTTATCCTCATCGACCTGCGCCCGTCGCACCCCGACACGACTGGCGGCGACGCAGAGGAGGCCTTAGAAGAGGTCGGCATCGTCCTGAACAAGAACACGGTGCCGGGCGAGACTCGTTCGCCGTTCAACCCGAGTGGCATCCGCGCAGGTACGCCGCTTCTCACGACCCGTGGCTTCGACGAAGAAGCGACCCGGAAAGTGGGCGACATCATCGCGAACGTTATCGACAACTACGACGACGATAGCGTGAAAGCGGAAGCCGCAGGCGAAGTCGCAGACCTCTGTGCGGAATTCCCGCTCTACGAATAACCTCGCTAGCTGGCTGATTTTCTGTTCGTGTGACCCGTACAGTGACAATCTCCGCGGCCCTACGATCCCCTGTGAACCGTCCCGATTCGAATGTCTCCCGCAGACGTGTGCTCACTGGAATTGCGGGGGCCATGGCGTTCCTCGCTGGGTGTACCAGCGACGGAACGGAGTCCGGCGCGACGACTGCCGGGAGCACCACGGCGGCGAATACGTCCGCGACGGAAGCGGAGACCACACAACGCATGATCCAAACCGACGAACTCGACCTTCGCGAGGCGAACGTGATGGCCGTCGCCTTCGAGAAGACCGGTGAGACGACGTACCGATTCGACGTGACCCTCCTCCACGACGACGACGGCGAGGACGGCTACGCGAACTGGTGGCAAGTCGAGACGCTCTCTGGCGAACAGTTGGGCCGGCGAGAACTCCTTCATGCTCACGGGACCCAGGAATTTACGCGGGCTGCGAGCGTCGAGATTCCCGCTGACGTGACCCGTGTCGTCGTCCGCGGCCACGACCAGACCCACGGGTACGGTGGCCAGGCGATGGTCGTCGATTTGGACACGGGCGAGATTGAATCGATAGACCAGGGGTCTGAGCCACGAGACTTCAGTGACGACTGACGTATACATATGGGTGCATACATCTGGCTGAATAAATCCACTTTTGGGCACAAACCCGAGCATTAATGAGGGTCGGAACCCGCAATTTCGATAATGACCACGATCATCGACGGGAAAGCCGTCGCCGCGGAAATCCGCGCAGACCTCGCCGCGAGTATCGAGACACTCGCAGACGCCGGCGTCACGCCCGGCCTCGCCACGGTTCTCATGAGCGACGATGGCGCGAGCGAAACCTACGTCTCGATGAAACAGCGCGCCTGCGAGGAGGTCGGTATCGACGGCATCCACGTCGAAATCGACCCCGAAGCCCCCGCCGAGGAACTGTACCAGACCATCGACGACCTGAACGCAGACCCGGAGGTTCACGGCATCCTCGTCCAGTTGCCGGTTCCAGACCACGTGGACAAACGTGAGGTCATCCGCCGCATCGACCCCGCCAAGGACGTAGACGGTTTCCACCCCGAGAACGTCGGCCGACTCGTCGCTGGCGACCCGCTGTTCAAACCCTGCACGCCCCACGGCGTCCAGAAACTGCTCGAAGCCACGGACGTGGACTCGGAGGGCAAGGACGTTGTCATCGTCGGACGCTCGGACATTGTCGGCAAACCGCTCGCGAACCTCCTCATTCAGAAAGCTGCTGGCGGCAACGCCACGGTCACCGTCTGTCACTCGCGGACGAAGGACCTCGCGGCGAAGACCAAGCAGGCGGACATCGTCATCGCCGCGGTTGGCGTCCCAGAACTCATCGATGGGTCGATGCTCAAGGAGGGCGTCACCGTCATCGACGTCGGCGTGAACAGGGTGGATGCCGACACGGAGAAGGGTTACAAACTAGTCGGCGACGTCGAGTTCGAGAGCGCGAAGGAGAAGGCGGCAGCCATCACCCCCGTCCCAGGCGGCGTCGGACCGATGACGATTGCGATGTTGCTCTACAACACGGTCAAGAGTGCTGGACTCACACACGACGTGACGTTCGACCTGCCGTAGCCGTTTCAGTCGATATTTTCGAGGCGATTTTGCGCCGCGGCGAGCGCCACCTCGTCGCCGTCCGTGAGGTACGCATGCAGTTCGTTTGCGACGGCGACGAGACGCTCTGCGTCGTCGGGGTCGATGTCTCCTTCGAGCGCACGAACCCGCTTGACGTGTTCTGTGAGCGTCGAGAGAACCTGTTGAGCCGCCGGGTCGGGGTGGTCGTCCAGATAGGTACCGAGGTCTCGGCGGTAGGCCTTTACGGCCTCTGCGTAGGCGAGGCCACGAGCCTCGGTGAGCGTCTTTGGAACGTCGGACGCTGCGGGGCGCTCGCCGATGTCAGCGCCCTTGAGCAGCGACAGAAAGTAGAATTCCGCTTCGTCAGCGACGTCCATCGAGCGTCCCACGATGTCGGAGACGTGGAGGAGCTCCGTGGCAGCGAGATACGTGTCCGAGAGCGAGAGCAAGTCGCCACCGTTGATGAACCCGTGGCGATGGACGTACTTCCGACAGACCTCCTTCGCGGTGCGCGTGGCAGCGCGGAGGTCGTCTCGGGAGGCGAGGTCTCTCGCCTCCGTGAGGTCGAGGTTCGCCGTGCTCGCCGTGTGTCGCTTCGCATCTGCGACGCCGACGCTCTCGAGACTGCCACACGACGGACACTCGATGCCCCCCGTCTCGTAGTACGACCACTGGGTGCCACACCGTTTGCACTCGCGCTCGCCGCGTACTTTCATACCCGTAGATTGGCGCCATGGCCCAAAACTTCCGTGGAAGGCGTGGTTTTCTTGAACGGCAGCCGTGAGTACCCCGAGCAACAGCGCTATTCAGGCCTACAGCCGACGCCGAAGCGTCACGAGTATGGCGAGAAGAGCCGCGCCCACGCCGAGCGTTACCGCGAGTGGGTCGCCGCCGGAGTCGAAACGCCAGCCGTAGACGAGAAAACCGACGAGTGCGACGACGAACGCGAGCAAGCCGAGTACGCGAAACCTGCCGTCCCCTGGTCCCATGGCGAACCGTTCGTCCGCCGAAAGGTAAAACGTGGTGGCAGGGAGAGACGTTTTATTCTGGCGTGACGACCAGTTTTCCGACCGCATTCCGATTCTGCATCGCGGCGAACGCTGCGCCGGTTTCTGCAAGTGGATAGGTGTCGTCGATTTCCGGTTCTAGTTCGCCAGCGGCCACGAGCGAAACGAGTCGTTCGAGGTCTCCCTGCGTCCCCATCGTGCTCCCGATGACGCGCTTGTGTCCGAGAAAGAGGTCAGGGATGTCGATGTCGGAGGTGTTCCCCGCCGTTCGCCCACAAACGACCATCCGGCCGCCCCGGCGGAGCACGGAGAGGCCGAGGTCGGTGTAGGGGCCGCCGAGGTGGTTCAACACGGCATCGGGCGTGCCGATGGCCGAGACGGCCGATTCGAGTGCTTCGGGGTCGGTTCCCCGAATCGCGTGGTCGAGTCCGAGTTCGTCCAACTGGTCGAGTTTCTCCTGTGAGGAGGAGGTGCCGATAGACTGTGCGCCGAAGATTGCGGCGAGTTGCACGCCTGCGACGCCGACGCCGCCGGTCGCACCGGGGATGAACACGAGGTCTCCGGGGCCGACTTCGGCGCGTTTGAGCATGTGGAAAGCAGTCATGTAGGCGGTCGGAATCGCGGCGGCCGTCGCCGTCTCCACGTTGTCCGGCAGTTCGACGAGTCGGTCCACCTCGACGAGCGCCTGTTCCGCCAGGCCACCGTGGTACAGCGAATACTGTTCACAGAGGTTTTCCGGTCCCTCGCGGCAGAACTGGCACGTCCCACAGGTTTCGTTCGGGCAGAGGACGACGCGGTCGCCGGGTTCGACGCTCGTTATGCCCTCGCCAACCTTACTGACGACACCGGCTACGTCGAGGCCGCTTACGAATGGGAGGTCGTCGGCGTCGACCATCGCGGAGTCACCTTCGAGAATCCATAGGTCGTGGCGGTTGATGGCGCACGCTTCGACGTCGATGAGCGCTTCGCCCGGTCCTGGGACTGGAGACGGTCGTTCGACGATGCCCACGCCGTCCGACCCGACGAGTTCATTGAATGCTGCAACGCGCATGCACTGAGCATACCGCTTCGCCCCCTTAGCCGTACGGGAGGAGACAATTTCTGGGCGTGGTCCGGTCGTGAGTTACTCGTGCATCTACCCGTGTCAGCTATCTGTATGGGCCCGTAACAGCCCCTACCGAACACCGCATCCATGTACGCACTTCAGCTCGCAGCAGACCTCGGCTCCCTCTTCCCGAGAGGCATCGTCCCCTACGCCCTCGGTGGCATCCTCATCGGTGTGGGCGTCGCCACCATCTACCTCGCGACCGGCATCCACGCCGGCGCGAGCACGTTCCTCGAATCGTCGCTGTCGTACGTCTCCGACCTGCAACCGTTCAACCGATTCGACTACGTCCAGTCGCGCGACTGGCGGGTCGTCTTCACGGTCGGAATCGTCCTCGGTGCGGCGGTCTATGCGCTGCTGTTTCAAGACGGCATCTGGGTCACGGGCGTCCAATGGTGGCGACTCCTCTTTGGCGGCGTGCTCATCGGCATCGGCACGCGCCTCGGCAAGGGCTGTACCTCCGGCCACGGCGTCTGCGGCGTCGGGTCGCGCTCACGGACCTCCATTACGAACGTCACCATCTTCCTGCTCGTGGCCATCGCCATCGCCCACCTCGTGCAGGCCGTGGGGGTGAGTCCGCCATGAGCGACGAGCGTCACCCGCTGTTCATTCCCGTCATCTTCGTCGGCGGCCTCGTCTTCGGCTTCGGCCTCGCGCTCTCGAACATGGCGAAGCCCGAAGTCGTCCTCGACTTTCTCCTGCTCGACGACTTCGGCCTCCTGTTCGTGATGGGCGGGGCCGCCATCGTCTCCGGGCTAACCGTCGTTCTCGCCGTCCAGTTCCTGGGGAATGCCCCGCTCACCGGTCGAGCGTACACTCGCCGGGTGAAGGACATGGACCGCGACGTAGTCGTCGGTGGCACCGTCTTCGGCGTCGGCTGGGGCCTTTCTGGTATCTGCCCCGGCGCTGGCTACGCGAGTCTCGGTATCGGGAACTATCCCATCCTGCTGGCGTTCATCGGGATGTTCGTCGGCGCGTATCTCCAGGGCTACTGGAAGACGATTCGGAGCAGTGAGCAACCAGCGGGCGGGTAGGCAGTCGAGAACTGTCCGACCGGCAGGATTTATACGGGGTCCTCGCCTACGGGGGAATACAATGTCGAGTGAATCACTCACCTACGACGTTCCAGAGGATACTCGAAGTCGCCGTGAGGCGGCTGGTCGAGAAATTCTCCCGCGATGACACTGTTTCTGTGACGAGCACGCCGGAAGGCGCCGTCCTGCACGTAAATAATGAACCGACTGTTCTAGACCGAGCGACAGCCAGCCGGCTGCGCGACGCGCTCCAGGAGGCGCTCACGGAGACCCGCGAGTACGTCTACACCTCGGGGACCTACCGCGAGGATGGGTCGTACGTCGTCGCCCGGCGGGGCGCGAATTCGACCGGCCACAGTAAGGTGTTCGACACCTATCGCGAACTGGAACGACTCTACGACCGACTCCCGGCGGAGTTCACCGCCGAAGACCTGAACCGGTCGGGGCTCACCGGCGGACGACGGCACATGCTCCTGCGACACTTCGTGGAGCATCCCAACTTCGACTGCACGCTGGTCTCCCGACAGCCACTCACGGCGCGAAAACAGGGCTGACGGCGAACGCTTTTGCGCCTGCCAGCCGTGGGGTGACACCATGACACAACCACGGCCGTCCACCTTCTCTATCGTCGCGCGCGACCCGGACACGAACGCGGTCGGGGTCGCCGTCCACTCGAAGTTCATCAGCGTCGGCTCCGTCGTCCCGTTCGTCAGCGCGGATGCTGGAGCGATCGCCACGCAGAGCTTTGCGAACGTCGCCTATGGACCCGAGGGCCTCGATTTGCTGCGTGAGGGGCAGCCAGCAGAAGCCGTCGTCGAGCAACTGACCGCGACCGACGACGAGGCTGAATCCCGGCAGGTGGGCGTCGTCGGACAGGACGGTACCGTGGCGGCGTTCACGGGCGGCGAGTGCTTCGACTACGCGGGCGATTTGCAGGGGGAGAACTACTCGGTGCAGGGGAACATTCTCGTGAGCGAGGAGACGCTGACCGCGATGGCCACGGTGATCGAGGAGACGGGGGGTGGCCTCCCGGAGAAACTGCTCGCCGCGCTGCACGCCGGGAACGACGCGGGCGGCGACAAGCGCGGCGAGCAGAGCGCCGCGCTGTACATCGCGAAGCCGGAAGGCGGCTACGACGGCAAGAACGACCGTTGGGTAGACGTGCGGGTGGACGACCACGAGACGCCAATCGACGAACTGGAGCGCATCTTCCGCCTGTACGACATCACGCTCCTCGCGCGGGAAGCGCCCGAAGAGACAGAGACACTGTCGGGCGAGACGGCCCGCGCCGTCGCCGAAACGCTTGCAGACCTCGACCTCTACGACGGAACGCCGAGCGAGACGTTCGGCGAACCCGAGCGCAAGGCACTCGAACGCTTCCGCGGCATGAACAACTTCGAGAATCACGACCTCGTCGTCATCGAAGACGCACTCGCTCGCGGCTGGGACAAGGCGGGCGGCGAAGGCGAGACGCGACTCGTGGACGCCCTCTGGCACGGGCTCTCTCGACTCGACCGCGTGTAGGCAGCAGTTTCTTTTGTGGGCCTGTGCTACGAAGCGATATGCGCTCTGAAGCGGAGATTCGCGAGCAGTACGAATTTCTCAAAGAAGAACTCGACGACGAGGATATGAACCACCAGGGGGTCAAACAGATGTTCACCTACTACAAGCGAGCACTCGGCTGGGTGCTCGAAGAGGAGTATATATAGGCTGTTCGGACCGGTTCCGGTATCTTTAAGTAATATTGCACGATTTATCCAGTTGACGCTTCGATTGGAGGGCCGAAGCGTCAGCGGGGACCAATTCAGGGCGGCAAGCATACCCGGGGGCTGCTCCCTCGGGTGTTGCTTACCTTTTGAAAAATACTACGAGATCGAGAGTGACGAGTCTTCGTCAGTCGCGCCTTCGTCCCACTCGAGTTCGAATTCGATACTGAGTTCGCCCTGCTTCGCGCCGCGAGACGTCTCACGCTCTGCTTTCACCTCGAACGTGACCCGCGCGGGCGGGTTCATCGTAACCGACTCGCCACCGGCGCTGAGCGAAAACTCTTCACCGGCATCGAGTTTGTCGGCCACCGTTCGCAGGTAGGCCGCGATTTCTTCTCGGGTCTGCTTCTGTTCTGACTTAAACAGCACTTCTTCTGGCATCGAGGGGCTATACGTGCGGCGAGTCGATAAGTCCCGCGGATAGGATGGATTTCTGTCTTGATTCGTACACGACACTGACATTCTGCTGAACTCCCCATATATCCTGTCCGAACCTTTTCACCCACGCATCAGGAATCAAATAATTTCTCGAATCGTTCCAAAACGCAAGAAGAAGAGCCGTATGTTCCGGGCATTCTCCACCCGATATGTTTATCCTGTTCGGCTCAATATGTCTGAATGAAAGTACCGATGCACGATTTGACAGGATTCCAGCGAGACCTCCTCTACGTGATTGCAGGCAGCGAAGACCCCCACGGTCTCGCCATCAAAGAAGAGTTAGAAGAGTACTACGAAAAGGAGATTCACCACGGGCGCCTCTACCCGAACCTCGACACGCTCGTCGACAAGGGCCTCGTCGAGAAAGGGCAGCGCGACCGTCGAACCAACTTCTACACGCTGACCCGGCGCGGCCGCCGCGAAATCGACGCGCGTGCCGACTGGGAACAGCGCTACGTCGAAGAATAACGCAGTTCGGTCCCCCTATATCTCGCTGTTTTTCACCCGTCGTGCTCAGTCAGTTGACTGGCCAGACGTCGTCCCGCCGTCCGTGGATGCGTCCGCTTTTGTGGTTGGTTGCTTCGACTTGCGGGCGTCGGTGAGGTAGGTCGGGTCCACCGCGTAGGGTTTGATTTCAGTCCCGGAGATGAGTTCCGGGAGGATGATTCGCGCAAAGTGGACGACGAGCACGAGCAAGATGGGGCCGAGGAAGATGCCGTACCAGCTGAACAGCAGCGGCCCGAAGATGTAGGCGAACATCACGGCTCCGACGTGGAGGTTGCGCCCGGAAACGTAGGGCCGCAGGACGAAATCTGGAAGCGTGTCCACGATGACGAACGACACTGCGGCGAACACGACGACGAACCAGAACTGCGGTTCCTCAGAGACGGCGGTCATGACCGCGAGATAGGCCGTCACCGGGAAGTAGACGAGCTTCATGCCCACGACGGGGATGAGACTCGCCACGCCCGCGAGCAGGCCGATGAGCGCGGCGTAGGGGATGGCAAGGCCCGGCGGGCTGATGAAGTCGAGGACAGAGTAGGAGAGGACGGCGATGATGGCGGTCAACACGGCGTTAAGGATGTTCCCGAAGAAGATGCTGTGGAAGTCTTGGTCCACGTTCTTGAGGTAGGAGTCGAGGACGCCACGTTCGTCCCCGAACCGAGATTGGCACCAGCGCGTGAGTTTGTGGCCGTCTCGGAGCAGGTAGAAGGCAAGCGCAATCATGACGAACAGATGGAGAAGCAGGTTCCCGATGAATCCAGTGTAGTCGAGTGCCTGGTCCATGATGCCTCGCAGCGTTTCGATGCCAGTGTCGCTCTCGATGTAGCTGACGGGGTCGTCGACCACGCTCGAAACGTCCAGGTAGGGTTCGACGGCCGTAGATAGCGGGCCGAGTTCCACCGAATCCTGAATGGCGTTCACCTCCTGAAGACCGATGGCGACAGAATACGCGAGCAACAGCAACGCCGGCAACGCGAGGGTGAACAGCGCGACGAATGCCGCGAGCGACCGGGGATAGATGCGAGTTTTGAGGCGGTCGTAGATGGGGCGGGTCGCGTAGTAGATGAAGATGCCAAAGACGAACGTCCCGATGAACGAGTAGAGGACGAACAGCAACGCGGCCCCGAGGATGGCACCGACGGCCCACCAGGCGGCCCGCGAACGAGAGACAGACGAGGCGACCATGGCTCCCCGTTTGCGGGCCTGGTGAATAAACGTTCGTGGGGCAGGCCGGAGAATTTTAGGCACGTGGGGCGAAACCTCACGCAGTGACCGATTTCGTCGCGCAGATTGGAGCTGCTCCACTCGACAGCACGGTGGTACGCATCGCGCTCGCCGGGGCGCTCGGCATGTTTCTCGGGTTGGAACGCGAGTGGTCTCAGAAGTCTGCCGGTATTCGCACGTTCTCACTGATTAGTTTGCTCGCTGCGGTGTTCACGATTCTCGACCGGGAACTCCTGCTCGTGGTCGGTGGCCTGCTCATCATCGTCCAGGGGGTCTTACTCGCGGTCCAGGGCCTACGGGACGAGGACAAGGGGCTTTCGCTCACCACCTCGACGTCGATGCTCGTCGCCTACGGCGTCGGGTCGCTCGTCGCGAGTGGCTTCATCATCGAAGGGGTGACGGTGGCCGTCCTCTCGTCGCTGTTGCTCGTGTTGAAGCGCGAACTCCACAGTTTCGCGTGGGGACTCTCCCGCGAAGAGGTTCGGTCCACTTCCGAGTTCGCCATCCTCGCGTTCGTCATCTTCCCGCTATTACCGAGCGACCCCATCGGCTTCGACCTCAACGGAACCCGCATCGCCGCGGAACCGCAAGTCGTCTGGCTGATGGTCGTCACCGTGGCCGGCATCGGCATTGCAAACTACGCCATCGTCAAGAGCTACGGCGGCCGTGGCATCGCAGTGACCGGATTTTTCGGCGGTCTCGCCTCCTCTACGGCCGTCGTCGGGACGATGATGGACCACGTACGCCAGCGCCCCGACGCCGCCTCCTACGCAGTGGCGGCCATCCTCCTCGCCGACGCCGCGATGGCGCTCAGGAATCTCGTCATTGCGATTGGCTTTACGCTCTCAGCGGACCGCGTCCTCGTGGGTGCGGCTGTGCCGCTTGGCGCGGTCATCCTCGGGAGTGTGCTCGTCGCCGCCTACACCGCAGACTGGTCGCAGAAAGTCGAAATGAAACTCGACAACCCGTTTTCCCTTCGCAACGCGCTCGGATTCGGCGCGATGTTCCTCGTCATCATCGTCGCCGGCGGCCTCGCCGAAGCACAGTTCGGCACCATCGGATTCTACGTCACGGCCATCCTCTCTGGGCTCGTCTCCAGTGCGGGTGTCACGACGTCGACGGTGGTGCTGTACCGGACCGGCGGCCTCGACTACAATACCGCGATTATCGCGATTCTGCTCGCGACGGCGTCGAGTATCGTCGTGAAGGCCGGACTCGTCGCCTTCGGGCCGAGTCGAAAGTTCGCGATGCGCGTCGGCTTCTGGAGTGGCGTCCTACTCGTCGCGGCGACGCTCATGACCGCGCTCGTGACGTTCTAAATTTCGCCGCAAACGTAACCATCTTTTTAACGGGGGATTGCGCAGTAAACTCATGGACCGAGAGACTGCTCGACCACAGGTCCGCGATTTGCCCGGGAAACGCGCCCAGCAATGGGTTAAATACCACCAGCAAACGGCGGCGCCGAGTACGTACGTCTACGATTTTGTCTGGGATATCACTGCGGAGGCAGAAGGGCCCTTCTGTACCGACGTCGACGGCAACGTTCTCATGGACTTCACGAGTCACGTCGGGGCCGCCCCGCTCGGGTACAACAACCCGAAGATTATGGACAAACTCGAGCGATTCGACCTGGTAGACCCGATGAAAATCGCCGGGCAAGACTTCTACGTCGCCGGGAGCGGAACGCCCGACGACCCACAGATTCCCGGGCCAGCGGTGCTCATGGACAAGTTGACCGAATTGACCGCCCACTACGACATGGACACCGTGTTCCTCTCGAACAGCGGGGCGGAGGCCGTCGAAAACGCCATCAAAATCTGCTACGACAACAGCGGCGGCGCGAAATACGGGCTCACCTTCCAGGGAGCGTTCCACGGGCGCACCCTCGGCGCACTCTCGCTCAACCGGTCGAAGGAGGTCTATCGCCGCCACTACCCAGAGGTTGCGGGCATCCACGACGCACCGTTCTGTTCTGACCGCAGTTGCACGGCGGACACCTGCGATTGTGGCTTCTTCACCGACGACACCTCCTCGCTGCGTCGTCGCCTCCACCCCAAGAAAGGGCACATCAACCCCGAAGAGGTTGCCTACCTGATTATGGAACCCGTCCAGGGTGAGGGTGGCTACAACATCCCGAGCGAGGCGTTCATGCAGGAAATCGCAGACGTCTGTGCGGAGTACGACATCACGCTCATCGCAGACGAAATCCAGTCAGGGATTGGCCGCACCGGGAAACTGTGGGCGTCTGACCACTATCCCATCACGCCCGACGTCATCACCTGCGCGAAGGGGCTTCGCGTCGGTGCCACCGTCTCGCGCTCCGACGTGTTCCCGGCGGAGAAAGGTCGCATTTCATCGACCTGGGGAGCGGGCGACATTCTCGGCTCGATGCAGGGCGCACTCACACTCGACGCCATCGAGCAGTACGACCTGCTCGACAACGCCACCGCGCGCGGCGAACAGTTGAAAGAACACTTCGCCGACGCGGCCAACGAGAAGGTGGTTGACGTGCGCGGACTCGGCCTGATGCTCGCCGTCGAACTCGATACCCGGGACCGCCGCGACGCCGTGATTAAGGAGGCGTTGAAACGCGGCCTGCTCATCCTCGGCTGTGGGTACAAGACCATCCGTCTGCTCCCGCCACTCGACGTGACCGAGCGCGAGATGGCGCTCGCCGCGGACCTCCTGCTCGAGGCAATCGACGCGGCCTAACGACGCGTCACAAAACGCGACTGTCACCGACCCGTGAAAATATTAATTTCCTTTATATGTGTGTTTTGGAACAATAGGTGTACGTGCCATACAGAGTACCTGTCTCTCGAAACTAGGGTGTGTTAGGTTCAGACATACTGTGTCGGATTACAGAACGGAGTTTCTATTACCTCTCGCACGTATGCCTAACTCATGGTTCACACGTGCCGAAATTGCAAGCGGACGTTCACCAGCAAACTGGACCTGCAGCTCCACCAGGACAACTGCTCTGACGCGCAGTTGTTCTGTTCCCAGTGCGGTGAGCGCTTCGCCGAGCGACGTGCAACAAAAGATGGGTGGTACTATCGATGCCCGACAGAGGACTGTGAGGGTGAGGAGATCGGCGAAGATCTCCACTACGTATCCGACATGATGGTCGTACGATAATCGAGAACAACTTTCGCGGTGCGGCACGTGTTTTTTGCGAGGGGTGGAACGGTTTCCTGTAGCAAAGCTACATTGTCTTCCCGTCCGTACAGTCCAGTTGAATGATACGGGTCCGTGACCTCAGGAAAGAATACGCCGGATTCGTTGCTGTCGAGGGAAGCGACTTTTCGGTCGAACCAGGAGAGGTGTTCGGCATCATCGGCCCGAACGGTGCAGGGAAGACCACGACGCTCAAGATGCTCGCCGGGCTGCTCGAACCGACCAGCGGCAGCGCCACCGTCGCGGGAATGCAGGCGAACGACCCGGCGATGCGGCGTCGACTCGGCTACCTGCCTGAGGAGTCGCCGCTCTACGAGGAGATGACGCCGAACTCCTATCTTCGATTCTTCGCGGACCTCTACGACGTGCCCCGCGACGTGGCGAACGAGCGCATCGCCGAGACGCTCGACGCCCTCGACTTGAACTACCGCGACCGCCGACTCGGCGATATGTCGAAGGGGATGCGCCGGAAGGTAGCCATCGCCCGCTCGCTCGTGAACGACCCGGACGTGCTCATCTACGACGAACCGGCGAGCGGGCTCGACCCGCTCACGACGAACTACGTCCTCGAATTCACCCGCGACCTGAGCGAACAGGGGAAGACGGTCGTCTTCAGCGCGCACAACCTCTATCACGTCGAAAGCATCTGCGACCACCTCGTCATCATGAACAAGGGGCGCATCGTGGCGCGAGGGTCTGTCGCGGAGATTCGCGAGCAACACGGCAAGACCGCGTATCACGTCTACACCTCCGTCCCGGTCCCCGACTCGGAACCAGATGGAAACCGTCACCTGACCGTCGTGGACAGCATGGCCGCAGTCGACGAGATTCGACAGGAAGCACAGGCCCAAGGCGGCGAGATACTCGACCTGCGAACCGAGGAACCGAGCCTCGAAGACATCTTCCTCACGCTGGCAAAGCGGGAGCCACCGTCGTGAACCCGCGCAAACTCCTGCGCATCGCGCGCTGGGAAGTGACAAAGGGGGCGGGCGGCATCGACCGGCGAACCGCCATCGCTGGCGTCGTCGCCATCGTCCTGCTCGTGGTCGTCTCCATGGCCGCCGTCAGCCACGGCGTGACCCTCGACCGGGGCATCTACCGCGTCGGCGTGGACGAATCGAGTCCCTACTACGGGCCGGTCGCCGCAGACCCGACGTTCGCCATCCACGACCCGACGAGTGACGAAGAGTTCGACCTGCTCATCCAAGACGGCCGCGTCGGCTACCGTGACACACAGAAGGGCCGGGCTGCACTCGCGGAACTCAGGCGGGCGGTCGAAGGATACAACGACCGCCTCATGGCGACCGAGGGGAACCGCTCCGCGGCCTTCCCCGTCGCCGTGAACATCACCTACGTGAATCGCGCCGGGGGCGAAGTGGTCGTGCCCGGTTCTGCCGGACAGGGCCAGCAGACGGCCGACGAACCAACCCAAAACCAGCAGTCGCCCGGCGGCGCAACGGAGACGCCAGCCGCCGGCGGTGGTGGCGGTGACGGGGGCAACACGCCACTGCCTGGCGACCAGCCACCGCTAGCAGACGGCCTGCTCGGAGGTGGGTCAGGCGACACGCCGAGCGACATCGCGCCGCCGTTCCCCTTCGAGTCGCTCGCCCTCGCGTTCCTGTTCGTCCTGCCGATGAACTTCGTCATTCAGGCCTACGGCAGTTCGATACTCAAAGAGCGCGTGAACCGTCGTGGGGTCCTGTTGCTCGTCTCGCCGGTGTCGCGCTACGACATCGTCGCAGGCAAGACGCTCCCGTACTTCCTCGCCTCGCTCGCGATAACGACGGTCATCGCGCTCGCCATCGGCGGCGGCCCGATTTCGATAACGGCGGTCATCCCGCTCGCGCTCGTGTTCCTCGCGGCGACGTTCCTCGCCGGAATGTTCGCCCGGTCGTTCAAGGAACTCACCTTCGTCACGGTGGCCATCAGCGTGTTTCTCACCACGTACGCGTTCGTTCCGGCCATCTTCACCGACCTGAACGCCATCGCGCTCATTTCGCCGCTCACGCTCGTCGTCCGGGACCTGCAATCGCAAGCAATTACGGCCGGTGAGTACGCCTTTGCGACGCTCCCGCTCTATCTCACCGCGTTCGTCTTGTTCACGCTCGGCGTGGGCATCTACCGCGAAGAAGACATGTTCACGCAGCGACCCGTCCACCTGAAGGCGCTCGACGCGATTTCGAGTCGTATCTCGGGGCGGCGCTCTATCGCCGTCCTCTCGATTCTGTTCATCCCGTTCGTGTTCGTCGCCGAGCTGTTGGCCGTCGCCACGCTGTTCGCGCTCCCGGTTTCGTTCTCGATTCCAGTGTTGCTCGTGGCCATTGCGCTCGTCGAGGAGATTGCGAAGAGCATCCACGTGTTCGCCGGGTTCGAGAGCGCGAAGTTCGACCGCCGCCTGAAACTCTCGCTCATCCTCGGGACGCTCTCTGGGGTCGGTTTCTTCCTCGCCGAGAAACTCACGCTCGTCAGCCAAATCGTCGGCCTTCCCGAACTCCGACTGGGGAACGTGGCGTTCGCGGGAGGCGTGGAGACGAGCGGACTGGTCTTGCTCGGCTTCCTGCTGGCTCCCCTCGTACTCCACGTCGTCACCGCGACGATTTCCGCCATCGGGGCGGCGCGAGGGGCGCGTTCGTACGCCGTCGCGCTCGGCGTGGCCATCTTCGTCCACACGGTGTACAACCTCACGGTGGTGATGCAACTTGGCTGACCCACGCCTCGCCATCACCCGGCGCGAACTGGGTGCCATCAAGAGCGAGAAGACCATCGTCCTCGCGTTGCTCATTCAGTTGTTCATCGCCGCCTTCTCGTCGTTCCTCGTCGTGGGCCTCGTCTCGCTGTACGCCCCCGGCAGCGTCTCCGACGGGCAGGTCGTCACCTTTGGCGTGGCCGGCGACGCGAGCGACCGCGTGGAGGGTGCAATTCGAGAGGTGGACGGGAGTCGATTCCGTCACTACGACTCGCGCGAGCGGGCCGAAAGCGACTTCGAAATCGGTCGCCTCGATGGCATCCTCTTGGCACATTACGGCGACGACGGGCGAATCGTGGTCGAAACCGTCGTCCCGCGGGGGAGTTTGCGGAGCACGTTAATCGTCACACAGGTACGCGAGACGCTCGAAACGCTCGAACGAACGGAGCGGGTCGCGCGCCAGCAGAGCCTCGAAAACCGGCCGATTTCGCTTCCGCGTGAGGTGTCCGCGAGTCCGTACTTCGGGTTCACGTACACGATTCTGTTGCCCCTCCTCTGTTTCCTCCCCGTCTTCATCAGCGGGTCGCTCGTGGTCGATTCGATAACCGAGGAGAACGAGCGCGGAACCCTCGAACTGCTTCGGGTCGCGCCGCTCACCATCGTCGACATCGTGGACGGAAAACTGCTCGCTGCGGCGGTTCTCGCCCCGGCACAGGTGCTCCTGTGGCTCGCCCTGCTCACGTTCAACGGCATCGCCATCGCACACGTTCCGCTGTTGCTCGCGTTCGTGGCCGCCCTCACCTTGCTCGTCGTGAGCGGTGGGGCCGCGATATCGATTCTCATCGGTGACCGACAGCGGTCGCAACTCGCCTACTCGACGGCACTGCTGTTGTTCTTCGGGAGCCTCGTGTTCCTGCCCGAACACCCCTCGACGACGGTGGCCCGGCTCGCCATCGACAGTGCCGCGCCGATTACCTTCGCCACCGTGGGCGGGGCCGTCATCTGCTGTGTCCTCGTCCTCGGCGGAATCCGGGCGGGCGTCGCGGCGGTTGGGACAGACCGACTGTAGTTTTTTGGTGCTCGTCTGTGAGGGTTTCACATGGAGTATACGACACTCGGTTCGACCGGGATGGAAGTCAGTCGATTGTGTCTCGGGTGCATGAGTTTCGGCACCCCGGAGTGGCGCGATTGGGTGCTCACGGAGGAGGAGAGCCTCCCGATTATCGACCGGGCAATCGACCTCGGCATCAACTTCTTCGACACGGCAAACATGTACTCGGTCGGCGAATCAGAACGAATTCTGGGCACGGCACTGGAGGGCCGACGCGAGGAGAACGTCGTCGCGACGAAGGTCTTCCACGAGATGGACGAGTCGAACCCTCACTCGTCGGGCCTGTCGCGAAAGGCCATCGAACAGGAACTGGAGGCGAGTCTCGACCGTCTCGGAATGGAGACGATAGACCTGTACCAGACCCACCGATGGGACGACGATACGCCCATCGACGTGACCCTCGCGACGCTCTCTGACGCAGTTCGCCGCGGGAAGGTGCGCTACATCGGGACGAGTTCCATGTGGGCCCACCAGTTTGCCGAAGCGCTCCACGCGAGCGACGGCCTCGGACTCGATCGGTTCGTCACGATGCAGAATCACTACAACCTGCTCTACCGTGAGGAAGAACGCGAGATGCTCCCGCTCTGTGAGAAGGAGGACATCGGCGTCATCCCGTGGAGCCCGCTCGCCCGCGGTTATCTCACCCGGCCGCACGTCGAGTTCGACGCCACCACGCGCGGGCAGTCGGACCAGCACGCCCGTCGCCACCCGTATCTCGAAGGTGGCGGCAAGGAGGTCAACGAACGGGTGGAGGAACTGGCGGCGGAGAAAGACGTGACTATGGCGCAGATTTCGCTCTCGTGGCTGCTGCACAAAGACTGGGTCGATGCGCCAATCGTCGGGACGACGAGCGTCGAACACCTGGAGCAAGCGGTCGAAGCCCTCGACATCTCACTTTCTGCCAGCGAGATGGAATACTTAGAGGAGCCGTACCAACCAGTTCGGGTGTCTGGTCACCAATAAGAACACAACGGAGAACGACGAGGAACGGCGTGGGTCTCCGAGAGAAGCCCCGAAGACCCCCGGACAGCGTCCCCTTTTCCCTAGCAGTCGGGTTCAACGCTACCCCACGCGCGGTGGCTGGTTGCCACCATCACACCCGACATGTGAGGGTTGGCGGGGATGGACTTGCTAGCGTTGCTTGTTATTTCAGGCAGTTTATTAGCTACGTTCTTCGAGCACGGATGAGAGTACGCTTTTCACCCCACGACGGACTCGTTCCGAGGCCGCCTGTTGGGAAATTCCGAGGGTGTTCGCAATCTCTGAGAGCGTCGCCGCGCGCGGCACGTCGAAATATCCGTGTTCGAGTGCGAGCAGCAGGGTCTCTCGCTGGTCTGCGGTCAGTCCGTGCGGTGGCTCCTGGCCACCGTCGGCGAGGGTGTACACCCGGGACAGGTCTATCGAAATGTCGTGTTCGAGACAGTACTCGTGGAACTGCGAGAGGTGTGCGTGGTCGCCAAACCGCAGGTGGAACAGCCACTCTCTGTTTCCGTTCGCTTTGAGAATCGTCGCTTCTGACTCGGCGATTCCGTGGACGAGGCTCTCGATTGGCTCTGTCCACTCGACGCGGTAGAGCGCTGAGCCACTCACGGCATCCAGACGAGAAAGGTTCGCGACGACCGGACTCTCCCTGACTTCGTTCTCGAACGCCTCCAGATTGCCACCCGACGCCCAGAAAAACGGCATCACCTTTTCAGACGTCGGGACGATGCGTTCTAAGTCGATGTGAATCTCCGAATCCGTGTGCAAGACCGTGCCGAGATTGAACTCGGAGTATGGGATAGTAAACTCGGCGATGACACTCATCCGTTGTATATCGGCCGGATAGAAAAAATACGTTACTCAGGCGGCGGGCTGGTCGAGACGGGGTCGTCCTCGTCCATTCGGAGCAACAGGAACACGGTGACGAACGCGACCACGATGTGCAACACCCCGAGGACGGCCACTCCGGCCATCGTCGCATCCGCTAACTGCTGTGCGAGCCACAGCGGGGCGGTAGAAAGGATGAGGACCGCGAGGGCGACGACGACGAAATTTCGCCTGGGGCGGTCGGTGTACCGGTCGAGGATGGCGTAGACGAACACGCCGCCGGCGGACCCGAGTACGGCGACGCCGATGACCTGTGACCACGCGAGCGGCGCGAACGTCGGCGGGACGAGTCCGAACGCACCGGCGATACCTCTCACGATGGTCGTCGCCACGATGACGGCGCCCACGACGAAGACACCGAGTCGAAAGAGGTAGTCTAGCCGCGCGAAATCGCTGGTGGGCGCGGCAGAATCGTCTCGCATTGCCATATGCTATCTACAGGCATCCGAAAGAATTAAGTCTACCTCTCGAATTTGCGGGATAGACGGGACGAAGAACCACAATTCACCACTTTTTTGGAGAGTCAGCAGATGGAGATTGTCTGGCGGAAGCCGACCAGACCACGGCGAGGACAGTCCGCCGTACGTTTATAAGCGATGCCGGCGCAACACCAACCAATGGACGGTGACACGACGGTCACACTGCGCAGCCTTCATCCGCGGGTGCAGGTGGTGTGGATCGCAGAGTCGGTGGTCGGCGCACTCGTGTTCGCCGCACTCGCCGGTGTCGTTTCCGCTTTCTTCGCCGGTCTCACTACCCGGACAGGCCTCGTCGCCGCGGGAGTGTTCGTGGTGCTGACTGTCGTCGGAAGCGTGCTCGCTGTCGCTCGGTATCGGCGGTGGCGGTACGCCCTCTACGACGACCACCTGTACTTAGAACGCGGTGTCTTCACCCGGGTCAAGACCGTCGTCCCGTTCGTCCGCGTCCAGCACGTAGACGCTCGTCGCGGCCCGGTCGAGCGACTCGCGGGACTCGCAACCTCGGTGGTGTACACGGCCGGGTCACGTGGCGCGGACGTGACTATTCCCGGCCTCACACCGACCGGAGCCGACGACCTGCAAGACCAGCTTAAGCGACTGGCCATCGACGCGGAACCCGAGGACGCCGTATGAAACTCAGTCCGCTTTCGATTCCCTACCGGCTTCTGCGGGTCGCGAGCGGGTTCGTCTGGGTTCTCATCTTCGCCGGATTCGGGTCCGTCTCGATGTTCGGGATGAGCGTCGGCACCGCAGTTCTGGCGGGACTGTTCGGCCTCGGCTTCCTCGTCCTCGTCGGGTATCAAGTTCGCTACTATCAGCGCTTCGAGTATCGACTCACCGCGGACTCACTCGACATCACCTCGGGGGTCCTCTCCCGGACGAACCGGGAGATTCCGCTCCGGCGCATCCAGAACGTCGATATTCACCGCAACCTGATTCAACGCGCCCTCGACATCGCCGAAGTTCGGGTCGAAACCGCAGGCGGGAGTTCGACCGAAGCGCACCTGCGCTACGTGAGCACCGACGCGGCACGACGTCTCGTTAACGAGGTCGGTCGGTTGAAACGCGGCGCTGTGGACGACACAGAAGAAGCCCCTGCCTCGACGCTCCTCTACGAAATTTCGTCGCGAGAACTCGCCCTCCTCGGTCTCGTCTCGCTCGATTTACGATTCGTGCCCATTCTCACCGTAGCCGTGCCGGTCGTCGTCCCCTCCCTTTCGCGATTCATCGTGACCGACCCTGTCACCGGGTTCATCCTCGCCGCTCCGCTCGGCATCATCGCCCTCATCGTGCTCTCGGTCGTCACCAGCGGGGCCGCGGCCATCGCGAACTACTACGGTTTCCGCCTGTCGCGGGCGAACGGCGACCTGCGGTACGAACGAGGCCTGCTCCAGCGCTACGACGGGACGATTCCCCTCGACAAGGTGCAGACGCTCACGATTCGAGAGAATCTGGTTCAGCGACTCGTCGACCACGCCACGCTCGGTGTCGAGACGGCCGGGTACGCACCGGGACAGGGAACGACTCTCGGGTCTGAGGCGGCCGTCCCGCTCGCACCGAAAGACCGCGTCGTATCGCTCGCCCAGACAATCGAACCCTTTGGTGACCCGACGTTCGAGCGACCGCCGAAACGCGCCCGACAGCGGTACGCCGTGCGGTACACGCTCGCGTTGCTGGCGTTGACCGGCGTGCTGTTTGCCGTCATTCGATTTTCTGGATTTGAAATCGGATGGTGGGTGCCGTTGCTCGGCATTCCGCTTACGCCAGTCGCAGCCCACTACCAGTGGAAGAACCGGGGTTACGCGCTCACAGACGACTACGTCCTCACGCAGGCTGGGTTCTGGGTTCGAACGACGAAAATCGTCCCATACTATCGCGTTCAGACGGTGGCGACGAGCGCGTCCATCTTCCAGCGCTATCGCGACCTAGCCACGCTCACGGTGGACACCGCGGGCGCTCGGAGCATCATCGGCAGCAACGCCCGTGCCCTCGACATCGACGCGGCGACGGCTGCGACGCTCAGAGACGTGGTCGCAGACCGACTCCAGGCCTCGCTGCGAGCGCGACGAGTTCGCGGGTAGCGTCACCCGAGGCCGAGGATGCGCAGACCATCGAATTCGAACAGGAACAGGTAAATTTGCAGGAGGCCGGCGAGCACCAGCAGGACGCCCGCTGCGCGGGTGACTCCGCGAACGTTACGCGAGAGACGGCGAAGTAATGTCTCGCGTCCGAGAGCGGAGAGCGCGGTCACGAGAATCATGAGCACGCTCATCCCGGCGGCGTAGGCGGCGAGGGTCACGACGGCAGTGGAGGGTCCAGCAGCCAGCGCGGACAGCGAGACGGCGATGAACAGTGGGGCTGTGCATCCGGCGGCGGCCCCCGCGTACACGACGCCGAACAGGACGAACCCGGTCGAAGACCGCGTTCGCGCTGGCAGTTGTATCGTCAGGTGGAGGCGAGTTGGCGTCTTTCCGAGGGCCATCGCTCCGCCGAGAAATACGAGCAAACTCCCGACGACGAGTTCGAGGAGAGAGATGTTGGTGAACGCCTGCGTCCCGACGGCGACCACGAGGCCGACGAGCGCGGCGTAGACGAGAAAGAAGCCGGCACTCACGAGTGACCCGACGAGCACCGCTTGCTGGAGCCGTCGTCCAGTCGACTGCGGAGCGTCGTCTCCACTGCCGAGATAGTAGGCGACGTAGCCGGGGAGCAGCGGGTACGAACACGGGGCGAAGAAGGTGAGCACGCCCGCGGTGAAGGCGAAACCGAGTCGCAGGTCTTCGAGAACCATCACGCGACTCCGGCGCGGCGGACGGCGTCGTCGATAGCTTGCAGACTGGCGAGGCCGACGTGTCGCCAGACTTCTTCGCCATCGGCAGTGAACACGAGGAGCGTCGGGAGGTTACTGACCCCGTAGTGCTCACCGGTTTGCACGTCCGGGTCGAGCGCCGTCGGCCACGTGCCGCCGTACTCTTCCCAGAAGGCTCGAACGACCTCCGCGTCGCGTTCCCACGTTATCGACAGCATGTGGAGGCGGTCTGGGCCGTAGCGACTGCGTATCTCGGCTAAGTCACTCATCTGGGGCTTACACGGCGCACACCAGGTTGCGAAGAAATCGAGCAACACTGGTCGGTCCGTCGGCTGGACGCGGAGCGGGCCACCGTCGAGTGACCCGACCGCGAGCGTATCGAGCGTCAGGGCAGCCTCTCGCGACCCACCGGTACAGCCTGCGAGCGCACCCACTGTGGCGAGCCCGGCGGTCGCGAGAAATCGTCGCCGGGTTGTGTCCATGCCTGAGTATTGGTGGGTGCTGGAAAAGGGGTATTCCGTTTGTGAGCGTGGCTCACACAACCCCGCCGGGGATTAGACGGGTGCGTGCCAATCCATGACATGAACCGACGGCGATACCTCACGGCAGTGTCCGCCGCGGCGGCATTCGGCCTCGCCGGATGCACGGGCGGCACGGGCGGCAGTCCTGACAGAACGCCCCCAGTTTCGACGCCGAATGGATTTACGCTCCCCGTTCCATCGGACCAATTGCGACGTGGTGCGCCGAAGGACGCGATTCCTGCCATCACGGACCCAGTCTTTGGGGAAAGTTGGGAGGGCATCGAGATGCGCGTTCGGAGCAACTTCATCGGCGAGTACACCGCCCGCCCACGACTCGAACCGACGGACAGGGTCATCGGCGTCGAACGCGGTGGAGAGACGCGTGCCTACCCGCTCAAGATTCTGAACTGGCACGAAATCGTGAACGACGACTTCGACGGCCCACTGCTGGTGACGTTTTGCCCGCTCTGTGGCAGCGGTCTCACTGCGGAGCGAACCGTCGACGGCGCGGCGACGAACTTCGGGGTGTCGGGACTGCTCTGGAACTCGGACCTCGTGATGTACGATTTTAAGACCGAGAGCCTCTGGAGTCAGCTTCTCGCAACGGCGATTTCAGGCGAGCGAACCGGCGAGACGCTCACGCTGACGCCATCCACGCTGACGACGTGGGGGGAGTGGACTACCACCCACCCAGACACCGTCGTCCTCCTCCCGCCGCCGAAGTCGGGGACGATAAACGGGCCGACGACGCGCGATTACGGCATCGACCCCTACTCGTCGTACGCGAGTTCTGACCAGATTGGTATCGGCTTCAACGACTTCGACGACGACCGCCTGCACCCGAAAACGCTCGTCATCGGCATCACCGACGGCGCGATGGCGCGCGCCTATCCGTTCGAAGTCGTCGACGCGAGCGGGGTCGTAAACGACACCGTCGGGTCACGTGCCGTGGTCGTCGCCACCCTCGCGGACGGAACGCTCGTGGCCTACGACCGCACGGTTGGGGACGAAACGTTGACCTTCGAGGTGGGTGCGCCAGGCGAGATGCGCGGCGGCGGGTCGCGCTGGCGACTCGGAACCGGCGTCGCCCTCGACGGCCCCCACGAGAGCACGCGCCTCACGCGAGCGAACGACGCGTCGCCGATGTTCTGGTTCGCGTGGGCAGATTTCAATCCCGCCACGGACATCTTCGAAGGCTGACAACACTACCTTTTTTGCCGGTGGGTCGGAACCTTCTTCAATGAATACCCACCGCGCCGGAGCCCTTTCCGGCATCCTCGCACCCGGTATCACGCTCGGTGCAATCCTCCTGGCCACGCTCCTCTCGCCGACCTTCACGTGGACCGGAAGCGCGCTCTCCAACCTCGGCGGCGCGGGCGAACGGACGGCGTGGCTGTTCAACGGCGGCCTCATGGTTGGCAGCCTCGTCGCCCTGCCGTTCGTCGCGGTGATCGTGCGCGCCGCCAGAAACTGGTGGCAACGAGTGGGAGTGGGCTTTCTCGCCCTGTCGCTCGTCGCCCTGTTCTCCGTCGGTGTCTTCCCTATCGGGACGGCGTATCACTTCCCCGCCGCACTCTCGTTTTACCTGTTGCTCACCCTCGCTCTCTGGGTCCACGGAACCGGGTCTGTGATTGCCGCAGACGTTTCCTTTGGTCTCGCGAGCATCTGGCTCGGCATCGCGAACATCATGACGTGGATGGTCTGGGTTTCGACGGGCGACCTCACGCGCAGTGGCCTCGCGATTCCAGAAATCATCGGCGCGCTCATCTTCGGCGGGTGGATGGCCTTCGCTGCACGGCGACTGTTCGCCCGGCCGCGAACTGCGGTCAGCCAGCCACTTTCGAAAACTGATTGATGTCCTCGTCGAGACCGGTCACGATGAGTTCGTCGTCGCGCTGGATGACGAAATCCGGGCCGACGTCCGTGATGACCGACCCGTTTCGCCGGACGGCGATGACCGTACAGCCGGTTCGCTGGCGGACGTCCGCCCCCGCGAGGGTCTGTCCCGCGAGATTCGGTGCGGCTATCCGCACCACCTCTATCTGCTTGTCGAAGGTGATGACTTCCTCGTCGAGAATCGTCGAGGCGAGCATTCGACCGCTCACCGTTGCGAGCGCGAGGACGTAGTCCGCACCGGCGCGGTACATCTTTCGGACGCTGTCTGTCTCCTCTGCGCGGGCGAGAATCTCGATATCCGGGTAGTGTTCGCGCAGGATGAGCAGGCAGAACACCGACACGGTGTCGTCGGGAAGCGCGAGAATCACCGCGCTCGCCTCGTCGAGTCTCGCCTCGCGCAGCGTCTCGTCGTCCGTCGCGTCCCCGACGACGTCCACGCCCGGTTTGTCCTCGATATCCACGACGGTGAAGGGGTGGCCGGACTCGTCGAGAGCGCGGGCGACTTCCGCCCCGACTTCACCGTACCCGATAATGACAACCGGGCCGGGACTGTGACGCCGGGTGGCAGAGAGGGTGAGCGATTTGACCTGCTCTAATTGCCCCTCGTCGCCGGCGACGAGCAACATCGTGTGCTCGTCGATGACGGTCTCCGGGCCCGGCGGACTCACGAATTCCCCCGAGAGCCACGCTCCGATGATGTTCGCGCCGGTTTCCTCTGTGATTCGACTGTCTTCGATAGTGACGCCGTCGAGCGGGCTGCCGTCCTGAATGGAGAACTCGACGATTTCGAAATTCTCACCGATTTCGACCGAGTCCATGAGTTCGTGACTGAGCGTCGTCGTCACCTTGTTCGCGAGACTCTCACCGACGAGGTGACGCGGCGAGAAGACGAAATCTGCACCAGCGTACCGGTGATAGCGGGCCGCGTCGTCCGTCTCGACGAAGGTGATAACCTGCGTATCGCAGATGTCCTTGGCCGTGAGAGCGATGCTCGCGTTCGTCTCGTCGTCCTCGTCCGCGACGACCGCTCGCGCGTCGGCGATGTTCGCCGATTCGAGTGTTTCGTTCGTCTCGGGGTCGCCGAAGATGACCGGCACGCCGTTTTCGTAGAGCGCGTTCGCCTGCTCCCGATTCGACGCGATGACGACGGACGGAATCTCACGGTCGTCGAGTTCGTCGATGAGCGTCTCGCCGCGGGGCGTGTAGCCACAGATGATGACGTGGTCTGTGAGGTCCTCGACCGCGTTCGGCGCGCTCATCGAGAGGCGGGTTTCGATCCACGGGACGACGAACAGCGGCAGCGCGAGGAAGACGAAGAAGATGCCCGTAAACTGCATCGTCACGACGAGAAATTTCATCGGGAGCGTCGCCCACGGCGCGTCCTCGCCGTACCCCGTCGTGGTGAACGTTTCGACGACCACGACGAGCGAATCGGAGAGCGACTGCGGGTCGTTTTCGAGGAGTCGCATCCCCGTGTTGTAGGCGAAGGTAAACGCGACGACGACGCCCACGAAGGTGAGCAGATACGTAATGAATAGATTGCGGCGGCTTTCCCTGCCGACCAGTCGCTGCAAGGAACTACCGGGCGAAGCCATACGTGTCCATTTGGCGCTGTGCGGCGTAAAACGATTCGGGTTGGGCGACTCAGCGTTCGGGTGGGCCGACAGTATAGTTATGTTCAGGGCGGTTCATGTCGGCAGTAATGCCCGCCATCGAAACAACTTCTCTCACAAAGGAGTACGACGGCTTTGCGGCACTCACAGACCTCTCGCTTTCGGTCGACCACGGCTCGCTGTACGGCCTCCTCGGGCCGAACGGGTCCGGAAAAACCACCACTCTCTCCATCCTGACCGGCCAGCTTGTCCCGACGGCCGGGTCTGCTCGCGTCCTCGACGTTGACCCCGTCGAAGACCCCGTGGAAGTCAGAAAAAAGGTCGGCATCCTCCCCGAACGCGAGGACCCGCCGAGTTTCATGACGCCACGCGAGTACCTCACCTTCGTTTCCGAGGTGCGAGACCTCGACGACCCGGAGTACCAAATCGCCCGGTGGGCCGACCGCCTCGGCTTCGAGGACCGGCTCGACACGCTCGCGACGGACCTCTCCGAGGGCGAACGCCAGCGCGTCATGCTCGCACAGGCGTTCGTCCACGACCCGCAGGTCGTATTCATCGACGAACCGCTCGTCAACTTAGACCCAATCATGCAAGAGCGGGTCAAACGATTGTTCGTCGATTACTGTGACGTGGGCAACACGCTGTTTCTCTCGACGCACTTCATCAGCGTCGCGGAGGAAATCTGTACGAACGTCGGCATCCTCTCGAACGGCCGGCTCATCGCCGAACGCGACCCGCGAACGCTCGAAGACGGCGAGGGCCTCCTCGAGTACTTCCTCTCGGAGGTGGACGCAGCGAAGACGGCCGGGGAGGCCACGGTCGTCCAATGAGCCTCTTCGTTCGGATGGTCAAAGAGGAGTGGCGACTCCACAGCCGACTGTTCGGTTCGAAACGCTTCGCCCTCTTCCCGCTGTTCATCGCCCTCGTCTGCGGCGTAAGCTACTGGTTTCTGACTCTGACGGGGACCACGCTCGACGGCATCGCGCTCGGCCTCCACGCCGTCGTGTTCTTCCTCGGCTTGCAAGTAGGAACCATCGGGTTCGTCGGGCGCGACGCGCTCAAGAATCTGCTCGGCGACCTCACGCTACTCGTCTTTTCCGCGCGAACGCTCCCGCTCTCACAGCGCCGATTGCTCGCGACGTTCCTCGTCAAAGACCTCGTCTACTACGCCTTCCTCTACCTCGCGCCGGTCGTCCTCGCCTACGCACCCTTTGCCCTCCAGGTGGGTCACTCACCCCTCCGCGTGCTCCTTCTCTGGGTCACCGTGGCCGAAGTGTTCGGCATCGGCGTGGCGCTGTCGTTCGCCGCCGCCGCAGTGGCCACCCGCGGGCGGGCCGCACTCGGGCTGTTCTTGCTCACGGTCGGTGCCCTCGTCGTCTACGCGCAGGCCCCACTCCAGACCATTTTCAGTCTCGGCCTCAGTGAACGAGCGACACTCCTCGGGGCTGGAATTGGCGTCGTCGTCCTCATCGCCCTTTCGGCGTTCGGCCTCGTGCTGTTCAAACCACGGGCGGGGTCCACCCACCGAACACCCTCGACTCGCCTCGCTGGCCTGAAAAATCGCATCCCCGGACGGGACCCACACCTCGTTGCGCGGGCCGTGACGGACGTCGGTCGCTCCAGTGGGTCGTTCTGGAAAGTGGTCATCTCCGCGGCGGTCATCTTCGGGACAACGGCGTTCCTGCTCGACAAAGTGGCCGAGGCGACGGCCATCCGACCCGGCGCGGGTATCGCCCTCGGGACGCTGCTCGGCCTTGGGTCGTTCACCACCTACGCCTGGGTGACGCAGTTCGACGACGCCCGCGAGTACCTCCACTACCCCATCACGCTCACCCGGGTGTTCCGGGCGAAGTTCTACGCGTATCTCCTGCTCACGATTCCCGTCTCGCTTTGTTTCCTGCTGATTGCGGAACTCGGGTTCAACGTGACGAGCGTCCTCTCGGGGTTCGTCATCTTCCCGCTCGTCTCCGTCTACGTCTTCGGCGTGACGGCGTGGCTCACCGGACTCGCGCCGAACGACCTCCTGTTCGACACGCCACGGTTCGTCCTGTTCGGCGTGGCTATCGCGCTCGTGGCCGTGCCGCTGCTGGTCGCATCGCTCGCTCACAGCGTCTCGCCGCTTCTCACGACGGGAATTGCAGTGGTCCTTGCCGCGCTGGCCGCGGTGCTCGGGTGGGTGTTGTTGAACCGAGCGGGCCCCCGGTGGGACGTCCGCCTGCGACAGGACGCTTAGGCCCGTGCGCGGACGAGCAGTTTCGGCGTCGTGAACGACGCCACACCGTCTTCTGCGTACCAGATGTCGAAGTACCGTCGCGCCGCATTCGGGGCTTTGTCGAACGCCGCCTGGAGTTCGTCCAGCCGGGCTTGCGGGACGCCGATTCGTTCGACCCAGCTATCGAATTCGAGGGTCCGCCGGACCCAGGCCGTCTCCTCGACGACGAAGCCGGCGTCGTCGAGCCAGTCGCGCCAGCGCTGTTCTGAATAACTCTCGACGTGCGTCGGGTCACGGAGGCGTTCGACGCGGTTCAGAAACTCCGCGAGCACCTCGTCGTCCGGCGCGACGTTGTCTTCTAAGACGAAGACGCCACCGGGGGCGAGAACGCGAGCGACTTCGGCGACGAAGGTTGCGGGGTCCGGAAAGTGGTGGGCGGCGATACGACACGAGACGGCGTCGAACGTGTCGTCAGGGAACGGCAGGCCCTCTGCATCGCCGACGACGCCGCGCAGGAGGGGGAACGACGATTGGGCGAGTGCGACCATTTCGGGGGTGAGGTCGACGACGATGACCTCGTCGACGCCGGCGCGCATGAGGGCGTTGCCGGTGTGGCCCGCGCCGGTCGCGACGTCGAGGGCGAGGGTCGCTTCGTTCGCCCACTCGCTCAACAGCTGTAAATCGCGTCCGCCGCGGTGGACGGGGCTATCGCGGTAACCCGTGCTTGCTCGACCAAACGACGTTGCCACATCCCGTTTCGAGTTTGCCCCGCGCATACGTACAGTTCGGAGGCTGTGAGTATCTAGATTTGGGCTTGCGCGAAACCGACTTTCCCCTCGAGCGACAACCATCGGTGTGAACCTCGCGACAGATACCGGGCGGGAAACGGTGATTTTCGGCCACGAAATCGACTGGACCGTCGCCGGCCCGGACGTGAAATTCGAGGGCCTCTCGCCCAGTGCAGCACGAACCTTGCTCACGGAGGGCTACATGGACCCCGACGCCCGCAGCGGTCGGTCGCCGACGATGGCGACGATGGTCGAATTCATGGAACGCTTCGCCGACGCTGACCCGGAGCGAAACGGCACGATGTCGGCCCACGGCCGGGTCATCGCGCCAAGCGAACCGGACGCGCAGGTGCTCCTCGAAGGTGTCATCTACTCGGGGCCAACTTCGTCTGCGTTCGTCAGGGCGTACGCTGACCTGTTCTACGAGGCGTCGTCGTTCATGCTCGAAAAGGACCTCCACGCGCGATGCTGGTTCGAGTAGTGCCACGACCCGCGGAGTTAATCGGTCGCCGTCCCTATCACCGGTAATGACCTACCGCGGAGCAGTCGTGGACCTGGACGGAACGGTGTATCGAGGCGAATCGCTCATTCCTGGCGCGAACGCCGGTATCGACTTTTTGCGCTCGTCGGGACTCGACCTCCTGTTTTTCTCGAACAACCCGACGAAATCACCCGCGGCCTACAGCGAGCGACTGGCAAGCCACGGCCTCGACGTGCCTATCGAGGAGATCGCCTCCTCTGCGACCGTCACCGCAGCGTACCTGCAGGACCACCACGCGGACGACAACGTGTTCGTCATCGGCGACCCCGGACTGGTCGAACAACTCGAAGCCGCAGACCTGACGCTCACCGACGAACCGACAGCGACCGACGTGCTGGTCGGATCGTGGGACCGCGAGTTCAGTTACCGGAAACTCACGAGCGCGCTCTGGGCGATTCAGGCCGGCGCGGCGTTCATCGGCACCGACCCGGACCGCCGCGTCCCCATCGGCGACGGCCGACTCATCCCCGGGTCCGGTGCCATCATCCACGCCATCGAGGGGGTTGCAGACCGCCCTGCGGATCACGTTCTCGGGAAACCCTCCGAGGAAGCCGCCGAACTCGCACTGTCGCGACTCGGCGTGAGCGCGGACGATTGTCTCGTCATCGGCGACAGCCTCCAGACCGACATCTCGATGGGCGAGCGCGTCGGCATGACGACGGTTCTCGTGCGCTCTGGCATCACCACGCCAGAGAACATCGACGCCGGGCGGGTGCGCCCCGATTACGTCGTCGATTCACTCGGCGAGATTGGTGAAATTTTCTGAGGCGGGCACGTTTATTGGTACGTCACCACACACCTACACTGTGCATCGAGGGGTGCACGGTGGAACCATGAAAATTCTCGAACTCACCGGCGATTTCGTCGAAGACTACGAAGTGATGGTCCCGTTCCAGGCCCTGGAGATGGTGGGCCACGATGTCCACACCGTCTGCCCGGACAAGGAAGCAGGCGAGTCCGTAAAGACTGCCATCCACGACTTCGAAGGCGACCAGACTTACACCGAAAAGCCCGGCCACAACTTCGAACTGAACGCGACGTTTGCCGACATCGACCCGGCCGACTACGACGCACTCGTCATTCCCGGTGGCCGTGCACCGGAGTACTTGCGGACGAACGAGGACATCCTCGAAATCGTTCGCCACTTCACGACCGCGAACAAGCCAATCGCGGCGCTCTGTCACGGCCCGCAGATTCTCGCCGCCGCAGACGTCATCTCCGGCAAACACTGCACCGCCTACCCGGCGCTCGAACCGGAAGTCCGCTCTGCGGGGGGCGAGTGGGAAGACGGCGTGTCGACGGACGGCAACCTCGTCGCGGGGCAGGCGTGGCCGGACCACCCCGAGTGGCTCGCGTAGTTCTTAGACGTACTCGGGACGGAAGTCGAACACGCGAAACCTGCCGCGGCGGACGATTGAGCGGTCAATTTTCTCGTTTTTTACCGATGAGACGAGTCTCACGGCTCCGTTCACACCCAGGTTATCGGAGAAAAATGAGACAGCGTCGCAACAAACGCTATACACTCGGCGGTAGAATGTTAGGGGTATGACAGGGATTGAGTACGCAGACTTCCTGGATCTCGACTACGAACCCGTCGCAACCGACCTCGTCTGTACGTTCACGCTCCGTCCCGGGGAGGGGATGAGCATGGAGGACGCCGCCGGCCGCGTCGCCTCCGAGAGTTCGAACGGCACGTGGGCCGAATTACAGGTCGAAGAAGGCGTCACCGAACTCAGTGCAACTGCCTTCGACATCGACGGAAACACGATTCGCGTCGCCTACCCCGAGGCACTGTTCGAGGCGGGCAACATGGCCCAGATTCTCTCCTGTATCGCGGGGAACATCATGGGGATGAAGGCGGTCGATTCCATCCGCCTCGAAGACTGCGAGTGGCCGGAAGCCCTCGTCGACGGCTTCCCTGGTCCGCAGTTCGGGTCGTCGGTGGCGACGGAACTGCTCTCCGCCCACGGTCGCCCGGTCACCGCGACGGTGCCAAAGCCGAAAGTCGGCCTCCATACCGAATCGCACGCGCAAATCGGCTACGACGCTTGGATGGGCGGGGTCGACCTGCTCAAGGACGACGAGAACCTCACCGACCAGTCGTTCAACCCGTTCGAAGCGCGCGTCGCACGGTCGCTCGAACTGCGCGACAAGGCACAGGAGGAGACCGGCGAACGCAAGGACTACCTCGTGAACATCACCGCAGAGACCGACGAGATGCTCCGACGCGCGGAGTTCGTCGCGGACCACGGCGGCAAGTTCGTCATGGTGGACGTCGTCACCGCGGGCTGGTCGAGCGTCCAGACCGTGCGCCGGCGCTGTGAGGACCTCGGCCTCGCAATCCACGCCCACCGCGCGATGCACGCCGCCTTCGACCGCCACCCTAACCAGGGCGTCTCGATGCGCGTCATCGCGCAAATCGCCCGACTGGTCGGCGTCGACCACATCCACACCGGCACGGCAGGCCTCGGGAAACTCGAAAACGAGGACACTGCGGGTATCAACGACTGGCTCACCTCGGACCTCTACGGTATGAAGGACGTCCTTCCGGTGGCCTCTGGCGGCCTGCATCCGGGTATCATCGATGAACTCATCAACCGCCTGGGGCCGAACCTCATCATCCAGGCCGGTGGTGGCATCCACGGCCACCCAGACGGAACCGCAGCGGGTGCGAAGGCGTTCCGACAGTCAATCGACGCCTCAGTCGAGGGAATCTCTCTGCGCGAATACGCGGAGACCCACCCCGAACTGAAGGTTGCCCTCGAAAAGTGGGGCACACAGACGCCACGCTGACGCGTCTCCAGCCACTGACACACACCCCCGCCTGCCGCCAACCGCTCTTTGATTAGGCGAGCCTCCGAGGTGTGGATACGAATGGCACAGTCGGCCTCCACACGACGCTCGTCGCTGCTCCTCGCGCTCGGCAGCGTCGCCTACCTCGCGCTGATGTTCGTCTGGTTCTCCCTGCCCGCGTTCTTGCTCCCGATTACCGCAGACCTCTCCCTGACAACGGCGCAGGCTGGTTTCCTGACGGGTGCGATTCCGCTCTCGTACATTCCCCTCTCGGTGGCGAGTGGCGTCATCGTCGACCGCATCGGTCCTCGGCGGAGCGTCGGCATCGCCCTGCTCATCTTCGGCGTCGCGCAGATTGCACGGGGCTACGCGACTGATTTCTGGTCGATGTTGCTCCCGACGCTCCTGCTCGGCGTTGGGGGGACGGGCATCACGTTCGGTCTGCCGAAGCTCATCTCCGCGATATATCCGGCCGAACGGGTCGGGTCCGCCTCTTCGGTCTACATGATTGGGTCGTACCTCGGCGTGGCCACCGCCTTCTCGCTCGGGCGTGGCGTGCTCGGCCCAGTGCTCGGTGGCTGGCGACCTGTGTTTCTGTGGGGTGGCGTCGCCGCATTCGCGTTCGGCGGCTGCTGGTTCCTCGTGACTCTCCGGGTGGCTGGCGACGGCCTCGATGCGCCGCCCGAATCCGAGCGAACCGCCGCGGGAACGAACGTCCGCGCCGTGCTCACGACGCCCGGCATGGTGAGCGTCATCGTCATCGGAACGATGTACCTGCTCATCCTCCACGGGATTCAGGGGTGGCTCGCGACGGTTCTCGAAAGCCGAGGCGTCGCGCCCGCGATGGCCGCCACCATCACGAGCGGTATGGTCGGTGCGCAGATACTCGGCGCCCTCGCCATCCCGCTGGTCGTCTCGCGGACGAGTTATCGGGCAATCGTCCTCGGCTGTGGGGTGCTCGCGACGGCCGGCACGCTCGGTCTCTGGCTGCCAGGTCTCGGCGGTTCGGTTGCCGTCGTCGGGTCGGTGGTCGTCGGCATCGCCGTCGGCGCGCTCTCGCCGCTCGTTCGGGCGATTCCGGTCGAACTGGACGGCGTCGGACCGGAGCTGACTGGGACGGCCGTTGGACTGGTGTTCACCGTGGGTGAAATTGGCGGCTTCCTCGGCCCGTTCCTCATCGGGTCGCTCGAAACTACGACCGGGTCGTTCGCGCCCGGCCTCGCGCTGCTCACGGTGGGCAGCCTCGTCATCCTCGGAGCCGGGGCGACGCTCTCCACTTAGTCGTCTGCGGGCGCGGCGTCTACGAGCGCCGTCGGTTCGACGGCTCCGTACCTGACGATGGCGTCGAAGTGCTCGATGGCGAATTTGCTTCCCGAGGTGATGCCGCGGGCGGGTCGGGTGTCGAAGCGCGTCTCGACGAATCGCTCCGCGACGAGCGCCTTTCTCGCGTTGCCTTCCTCGTCGAGTTGCCACTGGGCTTCCGAGAGGAGGAGCGCGGCGGTCACCACGTCGAAGATGTAGTCGGCGAGGCGCTTTGCCTGGAGTTGGGCGTAGTCCTCGTCTTCTGTCGCGAGCGTGTCGAGCGCCGCCTGTAGGTGCTCAAATTCGGATTCGACGGTCGCTTTGAGGCCTTCGAGGTGGGTGTGGTCCACGTCGTCGAGCCACCCCTGAACCAGTTCGATGACGCCCTCGTGGGACTGCTCGCGGGCCATTCCGCGGAGCACGTCGAGCGAGAGGATGTTCGAGGTGCCCTCCCAGATGGGGAGCACCTGCGCGTCCCGGAGAAGCCGCGGGGTGACGAACTCCTCGACGTAGCCGTTGCCACCGAGCACCTCGCAGGCGTAGGAGGCGGTGTCGACCGCCATGCGCCCCGTCTTGTACTTTGCAATCGGAGTCAGCACGCGCAGGGCTTTGAACGCGGCTTCTGCTTTTTCCCCGTCGCTTCGTTCGCGAATGTCGAGTTGCCGGGCGGCCTCGAAGGCGAACGCGGCGGCCGCCTCGTGGTCTACGGCCATGTCCACGAGGTCCCGGCGCATGAGGGGGTACTCGTCGATGGTGGACCCGAACGCCTCGCGGTTCGCGGCGTGAATTTTGCTTTCGAGCAGGCACCGCCCCATCACGCCCACGGAGGCGAAGGCGTTCGAGAGGCGTTCTAAATTGAGCATCTCGGTCATGTAGCGAAAGCCCGATTCCGGCTTCCCGATGAGGTAGCCAGTCGCTCCGTGGAACTCGACTTCGCCCGTCGGCACGCTTATCGTCCCGAGTTTGTCCTTCAACCGGCGGTAGACTGCGTCGTTGAGTTCGCCGTCGTCGAGGCGGTGGGGGACGAGAAACAGCGAGAGTCCCTTCGTTCCCTCTGGTGCGTCCGGGCGGCGGGCCAGCACGAGCGTGGCCTGTGCGTCGATGTTCGAACAGAACCACTTCTCGCCCGTGAGTCGGTAGGTTCCGTCCTCCGCTTCCTCCGCGATGGTGGCGTTCGCGCCCACGTCGCTCCCACCCTGCTTTTCGGTGAGGAACATTGCACCCTCCAGCAGTTTCTCGGGGTCTTTGCTCGTCAGGCCTTCGTAGAACTGTTCTGTGTCGCCGTCGCCGAACTTCTGGAGGACGAGTGCGACCCCCGCAGTCATCGCCACGGGGCAGGTAAAGCCGGGGTCTGCGTACGACAGAAGGAGGTCCATCGTCAGGTTGTGGGTGAGGCCGAGCGCCGAGGTGCGTTCGTCTGGAGCCTCGAAGGAGTCGGCCACGATGCCTGCGCCGTAGGCGAGACGTTCGTTTTCCGCCTGTTCTGGGTGGTACTCGACGTCGTTTACGACCTCGCCGTGTTTCGAGAAGGTGTGGAGTTCCGGGCCGTGTTTGTCGATGACGTCTGCGTTGTCGGCGATCGTGTTCCCGACGACAGCGCCGAAGTCGGCGAGGCGAGGTTCGGCCCACTCGAAATCGGCGTCGGGATACGTCCGGCGGGCCTCGAACTGGACGGTTCGGTCCAGCTCCCAGTAATTCACGTGGCGACCCTCCTCGAGTTTCGAATAGTCGATGGGGGATTCGGGCATACGATATGCTACCGGGTGTGTTACCAAAAATCATGGTAAACGACTGTCGAGTTGTTGGAAATTCTGAAGATTCTCACGGGCGCTCTCGGAAGTGCGACGAGGGCTCGAAACAACTCGAATGAACGGGCAAAAGTGGGGTACTCGAATGTTTTTTCATGCGGGAGTGCCTCTGTGAAATTGCTATGGCTGACCGAGCAGAACTCAGACAGCAGATGATCGATGCGTTCGAAGGTGCAGACTACCCAATCTCCAGCCCGATGGAACTCGTCCCAGCGCTGCCAAACGGCCCAGCGACGAAGTTCGAATCCGGCGACTTCTCCATGACCGCCATGGAGCTCAACACGAAGATTAGCGGCGGGGACTTCCCGTACGAGAGTCCGGAAGCCTTCGTCGACGACGTCCTCGACAAACTCGAAGAACAGGACTACATCTGAACGCACCCGGGATTTCACGGCGTTCTCTCGATTTTACGACCACGAGCGGCCGTGCTCTCCGCCACCCGGTTACTGCAAGTAAAGCACCGAGACAGCCGTCACGAACACGCCGAGGCCCAACAGCAGGTAGTTCGCGACTGGATTCTTCGCCGTCGTCAGGTCGAGTGAGTACCTTCGCCGCGAGAACGGCCAGAACGGTTTGATTCCCATCGGCGTAATCCAGTCGGCGAGGAGGTGGGACGCGATGGAGAGGACGCCGACCCCGAAGGCGAATCCGGCGAGTATCGGCGTGGTGAGTCTGAGGGCGACCCAGCCGAGTCCCGCACCGACCAGCAGCGCGAACAGGATAGTGTGGGTCGGTCCCCGGTGGGGGATGAGCGGCGTCTTGATGTCGATGTCTGGCAGCGTCGAGAAGGCGAGCATGAGGCCGCCGCCGACCACTGCGAGTTCGAACTGACCAGAGAGCGTGAGGGCGACGCCGACGGGGGCGTACACCAACAACGCAGCACCATAGTGGCCAGTCGCGTACATACTCGCCGAGTAGTGCGTCACGAAGATAAATTTCCGGGCTGACTTTCACGCTGCAACCCAAAGCAGGCGTATGGCTGGCATCATCGAAACCATTCTCTCCACGTTCGGCCCCTTCGCGATTGCCGCCGCCCTCTTCGCCGGTGGCCTCCTCGTCTACGGGCTGTTGCTCGCTGTGAACCGATTCCGGGGCAAGGGCTAAGCCGCGCGCAGTTGGCAGTACGTGTATGCCACAGGAACCCATGACTCGGTTTCCGGTCCCGGACGAAACCGACCTGCCAGAAGACCTCCGCGAACGCATCGACGAAGAAACCGAGAAGGCGGGATTCACGCCGAACGTGTTCATGGCGTACGCCTACCAGCCAGCCCAGTGGCGGGCGTTCTTCGAGTACTACGACGCGCTGACGCAGGATACGGACCTCACCCGCGAGGAGATAGAGATGATAATCGTCGCCGTGAGCGGCGCGAACGACTGCTATTACTGTATCGTAGCCCACGGCGCGCTCTTGCGGTTGTTCAGCGAACAACCGCTGCTCGCAGACCAGGTCGCCTCGAACTATCGCAACGCCGATATTTCTGCCAAACACATGGCCATGCTCGACGTCGCCGTGAAACTCACCGAACGACAGGCCGAAATCGACGAGGCCGACTTCGAGAAACTGCGCGAGGCTGGATTTTCCGAGAAGGCCATCTGGGATATCGGCAGCGTCACGGCGTTTTTCAACCTCTCGAATCGCATGGCTCACTTCGCCGACATGCGCCCGAACGACGAGTTCCACACGATGGGGCGCTAACGCGGCCCGCTTCGCTCTTCTCGGGCATTCTCTCGGTCGTTTACCGAACTGTGGGAGAATGAACCACCGACACATATATTATTTAGGTCCGTCTAATTTCTCGTATGTTGAGTGCCAAGATGGAGGATTATCTCAAGGTCATCTACCAGCTCCAGCGGGAGTCTGATGGCCCCATCTCCACCTCCGCTATCGCCGATGTGCTGGGCGTGAAACCGCCCACTGTCACGAGCATGGCGAAGAAACTCGAAAAACGTGAACTCGTCGAACGCGAAGAGTACAAGGGCGTCCGCCTGACCCCCGAGGGGGAGACGGTGGCGCTCGAAGTACTCCGCCACCATCGCCTGCTCGAAACCTACCTGACCGAACACCTCGGCTACGACTGGGCGGCGGTTCACGACGAAGCCGACCGGCTGGAACATCACATCAGTGAGGAGTTCGAGCGACGCGTCGCCGAGATGCTCGACAACCCGACGGTGGACCCTCACGGTGCGCCGATTCCGAACGCGAATCTGGACCCAATCGAGGATGCGATGGGGACCGCACTCTCGGCGTGTGAGGCTGGCGACGAGGTCGTCATCCGGCGAGTTCGGGACGGCAACGCTGCCGAACTCGAATACCTCGCGGACGCGGGGATTCTCCCCGGGACGCCGGTCACCATCGTGGAAGTCGCGCCCATCGGCCTCGTGACGGTTCGGCTTCCCGACGGCGACGAGGTCGCTCTCTCAGAGCGCATCGCGGACGTTATCCGCGTCACTGAAGTCGATTCGATGACAGAAAACGCGACGGAGATGGCCTGAGATGCCGTCCCACGACTACAGGACGGCTGGCGCGATGACGAAGACCCTCGAAGAACGCCTCGTCGCCGCGCTCAAGGGTGAATCGATAGATAGACGGTCGGTTCTCGGCGGTCTCGGCCTCGCCGGTGCGGCGGGCATCGCTGGCTTCAGCGGCGGTGCAGTAGCTGACGGAGACCACGATGAGAACAAGTCCCACCACGGCACCTTCGGTGCTGTTGGCGAGTACTCCTCTTCGCTGTTCGACCCACACGAGTATCTCTACGAGTTCAACACCGGCGAGGTCTACATGGAGGGCGACCAGCGGATTCGTCGCTTCGAGATGAACGCGGTGGATACTGAAATCGAGATTGCGCCGGGCATCACGTTCACCGCGTGGGCCTACGACGGGCAGGTGCCCGGCCCGACGCTCCGCGTGACGGAAGGCGACATCATCGAAGTCGAGTTCACGAATCGAGGTCGTCACGCCCACACCATCCACCCGCACGTGAAGAACATCGACCCGGCGATGGACGGCGTTCCGACCAACGGCCCGGGCGTTCTCGATACGGGCGAGTCCTACACGTATCGGTGGAAGGCCCAGCCGTGTGGCGTTCAGTTCTATCACTGCCACTCCCTGCCGCTCAAAGAACACATCCACCGCGGCCTCTACGGCATGATTATCGTGGACCCCGACCCGGAACGGGTTCGGGAGAACCCCCGGAAGTACATCAACTACGACGGCCCGATGACCGACGAACTGGTGGACCAGCTCGTCGCCAAGGCGGAGAGCCGGAACATCGAGTACGCCGCAAACGACGAGGTAAACGAGATGGTGATGCTGATGAACGCCTTCGACACCAACTTCGACGGCGAGAACGAGGTGTACGCCGTCAACACCCGGGCGTTCTGCTACGGCGTCGGCGACACCGACGGGAAGGGCAACTGGGAGGCCGGCGAAACCAAGCGGCCGATTCAAATCGATGGCGAACAACTTCAGCGCGTCTACCTCGTGAACGCCATCGAGTTCGACGCCATCAACTCGTTCCACACGCACTCGAACTTCTTCGACTACTACGACCACGGCACGACCCTCACGCCCACCCTCAAGACGGTGGACACGGTCATGCAATGTCAAGCACAGCGCGGGATTCTGGAAATCGACTACTCGGACCACGAACCCGGACTGTACATGTTCCACGCCCACCAGTCTGAGTTCGCCGAACTTGGCTGGATGAGCTTCTTCGAGGTGGTCTAGATGGCAAAAACTGACGGCGGAACGGGCACGGTGAACCAACCATTCGGCCTACCGCGCTGGGTCGCCGCAATTCTCCCGATTGCGCTCCTCGCGCTCGTCATCGCCGGCTTCTTCGTGATGACGCCGTTTGCGGGGCTCGAAGGCTCCGGTGCGCCGCTTCCGGACGTGACCGTCACTCACCACACGATTCCGAACGACAACACCCTCGTGCTCCACGTCGTGAACAACGGCCCTGAAACAGTCACCATCTCGCAAGTACTGGTCGGCGACGCGTACTGGAACCACCAGGTGATGCAAGGCGGGGTCGAAGACCCAACAATCGGGCCGCGAGAGTCGGCCCGCGTCGTGATTCCGTACCACTGGAATCCCGGCTGGGACCTGGAAACGGCGCTCGTCTTGAACGACGGGACGACCATCCACCACACCATCGTCGCCCCCGAACAGAGTCCAGGCGTGAGCGGTGACGTCCTCTGGACGCTCGCCATCATCGGCCTGTTCGTCGGGGTCATCCCCGTCGCGCTCGGGATGCTCTGGTTCCCGTTCATGCAGTCGATGAGCGACCGGGCACTGCACGCCATCCTCGCCTTCTCGGTGGGGATTCTCGTCTTCCTCGCGTTCGACGCCGGGTTCGAAGCGTTCGAACTCGCGGAGGCAGTTCCGGGGGCCTTCGAGGGGCAACTGCTCGTCATCATGGGCATCCTCGGCGCGCTCTTGCTCGTCCAGGCCGTCACGAAGTGGCGGTCCGCTGGTACGGGCACGCCCTCTGGCCTCTGGATTGCCTACATGGTCGCCCTCGGTATCGGGCTTCACAACCTTGCGGAGGGCCTCGCCATCGGGAGCGCGTTTGCCCTCGGCCGGGTTTCGCTCGGCGCGTTCCTCGTCATCGGATTCATGCTTCACAACGTGACCGAAGGGCCGGCCGTCGTGGCTCCCGTTACCCGCGGCGCTCGCCCGTCGCTTGGGCACTTCATGGCCATGGGCGCGCTCGCCGGTATCCCTGTCATCTTCGGCGGCTGGATCGGCAGTTTCGCCTTCTCGCCGACGCTCGGGGCGTTGTTCCTCGCCATCGGCGTGGGTGCAATCTTGCAGGTCGTCTGGGAAATCGGCGGTCTCATCTCGCGCAACGGGCAGGTGGGCAGTTCGTATAACTTGCTCGCGTTCTTAGCCGGTCTCGTCATCATGTATGCGACCGACTTGCTGGTGGTGCTCTAATCGATGCGACGGCGCGACTTCCTGTGCAGCGGTGGGGCCGCACTGGCCCTTGCGCTCGCTGGCTGTTCCGCGACTGGTGGTAACGGCGGCGACGGCGACACCGTCGGGATGCAGAACTTCAAGTTCAATCCGAAGACGCTCACCGTGGACGCGGGCACGACGGTCACCTTCGACAACGACAGCGAAACGGACCACACCGTCACCGCCTACGAGCAGAAGATTCCCGCTGACGCAGCGTACTTTGCGAGTGGCGGATTCGAGACCGAACGGGCCGCCCGCCAGAATCTCACTCAAGGGCTCATCAAACCCGGCGAGACCTACGAACACACCTTCGAGGTCGCCGGGCGACACGAGTACTTCTGCATCCCGCACGAGGGGACGGGGATGAAAGGCACCATCGTGGTCGAATAACCCGCCGAAACTGGTTTTTTCGTCGTCCGCCTCTGTTGGCACATGGCTTCACTGGACGACATCGACCGAACGATTCTGCGCCTGCTGGTCGAGGACGCTCGTCGCCCGTTCAGCGAAATCGCAGAGCAGGTAGACCGCTCGCCGCCGACGGTCGCAGACCGCGTCGAACGACTACAGGACCTCGGCCTCATCACTCGGTTCACCGTTGCACTCGACCGCTCGCGCCTGAGCGACGGCCTCCCGATGCTCGTGGACCTCGCAGTCAAACCAGGAGCCACCGAGCGAGTGCGTACCGGCGTCCTCGACCTCGACGGGGTCGAACACATCTTCACCACGGCCGAAGGCCACGTCGTCTTTCAGGGACACCTCGGCGACAGAAACGTCGAATCGCTGCTCTCCGGCGTCGTCTCGCTCGAGGACATCCACTCGTACGACGTAGACCTGCTCTCTGACGTATCGTGGCAACCTGCCGTCGGCGAGGCGGCGTTCGCCCCGGAGTGTGCGGAGTGCGGGAACACCGTCACCGCCGAGGGTACCTCTGTCGTCCTCGATGACGACCGCTACCACTTCTGCTGTTCGTCCTGTGAAGTGCGGTTCACCGAAACGTACGAAGAGCTAAAACAAGGCGCCTGAGTTACGCGGAGGCGTCGTAGCCCGCATTTTCGACCGCCGAGACGAGTGTTTCCACGTCGGCGTCGCCCTCGATTGTCGCCGTATCTGTCTCCCGGTCTGCCGTCGCGTTCGTCACGCCAGCAACACCTTTCAGTGCCTCCTCGACAGTTGCCTCACAGCCGCCACAGCTCATCCCGGAAACGGTCAATTTCGTCGTCATACTCGTATTTAGGTGGGCAGCGTTTTGTCGGTTGCCCCTTCGAATCGAAGGCGCGCTACCCCTTTCGCGCCGTGATGGTGGTCACCTCGACGTGCTGGGTGAACGTCTCGCGGTCGAAGTGTGCGAGTTGCTCGCGGATGGCCCGCTCCAACTCTGTGGCCGCGTCCCCGAGCACCGCCGGTGAGCAGTACGAGAGGGAGAACACGTAGCCGACGATGCCGTCCGGCGTCCACTCGTGATCGAATTCGAGGTGTTCGATTTCGAGGCTTTCAAAGGCCGACTCCGCGAGCACGTCCTGGTGTAACCGGGCCGGGTCGTCGGTTCCGTCGGTGGAGTCGGGTACGGCTCGGAATTCTGCGGCGAGACTGGCGACCGAGCGTTGCCACTCGGCCTCGGGCAACGCCATCCAGTCGCCGTCGGTGAGCACCGCCACGCCGCCGCCGGGATTCGTCAGATCGGAGAGCGTGGTGAGCGTCCGGTCGCGGTCCATCCAGTGAAAGGACCGCCCCATCACGGTGAGGTCGAATGTGCCGAGCGATGCGTCTATCGTCGCGTCCGACCCGACGACCCAGTGGACGTTGTCCGCGCCAGCTTCGTCTGCCAGTCGTCGCGCCTCGCAGAGCATCTCCTCGTTCGGGTCCATGCCGACCACCTCTCCGGCGTGGGCGGCGAGTGGAATCGCGAGATGACCCGGCCCGCACCCGAGGTCGAGCACCCGCGACGGCTCGTCGAGGTCGAAGTTCGTGACCAACTGCTCGATGGCCCGCTCGTCGTACCGTGGACGATGACGTGCGTAGTACCGCGCCGTGCTCTCGAACAGTTCGGACGCATCTCGCGGTGGCATACCGGCCCGTTGTGTGCACTACGTTATGTCGATGTTGCCTTGCTTTCGGTACGACACTCCTCGTCCCGCCTTGGAATATAAACTCTTGGCCTCGATAATCGTCGGATTCCGAGGGACAAACCGCTTCAATCTCTAGTGCGTACTGTAGGACAATGGCTACCCGACGGGTTCAGTTCGCGATTTCCGGGATGAGTTGTGCGAACTGTTCGAAGACGATAGACACTGCCGTCAGGAACATAGACGGCGTCACCGAGGCGAGTATCAACTACGCCACGGACGAGGGCACGGTCGAATATGACCCCGAGCGCGCGTCACTCGCCGACATCTACGACGCAATCGAGGATGCGGGTTACGAGGCGGCCCGCGAGTCGGTCACTATCGGCATCACCGACATGACGTGTGCAAATTGCGCCGCGACGAACGAGCATGCCCTCGAACGGGTCCCCGGCGTCATCCGCGCGAAGGCGAACTACGCCACCGACGAGGCGCGCGTCGAGTACAATCCGGCAGAGGTCTCCCTCGCCCAACTCTACGACGCCATCGCGGAGGCTGGGTACACGCCGGTCCGCGACGAGGACGGCGAGGGTGAGTCGGAACGTGACCGGCGCGACGCGGCCCGGCACGCGGAAATCGACCGCCAGCGACGACTCACGCTGTTCGGTGGGGCACTCTCCGCGCCGCTGTTCGGCATGATGCTCGCCCACCTGTTCGCGCCGGGTCTCTTGCCGGAAACCGTCGCGGGCGTCCCGTTCGGCTGGGTCGCGTTCGCGTTTGCGACCCCCGTCCAGTACTTCTTGGGCAAGGAGTTTTACGAGAACTCGTACACGGCGCTCGTGAAAAATCGCACGGCGAACATGGACGTCCTCATCGCGCTTGGCTCTTCGACGGCGTACTTCTACTCCGTCGCCGTGCTGCTCGGCCTCATCGGTGGGGCGCTCTACTTCGACACCGCCGCGTTCATCCTCGTGTTCATCACGCTCGGGAACTACCTCGAAGCGCGTTCGAAGGGGCAGGCGGGCGACGCCCTTCGCGAACTACTCGAACTTGAAGCCGACACCGCGACGCTCGTAGACGAGGACGGCACCGAGCGCGAGGTTCCCCTCGAAGACGTGTCCGTCGGGGACCGGATGAAGGTCCGCCCCGGCGAGAAGATTCCAACCGATGGTGTGGTCGTCTCCGGGGAGAGCGCCGTGGACGAATCGATGGTCACCGGCGAGTCCGTGCCCGTAGAAAAGGCAGAAGGGGACGAGGTTGTTGGTTCGACCATCAACCAGAACGGCGTGCTCGTCGTGGAAGCGACGAAGGTCGGCGAGGAGACGGCGATTCAACAAATCGTCGCCCTCGTCTCCGACGCCCAGAGCCGCCAGCCGGAGATTCAGAACCTCGCAGACCGCATCAGCGCCTACTTCGTGCCCGCTGTCATCACGAACGCGCTCGTCTGGGGTCTCGTCTGGTTCTTCTTCCCCGAGGCGCTCGCCGGGTTCGTCCAGGGCCTTCCGCTCTGGGGGCTGGTCGCGGGTGGCCCACAGGTAGCCGGCGGTAGCGTCTCCGTCTTCGAGTTCGCTGTCATCGTCTTCGCCTCGGCCGTGCTCATCGCCTGTCCCTGTGCGCTGGGTCTCGCGACGCCCGCGGCCACCATGGTCGGGACGACCATCGGCGCGCGAAACGGGGTGCTGTTCAAGGGTGGTGACATCCTCGAACGGGTCCGCGACGTGGACACCGTCGTCTTCGACAAGACGGGCACGCTCACGGAAGGTGAAATGCGCCTCACCGACGTGGTCGCGCTCTCGGCGACCGACGGCGGCCAGGTACAGCGGGAAGCGAGCGACGAGGAGTTCGTCCTCTCTGTCGCTGCGAGCGCCGAGTCGGGGAGCGAACACCCCCTCGCCGAGGCCATCGTCGACGGTGCAAAAGAGCGCGACCTCGACGTCTCGACTCCCGAATCGTTCGAAAACGTTCCCGGCCACGGCGTGCGGGCGACCGTAGACCGCGGCGAGGTGCTCATCGGGAACCGGAAACTCCTCGCAGACGAGGGTATCGACACCGACCCCGCAGCGGAGACGATGGAGCAACTGGAACGCGAGGGGAAAACCGCGATGCTCGTCGCCCTCGACGGCCGCTTGCTCGGGGTCATCGCTACTGCAGACACGGTGAAACCGGGCGCGAAAGATGCCGTCTCGCAACTCCACGAGCGCGGCCTCGACGTGTGGCTCATCACGGGCGACAACGAACTGACCGCGCGCGCCGTGGCCGAAGAAGTCGGCATCGACCCGAACCACGTTCGCGCCGAGGTGTTGCCCGAGGACAAAGCAGAAGCCGTCGAGTCCATCCAGGCGGATGGCCGAACGGCGATGATGGTCGGCGACGGCGTCAACGACGCGCCAGCACTGGCCGCCGCGTTCGTCGGAACCGCCCTCGGCAGCGGGACCGACGTGGCGATTCAGGCGGCGGACGTGACGCTGATGCGCGACGACCCAGTGGACGTGGTGAAGGCCATTCGCATCTCGGAGGGGACGCTTCAGAAGATAAAACAGAACCTGTTCTGGGCGCTCGGCTACAACACGGCGATGATTCCTCTCGCCTCCCTCGGCCTGTTGCAACCGGTGCTCGCCGCGGGCGCGATGGCGTTTTCGAGCGTCTCGGTGCTCGCAAACAGCCTCGCCTTCCGACGCTACACGCCCGACCACGACTACGAACTACTGGGTCGGTTCCGGTAACCGCCGAGAGTGCACATCGCTGTGCACTGGCCGACAGTTTTCCCCTGAATTCAACGAGTCCACTCGTCGCACTCCTGTCTGTTTTCGAGACGTTTTGACGATTCTGTCACAAGCTTTTGGTAACGAAGTAGTGTGGCTGGAGATAGCATGGCATATTCTAACTCCTTCGGCGAAGCGACACGACGGACGGTACTCAAGGCGACTGCGGGTGCACTCGGCGTCGCGGCGGTTTCGGGGACGGCAGCGGCGAGCGACGGCGAGTACGACCCGTATCAGCCGGAAACGATCGGTAAGTCGAGCGACAACGTCTCGAACGCCGGCTATCACAGCATGGGAGCCATCGGCTCTGAGAGCACGGCTGGCAGGCCCGAGAACCCCCACTACGGCGGCATCACGGAGGTTCGCGTCCACGGCGACTACGCCTTCGTGGGGCTGTTTTCCTCGCGCGACGAAACTGACGGCCGCGGCGTCGCCATCGTCGATATCAGCGACTACAACCGCGCAGAGACGGAGGCCGACTTGGACCAGGCCGAGATGACGGTCCTCTCGTTCTTCGGCAACCAGAATCCGGGGACGGCCATCATGGACGTGAAGGTCTCCGCGGACGGGAACTATCTGTTCCTCGGCACACAGCCGATTACGGCCCTGTTCGGCGAACTCACCACGAGTACGGACTCGGATGCAGACAGCACGTCCGGGACGAACACCGGCGGCGTCGTCGCCGTGGACGTAACCGACAAGGGCAATCCCACCATCGCGGGGACGTTCGACGCCTTCACGACGGGAATTCATAATCTGTTTCACCACCGCATTGGCGGAAACGACTACGTCTTCGCGTGCAAGGACATCGAGTACGCGGGCGACGCCGGGATGTACGTCTTCGAGTTCCACCGAGACACCGGCCTGCTCGAACTCGTGAATCGCTGGACGGTGCCGGAAGAACCAAACACGGACGCCGCGCCGTTCCCGTTCTTCTACTGTCACGACGTGGAAGTGCAAGACGACCCGAAGACGGGGACGCCAACGGCGTATCTCTCGTACTGGGACGCCGGCCTCCAAGTGCTGGACGTGAGTGACCCGACCAGCATCACGCGCATCGGCCGCTTCGAGATGCGCCAGGCACACTTCGCGACGCCAGCGCCAGACCTCGTGGACGGAAAGCGCGTCTGCATCGCCAGTCACGAGGAACCGTCGGGTGACTACGACGACGGCATGGAGGAGAAATCGAATCCAAAGTCCACTGGGACGGTATTCCTGGTGGACGCAGACGGCATCTACGAGGACCCCTCCGTCACGACGGACCTCCCGCTCCTCGACGACTGGACGTGGCAGAACGCCACGACTATCGAGGGCGTAGACGACATCGAATTTACCGACTTCGCGCTCAGTCCGCACAACTCCACCGTCGAGAAGCACGTGGACCCGAGGTCCGGCGCGGTCGAATTCTACGTCCACCAGGCTCACTACCACGGCGGCCTGCGCTACCTCAACATCGACACGGGTGACTGGTCGCTCGTCGAGACCGGGTGGTCGCGCCCACAGTACGACGTTCCAGAAGCCTCGATGATGGAAGGGTTGAACGCGACGTCGCCGAACATCTGGGGGGCCGATGTGAGCAACGGCGTCACCTTCGCCGCGGACATCAACCAGGGCATTCACGCCATCTACAACACAGATCTCCCGATTAGCGGCGCGACGCCGGTCGTGGCGCTCGAACGGTCCGACGACGGCTCCGTGTTCACAGGTGGCCAGACCGACCACGTGACGCTCACGCTGCAGTACGCAGAGAGCGACGTGCTCATCCGCGACCGCCTGCCCGAATCGTGGACGGTCGCAGACGGCGACGACCACACGACGTACCTCGAAGGCGGCGCGCGCATGGTCGAGTTCACGAACCCCGTGAGCGAGGCCGACCCAGAGCGCAACTACTTCGCCGAAGTGCCGTCCGGCGCGGAGACGACCGGCGACTACACCTTCGGCCCAGTCGAGTTCAGCCACGACGGCGGCGACACCTGGCACGAAATCGAGGCGACGACGGAGGTCAACACCGTCTCCGGCACGTCCACGAACACGAACTCGCTGACGCTCGGCACCATCGGCGGCGCGGCCGGTGTGTTCTACCACCAACGCGAAAAAGTTCTGAACACGGTTCGCGGTGTGTTCGGCGACGAGTAGGGTTCAGTACCCTTCGAGCACCGCGTTTCTGCGCTGAATCCGGTCCTGTTCTGATTCGATAACTTCGCGCGTGCGGTCGTCCACTTCGACGAGATGACAGAGCGGGTGGCCCGGCGCTGCGACCGGGTTCTGGAGCAAGCCAACGAGGAGTCCGGTGAACGGCGCTTCTACGTCGTGGACCTCGTCTTTGAAGTGGTCGGTGATGGTCGCGATGACTTCGCCTTCGTAGACGAGTTCTCGCCGCCCGTGGTGCATCTCCACGAGGCCGCCGACGTCCGCGCGCAGCCAGGTTTTGTCGCTGTCGCTCCCGATGACCTTCGTCCAGCCGGGCCAGTGGATGGCCGCGTCGGGAAGCATCTCGTACTCTGCGAGGATGCTTTCGACGCCTTGCAGGCCACGTTTGATGAGGCGACGCTGGAACCGGTGGGCTTGCCCCATCTCGATGGTGATGGTCGGCACGCCAGCACTCGTCGCCGCCCCGCGCAGCGACCCGCCATCGCCCCCACCGCCGAGGATGACGTTCGCACCGAACGACCGGGCGAGGCGTTCGACTTCGGGGTCGCTCATGTCGGCGCGGACGTGAAACATCGTCGTCCGATTGCGCGTCGAGGTGTGGAAATCGAGGCCGAGGTCACATTGCTTGATGAAGGTCGAAAATAGGTTGTTCGCCATGCGCTCTGCGGTGTTCGACCGCTCTTTCCCCGGGAACGATCGGTTCAGGTCGAGGTCGTAAATCGGGATGTAGCGTTGCTGGGCGAGGTACCCCGGAATGTTGACGACGTGGATACAAACGAGCGTCCCGTGCAGGTTGCCCGGCTTGTACGTCGAGGCGGCTTCCTGGACGACTTTCACCCCGTTCAGTTCGTCGCCGTGGATGGCGGCGGTCAGGAAAACCGACGGCCCGGGCTGGCGGCCGTTGATGATGGTGACTGGAATCTCGACGGGGTCGCCGAGGTAGGTTTCGCTGATTTCGTGTCGGAGCGTCCGAACCTCCCCTGGTTCGACCGTTTCCCCGTTGTAGTGAAAGGCGTTCGAAAATTCGGCCATATCGGAGTGTCTCAGGGTGACGCAAAGTAGCTTCCCCCGGCCGTGAGAAATCGTGTAAAACCGAGAGAGGAGGCCTCTGTGGACCGTTGGCGTTTTATCGGAGAACCGTCTATCGGGGTGCGTGCAGAATATTACCGACCGGACGCGCAACCCCTTCGGCATGCGCACGCCACCGGAATACGCCGAGACGGCCGCCCAGACGGTGTTCGGCTACGGGGACGCGAACGCCGACTTCCACCTCATCGGCGACCACCCGGGCGTCCACGGCGGTCGGAAGACGGGCGTCCCCTTCACGGGGGGAGTCGCCGGCAAGCGCCTCCAGCCGATTCTCCACGAACTTGGGTTCCTCGCGGACGCCTACGACGACGAGCCACGCCCGACGAACCTCTACTGTTCGTACATCCACATGTGCACCGTCGACGACGGCGAGACACCGACGCGAGCGCAGTACGACGCACTCGAACGCTACTTCGACGCCGAGTTGCGAGCCATCAACGGACACATCTTGATGCCCGTCGGTGAGCAGGCGACCCGGCACGTCGTGCGCGAGTACACCACCCAGGAGCGCCACCTCGATTTCGACATGGCTGCGCTTCACGGAAACGACGTGCGCGGCGGTGGCTTTCTCGTGTTTCCGATTCGTGACCCGACCGAGTGGGAGGACGGCGACGCCGAGTATCTCGAAACGAAACTCCGCGCTCTGCTGAACTCCGACTACCGCCAGACGAAAGGCGTGGCGACGATGATCGGGTGACGTTGCTTCTCGCTGACTGAATTACCTTCCCGTTACCGGCGTATTATGAGGCTCTGGCGACTACGCAGTTCCATGAATGAGACGCCCGAGTACGACGTGACCGTTGTCGGCGGTGGTCCCGCCGGTCTGACTGCTGCGCTCTACACGACCCGTCTGTCGCACGACACGGCGGTCATCAACCGCGGCGGCGGCCGCGCGGCGATGATGATGGACACCCACAACGTCCTCGGCATCACCGAAGACGTATCCGGAAACGAGTTTCTCCAGACCGCAGTCGAACAGTTGGAGGGCTACGGCACAGACTACTTCCGCGATACGGTGACGGCCATTACGGCAACCGAGGACGGCCCGCGACGCTTCCTCGTCGAGGCAGGCGACGTCTCCGTCTACACCGACTACGTGGTCGTGGCAACCGGGTTCACCGACAAGCGCCCGGAGCCACCGCTTCCCCGCACCGGTCGTGGCCTCCACTACTGTCTGCACTGTGACGCCTACATGTTCGTGGACGAACCGGTGTACGTGATGGGGCACTCGAACAGCGCGGCCCACGTCGCGATGATTATGCTGAACTTCACCGACCGCGTGGACATCCTGCTCCGGGGTGCAGAGCCAACGTGGTCCGAGAAAACGGACACACTCGTTCGCGCCCACCCGGTAAACATCATCGAGGCGGACATCGAATCGAAGTTCCCGGACGAAGACGACCCCTCCTGGCTCGGCGGCTTCGAGTTCGAAGACGGCACCCGCCGCGAGTACAAGGGCGGATTCGCGATGTACGGCTCCGAGTACAACACCGCCCTCGCCGAATCGCTCGGCGTGGACCTCAACGACGACGGAACCATCGCGGTGGACGACCACGGGAAGACGAACGTCGAAGGCGTCTACGCCGTCGGCGACGTGACGCCCGGGCACAACCAGATTCCCGTCGCGCTCGGCGAAGGGGCAAAAGCCGGCATCTCCATCCACTACAGCGCTCGGACGTTCCCGATGTCGCTCGACGAAATCGAGGAGCTGGGCGGCGAAATCGACGCGGCGCACGCGCCCGCCATCTCCGAAAAACTCCGCGACGCGGCAGTCAAACACGAAGCCGGCGAAGTCGTCGCCGACGACGACTGAACATCGCCCACCGGTCGGTTCACACGCGAATTTTTCACTCCGGGTCGCCAATGTGCGAGCATGCCCGTTACCCTGGACCTCGCTTCGAACTACGCCGACGCCGTCGGTAACGACCACCTGACCGAACCGCTCGCAGAGGAGACGACGGTGTACGCCCTTCTGAACGAAATCGCCGAGGCACATCCCCCCGTCCACGCCCTCTGGTTCCGGGCGAACGGCCAGTTGCGCGGCCACGTCGAGATAAACGTCGATGGCACGGACATCCACGACCTGCAAGGTCCCGAGACGGTCGTCACCGACGGCGCGAGGATTACAGTGCAGCCGGCGATGGGGTGCTGAGAAACCAGAAACAGTGATGTGTCCGCCCACTCGACTGTGCGTGTGAAGCAGATTCAACTCGAGTGTACGGTGTTCGAGGGGGAAAACAGCGTGTACCTGCTCGGGACCGACGACCCCGAGGCTCCCGTCACGCTCGTGGACACGGGCGTCGCGGTGGACGAGGTGCGCGAGCAATTGCACGACGCCCTCGCCGCCGAGGGACTCGCGTTCGCGGACGTAGACGAAGTGCTCCTGACCCATTGGCACGAGGACCACAGCGGCCTCGCCGGGTTCGTCCAGGAGCGAAGTGGTGCGACGGTTCGCGCCCACCACGCTGACGCCGACCTCATCGAACGCGACCCGGCGGCCTGGGACGACCTGTTCGACAGTCAGCGGTCGAAACTCGACGAGTGGGGGATGCCAGAAGACAAGCAGGCAGAACTCCTGCCCATCATCGAACGCGACGAGGCGATGGCCGAGGGCGCACCCGAAGTCACGCGCTTCGAGGCGGGCGACCGCTTCGAGATTGGCGACCTCACGCTCGAAGTCGTCCATCTCCCCGGACACACCGAAGGTCAGTGCGGGTTCGTGTTCGAAGGCGAGGAGGGGGCGGAACTGTTCTCCGGCGACGCGCTGTTGCCCAAGTACACGCCGAACGTCGGCGGAGCGGACGTGCGCGTTGACGAGCCACTCGCCAAGTACCTCGACACGCTCACCAACATCGTAGACGCAGACTATTCGGTCACGTGGCCGGGCCACCGCCAGCGTATCGACGACCCGGCGGCGCGGGCGAAGTACATCGTCGACCACCACCGCGAGCGCACCGAGAAGGTCCTCGCGGTTCTGCGCGAACACGGCCCTGCGGACGCGTGGACCGTGAGTGCCCACCTGTTCGGGGAACTGCGCTCGATTCACATCCTGCATGGACCGGGCGAGGCGTCCGCTCACCTCTCGCACCTTGAAGCGGACGGCGTGGTCGAACAGACCGAAGAAGGGTACGCGATTGTGGAAGCTACGCCGGAGTTAGACGACCTGTTCCCGGCCGTCGAACTGGCGTAGATTCACTTCGTGGAGAGTTGGCTCTGATTTTCCGCGTCAACGAGGTTGCGCAGGCGGTTCCTGCACGTCGTAGAGAAGGTTCGCTGGGCCTGTTGCCAGGCTGGCCGGGTCGGTTCTGTCGTGGTTTCTGGTGTCGGTTCGGTGGGCGAAGCCCACTTGTCGCCGGGGAAGGTGTAGGTCTCCTGGTTCGTGCTCATGTCGATGGTGGATTGCAATTTGTTCGATAGCGAAACGCGGACGTGCTGGCTTTGCGTGCGAGACCTACGGGAAGGTGATGAAGTGTCATCACTCCTTCCTGCGACCCAGACTATCATAAACGTTCATGTTGAACGCAACTGTTGCCTGCGCGCTCGTATGCTACCTTATCTCGTGAGAACTCGTAGCTCTATTTGGGGTGAAACCCATGGCAGCAACAAGTGGCCTCACCATTGACCAGAACAGGGAACGGGCACGACAGTACCTGAAAGCAATTGAAGACCACACTGACGGCCGTATCGAGACGTTGACCGACCTCGTTGCGACGGACGTCGTGAACCACGCGCCGGTATCGAGTGACGAACTCAGCACGGGGGAAATGCGGGGCATCGACGCCTTCCGCGAACACGCAGAATCCGTCACGCACGCCTTCCCAGACGTGCGATTCGATATTCACGACATGCTCGCAGAGGACGACCGCGTGATGGTGCGGTTCGACCTCGTTGGTACACACGACGGTCCCTTCATGGGGGTCGACGCAACGGGCAAGAAGATAACCGTATCTGGCATCGTCGTCTACCGGTTCGAAGATGGAAAGATAGTCGAACGATGGAGCGAAGCCGACCTCGTCGGCCTGCTCCGGCAAGTCGGCGCGTTACCCGAATCGCTCGCGTAATTTCGCGCCCTCATTTTTGACAGCGTAAAACCGATGGCTCATCGGAAAGAAAAATATAAAACGTAGATTCGAGGGCGCTCAGTCGTCCTGGGTCTTGATGTCCGCAGAGAGGCCCTGAGCCATCTGGATGTCCTTCGAGTTGTTGAGCGTCCACGCGGTGCGCTCGGTGACGGCTTCGATGATTTCGCGGGCCGAAGGATAGCCGTTGCCCGACTTCTTGACGCCGCCGAACGGGAGGTGGACCTCTGCGCCGATGCACGGGAGGTTCCCGTAGGCGAGGCCGACTTCTGCGTGGTCGCGGAAGTAGTTGATTTCGCGGTAGTCCTCGGAGATGATTGCGCCGGCGAGGCCGTACTCGGTGTCGTTCTGAATCTCGACGCCTTCCTCGATGTCACCGGAGTACTTGAGGAGCGCAACGTGCGGGCCAAACACTTCCTCGTGGGTGCAGCGAAGTGGCTCGTAGGGGTCTGCTTCGTAGACGAACGGGCCGACCCAGTGACCGTCTTCGTGGCCGTCTGGAATCTCGCTTTCGTCGAGTTCGGTGCGGTCTACGAGCACGTTCACGTCCTCTTTGCGGGCGAGGTCCGCGTAGGAGAGGACCTTTTCCTTGTGGCCTTCCTCGATGAGCGGGCCCATGAAGGTGTTCTCGTCGAGTGGGTCACCGACGGAGACCTGCTCTGCGAGTTCGACGAATCGCTCTTTGAACTCGTCGTAGACTTCCTCGTGGACGACGAGACGCTCTGAGGAGACACAGCGCTGGCCGGTCGTCTTGAACGAGGACATCAGCGCGGAGTGGACGGCGATGTCTAGGTCCGCCTTCTCCGTGACGACGATGTTGTTCTTGCCGCCCATCTCTGCGGCGACGAGTTTGCCCGGTTCGCCACCGACTTTGGAGGCGATTTCGTGGCCGACTTCGGCGGAGCCGGTGAACAGGACCGTGTCGATTTCGGGGTTGTCGACGATGGCCGCACCGGCGTCGCCGAAGCCCTGAATCATGTTGAACACGCCGTCTGGAATGCCCGCGTCCTCGAACATCTCCGCGATAATCTTCGCACACCACGGGGTCTGCTCTGCCGGCTTCCACACGACGGTGTTGCCTTCGACGAGCGCGACGGCCATGTGCCAGAACGGAATCGCGACCGGGAAGTTCCACGGCGTGATGCAGCCGATGACGCCGCGGGGCTTGCGGCGCATGTAGGCGTCCTTGCTCGGAATCTCCGAGGGGATGACGTCCCCTTTCGGGTGGCGGGCGTCGCCTGCGGCCCACTCCACCATGTGGTAGGCTTCGATGACGTCTGCGCGACCTTCGGAAATCTCCTTGCCGCACTCTTTGGTGACGATTTCGGCGAGTTCCTCGGTGCGTTCTCGCATCTCGTGGTAGATGTCCCAGAGGTACTCTGCGCGGTCGATGTGCGAGAGGTTGCGCCACTCCTCGAAGGAGTCTTCTGCGATGTCGATTGCCGATTCTACGTCCGCTTCGGTTCCGCGGCGGAACTCGCCGAGAACCTCTCCCGTTGCCGGGTTCTTGCTTTCGAAGGTGTCGTCACCTTCGCCGTCTGTCCACTCACCGTTGATGTAATGCTGAAAGACGCTCGTCTCCTGAGCCATATTTACAATCTATCGAAGATTACGGTATAACCCAACCCGCCCATGGAAGGGTACAAGTGGATACTCCCCTAGACACCGATAATGAGCCAGACCAGACAGCACACGGGCACGCGGCTGACGCTCACCCTCTGGCACCCCGACTGCTGGGCAATCGAATCGACGGAAAAGACCGGTGGCGGCGTCCTTGGGCACGCGGTGTACAGTTCGCCAAAAACCACGGACACCGAGATAAACGGGCTGTTCACCGCCTACGGCGAGAGTACGGCGCAGGTCGAAGCCTTACTCGAAACCATCAAGGAGTCACCGCACGCCGGGCAGGTTCACGAATTGCAGGAGCGATTCGGGAAACAGAGTTCGACCAGCGTCCCCGGAAACGTCGCCCGCGAGTTCTTCGTGGAGTACAACCCGCAGGATATGGTGTGCCCCACGCTCCTCAAGTACGGGTTCGTCCACAGTGCCCCGGTTCGCATCGAGGACGGCCGCGAATACTGGCAGGTCGTCTTCGCCGGTGAACGGAGCGAAATCGAGTCCCAGCTCGATGGCGTCCGCGACGAAGCGGGAGCCGAGGTCACCGTCTCGCGCATCTCCGCCTCGCCGCCGGCAGAACCAGAACGCAAGCGTCGCGTCGAGACGCTCACGTCGAGCCAACGAGAGGTGTTCGACCTCGCGCGCAAACGCGGTTACTACCAGTGGCCACGGGGCGTTTCGACCCGTGAACTCGCCGCCGAACTCGACGTCTCGAAGACGACGCTCCTCGAACACTTGCGCAAGGCCGAGGCGAAACTCTTAGACCCCTAAACGGGCGTCAGTTCGGACGCGCGCCCTGCTATTTTGGTTTACTTTCGAACAAGTACTGGGTAAATTCGGTTCGGGCGGGAAGATAATTGGTGCCACCGAGACGGGAACTTTACCGAGTACCGACCATGGGCGGTGATAGATATAACCAATGGTAGTAGTAAGCAGAGAACAGTTCACATGATACCAAATGACGGGCGTGAACCGCTCACTCGCAGAGATCTTCTGAAAGTATCGGGGGCCGGTGGCCTCGCACTCATCGCGGCGACAGCAGGTTGCCTCGAATCGGGCGACGACGGCGGCGACGGTGGTAATGGCGGAGACGGTGGCGGCAACGACGGCGGTAACGACGGCGGCGGTAGCGGAACCGGCGGCAGCGACACGCTGACTATCGGGATGGTCGACTCCATCACCGGGTCGCTCGCACCCTACGGCGAGCGCAACGAACGCGGACGGACGCTCGCGCTCGACGCCGTAAACGCGGCGGGTATCGGCGAGAACGGTGCGAAACTCGAAATTACCGTCGAGGACGACGAGAGCAAAAGTGCGCCGGGGGTCAACGCCGCGCGCAAACTCGTCAATCAGGACGGCGTCCCGTTGCTCATCGGCTCTGTCGGGTCGGGCGTCTCCATCGCCATGCACGATTCCGTCATCTCGGGGACGGACGTGGTCCACATCAGTCAGAACTCCACGAGTCCGAAACTCACCGACAAGCCGGACCTCCTGCGGATGAGTCCGAGCGGTGCAGCGAAGGGCAAGGCGCTCGCCGAACTCATCGGCCGCGACCACGACAACGTGGCAGTCACGTGGATTAACAACGACTACGGGACGGGACTCTCTGAGGTGTTCGAAGCCGAGTTCGCGGGCACCGTTTCCTACAACTCGCCGCACGACCAGGGGCAGGCATCCTACCGCGGCGTGCTCACCGAGATGGCCGACACTGACGCCAGCGCGTGGCTGTTCATCACCTACGCGAACGAGTACACCAACATGGTCAACGAGGCGTACGACCAGGGCTACCACGAGCAAGTGGACTACTACGGTGCGGAGAGTACCATCGCCGACTCCATCATCGAAAACACGGAACCGGGTAGCCAGAACGGCATGACCGGCATCACCGAGAGCGCACCGAGCGACCAGGAGAGCTACAAGCAGTTCAAGAGCGACTTCGAGGCAGAGTTCGACACCTCACCGACCGTCTGGGCCGCCTACGCCTACGACGCAGTGACCGTCGCCGCAATCGCCATCGAGGCTGCAGACGACTTCTCGGGGGCGGCAATCTCCGAAGTCGTCCGCGACGTCACGCGTCCAGAAGGCACGAAGGTGTACTCCTTCGAGGAGGCGAAACAGGCGCTCGCAGACGGCAGCTCCGCCGCCGACATCAACTACGAAGGCGTCAGTGGCCCAGTCGACTTAGACGAGAACGGTGACCCACCTGGCTTCTACCAGATTTACCGGGTCACGGACCACGAGTACGAGTTCGGCGACTTCATCACGGGCTAATCTATGCCCGTATTCTTTCAGCGTGGAGGTGTGAGCAATGGCTAACGTCGCCCAGGTGCTCGCTGATGGCCTCGTCTTCAGTTGCATCATCATCCTCGGAGCGATTGGCCTCTCGCTCATCTACTCCATCGCCGACTTCGCGAACTTCGCCCACGGCGACCTGATGACGGTCGGCGCGTTCGGCGCACTCGTCGGCGCGACGGAACTCGCCAAAGTGCTCCCCGGCGAGAGCATCGTCTTCTTCGAGTTGCCACTCTCGCTCTACGGCGGTCTGGTCATTGGCATGGCAGTCGCCGCCGCCGTTGCGCTCATCACCGAACGCCTCATCTACCGGCCGCTCAGCGATGCCGGCTCTATCGAGTTGCTCATCACGAGTATCGGGATTGCACTCGCCTACCGGGCAATCATCCAACTGGGCTTCGGTGCCGACCAGGAGCGGTACGACTTTTCCTCGCAGGGCCCCATCGACTGGCTCCTCGAGTTGACGCAAGGAATCGGCGGCGTCGCACTCACGCAACGCGACGTCATCATCCTCGTGTTCACGATACTGCTCGTCGCCGGCCTCCACGCGCTGTTGCAGTACACGACCCTCGGCCGGAAGATGCGAGCGACCGCGGACAATCCGAATCTCGCTCGCGTGAGCGGCATCCGCACCCGTGAGGTCGTTCTCGCGATGTGGATTATCGGTGGCGCACTCGCCGCTGCGGGCGGGATCTTCCTCGGTATCGACACCCTCGTCCGCCCACGCATGGGCTTCGACCTGCTCTTGGTCGTCTTCGCCGCGGTCATCCTCGGCGGCATTGGCTCCGTCTACGGCGCGATGCTTGGCGGGCTCGTCATCGGGATGGCCCACGAGATGACGATTCTGGTTCCGTTCGTGCCAGTCGAGTACGCACCTGCCGTCGCGTTCGCGCTGATGATTATCATCCTACTCGTCCGTCCGCAGGGCATCATGGGGGAGGCCGTATGAGCGACGATTCGTCTCCGATGGACGCCGTATCGGCGCGCTTTGACCGAACAGAGATTGGCGTGATTATCGGCGTCCTCCTCGCGATGGGTGCTGCGCTTCTCATCTTCGAGTTGAGCTTCGTGCTCCCGACGCTCGCGGTAGCGGGAATGTGGATTCTCCTCGCACTCGGTCTCAACGTCCAATGGGGCTACGCGGGCCTCATCAACTTCAGCGTCGCCGCGTTTTGGGGCATCGGAATGTACTCCGTCGCGCTACTCTCGGCTCCCGGGTCGCCACTCGGCTTCGAATTCGGCCCGGGGGTGGCGCTCCTCGGGGCCATCGTCGTGAGCGCGCTGACCGCGCTCATCATCGGGATTCCGACGCTCCGCCTGCGTGCTGACTACCTCGCGATTGCGAGTATCGGGTTCGCAGAGATTATCCGAGAAGTCGTGAGCAACGAGCGGTGGCTTACAGCAGGAACGCAGGGTGTAAGCATTCCAGCCCTCCTGCCCGAACTGGCCACGACGCTCGACGCGCTGTTCGCTCCAGACGCACCGGCGTTCCCGTACCGGGGACTCGTCGACCTGCTGCTGGTGGCGATTGTAGTGTTCGCCGTCTACTTGCTCCTCCGACGGGTGCACCTCTCGCCGTGGGGGCGCGTTCTTCGGACGATTCGCTCGGACGAGGACCTCGCAAAGGCGCTCGGTAAGGACACCTACTGGCTGAAGATGCAGGCGTTCGTCCTCGGGAGCATCCTGATGGCAGTCGCTGGATTCTTCTACGCCTACCAGTTCCGCTTCGTGCTGCCGGAGACGCTCGAACCCATCAACACGTTCTACGTGTGGGTCGCCGTCATTCTCGGCGGAACGGGGAGCAATCGAGGCGCGATACTCGGTGGCCTGACCATCGTGGCGATTCGGGTACTCCCGAGTTTCTTCATCGACTTCCTCTCGCTCGATGTGAACGTCGGTGCCGTTCGCCTGCTCATCGTTGGGCTACTCATCATCGGCATCATCCGCTTCCGCTCGCAGGGCATCTTGCCCCCGCGTTCGGAACTCATCTGGCCGGCTGCGCGGGACAGAGGTGAGAAACAATGACCGAGATGATTTACGAAGGTGCGAATCTCGACAAGCAGGACCCGGTACTCCGGACGGAAGGGCTCAAAAAATCGTTCGGGGGCCTGACCGCGACCAACGACGTCACCATCCAAGTCGAGCGCGGTTCGATTACGGGGATGATTGGCCCGAACGGCGCGGGCAAGTCCACGCTGTTCAACCTCATCTCCGGATTCTACGACCTCGACGCAGGCCGCGTCTGGGTTAACAACGAGGAAGTCACGGACGCAGAGCCACACGAGACGGCTCGTACTGGCCTCATCCGGACGTTCCAGACGCCACGCCGCCTCGAAGGCATGACCGTTCGAGAGGCGATGCTGGTAGGGCCAGGCCCACAGGTGGGCGAGTCCATCATCCCGCTGTTCCTACGACCGGGGACGGTCAAGAAGCAGGAGCGGGCGAACATCGAAGAGGCCGAGCGACTGCTCGAACGGTTCGAAATCGACCACCTCATCGACCAGCCATCGACCGACCTCTCTGGTGGACAGCTCAAGCTGGTGGAACTCGCTCGGGCCATTATGACTGAGCCGGACATCCTCCTGCTGGACGAACCGGTCGCTGGCGTCAATCCGACGCTCGCAAACGATATCAAGCGGTTCATCAGGGAACTGAATGAGGAGGGACAGACCTTCCTCATCATCGAACACGATATGCCGTTCATCATGGACCTCGCAGACCCGATTATCGTCTTAGACCAGGGCCGCGTTCTCATGGAGGGGACGCCGGAGGAAGTCAGAAACGACCAGCGCGTCATCGACGCGTACCTCGGAGGTGCCGAATGAGCGACCGCGCGCTCACCGTCGACTCCGTCGATTCGGGATACGGCGAGGCGCAGGTTCTCGACGACCTCTCGCTCTACTTAGAACAGGACGAAATCGTCTGCATCATCGGACCGAACGGGGCCGGGAAGTCCACCGTCCTCAAGACGGTATTTGGTCTGCTCGAACCGTGGGAGGGGGCCATCCACTTAGACGGCGAGGACATTACGGGGACGCCGCCGGAGGACCTCGTCCGTGAGGGCGTCGGCTACGTCCCGCAGGTGGACAACGTGTTCGGGTCGATGACCATCGAGGAGAACCTCCGCATGGGCGGCGTCGCCCGTGACGGCGGCTTGGACGAGATCATCGCGGAACTCTACGACCGATTCCCCGTCCTCGACGAGAAGCGGGAGGCCAAAGCCCGGACCCTCTCGGGCGGACAGCGACAGGTGCTCGCGTTCGCCCGGGCGCTGGTGATGGAACCCCACGTCCTGCTCATCGACGAACCGTCTGCGGGTCTCGCGCCCAACATCGTCCAGGACGTGTTCAGGGACGTTCAGAAGGTGAACGACCTCGGGACGGCCATTCTCATGGTCGAACAGAACGCCCGCGAAGGCCTCGCCATCTCGGACAGGGGCTACGTGCTGGACCAGGGGGCGGTGGCCTACACCGACGAGGCAGACGCGCTGCTCGACAATCCGGAAGTGTCTCGGCTGTACCTCGGCGGATAGCACGGCACAGGTCTCATTTTTTAGTCACGACTGCGGTACGCAAGACTGATTCGCGACGACCGTCCGCGAACGAGGCTTCTCGCTGTCTGCCTGCGCCGAGTGTTCTAACTGGACGACCGACACAGTTTGCAGCGTCGTGTCGTGGTTCGCGTTCCAGCGATGGCAGAGATACGTCGCCAGATTTCCGGGGTCGCTGACCTCGCGGTTCTCTACGTGTTCGAGGTACTTTCGCCAACGCGCGCTCGGGTACGCGCCCGAGACCTCCACGGGTCGAGTCCACGAAACTGCCCCCTCCTGAAAGGCGTCCACTTGTCCACCGGATTCGAGTCTCCCGGGAGCGACGAACCAGCTATCTTCGTTCGGTGGTGTGGGCGCGAACATCCGCCATGGGGTCGAATCCGGTGCGACGGCTTCGCCGCGCTCTGTCGGGATGGCGACGACGCCTAACGCCGTTGCGTTTACCAGCAACATCACGACGATGACCAGTGTCGCGAGAATCGTCACGGCCCGAGTTCGCAGTGGGTGGGCCGTGGTTTCCGGTTCGTCGTGGCTTGAGAGGTCGGAGCGGCTCCCGCGACTGCGCGACACCATCGTCGCTGTCGTCCGTTCGACCTGGTTCCAGACGCCAGCGGGAAAGAACACCAACAGACTCGCAATCGAGACGAGCGGGAACAGGCCGATTCTGAGCGTCAGGGCCATTCCAACGTGCATGCCGACGAACAACAGTGCGAGGGCGGTTCTGGCCCGCCCGCGGAGCACAACGAGCAGCGGCGCACAAATGACCAATACGAGCCAGAGCGTGCCGAGAACCGAGAGCAGAGTGGGAAACTGTGCGAGTTCGTCGCCGAGGAAAACCGTGAGATAATCGACCTGAAACACGGACTGAATCGCCGTGCCCGCGGTCCATGCGTCCCCGCGGAGTTTCAGAACCGCGTTCACCGAATAGACGACGATGGTCTGGACCAGCAGACCAACGGTAGCCATTGAGACGACCCGACTCGCCTGCGGCGCGGTGAGTTCGCGAGAATCGACCGACCACCGCGCACCGAGCGGGAGGAACAGGCTCCAGAACAGCAGTCGGCGCAGGAGTACGTCGCCCGCACTCAAGACGAGTGGATTGCGAATGTGCAGCGAGACGAGCAGGAGCAACAAACAGAGCGTCGCCACTCGGGTTCGATACCCGACGAGCAACGCGAGCGCGGCCACTCCGGCCACAAAAAACAGGACGCCCTGCATCCAGGCGCTTCCGGAGAGAGCGTGCAGCGAGAGGTGCGAGAGACGCGGATACATCGTCTGGAGGGCGCTGCGCGGGAGGACGCCGGCGTCGGTGTAGAAGGCAACGAGATGCCGGGAGCGCAGGCTCAAATCGGCGAGCAAGAGTACCCCGAGCGAGATGCGGAGGGCGGCGAGCGCGCGCACGTCGATGCCGACGTGCTCGGCGAGGCGTCGCCACCCGACAGAACGGCGTGAAGCGCGGAAGAATGGGGGAGTCACACATCACCGCAATCATGTCAATGATAAATGTCTTGTGTAGATAGTTTTCGGTGACGGCAACAGCCGAACGCTGGCACACGCTTTTACGTTTCTACCCGGTACGAACGCGCATGAAGAAAGTCGCCATCGACGAGGTCAACGTCGTCACCAACCCGATGAACGTCCACAGCATCCGTCGCCCCGTCTCCCGCGCCCTCGGGACCGAGGAGTTCGCGATGAACTACTTCGAACTCGAAACCGGCGAGTCGTTCTCCGGCGGCCTGCACACCCACTACGACCAAGAGGAGGTGTTCTACGTCCAGTCCGGAACCGCGACGTTCGAGACGAAAATCGATGGCGAGCGCGACACCGTCACCGTGGACGCGGGCGAGGCCATTCGCTTTGCCCCCGGTGAGTTCCAGCAGGGACTCAACGGCGAGGACGAACCGGTCGTCGGCTTCGCCTTCGGCGCACCCGGCGCGACCCACGACTGGGACGAAATCGAGTCCATCACCTACTGCCGAGACTGCGAAGAAGAGACACCCCACGGCCTCGACCTGACCGAGAAGGGTGGTTTCAAGATGGATTGCAAGGAGTGTGACATGACGTTCACGATTGAACGGTCTGACTAGTCCACGAGCGCGGACGATTCTGAGAACGATAGTTTTTGAAGATGATGGGCGTGACGGGAGTGAGCAAACGCTTCGCGTTTGCGAACGCCGTCGCGCCCGCGAATGAAATGAGCGGGCGTGACGGGATTTGAACCCGCGATCGAGAGGTTAGGAACCCCTCGCCCTATCCACTAGGCCACACGCCCTCACGGGAGACACCGACGTGTCTACGTACAGGTGGAGGGCGCGAGAGAAAAACGGTTACTCTTTACTTCTCTTTCTCGGTTTCGACGTCGTCTTCGTCGTCGGCACCGATTTTGGGTTCCGATTCGGACTCCTCGGCCGCGGCCGTCGCCTCTGCCTTGTCGGCGTCGGCGTCGGTGGTGTCCGTCTCGGACTTCGTTGCGCCTTCTTTGCTCTTCTTGCGCATCTCTTCGAGTTCGCCTTCGACTTCTTCGCGGCCTTTCTGGAACTCACCCATCGCTTGCCCGGTCGAACGGGCGAGTTTTGGAATCTTGTTTGCGCCAAACAGGAGGATGGCGATGAACAGGATGACGAGCAGTTCCGGCCCGCCCGGGATTCCCGGGAACAGCGGAGTGATTGTATCGAGCATCTCTACCCCATGCTTGCCTACTGTTTAATATAGGCTTTTTGCTCAACCGATAAGACCCTCTCAAAACCGGAAGACTCGGGGATGGCGGGTCCGTTAGCCGATAGCGCAAACGTCTTTTGGGTGTCTCCGTAAGCCACAGACGCAATGGTCAACACTGGCGACGACGCACCAGACTTCAGCGCACCGGTAGCAAACGGCGATATCGAGCAGTTCGACCTCGGCGAGCGCCTCGACGATGCGCCCATCGTCCTCGCGTTCTTCCCAGGCGCGTTCACGAGCGTTTGCACGGACGAGATGTGCACGTTCCGCGACAACCTGAGCGACTTCGAAGAGGTCGGCGCAGAAGTGTACGGCGTCAGCCGCGACTCGCCGTTCACGCTCAACGAGTTCCGCGCCCAGAATGACCTCAACTTCGGCCTCATCTCCGATTTCAACAAAGAGGTCATCGACGCCTTCGACGTCGAGATGGACTTCGCGGACCTCGGCGTCTACGGCGTCGCAAAGCGCTCCGTGTTCGTCGTCGACGGCGACGGCGATGTCACCTACTCGTGGGTCAGCGACGACCCCGGCGTCGAACCCGACTACGCCGAAGTCGCGGACGCCGCAGCAGAGGCGTAAGTCGATACGGGCCCGAGGTTTTTTTCTCGCTGCGCCGCATTCACGTAGGTATGAGTGACGTTTCAGATGTCGATAGCGAGAGCCTTTCTTACGACCCCAGCGCCGACCACGCCTTTCCTGACGAAAAACTGAACCGGGTTCTCGATTTTATCGAACGAGACGAGGAGATTCAGGCACTCCTCGAAGCCCAGAACGTGAACCCCGTGGCGCGAAAGCGGTACAACGACCACGGGGCAAAACACATCGAAATCGTCCGCGACCGCGCACTCACCCTCTACGACCTCTTGAAACGTGGGGGTATCCCGTTCAACGGCGCACGCGACCAGGGCTTAGAAGAAGAAGACGAGGCCGTCATCATCGCGTTCGCGGCCACCCTCCACGACATCGGCCACATCGTCCACCGCGACGACCACGTCTACTACTCGATTCCGCTCGCCTCTGACGTTCTCGACCGCGTGCTGCCCGAGTTCTACGACACCATCGCCGAGTGCGTGCAAGTGAAGGCAGAAGTGCTTCACGCGATTCTCTGTCACCACACTGTCGAAGACCCCCTTTCGCTCGAAGCAGGCGTCATCCGCGTCGCGGACGCCCTCGACATGGAACACGGCCGTTCGCGCATCCCGTACGAGAGTGGCGGGCGCGGCATCAACACAGTCTCCAGTCAGGCGATTCGGAAGGTAACGCTCCAGGAGGGCGAGGAGGCCCCCGTCACCGTCGAAATCGAGATGACAAACGCCGCCGGTGTCTACCAGGTAGACAATCTGCTCAAGGCGAAACTCCGTGGTTCGGGCCTCGAAGACTTCGTCCGCATCGTCGCGCTCAACACCCACATCGACGGCGACCAGATCGTAGAGCGCATCGAACTTTGAACCGGCAGTTCTGTCGCAAGTAGTACCGTTTATCCGCGCCCGACCGTTTCCTGCTGGTAGATGGTTCTCGCGATAGAAACGACGGATCTCAGAAAGTCCTACGGCGACGTGGAGGCGTTGCAGGGCCTCGACCTCGCCGTCGAGGAGGGGGAGTTCTTCGGCCTCCTCGGCCCGAACGGGGCTGGCAAGACGACGTTCATCTCGATTCTCACCGGTCTCGTGCGTAAATCCGGCGGCGATGCCAGTGTGTTCGGCTACGACGTGGAGACAGACTACCAGCAAGCACGCGACGCGATAGGCGTTGCGCCCCAGGAGTTTAACGTAGACCGCTTTTTCCCCATCAAGGAAGTGCTGATGCACAAAGCCGGCTATCACGGTATCGGGAAAGAGGAAGCCTCTCGACGCGCGGATGCGGCGCTCAAGAAAGTCGGCATCTACGACAAGCGCGACACCCGCTTCGACTGGCTCTCCGGCGGGATGAAACGCCGCCTCCTGCTCGCCCGGGCCATCGTCACGGAACCGGACCTCCTCATTCTGGACGAACCCACAGCAGGCGTGGACGTGCAACTCCGTCGCGACCTCTGGAACATCATTACCGAGATGAACGAGGAGGGGACGACGATTCTGCTCACCACTCACTACATCGAGGAAGCAGAACGTCTCTGTGACCGGGTCGCCATCATGAACGAGGGGCAGAAGGTGACCGTCGCGAGTCCGGAGGACCTGATGGACGAGGGCGTGGACAACATCACGATTACGCTTCGCGACACACCGGAGACGGTCCCTGACCTCCGTATCGACGCGGTCCAATCGGCAGAGTTGAAGGCGGGCAAACTCGTGATTCGCGCCCAGCGTGCCGGGCGCGTTGCGCCCGAAATCCTGCTCGCGCTCGACGACGCCGGCCACGAAGTCGTCGACCTCGACATCTCTCGGACGTCGCTCGAAGAGGTGTTCGTCTCGCTCACGAACGGGAGCGAATCGACCAACGGGGACAAACCACGAGTTGCCCCACAGGAGGGACAGTAACGATGAGTAGCTACGTCCAACTCAAATCGCTGATTCAACGAGAGATACTTCGCTACGTCAGACGCCCGTACAACACGTTCCTGCCCCCGATAATTACGAATTCCCTCTATTTCGCGGTGTTCGGGGTGATTCTCGGTAGCCGAATTGGGTCGATTGCCGGCGTGAGCTACATCCAGTTCGTCTTGCCGGGGCTGGTCGTGCTTGGCGCAATCTCAGACGCGTTCGAGAACGCCTCGTTCTCCATCTTCCACGGCCGGTGGAACGAGTACATCGACGAGGTAATCACCTCCCCGATGTCGAATCGAGATATCGTCGCCTCCTACGTGACGGCAAGCGCAATCAGAGGCATTCTCACCGCGCTTCTCATCGTCGGTGTCGGCCTCGTCTTTACGTCGGTCAGCCTGTCGCATCCGTTCTATCTGGTCAGTTTCCTGCTCGTCATCACCGCGCTGTTCGGCGGCCTCGGCATCATGGGCGGACTCTGGGCGACGGATTTCGACTATTTGACCGTCCTCAACCAGTTCATTCTGCGCCCGCTCGTGTTCTTCGGTGCGGTGTTCTACTCGCTCGACGTCCTTCCCCCACTCTGGCGGACGGTTTCGCTGTTCAACCCGATGGTCTACATGGTCAACGGTGTCAGATACGGGATGATCGGTGTCACAGAAGTCGACCCAAACCTCTCGCTCGCCATTCTGTCCGCCGCAACCGCGGTCGTCCTCACAATCGATTATCTATTGTTCAAACGCGGGTACGGTATCGCCGACTGAGGCGAACCCCTATGCGGGTGGTTCGCGTACTAGTTTCTAATGAACACTCGCTGTTACGCCTGCGACAGTGTGTACGACGCCTCGCGCGTCCGCTGTGACTGTGGCGAACCCGTCTGGTTCGACGTAGACGCCACCGCGTTCGCGTGGCCGATGGGCGACACGCGCAGGGTCTGGCGCTACGCTGACCTCCTCCCTGTGGACCCGGCGAACGGGCTTGGCTGGGCGGCCGGCGGCACGCCCCTCCTTCGGCTGGACCGACTCGACGAATACGCCGGGTGTCGCGTCTGGGTGAAAGACGAGACGGCCAACCCAACCGGGACGTTCAAAGACCGCGGCAGCGCCGTCGCCGTGGCCGCCGTCGCAGAACGTGGGGGTCGCCACATCGGGACCGTCTCGCATGGGAACATGGCGATGAGCACGGCGGCCCACGCCGCGGCCTGCGGCCTCGAGTGCGTTGTACTCGTTCCCAAGGACATCTCCGAGAAGCGACTCGCCGCCATCGGCCAGTACCGGCCAACCATCGTTCGCGTCGATGGGGACTACGGGCAACTCTACTACGACAGCCTCGACATCGGCCGGGAGTTCAGCATCGAATTCGTCAACTCTGACGTCCCGCTTCGAGTGGCCGGTCAGAAGACTGTCGCCCTCGAAATCGTCGAGCGATTCGACGGCGTCCCGGACGCTATCTGTCTCCCGGTGAGCAGCGGCGGCCAGGCGAGCGGCGTCTGGAAGGCCCTCCGCGAACTCGAAACGGCGGGTCTCATCGAGTCGGTCCCCCGCCTCTACTTCGTGCAGGCGGCCAACTGCGACCCGATTGCACAGGCGTACGAGGCGGGGCACGACGTCGAGCGAATCGAGCCAAAATCCACGGCCGCCTACTCCATCGCGAACGCGAACCCACCGAGCGGAAACCGCGTCCTTGCGGCCGCCGCAGAGACCGACGGGGCGGTCCTCTCGGTGAGTGAGGATGCGATTTCGGAGGCGACCCGTCGGTTTGCCGAGCTGGCAGGGTTGTGCGTCGAACCCTCCTCCGCCGTCGCGCTCGCGGGTTTGCACGACCTCACCGCGGCCGGTGAACTAGACGAAGACGAATCCGTCGCGCTCATCCTCACGGGAACCGGATTCAAGGAATTGAGCCGTGACTTCGCTGACTCGCCCATCGTCCCGCTCTCCGGCCTCCACGAGTATTTCGAGTCGGCCCTCGGTGCCCACTTATGACGATTATCGACCTCACCTACCCGCTCGAAGACGAAATGTCCGTGTACCCGGGCGACCCGTTGGTCTCGATTCGCGACCACGACGTGTACGAACTCGACGGCTACCGCGTGACCGGCCTGTCACTTGGCACGCACTCGGGAACCCACATCGACGCGCCGAGTCACACCGAGGCGGACGGGAAGTCCCTCGACGAATTTCCGATTACGACCTTCATCTTCGAAGCAGAGCGGGTCGATTGTCGCCACCGTGGTGCCCGTGAGCGGATTCGGCTGGAGGACTTGCCGGAGACCGTAGACGGCGACCTCCTCGTGTTTCAAACCGGGTGGGACACCCACTGGGGAACCGACGCCTACCTCGACCACCCCTACCTCGACGTCGGCGTCGCGAAGTGGTGTGCAGAGCGGGGCATCCACGTCGCCCTCGACGCCTTCGGTCCGGACCCGACGCCGAGCGACAACGCACGACCGAGGGAACCGACCGACAGCCCTGCTCACCACGCGCTGCTCAGTAACGACTGCCTCATCATCGAGAACCTCCGCGGGGTGGACCGCGTTCCCGACCGATTCGTCCTGGAGGCCTTCCCGCTCGCCATCGCTGGAGCAGATGGGGCTCCGGTTCGGGCCATCGCCCGATTCGCCTGACGGCGGCAAAGGACGACGGCGACCACCGCGTTTATGTGGGTAAATCATGATGGTACAGCCAATGGAAAACGCACTCCTCGCTTCCGACACGGCCGAGACCATCGTCACGACGTGCCGAACCGCAATGGGCGACAGTCTCCGGTCGGTTACCTACTTCACGCGCGACGACTTCGACCAGCTCTACCTCCGCGACGATTTAGAACAGGACGCAGACCTCACGGGCTTTATCGGCAACGAGTGGCGCAGTTTCAAGACGACACGGGAGGCCTATCGCGGGTCTGAACTCGGCGACTACAAGTACACCATCCGCACCTTCGAAAACGGCTTCTTGCTCCGAGTGACTACCGACCGCGAGGGTGTGTTCGCCACGACGGACGGCCTGACGATTCAGGCGTTCGACAACGTCGCGACGGCGATTCGAAAAGTCCTCGGCGAGGCTTAAACGACGTACAGCGGGTCCAGTTCCTGTTCTTCGAAGAACTCGCGCAGTTTCTTGACTCGAGGAGCGATTTCTTCGGGACGGTGTGAGTCCGACCCGACGGTGAACCGAACCTCATGTTCCAGAAGCACGTCGAGGAATCGCGGGACAGGGTGGAACTTTCCGTAATCAGTGAGCACGCGCCCGGCGTTGATTTCCGGAACCGTCCGCGACCGCTTGAACGCTCGGGCGGCGGCGTGGTAGTGGTCGTCGGTCGCCAGGTCACGGAAGGCGGGATTGCGTTCGAGCAGGTCCACGTGCGCCGCGATGTCGAACAGTTCTGACTGGGCGAGGGAGACGAGTTTCTCGAAGTATTCGTCCACGAGTTTGCGGCGTTCTGCCTCCGACTTCTTCGCGAAGTAACTCTCGATGTGGACGTTCACTTCTTCCAAGTGGTGGACGCTCCCGATGGTGTAGTCGAAGTCAGTCTGATTGAAGAAATTTCGAATCGCGCCGTGGTCGTCCGGGTCGTAGTCCATCTCGACTGCGTTGTAAATCTCGATATCGAACTGGCGAGAGAGGCTCCGTATCGCCCGCAGTCGGCGGTCGTACGTCTGGTCGAGATTGAATCCAAGGAGGTGTTTCAGGTCCTGCATTCGCTCGCGATCTGAGACGTTGCAGTGGTCTGCGAAACCGACGCCCTTCAGCCCAGCCTGCTCTGCGGATTGCAGCATCTGGAAGAGGAATCGCCCGTCCGAGTAGTTCGAGTGGACGTGGTAGTCGTGGAGCATTCGTTAGTGCAGTGTAGTGAGTCATTCGGGATAACTGTGTGGCCGCCCGCCCGCAGTGCACGAGTGATAGCCCCGTGTCACCGACGCGATTCAGAAACCGGCGAATATCCTACCTATCAAAATAGGTAACTGTCTCGTCTCCTCGTACCCAGGTGCGAGTGGAGGATGGCGGGCACGCACACGTCCGTCCCACGGATGGAGCCCAGGCTGCATCCCAGACGGGTTCCCGGGCATCTGATCAGAGGTGCCACCGTGTCCGCGTTTTTCACTCGCATTCATCCAACGCACCTGCGAGTACGCGAGAGGTCGCTACTCACCGCACAGAGGGCCAGAGGAACGTACCGCTGCATACGACACGCTCACGAAGAATTGTGAAGTGCGGGGTGCGGGAATTGAACCCGCGTCGAAAGCTTGGAAGGCTTTAGTCATACCACTAGACCAACCCCGCGTGTTACGGTTTTGGCGCTCACACGACACGAAAGCGCGTAGTCGAGCCAAAGCCCGAGTACGCGAACGATATGATCCACGCCGTGTCCGACCCGCCCAGGTCGGACGCGGTAATCGTGTGTCGCAGATAGGTCTAAACCGTGCCCCGTTAAGGGTGTTTCTTTTTTCGCACGAACGTTTTGTACGTGGCAATCGTCTACTGAGGTATGCGAATCCTGGTCGCCATCGACAGTTCCGAGTGCAGTTTCACCGCGCTTTCGTACGCACTGGACTTCTACGAGATGGGCGGGGTCGAACTCGACGTGGTCCACGTCACGGATTTCAAGACCGACGCGACCGAGGCGCTCGTCGCGAAGGCACGCGAGATGCTCGCCGACGCCGGGATCGATACTGAACCGGAGGTCGTCACCAATCTCGGACTCGATACGCCGAAGGCCTCTGTTCGCGTGGGGCAGCGAATCGTCGAACTCGCGACCGAGCGCGGCGCAGACCAGATTGTCGTCGGGCGGCACGGCGAAACCGGTATGTTAGAGAAGATAATTCTCGGCAGCACGTCAGAGACCGTCGTCAAAGGGGCGGAAATCCCGGTGACGGTCATTCCGGCGTGACGACTGTGTAGCAGTTGCCACTAGAGAGTTCGTTCGACACTACGCGAAGGTCGCTCGCCGCGAAGTCGGCATCGAATTCGGCCGGCGCGTAGATGTGGTAGAATCGCGGGACAGTCTCGCCACCGGGCAGCGTCCAATCGACCAGGGTATCGAAGCCTTCCGGGCCGTCGTGGTCGAAGGCGTCGTGGGCAGTCGACCAGACGCTCACGAGCGCCCGGGCCTCCGGTTCGAGGACGCGAGCGAGTTCGTCGAGACTCGCCCGGCGCAGCGAGCGTTCTGGGAGGTGGTGCAGGGTCGCAACGTAGAGTGCGAGGTCAATGCTATTTGCGGCGAACGGGAGGCTGGCGGCGTCGCCGGCGACGAACGCGGCGTCGAACCCGCGGTCTGTGGCCCGTGCTCGCGCCTCGCCGAGCAGGCCGATACTCGCGTCGAGACCGATGGCTCGCGTCGCCTTCTCCGCGAGCAGTTCCGTGTGTCGGCCGTTTCCACAGCCGATGTCGAGGGCCGTCTCGGCGGGTGGCTGGGCGTCGAGAAACGACGCCACCTCCGGCCAGGCGTACTCGCGAGTTTTCGAGAAATGGGCCGCGATGCGGTCGTAGGTGTCTTTGACCGCCTTGCGTGACCGGTCCATGAGCAAACCAACTTCTGGACAGCCTTCCGTGTTGCCTTCTCAGAGGACGAGAAACATCCCGTAGGCGATGAGCAGCATGATGGTGGCGTGTTTCGCACCGGCCCTGACCGTCCCCTCGCTCATTTGGCCAGCGACGAGTCCCGAGAAGAACCCCTGTAACAGCGCAGCGTGGAAGAAAATCATCTCGTACTGCAGTTTCTCTGCGTCGGTGATGCCGGCGGCCTGACCGGCCAGTCCCACCGAGTTGACGAGGTCGCCCGACGGGATGCTCGGGATGAACACGCTCACCATCACGTAGACGATGGTGAGGAAGACGAGAAACGAGATGTACGTGATGATGAGGTAAACCATCATCTCCTGTTCGCGTTTTTCTTCTAACTGCTGAATCGACCGCGCCTCGTCCGCGGCGATTCTGAGCACGGGCGCGATGTCACCGCTCGCGCGAATGGCGTTCGAGATGAGCGTCACCGCTCTGGTCACGCTCGGTGCGCGCACCCGGTATTCGAAGCGATGGAGGGCCGTCTCCACGTCCGCGCCGTAGTTGATGTCGTGCCAGATGCGCGTCATCTCTGTGTCAAGCGCACCAAGGTCGTTCTGGCGGATTTTTTCGATCCCACCGACGACCGAGATGCCCGCCTCGTTGAGGCTGGCGAGGCGTTCGAACAGTTCGGGGATGGCGTTCTCGATGGCGGCCCGCCGACGGGCGTGAACCTCCCAGACGATTGCAAACGTCGCGATTACGAACAATACGCCCTGTATCAACACGTCGTCGAGGCCGGCTACGGCCACCGTGCCGCCGAGCACTGCGGGCCAGATAATAATCATCACCCAGAGCGCTGCGAGCGGCATCGTCGCGTAGAGGAGGACGAACGGCCGCTCGAACACGGTCTGTACCGGACGTTCGAGGGTCCGGGCGACGGTCCGGAACCGTTCGTACAGTTCGAGTTGCGCGAGGAGTTCTCGGTCGCGCGGCGAGTGCGCGTAGCCACCGTCGGTCAGTGGCCGGGCCGCGTCGGGTGAGCGGGTCGTTCGAACGCCGGTGACGGCGAGCGGCTGGGTGGTCGAATCGTGGGAGATGCGTGGACCGCCCGTGGCGGTGGTAAACCGGTCGAGGTAGAGGATGAACGCTATCGTCGCCAGTGGGACGAGGACGTAGACGACCACCTGCAAAGCGAGCAGCGTGCCGCCACTCACGAGACCGATGATGAGCAACACGGTAATTAGGAACAGCGGTCCGACGACCAGCACCGACACGTACCCCTCCGCGAACGCGGCGAGCAGTTCGAGGAACGACGACTGTCGCGACTCCGCTTCCTGCTTTCGCCGTTCGTACTCTTCACGGAGGAAGTCGGGAACGTGCTGACCGCTCTGCAGGACGCTCGAAACGTTCTCCAGAAACGTCTTCAACTCCGTGCTCGGCGTCCGGCGAGACACCCGCTGAATCGCAGTGAGAATGTCCGCGCCAAGCAGGTCCATGTCGCGGGTCGCGACGGCCAGCTCCTCCGCCGATTCGCCGTACACCGAACTGTTGTCTCTGAGCGCGCGCAGAATCTTCGGAAACGCCATCCCACCCCGAGAGAGGGCGTACATGAACGCGACGGTCCGAGCGATGCTCTCGTCGATTCTGCGCTCGCGGCCGTCCGCGTGGGCGGCGGGAACACCCCAGCGAAGGCGGTAGGTGACGAATCCACCGAGAAGCGCGGCGGTGGCGCTGAGGGCGAACAGGACGACGAACCGCCGAATCTCGGGAATCTGCACGCCGGGAATACGGCTGAGCATCCCCAGTGCAGGGACCTGTTCGACGATGAGGCCACTCGACACGGAGATGACGAAGAGCACGAAAACGGCGACGTAAATCCCGAGAATCGCAGACACGACGGCGATAGTGCCACTGTAGAGCAGCGTCTTCGAAGCGAACACCCGGTAGGGGATGTCGATTTGCGCCCGCTGGAGGGTTCGGCGTCGTGCCAGCCGATTGCCGACGTTCTGGACGTAGTTCCCGAAGGTAGCGAGCGCGAGCCGCGTGAACAAGCGGTCGAGCCAGTTACTGTAGGGCGTCGCCACGAGCATCGCGAGGAGGGCGACGCTGCCGACCAGCGGCGCGACGGAGAGCAGAGTCTTGAGCATCATTCTGCCGAGGGGGCGGGTGCCTTCTCGGCGTCGATTCTCGCCAGAACCGCTGCCTTGTCGGCGTAGTACTCGTTGACCTCCGCGGTGAACTGCCGGTAGTCGGACACCCCCTGTTCGCGCAGGTGTTCGAGGAAGCGCCGCCGATTCCTGAGCTCCGAGAGCAACTGCGCCTGTGACCACCCGCGCTCGTCGCGTATCTCGTCGAGCACAGTGCTCGTCCCCTCGGTGACGGTGTCGGTGCTCGGATTCCAGGTGTACGCCGTCGAGTAGTCGAGTTCGCCGGTTCGCTGGTTAATTCCCTCTATCTCTGCGATGGTCCGGTTACGTCTCGAGCGCTCGCCGTCGATTCTGACGAGCGACTGGATACAGAGTATGTCGAGCGACTGGACCATCTGCCGGGGGACGTTGATGGGTTCGTTTTCGAGACGGTTGATGACCGTCTGGACGCTGTCTGCGTGCATCGTCGAGTAGGTGGTGTGGCCGGTGTTCATCGCCTGAAACAGCGTCATCGCCTCCTCGCCGCGCACCTCGCCGACGATGATGTACTCGGGGCGGTGGCGCAACGCAGAGCGCAACAGGTCGAACATCGTGATGTCGGCTCCCGCGTCCAGTCGGTCGCGGGTGACCGAGGAGAGCCAGTTTTCGTGGTACAGCGCGAGTTCGTGAGTGTCCTCGATGGTGAGCACCTTCGCTCGCGGCGGGATGAACATCGAGACGGCGTTCATCGAGGTGGTCTTCCCGGAGGCCGTCCCGCCAGCGAAGATGAGCGATTTGCCGCTCTCGATACCGAGCCACAGATAGGCCATCTGGCGGAGCGTGAACGTCCCGTAGTTGATGAGGTCGATGGGCGTGAGCGGGTCTTCGGCGTAGCGCCGAATCGTGAACGCAGAACCGCGCGGCGTCACCTCCTGGCCAATGACGAGTTCGGCACGACTGCCGTCGGGGAGCGTGGTACCCACCACCGGCGACCCGATAGAGATGTGCTGGCCCGAGCGCTGGGCGAGTTGGATAACGAAGTTGTCGAGTTCGTCGCGCTGGAAGCTGATGCTCGTCTCGATGTTGTCCTGTTGGTCGTGGTAAATGAACAGCGGGATGTCGTACCCGTCACACGAGATGTCCTCTACGTGGGGGTCGTGCATGACCGGGTCGAGCTTTCCGTAGCCCAGAAACGAGCGATAGAGGTAGTAAAAGAGGCGGTAGAACGTCGCCATCTCGACGGAGACGCCGTACTCCTCCAAGCGTTTTCGCAGTTCGTCTTTCAGCACGTCTTCGGGCGAGTGTTCGCCGGTCTTCCGGTACAGCAGCGGGTCACGGATGTCGTCGACGAGCGTTTCGAGCAGGCGCGCTTCGACTGACGAGAGGTCGGGTTCGACGACGTGATAGCGGTGGTCGTTCGCCGCCGGGTTGAACAGAATCGTGACGAACGCGAACGGAGCGTTCACCCAGTAGCGGTCGATTTCTTCCCAGCCATCCAGGCCGTCGTAGGTGACGAGCGGGCCATCCTCGTTCGGGTCGTAGTTTTCGAGTTCGAGCGACGACCCGGAAAGCATCTTCGAAGCGCGTGACAGCCAGTTTTGAAACTGGCTCAGGGCACTCGATTCGGGTTCGTAGGCGTCGTGTGTGTCCGTGTCTGTCGGTCGTTGTCCTGCCATGAAATCCCCACTGACGCCCCGCACGGGCGGTCGGTTACTGTCATGACTGTGCGGCGGAAACTACATAAATCCGACCCAAAATCAGGCCCGCTCGACCCGCAGCAGTGTCGCCCCGAAGACGAGGAAAAACAGCGCCCCGAGGGGGACGGCGATGCCGATGAACGACTGAAAGAGGAGTGCCGTCGCCACGGTGAGCACGAGGCCCGTAACGAGCAACAGGCCGCCGATGGCGCGAACGGGGTCCACTGGTCCCGCTTCGACAGTGTCCTCAGCGAGGTAGAGCGCGATACTCACGACGAGCGCGAGGAAGAACACGAACGCACCGACGAGCCAGATTTGCTGGGCAAGGATGGTCTGTGCGTTCTCGTAAAAGGACTGCAGTTCGAGAACGGTAAACAGAATCTGTTCCTGTTCGCCAAAGGAGATGCCGAAGATGTACTGTACGTGGAAGAATAGGAACCGAATGACGACGACGGTCCCGATGTCGAGGGAGGCGACCGAGAACGACCACGGCATCAGCGCCGACAGCCACGTCGCCAGCACCGCGAGTTCGTTCGCGTAGTCCTCATTTACCCAGGCCATTACACAAATCGGCACTGTCCATCGGGTAAAAACTACCGCAAGACGGGCGTCTGACGGAGGCGGTACGTACTTAGGGTGTGCGTCCATATAGCACACGAAGATGAGGCGTGACTATTTCGGGGCGTCATTTTCGAACCTCGATGGTGGGTCCCCAGACGACCAACCAACGCTCTCGATTTCCTTCACCGGACCCCGGGAGAAGTTCGACGACCGGCTCTCTGGCCGCGACGACGCGCCGTTCGACCAGGACAGCATCGACGTATCGTTCCGACTCAGAAATCCACTCGAAGCCGACGACACAGCGGGCGTGCTCGCCGTGTCGAACCGAACGACAGGCGAGTTCCTTCTCGAAGTGAACGTCGCGACGGAAGGGGTCCTCCGGTTCATCCGTGCGGCCCGTCGATACGGCAACCTGAGCGACGGCGACAGCAATTATACCCTCGTCGTGGACGTCGGGGACGACCGCATCGAGATGGACAAATCGACGTTCCTCGTTTACGGCCACGCGGGTGACCTCCTCCACCAGCACAGCCTCATTCCGAGCGGTGTCGAACTCTGAGGGCGACGGAAACTGCGTGGAAATAAATAGCCACCGCGGGAATTCGAGGTATGGAACTATTCGGAACGGCGGGGATTCGCGGAAGTGCCCGCGACCGAGTAACGCCGTCGCTGGCGCTCGCAGTCGGCCGCGCCGCCGGTGACGAACACGACGAATTCGTCGTTGCGCGTGACGGCCGAGAGACGGGTCCCGCGCTCGCCGCCGCCATCGAGGCGGGTCTCGAAAGCGCGGGTGCGACCGTCTACCGGGCCGGACAACTCCCGACTCCGGCACTCGCGTTCGCCTCACAGGGCCGTCACGGCGTGATGATTACAGCGAGCCACAATCCGCCCCAGGACAACGGCATCAAACTCTTTCGTGACGGCGTCGAGTACGACCGTGACGCAGAGCGGCGCATCGAAGAGCGCGTCGAAGCGGGCCAGTCGCCGGTCGAGTGGGACGAGTGGGGCACCGCGAGCGCCATCGAACCCCTGTCGGCCTACTGTGACGCCGTCGTCGAATACGCGAAGGTGATGGGCGAGCCGCTCGACGGGCTCAAGGTCGCCGTCGATTGTGGCAACGGAATGTCCGCCCTCGCGACGCCGCAGGTGCTCCGCGAACTCGGTGCGCACGTCGTCACCCTGAACGGAAACGTGGACGGGCGCTTCCCGGGTCGCGAGAGCAAGCCAACGCCGGAGACGCTAGCCGACCTGCGGGCGTTCCTCGCTGACGGCGACTTCGCCTTCGGCATCGGGCACGACGGCGACGCCGACCGCGCCGTGTTTCTGGACGGCGACGGAGATATCGTCCACGAGGACACTGTCGTCGCCATCCTCGCAGAGCACTATGTCCGTGCGAGCGACGTCGCCGACTCAGTGGTCGTGACCACGCCGAACGCCTCCGCGCGCATCGACGAGCGTGTCCGCGAGGCCGGAGGCCGCGTCGAACGGGTTCGACTCGGCGCACTCCACGAGGGCATCGCGAGCGCACTCGACGCCGGCGAGGACGGGACGAGCGTCGTCTTCGCCGCAGAACCGTGGAAACACATCCACACGCAGTTCGGCGGCTGGATAGACGGCCCAGCGAGTGCGGCGGTGTTCGCCCGTCTCGTGGCGGCACACGGCCTCGACGCACTTCGCAAACCGGTCACAGAACGGCCGTACCGCAAGGTCAGCACTGAGTGCCCGGACGACCGGAAAGCTGCGACGATGGGCCAGCTGGCAAAGACGCTACCCGCGGCATTCCCCGAAGCGACGGTGGATACAGAATACGGCGTCCGCCTCGAACGAGAAGACGGGTCGTGGGTGCTCGTGCGCCCGAGCGGGACCGAGCCGTATGTCAGAGTGTACGCAGAAAGCGACGACGTAGACACCCTTGTTTCTGAGGTTATCGAAATCGTAAAAACGGCGGTTGCAGGGCGCTAATCTGCGACAGCGCGCACATTCAAAACGAACGATTTATACAGTTCTTGCCTGCTTTTGTGAGATATGCCTGTCGACCGACGACGATTCCTCAAAGCAACGGGTGCACTCGGGGCAGTGGGCCTCGCTGGGTGTACGACAAATCCGAACAACGACGCGGGTGACAACAATAACAACAACACGGGCAACGGAGACGGCGACGGCGGCGAAGACCCCGTCAACGTTGGGATGGTCTACGCCACGGGCGGCCTCGGTGACAAGTCGTTCAACGACATGGCCCACCAGGGCGTCCAGCAGGCGGCAAAGGAATACAACGTCGAGTACCAGAACGCAGAGCCAGAAGAGGCCTCGCAGGTCGGGAGCCTCCAGAAGCGCTTCGCACAGGAAGGAACCTTCGACCTCATCACGGGCGTTGGCTTCGTCCAGAAAGACGGCATGGTCACGAACGCCCAGGAGTTCCCCGACCAGAACTGGATTCTCATCGACGAGACCGCTCAGACCGAGGACGGAAAACTCTTGGAGAACGTCGCAAACTACCGCTTCAAGGAACACCAGGGCTCGTTCCAGATTGGCTACCTCTCTGCACTGCTCTCCACCCAGGAGTTCAGCGCCGGTGAGAGTTCGACGAAACCAGACCAGAAGTCCGTCGGCTTCGTCGGCGGGTTCGAGATTCCGCTCATCAAGAAGTTCCTCGCTGGCTTCCAGGCTGGCGTCGCTCACTACGACGACAGCATCGAAGTCCAGTCCGCCTACGCGGGTGCGTTCAACGACCCTGCGACGGGGAAAGAGATCGCGCTCTCGATGTACGACAACGGTGCGGACATCGTCTACCACGCGGCCGGTGGCACGGGCCTCGGCGTCTTCCAGGCGGCCCGTCAGGTTGGTGGCTTCGCGATGGGCGTCGACGCAGACCAGTCGAAATCCAACGCGGAGTACAAGGACGTCATCCTCGCGAGCATGGTCAAGCACGTCGACCTCGCCGTCTACGAGTCGGTCGAGGCCGTCGTCAACGGTAACTTCAAAGGCGGCGTCGAGAACCGCCTCGGGCTCAAGGAAGAAGGTGTCGAGGCCGTCTACGGGCAGGAACTCGGCAGCGCCATCCCAGAGGACGTAAAGAGCAAGCTCGAAGAGAGCAAACAGCAGATCATCGACGGTGAGATTACGGTTCCGTCAGAGCTGTAATCGGAAACCGTACAATACTTGCCCGAACCTTCCGAACCCTCGGGCAAAGCTGCGCAACCTATTTCAATGAGTGAGACACCAGCAGTACGACTAGCCGGGATTACGAAGCGGTTTCCGGGCGTAGTTGCCAACGACAATGTCGACCTGACCGTCGAGCAGGGGAGCGTTCACGCGCTTCTCGGTGAGAACGGGGCCGGAAAGACGACCCTGATGAACGTTCTCTACGGGCTGTATCGACCGAATGAGGGGGCCGTCAGCATAAACGGCACGCCCCGCGAGTTCTCCTCCCCACGCGATGCCATCGACGCCGGCATCGGAATGATTCACCAGCACTTCATGCTGGTCGACCCGATGCCCGTCGCCGACAACGTCGTCCTCGGAAACGAGCCCAGAAAGTGGTTCGGGCTCTCGATGGACCGACAGCAGGCAGTCGCAGAGGTCACCGAACTCGCAGACAGATACGGCTTCGACGTAGACCCCACCGCGACGCTCGAGAACGTGAGCGTCGGAGAACAACAGCGCGTCGAGATTCTGAAGGCTCTCTACCGCGGCGCGGACATCCTCATTCTAGACGAACCGACGGCCGTCCTCACGCCACAGGAGGTAGAGGAACTGTTCACCGTGTTCGACGAACTGACCGCCCAGGGCAAGACGATTATCTTCATCTCGCACAAACTCGGCGAGGCAATGGAGGCCGCAGACGACATCACCGTCCTCCGCGACGGGAAGAACGTCGGCAGCGTGGACGCGAACGCGACCAGCCGCGAGGAACTCGCGGAACTGATGGTCGGCCGTGAGGTCATGCTCGAAGTCGACAAGACTGCTGCCGACCCGGGTGAGCAGATTCTCGGCGTCGACGACGTGCACGTTCGCGACGACCGCGGCGTCCCGAAACTCTCCGCCCTCGACTTCGAGGTGCGGGCGGGCGAGGTGTTCGGCATCGCCGGCGTGGACGGCAACGGTCAGTCGGAACTCATCAACGCCGTCACCGGGCTCTCGTCGGTCGACGAAGGAACCATCGTCTATCAGGGTGCGGACATCACCGACATGCCACGGCGCGAGCGCATCGCGCAGGGCATGTCCTACATCCCGGAGGACCGCCAGGAGAGCGGTGTCGTCATGGACTACGATCTCGTTCAGAACGCGGTCCTCGGCAACCAGCACACAGAACCGTTCTCGCGCGGCGGGCGAATCGACTGGTCGTACACGGCGCAACACGCAGGTGACATCATCGACAAGTACGACGTGCGACCGCCAGACAAGCGGGCGACCGCCGAGTCGCTCTCCGGTGGGAACCAGCAGAAGTTCATCGTCGGGCGCGAGTTCGAGCGCAACCCCGACTTCGTGGTCGCGGCCCACCCGACACGCGGCGTGGACGTCGGTTCCATCGAGTTCATCCACGACCGGCTCATCGACCTGCGAGACGACGGAACGGCGGTGTTGCTCGTCTCCTCGAAACTCGAAGAGGTCACGCAACTTTCTGACCGACTCGCGGTGATGCACGACGGTGAATTCATGGCAATCGTAGACCCAGACGACGTGACCGAAGAGGACCTCGGCTTGCTCATGGCAGGGGAGTACCCCGCCGGATTCGACGGAGGTGACCAGCCGTGAAACAGCAGTTCGAGGCCGCCGTCGCACGCATGACGACCGCCTCGAATCTCGAACGCATCGCCATCAGCATCGCCGCACTCGTCGCGTCGATTCTCGTCGGTGGCGTCGTCGTACTCGTCGCCGGGTTCGTCGCGCAGTGTTCTCAGCCGGTTCTGTTCTTCCCCGGCGTGGGCTATTCCTGTTACAACCCGGTCTCGGTGTACGTCGAACTCTTCCTCGGCCCGTTCTCTGGACCGGGCGTGTTCGGTGAAACGCTCCAGCAGACGACCATCCTCCTGCTCACGGGGCTGTCCGTGGCCATCGCGTTCCGCGCTGGCCTGTTCAACATCGGGACGCAGGGACAGTTCGTGATGGGGTCGATGGCGACGGCCATCGTCGTCCCACTGCTCGCGCCGGCTGTCCCAGCGAATGCCGTGGGTGCGCTCATCCTGATTCCGCTTGGTCTGCTCGCAGGCGCGCTCGTCGGCGGCCTGTACGGCGCGATTCCCGGCGCACTCAAGGCCTACGCAGAGGCAAACGAGGTCATCACGACCATCATGCTGAACTTCATCGCGACGTTCCTCGCCCTGCTCATCGTCTCGACGTGGTTCAAGGACCCGAACAGCACGAACAACACGCAGACGGCGAAGGTGCCGGACTTCGCGATGCTCGACTCCTCTGTGTTGCCGGGGGACTTCTCGTTCATCGCCCTCGCACTGGCGCTGGCGCTTGTCGCCACGATTAGCTGGCTGCTCGTGAAGACCGCGTTCGGCTACGACCTGCGAATAAGCGGCATCCAGGAGGGAGCGGCCGCCTACAGCGGTGTCAGCGCGAAGAAGATGACCGTGCTGTCGATGGCCCTCTCGGGGGCGCTCGGTGGCATCGCCGGAGCCGTCTACATTCTGATGGTGACCGGCCGCTGGCTGCCAACCGCGCCCGCGTTCGGCTTCGACGGCATCACCGTCTCCATCCTCGCAGGCAACAACCCCGTCGGGGCCATCTTCGCGGCGTTCCTCTTTGGCATCCTCAAGGTAGGTCGCATCGCAATCGACTTCAACCTCGACGTTCCCTCGCAGTTGGTGGGCGTCCTCCGGGGGCTCATCATCCTGTTCGTCGCCATGCCGGAGTTCTTCCGCATGTTCGGCACCCGCTTCAACGTCGGTTCTGACATGGCCGTCACGACCGACGGAGGTGAAGACACATGAACCGACTGAACCATCTCGACACTCGCAGCAAAGTCGGGCTCGGCGCACTGGCACTGTTCTTGCTTGCGGTCGCCGTGCTCGCGATTACCGCCCCGGAGACCGCAGGCGACGTGTTCGGACTCATCGACGGCAATCTCGCTTCGGCCGCGCTCCGGACGGCGGTTCCAATCGCCTTCGCCGCTCTCGGTGGCCTGTTCGCTGAGAAGTCCGGCGTCATCAACATCGGACTGGAGGGCCTGCTCATCGTCTCGGCGTTCGCTGGGGCGGCGAGTATCGCCCTACTGACCGGCGACCCCGGATCCGCCTCCCAGAGCATGGTGTGGGTCGGTTTCCTCATCGGCGTGCTCGCGAGTGTCCTGCTCTCGCTGTTGTTCGCCGTGGTCACAATCGACTTAGAAGCCGACCAGATTATCGCCGGCCTCGCCGTCTGGCTCATCGCCCTCGGACTCGGCCCGTTCGCCGCACAGGTGTTGTTCAGCCAGTTCGACTCGCCGTCCGTCTCGACGCTGAACACGGTAGCGATTCCGGGGCTCTCGCAACTTCCGGTCGTCGGGCCGATTCTGTTCGACGCGAATCCGACGGTGTACATGCTGCTCGTCGCCGTGCCCGCTTCGTGGTACTTCCTGTATCACACCGCGTTCGGGCAGTGGATTCGCGCGAGCGGCGAGAACCCGAAGGCTCTCGACACCGCCGGCATCGACGTGCGCCGAGTGCGCTACGGCAGTGTCCTGCTCTCGGGTGCGCTCACGGGTATCGGCGGGGCGGCGCTCTCGCTCGTTCTCGTCGGGAAGTTCACCGGTGGCGGCGCGACCATCGTCAACGGTCGCGGCTTCATCGCGATTACCGCCTACCTGTTCGGGAACTACAACCCGGTCGGCGCGTTCGGGGCATCGCTGCTGTTCGCGACGCTCGAAGCCCTGCAGTTCCGCCTGCAGATTCTCGGCATCGGGATTCCGAAGTCGCTCATCCAGATGATTCCGTTCGTCCTCGTCATCGTCGTGCTCGCGCTCGTCGGACGCACGCGCCTGCCAGCGGCGGCCGGCGAGCACTACGATTCCGGCGAAGACTGAAAAAATCAGGTTTTCCGGTCGTTCAGATGGACATGAGCCCACCATCGACCGGGAGTGGGTGTGCCGTGATGAACGACGCGTCGTCGCTGCAGAGGTAGACGACGGCGCTCGCAATCTCTTCGGGTTCTGCCATCCTTCCGAGCGGTTGCATGGCGACGAATTGTTCGATCTGCTCCGGGGTTTCTTCACCCGCACGCTGGACCATGGGAGTGTCCACGACGCCGGGACAGACTGCGTTCACCCGAATTCCCTGTTTCGCGTACTCGACGGCGGCGACCCGGGTGAGGCCGATGACGCCGTGTTTGCTCGCGACGTACGGTGCGCCGCCCGCGGCCATGAGTCCGGCGACGGACGATGTGTTCACGATGCTCCCACCGCCGCGGTCTACCATCACCGGGATTTCGTGTTTCATACAGCGCCAGACCCCGCCCAGGTTCACGTCGATGACGCGACTCCAATCGTCGTCCGCAGTGTCGGCGAGCGGAGCCATCTCTCCCTCGATGCCGGCGTTGTTGTGCGCGAAGTCGAGTCCGCCGTAGGTGTCGAGCGCCGTCTCGACCATGGTTTTCACGTCCTCGTCGCTGGTCACGTCTACGCGGACGAACGTGGCGTCGCCGCCCGCATCGGTGATGCGTTCGATCGTCTCACGACCCCCGTCTTCGACAACGTCCGCGACTATGACTTTGGCCCCTTCGGCCGCAAAGCGTTCTGCGGTCGCCCGACCGATTCCCGAACTCGCGCCGGTGACTATTGCTACCTTCCCCTCGATTCCGTTCATTTCGTGGCTACCTCCACGTTAACAATGGACATGTATGCCTATGAGTATTCGCAGGGATTCGATTCCGCAAATCGGGCCTCCGTCTGACGTTCGAGAAGTTTCGATAACGGCAACATCTGACTGAAAATTTACTATTTCATGCCTTATCGAGAGACTACTGGGGCACTCTCTAGAGAATATTACTTCGGTGGATCGAATGCACAGAATAGGGCATATGTCGCTATTCGAGGTGTCTCAGTCGATTGGTTTTCGTTCGACTTTGTGGCTCGACTCCCGCAATCACCAGCCAATTAACCGTACGGTAGGTTTATATTATCAGTCAGCGTTTGGGACAGTCGGGAAAGGGGGAACATATGGTTCGCATTAACGTCCTTGGGGGAGGATTGAGCCTCGCGGCTATCGCGAGTAGAATTACGAAGTACGTACCCACGAGTGTGCGTATCGATTTTGACGACAGAGCGATATCGCCGATTATCGGTATCGTGCTCGTGTTTGGGATGACCATCGCCGGGTCTGCAGCGGTCCTGTACGTGGGGTCGCCTGCGTTAGAAAATATGCAGGGCGAAGCCGACGTCAGCAAGGTAGAGATTGGGATGGTTCAGATTGCGAGTCGCGTCGAAACCGTCGGCATGAGTGACGAACGCATGAGCGTTGCGCTCGCGCAAAGCAAGGGTCAGTACTACGTCGATGAAACGGCGGGTCACATCACGATTCGCCACCTCGACTACGATGGAGAAGGGGGAGACGCAGACATCTATACGTCCGATCTTGGGGCCATCATTTACGTCACTGACGAAACAGAGATTGCCTATCAGGGCGGCGGTGTCTGGCGGTTCGACAAGAGCGGAAGCTCAATGATGATCTCTGCTCCTGACATTGGCTACCAGTACCAGACGCTTAAATCCGACTCCGGTTCTGAGGAAGACGAGTATACACTCATCGTTCCAGTGACGAAAATCGAGGGTACTGCAGCTGTTTCGGGTGCAACGACGGCAGCGGTGACGAAAACAACGCGCTCGCAGGCAATCTATCCAAATAAGATGGCAGTCTACCCGAACGGTCAGGAGTTCCGAAATCCAGCATTCAACGGCACGCTCGAAATCGAAATCCAGAGTGAGTACTACGAGGCGTGGGGCCGTTACCTCTCTGCAGAACTCGGTCAATCTGCTGAGTACAACCACGACACGAAAACTGTCCGCGTCTCACTCACACCGTACGACCGTACCGCAGTGGCAGTAGGCGGAAGCGACCCACGCATCAATGTGATCACGGCCGCGCTGTACTCCGACACGATGTCACAAACAACGCACCTCAACTCGCAATCAACGATTGATAGTTACGATTCGCGGGTCGGTGACTACGACTCGTCGAATATGACGAGCGGGGCAGACGTCGTTATCGGTGGACCGTTGAAATTAAACAATCCTGCAGGTGTGTATGGAAACGTCACTGCGGCTGTTGTGGAGAATAACAATCCTGGTGACATTACCGGTGCCATTGACACTGAGTTCACCTCCGGACTGCCGACGCTCGAACCAATCGATGCGATGATTGTGGGGCACATCACTCGCATTCAAGAGGACAATGATAATGACAATGCTAGCAGTATTACGGTCTATGCCAACGATATAGAACTTGATTGCACGAACGACTGTGAACTCTCTGCAGGGAGTTACTACGTCAATCAGACCGTGAAAGTGAAAAAGACGATGACGCTCGACACGACGAAGGGGGACATCGAACTCGCAATCGATGACGGCATGAAATTCGAGGCAGACAAAGGAACGATACAGATCATCGGTGACGGAAAAGTGTTCATCTACATGGCCGGCGGCGATATCGGCATCAAACAAAGCACCGTCGAAATACCGAACGACAATGCAATCCAGTTCTGGATGTTCAACCTCGATTCAGCTGCTGTGACCTTCGAAGGAGGTTCAGAATTTACGGGCATCGTCTATGCTCCTGGGGCGACCATCATCATCAAGTCTGACACGCACGTCTACGGTGCAGTGGTGGGTTATCTTGCGGACCTCCAGTCAAACGCCGGTATCCACTTTGACCGGGCACTCCTTGGTGGAACTGCCTACAAGGCACCGACCTACGAATGGGATTACGTCAAACCGAACACGACGCTCCCGCCGGTAAAATTCCTGCTTGGCACGGAACGCACCGTCACGGTCGAACTCGAATAAGCGACCACGCGCACCAGTTTCACCAAACTTCACGAGGTCGCCACAGGAACCAATCCAGTGGCGACGCTCGACATTCGCACGAGACGTCTCGGGAGTCAATCAGCTCTACGAGACGGCCATAAAATCCCTTTCGGGAACGACGCTCCGGGAGCGAAACCTCCACGGGGCGGCCATTGATTTCTCTCCGGCACGCCGCCGGGTGGGTTCACCCGGTCGGCGGCCACTGGTGCGCTCAGCGCACCGATTTGCGACTCCATTACAGAGGCTATTTTTACCGCCTCACCCAACGTCAGTTCATGAACGCCCTCATCGAAGCGGCCCGCGATATTCAGGCGGCCGCGCACGTGCCGTACTCCGACTACCGCGTGGGTGCGGCTCTCGAAACCGCGGACGGGATCGTGTTCACCGGCTGTAATCTCGAAAATGCGAACTACTCGAACTCCCTGCACGCAGAGGAGGTCGCCATTGCCGAGGCCGTGAAGAACGGCCACCGCGAGTTCGCTCGCATCGCAGTCAGTTCCGGGCGACGCGACGGCGTCACGCCGTGTGGCATGTGCCGCCAGACGCTCTCTGAGTTCTGTGACAAGGACCTCGTCGTGCTCTGTGACGAGGGCGACAGTGTCTCCGAGTATACGCTCGGCGAACTGCTTCCGAACACCATCACTGAAGGGCATCTCAAATAATGGACGCAGAAGACCCCAACGACGACGTCCAATACCACATCGGCGTCGGTTCCGACGACGTGGCGAACGCCGTGCTCCTCCCCGGCGACCCGGACCGACTGGAGAAAATCACGACGTTCTGGGACGACGCGGAGATTCGCGGCGCACACCGCGAGTACCGCACCGCGACGGGCACCTACGACGGCGCACCGATTAGCGTGACCTCCACGGGCATCGGCGGCCCCTCTGCCGCCATCGCCGTCGAGGAACTCGCCCGCATCGGCGTGGACACCTTCATTCGCGTCGGTTCCTGTGGCGCAATCCAGCCCGAGATGGACGTCGGCGACCTCGTGATTACCACGGGCGGCGTCCGACAGGAAGGCACGAGCAAGGAGTACGTCCGCGAGGACTACCCCGCCGTCGCAGACCAGCAGGTCGTTATGGCGCTGATTGCCGCCGCAGAACGCCTCGGCTATGACTACCACACCGGCATCACGATGTCCGCGGACAGTTTCTACGCCGGACAGGGTCGGCCCGGGTTCGAGGGCTTCGAGGCTCGCGGTGCCGAGGAGATGATTCAGGAACTGAAGGACGCGAACGTCAAGAACATCGAGATGGAGGCCGCCGCCATCATGACCATCGCGAACATCTACGGCCTGCGTTCGGGGGCGGTCTGTACGGTGTATGCCAACCGGACGACCGGCGAGTTCCGGACCGAGGGTGAGGGACGCGCCGCGGAGACTGCTTCACTCGCCGTGAAACTGCTCGCGAAGATGGACGAAGCCGCAAACGAGGCCGGTGCCGCCCAGTGGCACCCGGGTCTCGCGCTCGACTGAGCGTCTGGGTTACCCAGTCATCGGGCGTCCGGGCACGCCGACATCGAGTTTTGCCAATCCTGGCTTCTGATTCTCCGGCGTGAGGAACGCGAAGTTCGTGATGAACAGCGATTTCTGGTCACCACCGGTCGTCCCGAAGGCCACGTCAGAGGGCCCGTCGAGCCCGTCCTCGGCAGTCGCCAGCGTATCGACGCTCCGGTCACGATTCACCCGGACGACGGTATTCTGACCGATTACTGCGACGTAGAAGTTGCCCCGATTGTCGAGGGTAATTCCGTCGCCGCCAACCAGCTGTGGGTCTTGGGCGTACACCTCGGGCGTCCCCGCGCTGCCGTCCCGGTTGACCGGAATTCTGGCGAGGTAATCTCGCTCCGTGACGACGACGTAGATAGCGCTATCCCGGCAACTGACGAGGCCGTTGGCTCCGAGCGGGAACCCGAAGTCGAAATCGCCCGTACCCGTGAGGAGGTCTGAGACGACCCATGGGGTGGCATTCCCCTCCGTGACGTACCAGATTGCCCCAGCAGTGGTGTCGGAGACGAGGAACCCGTCTCTGAACGGCGTCAGGTCGTTCGGGAACGTGTCGGTTGGAAGCGCGGCATAGAGCGACTTCGTCCCGTCGCGTTCCACCTGCCAGATGCCGTGCGTGTCGGCTGAGTCGTCACCCTCGCCGACGCCGGTCAACAGACACAGGTGGACGGTTCCCCGAGCGTTCACGTTCACCCCGAGGATACCGAACTGGTCGCCGACCTCGAACGAGGCGAGTACCTCAGGTGTGTCGCTTCCTCGTGCAATTTTCCAGAGCTGGCCAATGGTCGCGATGCCGAGATAGATGGTTCCTCGTGGGTCGATTGCGAGGTTCTCCGGGAACTGCCCCTGCGCGGGGTCGAACTCGAAGAGAATCTTGACGTGTTCTGCCGCCTTCGCACTCCCTATCGCCAGGATGAATCCACCCGCGCCAATCGTTTTGAGAACGGTTCTCCGCGTTGTAGCTGCTGTCATTGTATCCCTCACCTCGTGGCCCCAGCGGCCGCACCAATGCTCACCTGCCCGGCGCGATTCTGGCACCTATGCTAGATGTCGGCACTAGACAGTATTGTTATGACAGGAGCACGCGAGAAACAGGCCGTTAATCGCGAGTGACCGGTTTTTCCGACGATTGCGAGTTGTCGGTCAGAAACGGTGAGAACCGTTCTGAAAGCCGTCTAATATCGAGCCAGTCCTCTATCTTGGAATGGCACTCACGAGTGGAAATAGAACCGGAAAACGTCACTTGCCGAACGTTACATGTCGCCCCAGGCGGACATCGCGCGTCCGACCGAGGTGATGTCTGCAATCCAGCGCGTCGCGATGGACTTCTTCAAAACGCGGGCGGCCGGGCCGCCGAACGTGCCGATTGGGACCATCATGACGTTGTGGGCGACGGCGTCGTCGCCGACGGAGACGACCGTCCCCTTGTCTTTGTAGCTCCAGGAGTTGAGGGCCTGCCCGCGCATCGCACGGGCAACGTTCTCGCCGACGACGCCGCCGGCCTGCCAGGCGGCCTGTGCCGTCGGTGGGGCGGGGCGCTCTGAGTTGAGTTGCTCGACGATAGCCGAGTCACCGAGCGCGAACACGCGCTCGTCGGAGGTCTGGAAGGTCGCGTCTGCATTGACGCGGTTGTGGTTCTTCTCGACGTTTGCCACTTCGAGGGCGTCCTGACCCGTGATGCCGCCAGTCCAGACGAACACGTCGAATTCGAGGGGTTCGCCTTCGTCGAAGTAGATGGTGTCCTCCGCGGCTTCCGTGATTGGGTCGTTCGTGAGGATGTTGATGTCGGCATCGAGGAGGCGCTTGCGGAGTGCGCCCTGGACCTCTGGGTCCTGCCCGGGGAAGATTTCCTCCATCGCCTCGACGAGGTAAATCTCGATTGGAGCGCGGTGCATGTCGCGGAACTCCGCGATTTCGCCCGCGGTCTGGATGCCCGACAGGCCTGCGCCGCCGATGACGATTTTCGCGGGGTCGTTGCGGGAGGCTTCGCGGGCGGCCTCCTTGACCTGGTTGTGGATTTCGAGGGCGTCGTCTAAGCCTTTCAGCGTGAGGGAGTTCTCTTCTAAGCCTGGGATGCCGTAGTAGGCCGTCTTCGACCCGAGGGCGACGACGAGGTAGTCGTATTCGACGGTGGAGTCGTCGTCCAGCGTAATCTCTCGGTCGTCTGTGTCTACGGACTCGACTTCAGCCTTGATGAATCGCGTGCGTGGCGATTTGATGTCCGCGACGGGGAGCGAAATCTTGTCTCGGACGCTCGGGTCGCGGATGCAGCGGTGGACCTCGTGGAGGACGAGGTGGTAGTCCTCCTTCGAAATCCACGTGATATCGGCGTTGTCAACCTCGGCTTCCAGGCTCTGAATCGCGGCAGCACCGGCGTATCCTGCGCCGATGACCACGATGTTCTCGGTCATGGTGGCATCTCGGAAGTCCTGCGATACAAAGGCTTTGGAATCGACACGCCGTTGTAGCCGGGTTTCTGCGAATATTGCCACCATGAACCAGGGTGTCACTACTCACTGGTTGGCGAGAAAGCAAGGAGAGAGAGAGAGAGGGTTACTTCTTCGGTTCGCCGACGGGCGCTTTCATGTCGTCGATGGTCAGGATGAGGACGTTGTCCGTGTCGTCCTTTCCGTCCACGACGCCCTCAATGACGAGTTTCGACAGCGGCGTTGGGCCGACGACGACTTCGTCGCCTTCGTGGAACTCGCGGATGGAGCCACGAAGCGAAATCTCCGCGCGGCAGAGTTCGGGGTGGTGGACGCTCGAGAGGTTAATCTGCGTGACGTTCGCGCCCTCTACGGCCTCACCGTTGTGGAACAGGGGGACCTCTGCTGGCTGGTCCATGTCCTGAATTTCGAGTGCCTCGTAGGCGTTGGCCGTCGGCTTGTAGCCGCCCTTCGGGCCAGGGACGCCCTCTACCAGTTGGAGGGCCTTCAGACTCTGCATCTGGTTACGGATAGTGCCCGGATTGCGGTCGACTTCCGCCGCGATGTCTTCGCCTTTTACAGCATCTTCCGTCTCCCGGTGGAGATTGATCAGGGCAGAAAGGATTCGTTTCTGGCTTGGGGTCAGCTCTATCGATGACATAGACGCCTTTCGTGATAGATTTCCTTAAATGCGGCGGATACTCCGTGATAAATCGGCGATTCACGGGTTGGTTTCTCGACAAGAATTGCCTGCAGGCGATGGGATACCAGTCGAGTAACATGCCGTACCGGTACTTCTTTGAGGACACACATATCTAACTTGTATAATGAACGGCAAGCGCGTTCTCGTCACGGGTGGGGCGGGATTTATCGGTTCGAACCTCGCGAATCATCTCGCGAAACACAACGACGTCGTCGCCATCGACGACCTCTATCTCGGTACGCCCGACAATCTGGATGACGCGGTCGAGTTCGTCGAAGCGAGCGCCGTAGACGACGACCTCCCGACCGACGTGGACGTGGTGTTCCACCTCGCCGCACTCTCCTCGTACGCGATGCACGAGGAGGATCCCGTCAAGGGTGCTCGGGTCAACGTCGAAGGCTTCGTGAACACAGTCGACCAGGCGCGAAACGACGGGTGTGACACCGTCGTCTACGCCTCTACGTCCTCCATCTACGGGAACCGAACGGAACCGTCGCCGGAGTCGATGGACGTCACCGCGCGAACCGGCTACGAGGCGTCGAAACTCGCCCGCGAACGCTACGCCGAGTACTTCGATTACCACTACGACATGCACATGGCCGGGATGCGATTTTTCTCGGTCTACCAGGGCTACGGCGGCGCTGAGGAGCACAAAGGCGAGTACGCGAACCTCATCGCCCAGTTCGCAGACGAACTCGCCCACGGAAACGCGCCGGTCATCTACGGCGACGGCACCCAGACGCGAGATTTCACCCACGTAGACGACATCGTCCGCGGTCTCGAACTCGCCGCAGACCACCAGCTCACCGGCATTTACAACCTTGGCACGGGTGAGAGCTACACCATCAATACCCTCGTCTCGAAACTAAACGAGATTCTCGGTACGGACATCGAGCCCGAGTACATCGAGAATCCCATCGGCGAGGACGTGTACGTCCACGACACGATGGCGGACCCATCGAAGATGCGCGAGGCGACGGACTGGGAACCGGCCATCTCCTTCGAAGACGGCCTCCGACTCGTCTGCGAGCAATATCAGTAATCGCGTCCCTTTTTGCACCCGTCCAGAGTAGTTGTCAGTATGCAGCGTACTGCACGACTTATCGGCGTTCCGATGGACCTCGGTGCGGACCGACGCGGGGTTGACATGGGCCCCTCGGCGATTCGCTACGCGGGGCTCGTCTCACGACTCGCAGACATCGACGTCACCTGCACAGACGCCGGTGACATCCTCGTCCCCCACGCACACGTCAGCGACCCGGAAGCGGGCGAACCGCAAAACAGGAAGGCGAAGTATCTAAACGAAACCGCGACGGTCTGTTCACGACTGGCAGAGGAGGTGGCAGAAACCCTTGAAAACGACGAGTTCCCGCTCGTCCTCGGCGGCGACCACTCTATCGCCATCGGGACGATGTCGGGTGCGGCCCGCGAGGCCGAGATCGGCGTCATCTGGTTCGACGCACACGGCGACTTCAACACGCCGTCTACCTCTCCGAGCGGGAACGTCCACGGGATGCCCCTCGCCGCGGTACTCGGGAACGACGAATTCGAAGGGGCAGACTGGGCGCACACGCCGGCGGTCAGCGAGGAGAACATCGTCATTGTCGGTCTTCGGAGCGTAGACGATATGGAGCGAGAAGCCATCCGCGACAGCGAGATTACGGCGTTCACCATGTCCGATATCGACGAACGTGGCGTCTCCTCGGTGGTCGAAGAGGCCCTCGAAATTGCCAGTGACGGCGTCGACGGCGTCCACGTAAGTCTCGACATGGACTGGCTCGACCCGAAGGAAGCACCCGGCGTCGGCACGCCCGTTCGTGGCGGCGTAAACTACCGTGAAGCGCACGCTGCCCTCGAGATGGTCGCCGCCCACGACAGGAAAACCGGGTTCATGCGGTCGCTCGAAATCGTCGAAGTGAATCCGATTTTAGACGAACACAACGAGACAGCAGAACTCGCGACGGAACTCGCCGCGAGTGCCCTCGGAAAAACGACGCTGTAACGTTAGCTTCGTTTTGCACCCCACTCCTGGCGCGTTTGTGCCTCGTCGGCGTAGCGCTGCAGTGGGTGTTTTGCCGCATCTGGGACGTATTCGGGGAGGAATACGACCTTCTCATTTCCAACCTGGATTCGGTTGATGTTCGACTGGTCTTCCATCTTCGTGAGGAGTCGGCTAACCGACGCTTCAGACCAGCCCGTCGCATCGACAATCTGTTGCTGGCGCATTCGGCCATCGTACTCGCCGAGGAGTTCGATGAGAAGTTCCATCGGCGTCAACCCGGTTTCGAGGACGATGTCAGCTTTGGACTTCGATTCGGCCGATTGCAACTGGTCCAGGGGCGATTCGTCGGCGCGGGGACCTGATTCGGTGGGTTCGTCACGACCACTCGCGTCGTCACTGCCCGAATCATCCTCACCGACGGGCATTTCGATGAAATCCTCTAGAACGTTGTTAAGGTCTCCCCAGAGGTCCTTAAACCGGTCCTTGTCCAGTGGCATTTTCATTACGTAGGTACGATTGCCAGAGACCGTACACCGGCGTCGGTCAGGGACTGGCGCATACTGGCGGTACCTTGAACAGTTCGTCGCAGTCCTACTACAAAAATCAAATGGGTTGCACCTTATCTGACCAACGAATGCGCCGCTGTCTGCCGTATTTCAGCAAATTGGTTAAAAACTATCTCGCAAGTAAACTAACTAGTTAGGGAGCGTGGTCGGTCAATCGCCGAGGTCCAGTAACGACGCGGCCTGCTCCATATCCTTGTCACCGCGTCCACTCAGGTTGACGACGATGGTGTCGTGGTTCTGTGCAACCTGTTTTGCGAGCGCGATGGCGTGACTGCTCTCCAATGCGGGGATGATCCCTTCTGTCTCACTCAGCGTGCGGAACGCGTCGATGGCCTCGTCGTCGGTGATGGCGCGGTACTCACACCGCCCGACCGCGCGGAACATCGCGTGCTCCGGGCCGACGCCGGGGTAATCCAGCCCCGCGGAGACGGAGTGGACCTCCACGTCATCGTCGATGACGCGGGTCGCCATTCCGTGGATGACGCCGTCTTTCCCCGACGCGAGTGGCGCGGCGTGGCGTTTCGAGTCGCCGCCCTCACCGCCACCCTCGCCGCCGTAGAATTTCACGTCATCGTCACGGAACGCGTGGAACAACCCAATCGCGTTTGACCCGCCGCCGACGCAGGCGACCGCGGCGTCCGGGAGGCCGCCGGTCTGCTCCTGAATCTGCTCGCGGGCCTCTTCGCCGATGACTGACTGAAACTCCCGCACCATCCGCGGGAAGGGGTCGGGACCGACCGCAGAGCCAACGAGGTAGTGGGTGTCGTCCATGTTGCCCGCGAAGTCTTCGAGCGCGGCGTCCACCGCGTCGGCGAGGCCTTTCCCACCTCTGGTGACCTCGTTCACCGTCGCGCCCATCAACCGCATCCGGAAGACGTTCATCTTCTGGCGCTCGACGTCTTTTTTCCCCATGTAAATCTCCGTGTCGAGGCCGAACAGCGCCCCGACCATCGCCGTCGCGGTGCCGTGCTGGCCCGCGCCCGTCTCCGCGATGAGTCGCGTCTTGCCGGCCTTCTTCGCGAGGAGCGCCTGCCCGAGGGCGTTGTTTATCTTGTGAGCACCCCCGTGGAGCAGGTCCTCACGCTTCAGGTAGATGTCCGCACCGTATTCTGCAGAGAGATTTTCCGCGTAGTAGAGCGGCGTTTCGCGGCCCGCGTACTTCGTCAACAGGTCGCGGAATTCGGCGCGGAACTCCGGGGACTTCGCAATCTCGTCGAATGCCTCCCCGAGTTGTGCGAGTGGCTCTTCGAGCGGTTCCGGGACGTGACGCCCGCCGAACGCGCCGAACGCTCCCTCGTCGTCGCCAGACTGCTGTGACATAGTAGCCTACCGATGTACAACGATGAACAAAAGTGTATTGCAACACCCAGTGGTTTCCGAGTGCTTACTCGGCGTCGTCGGCTGCGTCGTCGTCCTCTTCTGCCGGTCCCTCGCGTGCCTCAGCAGGTGGAATCACGTCCACGCTCACCACTTTGTCGCCCGCCGTGAGGCGCATCACGATGACGCCCATCGTGTTGCGGCCGACTTCGGAGATGTCGGCGACGCGGGTACGCATAATCTGGCCGTCGTCGCTCATCACGACCACGTCGTCGTCGGCGGTGACGGCCTTCACGGCCGTGACCTTCCCGTTTCGCTCGTTGGTCTTGATGTCGATGAGCCCCTTGCCGTAGCGCGACTGGGTGCGGTACTTGCTGATTGGCGTGCGCTTGCCGTAGCCATTTTCGGTAACGGTGAGCAGGTCGGCCGACTCGTCTGCGGCGATGAGTCCAGCGACGGTGTCGCCGTCAGCGAGTTTGATGCCGTTGACACCGCGAGCGGTTCGGCCCATCGCCCGGGCATCGGTCTCCTTGAACCGGATGGACATCCCGCCAGCCGTCGCGATGAGGAGGTCCTGCTTGCCGTCGGTAATCTCCACGTCCACGAGTTCGTCGCCGTCTTCCAAGCGGATGGCGCGAATGCCCGTAGAGAGGATGTTCGTGAAGTTGTTCGCACCCGTCCGTTTGACGTAGCCGTGTTTCGTCGCGAAGGTGAGGAACTCGTCTTCGCTGAAGTCGTCGGTGTTGACGACGGCGGTAATCTCTTCACCGGCGTCGAGTTTGAGCAGGTTGACGGCGGACTTCCCGCGTGCGGTCCGACTGACCTCGGGAATCTCGTAGGTCTTGAGCTGGTAGACCTGCCCGTGGTTCGTAAAGGCGAGTAGGTAGTCGTGGGTGTTCGCCATGAACACCTTGGAGACGCGGTCGCCTTCCTTGAGATTCGTCCCGATGATGCCCTTCCCGCCGCGACCCTGGGCGTCGAAGCGGTCGACGGGCATCCGTTTGACGTAGTCGTCTTCGGTGATGACGACGAGCACGTCCTCCTGTGGGATGAGGTCCTCGTGGGTGACCGTCCCGTAGTCCTCGACGATGGAGGTGCGACGGTCGTCGTCGTACTTGTCCTTGATGTCGAGCAGCTCTCCCTTGATGACCGCGAGGAGTTCGTCCTCGTCTCCGAGAATCGTCTCTAAGCGCTCGATGGTTTCGAGAACGTCCTCGTATTCCGTCTCTATTTCCTGGGCTTCGAGGGAGGTGAGGCTCCCGAGTTGCATCCGGACGATGTGCTCTGATTGTTTCTCAGAGAGGTCGAAGTTCTCCTGCAGGGCGGTTTTCGCCTTGTCCCGGTCCTCGGAGTTGCGGATGGTCTCGACGACTTCTTCGACGTTTTCGAGCGCGATAAGGCGGCCTTCTAAGATGTGGGCGCGTTCCTCTGCCTCGTTCAACTCGAACTCAGAGCGCCGACGCACCACGTCGCGGCGGTGGTCGAGGTAGTGTTCGAGCATCTCCTTCAGCGTCAGGATGCGCGGTTGGCCGTCCACCAGCGCGAGGTTGATGACGCCGAAGGTGGATTCTAGGTGGTGTTCTAACAACTGGTTGCGAACGATGTCCGTGTTCGCGTTGTGCTTCAGTTCGATGACGACGCGGATGCCTTCGCGGTCTGACTCGTCGCGGAGGTCAGAAATCCCGTCGATGGTGCCGTCGTTTACGTTGTCCGCGATGCGCTCGATGAGCCGCGACTTGTTCTCCTGATACGGAATCTCCGTGATGATGATGCGGTCGCGGCTCTTCTCGTTCTCCTCGACTTCGAACTCGGCGCGGACGCGAAGGCGACCCCGGCCCGTCGTGTAGGCGTTGTAGATGCCCTGTCGGCCGACGATGTTCGCTCCCGTCGGGAAGTCGGGCCCCTGGACGTGGTCCATGAGGTCCTCGATTTCCGCGTCGGGATTCTCGATGAGTTCGACGGTTGCGTCTATCACTTCGCCGAGGTTGTGCGGCGGAATGTTCGTGGACATCCCGACGGCGATTCCCGACGACCCGTTGAGCAGGAGGTTCGGAATCGCTGCGGGCAGCACGTCCGGTTCCTGCAAGCGGTCGTCGTAGTTGCCCGAGAAATCGACGGTGTCCTTCTCGATGTCGGCGAGCAGTTCCTCCGCGATGGAACTCATCCGCGCTTCCGTATAGCGCATCGCGGCCGGCGGGTCGCCGTCGATGGAACCGAAGTTACCCTGTCCGTCGATGAGCGGGTAGCGAAGCGAGAAGTCCTGGGCCATGCGCGCGAGGGCGTCGTAGATTGCCGAGTCGCCGTGCGGATGGTAGTTACCCATCGTCTGCCCGACGATGGAGGAGGACTTGCGGTGACTGGAGCCACTCGACAGGCCCATCTCGTGCATCGCGTAGAGGATGCGGCGGTGGACCGGCTTCAGGCCGTCCTCGACGGCGGGAAGCGCCCGACCCACGATGACGCTCATCGCGTAGTCGATGTAGGACTGCTCCATCTCGTCCTCGATGAGGACGGTGGAGTGAATCTCTGCAGGCTCGTCAGAAGGTGCTTCAGAACTCATTTAGATGTCCACCCATTCTGCGTTCTTCGCATGGTCCTGGATGAATTTCTTGCGCGGACCGACGGAGTCGCCCATCAGGACGGAGAACATGCGGTCTGCGGCGGCGGCGTCTTCGATAGTGATGCGTTTGAGAATCCGATGCTCCGGGTTCATCGTCGTCTGCCAGAGTTGTTCGGGGTTCATCTCGCCGAGGCCCTTGAACCGCTGGACGTTCTCGGCTTTCCCGTCACACTTCTCTTCTACGACCCGTTCGCGCTCTTCTTCGGTCATCACGTCGTACGTGTTGCCCTTGTACCGGATGCGGTAGAGCGGTGGTTGTGCGGCGTAGACGTAGCCCGCCTCGATGAGCGGCTTCATGTGCCGGTAGAGGAACGTGAGCAGGAGCGTCCGAATGTGCGCCCCGTCCACGTCCGCGTCGGTCATCATGATGATTTTGTGGTAGCGAGCCTTGTCGAGGTCGAACTCGTCACCGATGCCCGTCCCGATGGCGGTAATCAGCGCACGAATCTCGTTGTTCTCTAAGATGCGGTCGAGGCGGTGTTTCTCGACGTTGATAATCTTCCCGCGCAGCGGGAGGATGGCCTGGAACTCTGGGTTGCGGCCCTGCTTCGCCGAGCCACCTGCGGAGTCACCCTCCACCACGAACAGTTCTGACTTCTTCGGGTCGCGCGATTGGCAGTCGGCGAGTTTGCCCGGCAGCGACCCGGAGCCGAGTGCGTTCTTGCGGCGGGTGAGCTCTTCTGCCTTCTTCGCGGCCATCCGGGCTTTCGCGGCTTCGACGGCCTTCATCACGATAGCCTGTGCCGTGTCCGGATTTTCCTCGAAGAACGTCGAGAGTTTCTCGTGGGTGATGGACTCGACGATACCGCGGACCTCACTGTTGCCGAGTTTCGTCTTCGTTTGCCCCTCGAACTGCGGGTCGGGGTGTTTGACGCTGATGACGGCGGTGATACCCTCGCGGATGTCGCTGCCCTTCAGATTGTTATCGAGGTCGGAGATGAGGTTGTTCTTGGTCGCGTAGTCGTTCACGACGCGCGTGAGCGCCGTCTTGAACCCGGTGAGGTGGGTTCCGCCCTCGCGCGTGTTGATGTTGTTGGCGAACGCGTGAATGGACTCCTGGAGTTCCTCTGTACCCTGAACGGCAATCTCGACGTGAATGCCGTTCTGTTCGTCCTGATAGTAGATGACGTCGTTGTGGAGGTTGGTTTTCGTCTCGTTTAAGTACTCGACGAATTCGCGGATGCCACCCTCGAACATGAACGTCTCCGTACGTCCATCCTCGCGCTGGTCGACGAGCGTGATTTTGACGCCGGAGTTCAGGAATGCGAGTTCTCGGAGGCGATTTTCGAGCGTCGAGTAGTTGTACTCGTTCGTCTCGAAAATCTCGGAGTCCGGCCAGAACTGGATGGTGGTCCCCGTCTCCTCGTCCGGTTCCATGTCGCGGACGCGTTCGAGTTCCTCGACGGGCGCACCTCGCTCGTAACGCTGGCTCCAGACCGCTCCGTCGCGTTTAACTTCGACTTCGAGCGCCTCTGAAAGCGCGTTCACCACGCTCACACCGACGCCGTGCAGGCCGCCGGACACCTGGTAGGACTTGTTGTCGAACTTGCCACCAGCGTGAAGCACCGTCATGATGACTTCCAGTGCTGGACGGTCGTACTCTGCATGCGTATCGACGGGGATACCGCGTCCGTCGTCAGAGACGCTTACGGAGTTGTCTTCGTGGATGGTTACTTCGATGGTGTCACAGTACCCGGCCAGTGCTTCGTCGATAGAGTTGTCGACGACTTCGTAGACCAGGTGATGTAACCCACGAGCATCTGTCGAACCGATGTACATCGCCGGCCGTTTTTGAACGGCTTCGAGGCCCTCGAGGACCTGAATTTGGCCGGCGCCGTACTCGCCTTCATCGGACATTAGAATCTGTTTCTCGATTGGGATGGAGGGGACATAAACCCCACGCACGCGCGCAGGCGTGAAAGTAAGTTTCGTCGGTCGGTTTTGCACCTAATCTGTCACGAAATTAATCGACCTGTTAGGGGGGCAACACCTGTTCACTTTCACTCTACTATCGCGGGCGTTTTAATGCCCCCACGTCAATCTACCAGTCAATGACCTCGTTCCAATCGACGCTCGGCGAGGGCGAGGGGATCGCAGAGGAGCTGGCCCAGAGTCAGCGCGAGATCTCCATCGCCGAGTTCTTCGAGAAGAACAAGCATATGCTCGGGTTCGACAGCGGTGCCCGCGGTCTGGTCACTGCTGTCAAGGAGGCTGTCGACAACGCCCTCGACGCCACCGAGGAGGCCGGAATCCTTCCCGACATCTACGTAGAGATTGCAGAAGTCGGCGACTACTATCGCCTCATCATCGAGGACAACGGGCCCGGCATCACGGGCGAGCAGATTCCGAAAGTGTTCGGGAAACTGCTCTATGGCTCTCGCTTCCACAAACGCGAGCAATCGCTGACACCGAGTCAACGAATCCTCGTCAACCGAGACGGGACTATCGAGTTCATCCCCATCGGAGTGCTATGTGATGCCTACCTCCCACAGGAAGGAGCAGAGACTGTCCCAGTCTCAGACGACATCACGGTGCCATCGTTCACTCGTGATGATCACACCCTGTCGTGGCAGCCGATAACCCATGTGATTCGACACGAAACTACCGAACAAACCTACAAAATCACGACCGAGAAGGGGCGGACTGTCGAGGTCACGGGGAACCACAGCGTGTTTAGTGTGACTAAGGACGGTAACACGAAGGAGGTGAAAGCCAGCGAACTTGACGCGAGCGACACCATTCTCGCTCCCCGAAAGCTCCCCCGGTTCGGCGAAACTGTCGAGGAAGTGAATCTCCTTGAACACATCACCCGAGAACAGCTCACGGGCCGGAATCTCTACGTCTATGGCTTCGACGAAGAGACCTTACAGGAGCTTCAGACTGGGGATACCGTTCGGCGCAAACCGTCCTCTGACAGTTCTCGAAAGCGGTACTACTACCAGTACAACGGCGTCGAAATTCTCAAAGACAGTCTGGACCAAAACTACATCAGAAAGGGCTATCTGCCAGCTGAAAAAGTGCTTGAGTTAGGGTGGGAACACCGAGCTAGCGACTGTGAACTCAAAACGTACAAAGTCGGTGGGAAAGAGACAACCATTCCGGTGACGATTTCTGTTGACGACGCGTTCGTTGAGTTACTCGCGTACTACATCTCCGAGGGACACGTCGGCCCACGGCAGGTCGGGTTCACGTTCGGTTCGCACGAATCGGAACTGATTCAGCGTACGGAACGAGCAGTTGCAGGACTCACTGGTTCTGCTACGACAGTCGAACGAGAACGAAATTCCACGCGCGTGAAGGCGTTTGGCTCCCCACTCTCGATGTTCTTGCAGGCTGTCTGTGGAGACTCCTCCGCAAGTAAGCGCATCCCTGATTTCGTTTTCCACCTGTCTCCAGAACTTCAACAGCGGTTCATCGCCGCGCTATACGAAGGAGATGGCTCTGACTCCCACCCGGCAGATGAACTCTCACACACGACGACGAGTGAGACACTTGCGCGCCAGCTCTCGGTCCTTTGGAACATGCAAGGGGTAATTGCGAGTTCTGAAACTGTCGAAAACCACCATGGGTACGCCGATGAACCGGCCACGGTGTATCGAACGAAAGTCTACGGAGGGGATGTGAATCTCTCTTCCGTGTTTTCGGAAAAGAAACGAACGGGCGAACAACAATACAAGCGGCTTCCTGTTTCGCTCTTAGCTGACCTTCAGGTCGGACCCGTCACTTCACAAACCGTTCCGGATACCATTCCTGGACTCCTGATGGGTGCAGGTGTGGGCTCAAGCATCGAACACGCAGAAGTGTATCAGGCACTCATCGAAAAGGCGCGTTCGGGCGAATATGTGGATAAGCCACGGTACGTCCACAATCTGAAACAAAAAGGACTGCTCGACGAGGAACATAACCCGACTGCACAGCTAGAAGCGCTCTGGGGGACGATTCAGAACCTCCACGGATTCACTGAGACAGATATGTGTCTGCTCCCGGTGAAATCGGTCGAAAAAACTGAGCCACCAGCGTATGTATACGATATCTCGGTCCCTGGAGTAAGTGGCCACGACGAGAACTTCGTCGTCGCAAACGATGGTGCATTGAGCGTGAAGAACAGTCGCGGGCAGCAGGGTATCGGTATCTCCGCGGCCGTCCTCTACTCGCAACTGACCTCCGGGAAACCCGCGAAAATCACGAGTCGGACGAAGGGGAGTGCCGAGGCGAAGTACTTCGAACTCATCATCGACACCGACACGAACGAACCGGAGATTCAGACCGAACGCACCACGACGTGGGACCGGCCACACGGGACGCGCATCGAACTCGAGATGGAGGCGAACATGCGAGCGCGGGCCAACCTCCACAGCTACATCAAGCACACGGCGGTCGTGAACCCCCACGCCCGCATCGAGATGCGCGAACCCGAGGAGTCGTTCAAGTTCGAACGTGCCACTGACCAGTTGCCCGCAGAGACCGAAGAGATTCGACCCCACCCACACGGCGTGGAACTCGGGACGCTGCTCAAGATGCTCGACAACACCGCTTCTCACTCCGTCTCCGGGTTCCTCCAGGAGGAGTTCACCCGTGTCGGGAAAAAGACCACAGAGAGCATTCTCGCGAATTTCAGCGACCGCCATTTCGGCCGCGAGATGGCGTGGACGCCGCCACAGGCCCACGAACAGGAAACTCTTCACACTGCCATCGAGGAGGCCGTCGTCAACAAAGGCGAAACACCGACCGACTCGTTCGCCACAGAGGTGACGAAGCGAATCTGCGCGATGGACCGCGTCTCCTACTCGAATCTCGTGCGAGTCGTCGGCGACGTGGCCGACGAGACGGAGAACACCTTCGACCCCACATTCGGCAAAACGGTTCGCAAGAACGCCGTCGCCGCGGCGTGGGACGTTCTCACCGAGAATCGCGCTGCAGACCTCTACGGCCTCGTCGACGAGGCGACGACCAGTCGCAAGGACGACGCCGTCGTGCAGACACTCGCAGAGCGCATCGCGGCCAAGTTCGAAGCCGACGACAACGAACGGGACCGCGCGACGTTGAAAACGCTCAAATCCTACGTCGACCGGGCGGCGGACATGACCAAAGAGCGCGAAGACGCGACCGTCGGCGAGACGGCCCGCACCAACATCGTCGAGTCACTCTGGCGGGTGATGAAGCCGGTTCAGGACGACTTACCGAGCGTCAAAGAAGTCGCCGGCAACCGCGATTTCGCCAGTGAACTGCTCGAAGGGATGCGCGAAGCAGACATCATGTCCCCACCGACGACGTGTCTCTCGCCCATCACCGACGATCTGGTGCTTGCCGGACTCAAAAAGGAGTTCGAGGCCGACTTCTACTCTGCGGCGACCCGTGACGCGGATGTCCACGGCGGCGACCCGTTCATCGTCGAGGCCGGTATCGCCTACGGCGGGAACCTGCCCGCCGAGGGAACCGTCGAACTGCTTCGGTTCGCCAACCGCGTCCCGCTGGTCTACCAGCAGGGAGCGTGTACGATTACGGAAGTGACGAAATCCATTGGCTGGCGCAACTACGGCTTGGACCAGCCGGGCGGCAGCGGCCTGCCGAAAGGCCCCGCCGTCATCATGGTGCACGTCGCCTCCACGAACGTGCCGTTCACGAGCGAGTCGAAGGACGCACTCGCGAACGTGCCCGAGATTCACGACGAAATCGAACTCGCCATCCGCGAGGCGGCCCGCGAACTCAAATCCTACCTCAAAAAGCGTCGGTCGCTCCAGAAGCGCCAGCGCAAGCAGGACGTTCTCGCCAGCATCCTCCCGAAGATGGCGACGAAACTCTCCGACGTGACGGGACGCCCGCAACTGGTCATCGACGATTCGATGGCCCGCATCATGAACAACGTCCTCGTCGAGCGGTCGGTCGAAGACGGGACGGTCGAAGTGGTCGTCGAGAACCACTCGAACGTGAACGCGAACCTGGAGATAACGGACATCGTGAACGCAGAACCCACGAACGTCTCGAAAGGCGCGACCGTCATCGAGATGGACGGCGAGTGGTTCGTAAAGTGGGCCCCGGAGGTGAGCGCCGGCGACGACGCCGTGCTCAAATACACGGTGGCCGACGAAGACGCATCGTTCGACCTCAACGTGACCGGGGTCGAGAATGAACGACTAACTGTAAACGCATGAGCCCGAGCAAAAACGACGACGTGGCCCGCGAGCAACTCATCGACCTCGCTGCATCGTTCTACGACCAGTTCGCCGGGGGCGACATCCCGAAGATGAAGATCCCGACGCGGACCAAGAGCAACATCATCTACGACGAGGAGATGGGCGTCTGGGTGTACGGCGACCGAACCAGCACCCGAAGCGCCAACAGCGTCCGCGGCGCGCGCAAACTCCTCAAGGCGGTCTACACCATCGACTTCCTCGCAAAACAGCTCGAAGAAGACCGTTCTTCGACCCTTCGTGAGTTGTACTACCTCTCTGAATCGTGGAACGAGGAGGAAGCCCAGTTCTCGAATCAGGACGAATCGAACCAACTCATTGAGGACTTAGAAATCGTCTCGAACGTCACCCGCGAGGACTTCCACATGCGCCCGGAAGAGTCGGGTGCGACCCTCATGGGACCGCTGTTCCTCCGCGAACAAACCCGCCGCGGCGAACGCGACATCCACTGTCAGGAGGACGTGGGCGAAGGTGGCTACCAGATTCCGAACAACCCGGACACCATCGAGTTCCTCGACCACGACGCCGACTTCATCCTCTGCGTGGAGACCGGTGGTATGCGCGACCGGCTCGTCGAGAACGGCTTCGACGAGAAGTACAACGTCATCGTCGTCCACCTGAAGGGCCAGCCCGCCCGGGCGACCCGGCGCATCACCAAACGCCTGCACAACGAACTGGACCTGCCCGTCGTGGTCTTCACAGACGGCGACCCGTGGTCGTACCGCATCTTTGGCTCCGTCGCGTACGGGTCCATCAAGAGCGCCCATCTCTCTAAGTATCTGGCAACGCCGGACGCACAGTTCATCGGCATCCAGCCAGAGGACATCGTGAAGTACGACCTGCCGACCGACCCGCTCAGCGACTCCGACCGCAACGCCCTCGAAAGCGAACTGGACGACCCGCGATTCCAGTCTGAGTACTGGACCGAGCAAATCGAACTCCAGCTCGATATCGACAAGAAGGCAGAACAGCAGGCACTCGCGGCCCGTGGTCTCGACTTCGTGACCGACACCTACCTGCCAGAACGCCTCGAAGCGATGGGCATCATCTAAGGTCGGTCGCGTTTTCCGTCCGCATTCACCGTCGTCGCGTAGAGTGGCAACGCCGGAATCACCGTCCGAACCGGGCCGGTGTTGAACGACGCGAAGAGGTCCTGTACGTCCTCGATTGTCGCGTTCGAGAATCCCACATCGCTCAACACCGACGCGCTGAGTTGAGGTTGGTAGGCCACTCGCTCGACGAATTCTGTCTTCAGTCGCTCGCTCGAAGAAACAGCGGCCTCGAATTCGGCACTCTCGAACACCGGTTCGAGGTCACGCCACACCGTATCCAGATACGACGGCCACTGGCCGAGACACCGATAGATGCTCGGCAGACCGCCGCTGAAGCCGTGAAACTCGGTCAGGCCGTCGATGGCCGACTGGGCGTCGTTGGGGACGTATCCTTGGGGGAGCATCGTCGGAGCCAGCCCCCTGTCGCGGTCGAGGGCGTCGGGAAACGGAGCACAGGCCGCCTCCTGCTTGTCGGAATTCGTCCCCACGCCACCGCCGTTTAGCCCCCGGTCCACGAGTTCAAATAGGATGGCGAGGCGAGGTGCGACTATGTCGAACGTTGCGACCTGCCCCTGCAACTCCCGAAACTCGGCGGGCGTAAGCCCCACATCTGCCGGCCCGTACCCGGGGAGTTCGTGCCCAGATTCGACTTCCGAGAGGACGGTGTCTCGGTACGCGACGGTGAATTCGGCGAACGCTTCCGTCTCGAAAACGGGCTTCACCTGCCCCCAGGCGTACCGTAAAAATTCGGGTTCGTTCGCCATCGTCGTCCGAAAAATCCAGTTGACGAGCGGCGCGCGGAAGGTGGTCCTGATGTCTTGATACAGCCCTCGTTGCCACCCCGTCGCATCCGCCTCGTACACCTGCGCAGTGGTGTCCATACCTGAGACACGTCCCAGACTGGGATAGTCGTTCCCGCCTCAGCGTTCGTCTAGCACGACCGGAACGCTCCGGGAGGCAACGTCCGCGGCGAAGGCCTGCCCATCCGCCTCGAGTGCCTCGAAGGTGTTGTAGTGAATCGGGCAGACGAGGTCCGGGTCCATGGCTTCTGCGAGGTCTGCGGCTTCGTGGCGGTCCATCGTGTAACTCCCGCCAATTGGGGGCATGAACAGTGACACGTCGAGTTGCTCGTGGCCCTCCAGTACGTCCGTGTCGCCCGGCCAGAACACGTTCACGCCGTTGAGGGTGACGAGGTAGCCGACGCCGGTGCCCTCCTTGTGGAACGGTTCGCCACTCGACTTCGTGTGCGGGCCGTCCGGTTCGTTGTACGCGGCGAACGAGCGGATGATGACGTCACCGACGGCGATGTCGACCTCGTCGTCCACCTTCCGGACCTCGTAGGGCAGGCGATTTACGTCCAGCACATCTCGGTCGATGAACCGGTGGTTCACGTTCTCGAAGATGACGACGGTGGCGTCCTCCTTCGCCACGCGCTCGATGCCGTCAGAATCGTAGTGGTGGTTGTGGGTGACGCAAACCACGTCGCCGTCGCGGGCGTTGTAGTCGTCCAGCACGCCGTAGCGACCGGGGTCGAAGTAGACGACGGTGCCGTCCTGAGCTTCGAGCCGGACGGTCGCGTAGCCGAGCCAATCGACGAGTAGGCCATCGTGGCGGAAGGTCATAGCAGAGGGTACGAAAGCGATGACAAAGAAGGTGGCTTAATCAAAAACCCAACAATTGATAGCAGATTAAATTAAATATGAATTATGTATAATGTTTCTCGAAGATTTCTTTTTAAAATGAGTGCCGTTGGCAGCAGTAGTCTCCTTGCTGGGTGCTCATCGATTCTATCGACTGAATTCCCCCTGACCATCGATGTTTACAATTCTGACTCCAGTGCTCACCGGCTCGACATTGAAATTTGGAAAGAAGAAGAAAACGCGCTCGTGAGTACTCCTGTGGTCGATATCGAATCTGGGGCTGTGGGAGATTCAACCCACCAGCAAATTGAAGAAACGATTGAACGAACGCCACATCTGATTCGCGTGAGCCTGAATAATGGTCCCACAGAGCATTTTCACTTCGTCCCTTCGTGTGGTGATTCAGACCGCACACAAGATGGAATACGAATCGGAATCGAACCGCATGATGGTCGTCCAACCCTCTTTTTCGACCAGAGCACCTGTACCGGCTATTGAGATCCCGCAAGCCGCTCCACGCGCTCCAACGAATCCGCATCGTTCACCGTCTTGTCCTCCCGCACGGAGAGGAATCGCGGGAATCTAAGCGCGTACCCGGACGAATAGGTCGGCGAGGTCTGAATCTCCTCGTAGCCCACCTCGAAGACGACCTTCGGCTGGAGGGTTACCTTCTGGCCCTGCTGGGTCTCGATTAGCGGTTCGAGCAGTTCGCTCAATTCGGCCAATTGCTCGTCCGTAATGCCAGTTGCCACCTTCCCAATGGTCTCGAACCCGTCGTCGGTTCGGGCAGAGAGCAGAAACGTGCCGAGGAACTTCGCCCGGCGACCTTCGCCCCACTCTGCGCCGGTTACCACGAGGTCGAGCGTTTCAACGTCCGGCTTGCGCTTGAGCCAGTTCTTCCCGCGACGGCCGGGAGAGTACGTCGAATCAGGGTTCTTGAGCATGATTCCTTCGTGGCCGTCTTCGAGCGCATCTGCTTCGATTTCTGCGATTTCGTCTGCGTCGCCGGTGACCCACAGTTCCGAGACGCCCTCGTCGAGCAGGTCGATGAGCCGCGAGTGGCGTTCGGTGAGTGGCGATTCCAGTAGGTCATCACCGTCTGCGTGGAGGCAATCGAAGGCGTAGAGCGAAAGTTCGACTTCTTCCCGGGCGCGGGCCACGTCGTGCTTGCGTCGGAAGCGTTTGAGGACTTCCTGGAAGGGAAGCGGCCGGCCGTCGTCGCCAATCGCCACGACTTCGCCGTCGAGGATGGCGGGGGCGTCGAGGTGCTCGCGGACGAACTCGACAGTTTCGGGGAGCGGGTCGGTCACGTCCTCCATGTTTCGCGAGAAGATGCTGACGTCCTCGCCGTCTGAGTGAATCTGGACGCGCGCCCCGTCGAATTTGACCTCGACTGCGGCTTCGTCCCACGAGTCGAGGGCGTCTGCGACGGTTCCGGCCTGCGCGAGCATCGCCTGTACGGGCCGCCCGATTTCGAGGGTCATCTCTGCGAGTCCGTCCGCGCCCTCGTCGCGGGCAGTGACGGCGACCAGTCCGTAATCGTTCGAAACTTGCAGGGCGCGTTCGACGGCTTCGGTTTCCAAGTCGAACGCCTGGGCGATGGCGTCCCTGACTGACCCCTCGCCGACGCCAATGCGCATCTCCGAGAGGACGAGACGGGCGAGGTAGCGCGCTTCTTCCGGGTCGGTTCGATTGAATAGACCAAAGAGGATGTCCAGTTTTCGGTCCTGGCTGCCCGACCCGTCCGCGGCGGCGACCCGCCTGAGTTCTTCGTCCACCTCGGCGACGGTGAGCGCTTGCGTGCCGCCGGTTCCGAACGCGGCGAGGCCTTGCTGGCCGCCGAAATTGTAGCTTGCGGCGACCGCGCCGATTTCCCCGAGGTCGGCGAGGCGGTCTTCGACGTCCCCGGCGGAGACGTTCTGCCCCGCCGCACGGGCGATTGCCTCGTAAAGCAGGCGTGGACCGATGTCCAGCGTGGTCGAGTCGTGTGCCGGAAACACTCGCCCCTGGACGAACCGGGCGATGGTGTCGAGGTCTGTGTCGGCGTCGCGAAACAACTCGGTGACGAGGTCAACGATCGCCAGGTCTGCGGGCTCGGCTTCGATGGCGGCGGCGCGGGCGGCGAACGCGGCGAACTCCATTACCTGAGCGTTGTCGCCGTGAGGAATAAACACCCCGAACGAGTGTCGGGGTAATGGTGATATCATATCCGTGTGAATGACTGACTATGGCAATTCCGCCCCCGTCCACTGGTGTGCTCGTGGTGTTCGCGCTCATCGTCGTCACGGTGGTGCTGTTCATTACCGAGCGCCTCCCCGCGGACATCACGGCCATCGCCCTGCTGGTCACGATGGTCGTCCTCCAGCCGTGGACGCAAATCTCCGCACAGGAAGCGATCTCTGGGTTCTCGAACGCGGCGACCATCACCATCGTCGCGATGTACATCCTCAGTGCGGGTATCGAAGAGACTGGCCTCGTCCAGCAACTGGGAAGTCGGGTCGGCGAGTACACCGCCGGCAGTCAAACGAAACTCCTCGCGGCGACCATCGGCCTCACTGGCCCAGTTGCGGGCTTCATCAACAACACGCCGGTCGTGGCCGTGTTCATCCCGATGGTGACCGACCTCGCAGACCAGAGTCGCATCTCGCCGTCGAAACTCCTGATTCCGCTCTCCTACGCCGCGATGCTCGGGGGCACGCTCACGCTCATCGGCACGGCGACCAACATCCTCGCCTCCGACATCTCCGCGGACCTCATCGGCCACCCCTTCTCGATGTTCGAGTTCACGCCCCTCGGCATCCTCGTCCTCCTCGTCGGCGCACTCTACCTGATGACCGTCGGTCAGTACCTCCTGCCAGAGCGCATCCTCGCGGCGGACCTCACCGACGAGTTCGAACTGGAAGACTACCTGGTGAAGGTGACCGTCAGCCAGAACTCCCCGCTCGTCGGCCAGACAATCAGTGACGCGCTTTCAGAGCGCGTCTACGACGTGGACGTCATCCAGATTGTCCGCGGCGAGCGCCTCTACCTCGCCGAAGACACCGACCAGGAAATCGAGGTCAGAGACGTACTCACGGTTCGCGGTGACGAGAATGCCATTAGCGCCTTCGCCGCGGGAGAGTCGCTGCGCATCCTTCGCAAGGCCCCGGTGACGGAACTCGAACTCGCGCCGATGGACGGGCCGGGCACGCTCGTCGAAACCATCATCCCAGCTGAATCCTCGCTCATCGGGCAGAATCTCGCGACGGCCCGACTCCGCGAACGCTACGCGGTGACCGTGCTCGCCATCCGTCGCGGTGAAGAAATCTTCCACGACCACCTCTCGGGGCCGACGCTGCAGGAGGGTGACGGCTTCCTGCTCCACGCGACCGACGAGGCTGTCGAAATCCTCGAAGAACGCGGCGAACTGCTCATCACGGAACTCGCCCACTCCAGTCGCCTCACCGAACCGGAACCGCTTGACCGCAGACAGGTCGGCCTCGCCCTCGGCATCATCGCGGCCGTCGTGGCCGTGGCGGCGTTGAATCTACTCCCCATCGTCATCGCGGCGCTCGGCGGTGTCGTGGCGATGGTCGTGACCGACGTGATTCGCCCCTCGGAGGCGTACGACGCCGTCAACTGGGAGGTCATCTTCCTGCTCGCGGGCATCATCCCGCTCGGACTCGCGATGCAGGAGACGGGCGGGGCGACGTTCCTCGGGAGCATCATCGTCGAGTACGGCGGCGTGTTGCCCGCAATCGTCGTGCTCGCGCTGTTCTACCTCCTGACTGGGCTGCTCGCAGACGTCATCACGCCCGTCGCGAGCGTGGTCCTGACTATGCCAATCGCCGTGGACGCAGCGCTTAGAATTGGCGCGGAACCGTTCGCGTTCGTCCTCGCGGTGACGTTCGCCGCCTCGACGGCGTTCATGACGCCCGTTGGCTACCAGACCAACCTGATGGTGTACTCGCCGGGTGGCTACCGGTTTATTGACTACGTGAAAATCGGCGCTCCCCTGCAGTTGTTGCTCACGGTCGTGACGACGCTCGGAATCGCGGCCCTGTGGGGCGTTTGACAACGCGTACCGAATCGGAACTGTGGCCAAGAGATTTTATAGTATCGACCGCTGAGCCTCGGGCATGGACCTAGACCTTGCTGCGCAGGTCGACGACGTCCTCTCGGTTGACGCGGAAGCGTTCCAGAACCAGGTGGAGGAAGACGCTTCGGTCATCAAGGAGGAAGTCGCAGCAGGCACGTTCGACAATCCGCAAGCCATCATCGGCTTCGAGTACGAGTTCTACGCCGTCGCCGACGAACACGGTCGACACGACGATGGCGGGGGTGGGGGCGCACTCATGCGGGTCCCCCGTCGACTCCTCGAATTCATCGGCTTCGAGAAGGAACTCGGCCTCCACAACGCCGAGATGTCGACGAGCCCACAGCCACTCAACGAGTATGGCCTCGCCGCACAGGAGGCGGAAGTCCGCGCCCGCCTCCAGACCGCCCAGGAGTGCGTCGGCTCCGAAGGGATGCGCCTCGTGAGTGACGGGATGTGGACCATTCCGCCGGAGGGAGAAACGGCCACTGAGTACCTCACGAACAGCATCACCGACGAGAGCATCACCATCGCGACCAACATGTCCGACTCCGTGCGGTATCACGCCATGGCCAACCGCACCGATGGCCTCAATGCAGGAATGCGACTCGACGTGCCACACGTCTCCCTCGAGACGGACACGGTGATGCCGGAGAGCCTCATCACCTCGATTCAGCCCCACTACCAGGTCGCCCAGGCGCGTGACTTGCCCCGCCACTTCCGGTACGCGCTGCGCTTTGCCGGCCCGCTGCTCGCCCTCGGCGTGAACGCTCCATTCTTCCCGGCTGACCTCTACGACGACGACGCGTCGCCAGAGGACATCCTCACCGACGCCTGGATGGAGAACCGAATTAGCGTCTTCGAGACGGCGCTCAACCCGGCCACCGGCGAGAAGGGGAAGGTACGCTTCCCGCGTGACGTAGAGAGCGTAGAGGAGGCTATCGACAACATCGCGGAGGACGCGACGCTCGTCCCGATGCCGGTTTCGGCGTCCGACCGCTTCGACGACAAGTTCGCTCACTTCCGAATGAAACACGGCACGTACTGGCGATGGGTTCGACCGGTCTTCGGCGGCCCAACGCGCTCTGCGGCGAACGCTCGCATCGAATTCCGTCCGATTCCCGCTCAGCCAACCGTCCGCGACTCCATCGCGTTCCAGGCGATGTTCGCCGGCCTGATGGAAAGCCTTCCGCGCCGCGAACACCCGGTCGCCGACTTAGACTGGCAGTTTGCAGAGGAGAACTTCTACGCCGCCGTCCGCGACGGCCTCGACGCCGACCTGCGGTGGATAACGAACGACGGTCGCGAAACCACCCGCACCGACGACATCTACGAGGACATCTTCGCCCACGCCAAAGACGGCCTGAAACTCCGCGGACTCTCCGACGAGGAGGCTGCGAAGTATCTCTGGCCGCTTCGCATGCGAGCACGTCACCGATACACGCCAGCCCAGTGGAAAATCGACGACGTTAGCGAGCGCCTCGACGCTGGCGACTCGTTCGAGGACGCCCTCGCCGGGATGCAACGAAAATACATCCGCAAGCAGTCCGACACGCTCATCGAGGGCACCTTCGCGAAGTGGAGCGAAGGCGAGTAAGGTCAGACCCGGTCTTCTTCGCGTTCCCGCTCGACGAACAGCGCCGCCACGTCCCAGAGCGACGTAATCGGTTGGCGTCGTCGCCGGTCGGTCACCCAGTCGGGACGCCACTCGCCCGCAGCAGTTAGCCGAATTGGGACTGACTTGCCAATGATGTCGCCGACGTCCGCCGGGCTCGCGTCGAGGTACGACAGGAAGCGTTCGAACGACGAGGTTCCGTCGAGCGCGGCAGGCGTCCTGAACCAGAGGTTCGTGACCGTCTCGGTGGGTGTCGGGATGGCGATGACGACCTGAATGCCGGGTATCGGCGGCCCGTGAACGAGCCACTTCTTCGGTCGGCGGGCAGCCTCGAACACGTCGACAATCGTCCCCGAACGGATGTGCCGGGCGCTTTCGAGGAGGTCGAGGCGGTCCTGGAGCCGACTCAGTCGGTCACGCTCTCGCTCGCGCTGGGCGACCGAATGTGTGTGGAGCGCGTAGGCGACGTACGCGACGCTCCCGAAGATTACCGCGAGCGGTATCAGAAATGCCAGTGCGACCAATGCGACTTCGAGACTTACCATGTACTTCTCCCACGCGCCCCGTCTGCGTGAGAGACGTTTGCACCCAACCCAGATAATGATTCGCGGCGCAGTCTGCTGATTTTCTGGATAGTCTCGCGGGGAGGAATACAATTACGCAGCCAGAAACGCAGTTCTCCCGAAGATTCCGTTGTGTTCTCGCGGTGCTGTGTTTAGCTGCCCGTAGGCCACGGGCCGCCCGTGCTGTCCGCGGTGCCCGCGCTGCCCCGTTCAGGCGCACCGCGCCTGAACGGCCTTTTTCATGCAAGTTTTTCAAGGAGCGGTGCGCTTCGCGCACCCGACGCAGAAAAAGTTGCGTTTAGAGGACCTCGTCGAAGTCCTTGTGCCCGTGGATGTCGACGCCCTCCTGGGTAATCTCGGCGATGTAGACGCCGTTGCCGGAGCCGGTGTCGCGTTCGACGGCAGCTTTCACACCTGCTGCGGCGACGCCGATTGCTTCTTCGTTCGAGAGTCCCGGTTCGTAGAGGCGTTCGAGGGTCCCGTAGGCGACGGTCAGACCGGAGCCGGTGACCGTGTAGTCGTCTTTCATGACGCCGCCGGCTGGGTCGATGCTGTAGACGTGGTGGCCTTCGTCGTCGACGCCGCCGAGGATTGGCGTCGTCGGGAGGCCGCGGCACATGTGACCGGCGAGTGTGGAGAGTGCCTGCATCGACATTTCCTCGCCGCGACGCGACTGGTAGAGATTCGCCTCTGCGCGAAGTGCCCGGATGAGCGCCTGCGCACCGCCGACAGAGCCGACGAGCGTGAGTGCCCCCCGTGGGTGAATCTGCTCTACCTTCTGGACGTCTTTGTTGGAGACGAACCGGCCGCCAAGGGAGGCGCGCATGTCGGTTGCAATGATGACGCCGTCTGTCGTCGTGAGGCCGATGGTCGTCGTCCCGGTGCTGTTGACCATGTCGTTGTCGATTTTACTGGCATCGAAATCGGGAACCGGACCGAAGGAGGACGCGTATGGGTTCGTGTCCTGGGGGGCAAAGCGGTCCAGGTTCCGAGAGAACTCCGAGCCAAACATTGGGTCTCGCATTGGTGCTCCGTAGTTGCCGAGTACTGATAAAACCACCTCTTCAGGGTGAAATCACCCGGTGGCTTCCGGTTTAGCGGCGGCGCTCACCGTGAGGGCTATTAAAAAGGCGTCCGGGTCCTTACTCGTCGCTCGTGCTGTCGTAGGCCGCTCCCAGCCGGTCGATGACGCGGTGGATGGGAAGCGGGATGCCCACGCGGCGCGCGGCGAGGGCGAGTGGCAGGAGGAGGATGCCGGTGAAGATACTCAGGTTGTACAGGGCCAACAGACTTGCGCGATACAGGCGGTTCATTTCGTCTTCGGTCGATGGTGCCGATATGGGTGTATATAAACTTTCTCCACGGATTGGAACTGCTTTGTGGGGTGTGTGCACGGGCCACTGGAACGCCTGCATGCGATTCAATCTAACTTGATTTCGAACCAACAAAATTGGGTCACACGACCGAGATTTCTATCGCGGAGTCGTGAGCAATCTCGGCCCTATCCATAAGTTATGAGAATTATCTCGGTAGCGTGCGCGGGCCGCGAGGAAATCATAACCCTTCAAACCCCTCGGGACGGAGTACGGGTATGAGCGATTATTTGGTCGCGATGGAAGCAGCCTGGTTGGTCAGAGACGTCCAGCAGATCGACGACGCCATCGGCGTCGCGGTCAGCGAAGCCGGTAAGCGACTGAACCAGAAGAACATGGACTACGTCGAGGTCGAGGTCGGCGTGACCGGGTGTCCGGCCTGTGACGAGCCGTTCGATTCGGCGTTCGTCGCCGCGAACACGGCACTCGTCGGACTCCTCCTCGAGATGAAGGTGTTCAACGCGGACAGCGTCGAACACGCCCAGCGCATCGCCAAAAGCGAAGTCGGCGGTGCCCTCCGCGACGTTCCACTCAACGTCATCGAGACGTTCGAACTGGATACCGAAGACGAACAGTAATCCCTTCTCAGCGCAGTTTTCACCCCTGTTGATAACCGAAGGTTTTTCTCATAACCCATAGTAATTTCTCGTATGGAACTGCCGACCCCAGCGGACCTCCGGGAACGACGCACCGGACTGGGCCTCACGCAAAGCGAACTCGCGAACCGGGCCGGGGTGTCACAGCCACTCATCGCGCGCATCGAAGGCGGGGACGTAGACCCTCGCCTCTCGACCCTGCGTCGCATCGTCAACGCCCTGCAGGAAGCAGAGGGTGGCATCCTCCGTGCGGCGGACCTGATGCACGAGGACGTCATCAGCATCGGCCCCGACGACAGCGTCCGCAACGCGATCGAACGCATGATCGAAGCCGGCTTCTCACAGCTGCCCGTCATTCGCGACGGCTACCCGGTTGGCCTCATCAGCAACTCCGACATCCGCAAGTTCGGCGACACCGATAATGCCGCAGACCTCCCCGTCTCCGAGGTCATGCGCGAGTCCATCACCACCGTGACGCCGGACGCGACGCTCGACGAAATCGACAACCACCTCAACCACCACGACGCCGTCATCGTCATCGACTCCGGGCAGATGGTCGGCATCGTCACCGAAGCCGACATCGCCGCTCACCTGAGCTAAGCGCGCTCTTTTCCCAGGTGGGCGAGCAGCGCCTCGTTTACACCTGCAGGGTCGTCCCAGTGGACCCAGTGGCTCCCCGACGGGAACCGCCGCAGGTCGCCATCGACGCAGTACTGGAGGCTTTCTGTCGCTAATTCCGGGTCCAGCGCGATGTCCTGCTCACCCCAGCAAAGAAGGGTCGGCGGCCGAATCGACGCCTGTGAAGGAAGACCGCCCTCTAGAGGCATCGCCCGATACCAGTTCAACATCGCCGTGAGCGCCCGTGGTCTACTCCACGCCTCGTGATAGTGGTCGAGGGCGTCTGGATGGACGGATTCGGGATTCGCACTGCTGATGAGAATGCGTCCGAGGTTCTCCTGGCCGCGACGCACCAGCGCATGCTCCGGGAGGCCCGGGAGGAGGAAGGCGAAGATGTACCAACTTCGGGCCAACTGGCGCGGGTTCGTGAGCCACGACATCGCGAACACCCGTGGATGGGGCGCGTTGATAATCGAGAGGGTCTCTACGGACTCTGGATGGCGGGCGGCGAGTTCCCAGGCGACGCCACCGCCCCAGTCGTGGCCGACGACGTGGGCCGCGTCCGCGCCCGCAGAGCGAACAAGCGCCATCGCGTCGGCGACGAGTTCGGAGACGACGTACTGGCGGGACCCGCGGGGTTTTTCGCTCAAATTGTACCCGCGCTGGTCGGGAACGAGGACGCGGTAGCCGGCATCGACGAGCGCAGGAATCTGTTCGCGCCACCCGTACCAGAAGTCGGGAAAGCCGTGGAGGAGGAGAACGTGCGGGCCGTCTTCCGGTCCGGCGGTGACGATGTGCAACTGGACGCCGTTTACGTCGCGGAACTCGGAGGAGAGGGAGGGAACCGATGGGAGCAGCGAGGCATCTGTAGCCATCGTGAGAACAAACGCGACGTTGGCGGAAGAACCTAGTCGAGCGTCAGTCCGCGAATCGAGACGGTTCCCTCACCCGCTTCGACGTGGCCGATGATGCGGCCGTCCTCGGTGGCTTCGACGAGGGTTTCTGCGTCTTCCTCGGCGAGCGCGACGACGAATCCAGTCCCCATGTTGAACGTCTTGTACATTTCTTCGTCTGCGACCTTGCCCTCCTTCTGGATGAATTCGAACACCGGCTGTGGGTCGAAATCGTCCGTGATTTCGTAGTGGTGGTCACCCATCCGCGTCAGGTTCGTCCACCCGCCACCGGTGACGTGGGCCGCGGCGTGGGTGTGGTTCTCGCGAAGTGCGGGGAGGATGTCGGCGTAGATGCGCGTCGGCGTGAGCAGAACCTCGCCCACGGACTTCGATTCGTCGCCGGGGAAGGGGTCCGCGTAGTCGTGGCGGCGGGTCGCCGCCGTCCGGGCGAGGGTGAGTCCGTTCGAGTGGACGCCCGAGGAGGGGAAGCCGACGAGCGCGTCGCCGACTTCGGCTTCGCCGGGGAACATCGCGTCTTTCGATGCGAGGCCGGCGCAGGTTCCGGCGAGGTCCAGGCCCTTGATGACGTCGGGCATCACGGCGGTTTCGCCGCCGACGAGCGCCACGCCCGCCTGTTTCGCGCCTTCGGCGAGGCCGCGTCCGATCTGTTCTGCAATCTCGTCGTCGGGCACGTCGATGGCGAGATAATCGACGAATGCGACGGGTTCGATGCCCGCGGCCACGAGGTCGTTCGCGTTCATGGCCATGCAGTCGATGCCGATGGTGGAGTAATCGCCGAGCACCTCCGCGACGAGGAGTTTCGTCCCTACGCCGTCAGTGGCGAGGCCGAGATAGCGGTCGCCGATGTCGACGACGCCGGCGTAGTCGCCGGCCATGTCGCCCACTGCGCCGATGAGGGCCGCTGTCGCCTGTTCGCTCGCGTCGATGTCCACGCCCGCCTTCGAGTACGTGAGTTGGTCGTCGTCCTCGTCGGTCATGCCTGAGAGCGGGTTAGATGGAAGGAAAAGGACTCCGGTTCTTCTGCCCGGTCAGGTCAGGCCAAAGCGGAACAGCGCGAGGAGCGCGAGCGCAGCACTCGGCAGGAAGAACACGATGAAGACGATTTTGCTCCAGCGAAAGACGCTCTTGCCGTCGAGTGGACCGAAGGGCAGCATGTTGAACCCCGCAAGCAGGAGGTTGATGGTCAGGCCGAGTTGGCCGACGTAGCCGAGCGCGCCCGAGAGACCGAAGGCGAGCGGGGCGAACACTGCCGCGAGCAGGAGGTTCGTCACCGGCCCGGCGAGCGCGATGAGGCCGTTTTCGCGTTTCGTGATGTTTCGCCCGCCGTGATACACCGCACCCGGCGCGGCGAACAGGAAGCCCGCGAGGCCCGCGCCCACCGCGAGCAAGAGCATCCCGTAATCGGCACGGAACTCGGCGACCTGCCCGAACCGAATGGCCGTCACCTTGTGGGCGAGTTCGTGGAGCAGGAAGCCGATGCCCACGGTCAGCATGCTCACCCCAATGACGACCAGCAGTTGTGGCGACTGGACGATTCCCGGCCCTGCGAGGAAGAACGTAAACGCCACGCCGAGGGCGATCCATGCGACGACGAGGTCCTGGACTTCTTTCGTGCTGAATTTCATGTAAACTGTCTCACGATGAGGTCTGCGCTGTTCTGTGCGCCCTGTACCATCAACTGCACGACGCCGTCGATGCCGCCCACGTCAGCCGCCATGTACGGCAGGATGACGAAGGCGAACAGTCCGCTCGCAATCATGCTCCCGATGTTCGTCATCGCCACGATGAGGATGAGCCTGAAGAGCGGGACGGCCCGCATCCGGTCCCAGAGGTCGCCGAGTGGACTCTCCTCGTCTGCGAGAATCTCGTTCAATTTGCCGATGTCGCTGATGTTGACTGAAGTGTAGCGCAGTTCGACGTAGCCGGCGAACCACCCAGGAGCGAGCAGCGGGTTGATGCTCGTCATCCACGCGACCGCGCCGCCGACGGTCGCGCTCGACCAGTGTGCGCCCGCGATCTTCGCGAGGGCGAACGAGAAGATGCCGTTCACGAGGAAGAAGGCGACGAACAGTTCGAGCAGGAAGTCGTTTCGCACCCCGGCCATCGCGAGCAGGAGGAAGAACACGAGGAAGCCGAGGGTGAACAGGTAGCCGAACAGCTTGTAGACCGAGAATCGCTTCTTCTGGGTTCCGACGAGGCTCTCCATCGGTGGAAGCGTTCCCGGATTTTCGAGGTAGCCGAGGATGCCTTCGCGGTGGCCCGCGCCGACGATTGCGACCACGTCGAAGCCCTGCTGGCGAAGGGCCACGAGGCGGTGAGCGATGAAGGCGTCGCGCTCGTCGATGAGCGCCTCGGCCCCGCCCGGCGAGAACCGGCGGAACTCGGCCATCATCGCGGAGACGACGTCCGCGTTCGTCAGGTCGTTCATGTCGATGTCGTCCGCTTCCTCGCCGAAGCCGGCGAGCCCGATAGTCAACTGCCAGAGCATCTTTAGTTTCTCGAAGAAGGTCATCCGCGCCCAGAAGCGCTGGATGGTGACCTGGATGTCGCGGTCGACGAGCGCGACGTTGATGCCCAGCGACTCCGCCGTCTCGACTGCGGCCATCATGTCCGCGCCGGGCTTGATGTCGAAGCGTTCGCCCATCCGGGTCTGAATGTACGAAAGGAGCCAGTAGGCGAGAAATTGAAACACCGTGTTGCCGTGCAGGAGGTCGCTCGCGTCCAGGTCGTCGGGCGTTTCGCCCTTGAGCTGGCGATAGCGTCCCTCGTCGAGTTCGACGGCGACCACGTCGGGTCGCTCCTCGTCGATGACCTCCCGAACTTCGTCTACGCTGTCGGCGGAGACGTGGGCGGTCCCCACGACGCGCACGCTGCCCTCCGTGGGAGCCGACTCCGCGGTCTCACTCATCACCGCAGATACAGGGGCGTAGCTTTTACCGTTGTCGGACTTTTCGACGCAGCAGCAGAGAATACAGGGCGACGTCGGTCGCCACAGCGAGTCGAGGTGTTCACTTGGGTGTTTCTGTCATCAGTACTTTGGTCAGTCCCTCCTCTATCTCGATGGAGAACGGGAGGTTGACGCTGCTCCGTTCGACGAACCGTGTCATGAACCAACGGAGCTGTTCGGATGGGTAGACGACGTGGTAGGTGTTCTCTTCGCTGCGACGTACCGTGAGAAATCCACAGAGCGACAGCCATTCGAGCAGTTCGCCGAGGTCGTCGAACTTTCCCACGTATTCGTGGGCGTGGTAATCTGAGACCCTGTCTGCGTCTGCGAGAAACTCTGGGTCGGGTTCTCCGTTTTCTTCCTCGACGTAGTCGAGAAAGCAGTGCAGGAAGTCGATGTCGAGCAGCGCGTGTTCACCACCAGCGAGCATCTTGTGATAATCCTGTAGGTTCGCACTCGTGTCCATCGTCGCGACCTGAAAATTCGCCGCGTAGAAGGTAAGCGCCCGTCGAACAACCTCACTCTGTCCCACACCGGTGCGACTGGTCAAGTCCTCTAACGCCGCCCGGGCGTCGGTGTCCAGCGAAACTGTCACCCTGTCATGTGACATACACGCACACTCGCGGCGGAGTGCGGTAAAGGTCACGGCTCGTGTCAATACCCTGAATTCACGCCGTGTGCCCAGACAGCAGACTCTTTTTCCTGCCCCAGAAACTGGCGACTATGCCCACGTTGATGGAAACCTACATCGAGAATCGCGAACTCATCCTCCCGAACCACACCAACAACTACGAAATCGCCCACGGGGGGAACGTCATGAAGTGGATGGACGAAGTCGGCGCGATGTCCGCGATGCGCTTCGCCGGCGAAACGTGCGTTACCGCCCGCATGGACCAGGTGAACTTCCACCGGCCGATTCCCCTCGGCGAAACCGCGCTCATCCGCGCCTACGTTTACAAGGCCGGGCGAACCAGCGTCCGGGTCCGCCTTCGGGCCTACCGGGAAGACCCCCTCACCGGCGAGACGGAACTCACCACAGAGTCGTTCTTCGTCTACGTCGCCATCGACGACCACCATACGCCGACGGAAGTGCCGAAACTGGAGGTAGCGACCACGGATGGCGAACGCCTGCTCGAAGAGGCGCTCAACGCCGAAGCCGAGATGAACGCGAGCACCTAGGAGGCCTGCGGTTTTATCGGTCTCTCTGCCATATCTCTCCCTATGAGTCTCGACATCGACGCCCCACCCGCTCCCCGCATCGTCTCGAACACCGACGTCGAGAGTTACGAAGACGTCGAAGTGTTCGGGTCACAGGACTACCGCCGCGAGGAGTTACAGGAGTTCTTAGACGAAGGCGCGTGGGAACGGTCGTTCAACGAATGGGCCGAGCACACGGATGTCAGCAGCAAACAATTCGGCATCGTCGAGGACTTAGACCTCATCGCTGATTTCGATTTCTTCTGGGACGATTTTGCCAACAGAGTCGGCTACCACGCACCCGGCCTGCCGGAGAACTGGAAGGAACGAAAGCTCCACCCCAACCTTACCTCGTGGGGTGACGTGTCTGCGATAAACGCGGGACTCACCGAACTCGGGCAAATCGTGAGCGACGTACTCAAAGACGAGTACGTAGATTGGGAGGCAGAATACGAAGCGCCCGAAGACCTCCCCGACTTCAGCTAGTTCTTCTTTTTCTTCGTCGCGACGAACACGAACGTCTCGATTCGCTCACTCGCGAACGGGAGGTCGAATCCGGCGGCTTCGAGGTGTTCCTTCGCGTCGGCGAGCGAGTAGCGCTCGCCGACCGGCGGGCCGTCTGTGCCCTCCCCGCTCGCGCTCCAGTCTGCGACGACGAACTTCCCGTCGGGGCGGAGCACGCGGTGAACTTCCGCGAGCGCCGCGTCGTCTGCGAACTCGTGGTAGGTCATCGTCGAGAACGCCACGTCGAGCAGTTCGTCGTCGAACGGCAGGTCCGCGATTTCAGCCGTGACGAACTCCACGTTTTTCGGCGCACCTTTCTCACGGTAGATGTCGTGCATCGCCTCCTGGACGTCCACGGCGTACACCTTCCCGACGTAGGGCGCGACGTGGTCGGTGTAGAAGCCGGTGCCGCTGCCGAGGTCGGCGACGACCATCTTCGAACTCGGGTCGATCATGCCGAGCAGTTCCTCGACCGAGACGTATCGATAGCGCGAGTCGTCTTCGAGCGCGTCAGCGCGGTCTACGTCGTAGGTGTGAAACCCCATGGACGACCTACGAGCGGCGAGCGCAAAAGGCTAGGTGCGCGGTCAGGCGAAGTGGGGCACGACCTCGTCCCCGAGGCGCTCTACGCACTCGACCATCGCGTCGGTCCCGATGCCGGGATAGTACGTTCGGAAGATAAAGTGCACGTCGTCGCCGAGCGCCTCGCGGTACGGTTCGAGCTGGTCTATCACGTCCGCGGGCGTGCCGAAGATGGCCTGTGCTTTGAGTTTCTCTACGCGGGCTGCTGGCAGTTCTGGAATGGACTCCCCGGACCCCCATTCGGCGTACTTGCGCTGGAGGTAGAGGTAGCCGTCTTTCATCGTCTCCCACGCTTCTTCTTTCGAGTCGGCGACGAACCCGTGCTGGATGAGGTAGGTCGTGAACTCGCCATCAATCCCCTCTTTCTCACGGATTTCGTGGATGTCCTGCTGACGGACGCGCACTCCGTCGATGGAGAGCGAGGAGGGGGCAATCCAGCCGTCGGCGATGCGCGCCGCTCGCCTGACGGCCGGTTTCGCCTTCCCGCCGAGCAAGATGGGCGGTTGGGATTCCGGTTTCGGCGTCACCAGCGTATCGGCGGGCGCATCGTGAAATTCCGGCTCGAAGTCGAGTGGCCCCTCGGACCACGCCCCGCGCAGGACCCGAACGGCGTCTTCGAGGCGGGCGGTCCGCTCTTCTTTCGGTACGCCAAAGCGGTCGAACTCGTCGTCTACGTAGCCGACGGCCATCCCGAGCGAGAGACGACCGCCAGAAAGCAGCGAGACGGTGGCCGCGTCTTCCGCGAGTCGAACCGAGTCGTAGAGCGGCGCGAGGGCAATGCAGGTTCCGATGTCGATGGATTCGGTGGTTGCAGCGAGCGCGCCGAGCGCTGGCATCGTTCCTGAGAGGTACCCGTCGTCGGTGAAATGGTGTTCCGAGACCCACGCGCTCGCGAGACCCGCGTCCTCGATGGCGCGTCCGAGCGTGAGCAGCTCCTGATAGAGGTCGCGTCGAGACCGGTCGTCGTCGGGGCGGTGCTGGCAGGTGAACAGGCCCGTGCCAATCTGCATACGCCGACCCACGCGAGCGACCCACATAGGTGTGGCTTCGACGAAACACCTAATCGGCCACCAGTGGTATGCACACACATGACAGTACGGGCGGCGATGCCGGACGACACCGAGGGGATACTGGCAGTCGCACAGGCCTCCTGGGAGACGGATTATCCGACGATTCTGAGCCGTGAGACGGTCAGCGCAGGCGTGGCCGACTGGTACGACCCCGCCACCATCAGGGGCGAACTGGAGCGGACAGATACGGTGATGCTGGTGAAGACGGACGACGGGGCGGTCGAAGGCTTCGTCCACGCGCTCTGGAACCACGACGAGGGTGACATCCTCCGGCTGTACGTTCATCCTGACGCCCGCCGGAGCGGCGTGGGCACGGCCCTCCTCCAGAGCGCCGTCAACGAACTGTTCGACCGAGGGGTGGACCTCGTGCGAGCGATGGTGCTCAAGGACAACAACCTCGGAAACTCGTTCTACGAAGATTACGGCTTCAGCCTCGAAAGCGAGAGCGAGACGTACATCGGCGGGGAGCCGTACCCCGAATCCGTCTACGTCCTCCACCGCCACTGAGTTGGCGTCTCAGTAGTCGATGACGGTAATTTCGTCAGACGGCCATTGACTCAGAATCTCGACGCCGTCTTCTCTGACGACGACCATCTCCTCTAGGCGCACGCCCTGGCGCTCGGCCGGTTCCTGCGTTTCGACTGCCATCGTCATACCCTCTTCGAGTTCGATGGGGTGGTCTTCGGAGATGCCCCGCCAGATGAGTGGCACTTCGTAGAGTTGGAGGCCGAGACCGTGAGCCCAGTGGTTCGTCGTCATTTGCCAGTGGTCGGTCGCGCCGTACCAGTCTGCGTGCTCGCCTTCCATGTCGGGGAAACCCTTGCACACCTCGTCTGTGGTCGCGCCGGGTTCGATGCGGTCTAAGACGGCGTAGAGGTTCGACCGCGCGAGTTCGTAGGCCTCCTCCTGTTTCTTCGTCGGTTCCCCGAGCGAGAACGTCCGGTAGTAACACGACCGGTAGCCGAGATAGCCGATGTTGTAGAAATCGGCGTACACGAGGTCGCCAGGCCGGAGGATGCGGTCGGTGGTGTTCGCCTGGTGTTTCGGCCAGGTGTTCGGCCCGGAGGTCAGGTAACCCCCGCCGACGAACGCGCCGTGTCGCCAGAGTTCGCGGACCGCCTCGCCCCACACTTCGGATTCGCGCATCCCGGGGCGAGCGACCTCCTTGATTTTCTGGAAGCCAGCCTCGCAGATGGCTGCGACCTGTCGCAGACACTCGATTTCGTCTTTCGTCTTCGTCTTCCGGGCCGTTTCCATCGCCCGGGCGCACTTCTCGGCTTCCACCTGCACGTCGCGGTCCTCGAACGCGGCAACGAGGCCGCCATTTGCCACGTCGATACCCATCGGCTGGTCTGCGACGCCGTACTCTTCCATCGCCTCCACGACGGTTTCCGCCATGGTGTCGAGCAAGAATCGGCGGGCCGAGGGACTGCCCGAGGCACGCGGAACGTTCCCGAGGCCGGGGCAGGCGTAGCGGATGTCGTCCAACCACGAGCAGTTGAACCGCTGGTTGCTCGCGTGGTCTGCGGTGTCCCAGTGGACGACCGACCCGTCCTCGGTGAGGAGCGTGTAGTGGTCTGCACCGCTGCCGCCCGTCATGGCGAGGCCGGTCACGTACCGGACGTTCGGGTCGTCGATGAGCAGCATGCTCCCGAGTCCGGCTTCGTTGAGTTGCTCGACGGCGCGCGCGTGGCGCTCTTCACGCAGTCGCTGGGTGTTGATGCGGTCTTCCCAATCGACGGCTTGCGTGCCGCGGGTCCCCTCCATAAAATCTCGACGGTAACGCGTCATACTGCATCAAACACCAACGACCGTGAAGAAACTTCGCGCCGGACAGGTGGCACGTCCCTTTCAGTTGTTCCGCGCTCGGTCGGTCCAGTCGGGTTCCGCGACGGTGGTCTCGCCGACACCCGTAATCGTCGAAGTGACGAAGATGCGTCCCTGCCCATCGTCGTCCTCGACTTCGAAGACGATTTCGAGATACCGAACGATGCCGTCTTCGTCGACCAGCAACACCGCCTCTGCGTTCGTGAACGTCTGGTTCGTCGATGGGTCGACGTCCTCTTGCAGGTCGCGGAAACTCTCGACGCCACGCGCCTCGTAGCGCGTGACGGAGACGCCGCCGAACTCCTCTACGCCCTGCTGGGTCCACGTCGCGCCATCGACGGTATCTCGAACGATTTCGAGTTGCATCGCCTCAGATACGTTGACCGGGTCTGGTCCTTCGGGGTCGTCGTAGGGGTCACTGCCCTGCCCGTATTCGGTCACCTCAGAGTCGTTCGACAGGAAGTAGTTCCGCTCGAAGGAACGGTTACCCGTCGTGTACACCGCCGTCTCGATGACGAATTCCTCGAACACGAGACGGTTCGTCCGGAGGGCCTGCTCCGCCGTCAGGTCGGCCCGCGTCGTCGTCCAGAGGTCGAGATTGCCGTCGGTCGTCTCGAGCGTGATGTTGAGCTGGTTGGTGAAACTCCCAGCGTCGGTCAACGCCGTCTCATGGTCGGAGACGAGCGTTGCGGCGTCCAGTTCGTCGCCCGATGCCGTGTACGGGTCCCCCAGTTGCGTCGTCGTCGCTGTCGTGGTGTCACCGTTTCCCCCAGTCGTCTGCCCGTCGATAATGCCCCCAGAACACCCTCCAAGAACCATCAGCAGGCCAAGGAGGACCGACAGGTACGCAGAACGGCTCATATCCCGATATTCGATGGGCAGGGGCTTAACCGTAGAACCCACGGCATCCACACCCAGTCGCGGCCAGTACCTCACGTTTTATTGTGATAACCCGAGTCTGCTGTGCGTATGTACAAACACGTCGCGTTGCTCGTCCGGAAAGCGGGGATGACCCACGAGGAGTTCGTCGATTACTGGCAGACGAACCACGTCCCCATCGCCCGCGAAATCGAAGGCGTCGTGAAGTACGCCACCGTGCTCCCCGTCACGCCCGAAGCCGCCGAGTTCGACGGCCTCGCAGAACTCTACTTCGAGGATTTAAACGCTCTCCACGACGCCCTCGGGAGCGAGGGTTCGCGGGATTACGACCCGGCGAAAGGTAAAGCGAAGGAAGCCCGACAGGACGTTCACGAGACTCCAGTAGGGTCTCGTGAGCCAATCGGAATCTACGATTCCGATGACGCGGACAACTTCCTCAACATCCACCGTCGCCCGCGGTTCATCGGCGAGGTCGTCACCCAGCGAGACGACGTTGGGGGCGACACAGACGGCCTCTACAAGCACTCTGCGTTCCTCGTGCGCAAAGACGGGATGACCCACGAGGAGTTCGTCGACCACTGGCAGAACAACCACACGCCAATTGCCCGGGAGATTGAGGGCGTCGTCAAGTACGACACCATCCTGCCGACCGACCCCGAGAACGCCGAATTCGACGGCGTGGCTGAACTTTATTTCGACGACCTCGACGCCCTCCACGACGCCCTCGGCAGCGAAGGCTCGCGGGACTACGACCCGGCGAAGGGGAAGGCAAAAGAAGCGCGTGAGGACGTGAACAACTTCCTCTCGATTGGCGACCGCCCGCGCTTCATCGGCAAAGAGACGGTCCAGAAAGACGAGACGAGGGACTGACGATGGACCGCGAGGCGCAGGTCAGGGAGGCGTTCCCGGAGGTGGCGGAGATTCTGGACGAAGACCTCCGCCAGAAAGTGGTCGAAGCGTGGTCTCGGGGCTTAGAACGCGGCGGGTGGCGCGACATCGACGACCTCCCCTACGCGTGGAACATCCACGAGGTGAGCAACGTCGACCACACCCGCGGCGTGGTCAAAATCGCCGTCGCGAGCGCGGAAATACAGCGGGATTTCCACGACGCAGACCCCGACTTCGACGTGATTCGCGCCGCCTGCCTGCTCCACGACGTGGGCAAGTGCTACGAGTACGTCGCGCACGTGGACGACGACCTGACCGACCCCGACCCCACCTACGTCACCGAGGAGATTCCACACTCGATGTCCGGGTACGCGCTGGCCCACGAAGTCGGCGTCCCACTCGAGGTGCAACGAGCCATCCCGCACTTCATCGGCGAAATTCCAAAGCGGACGATGGAGGCCGAACTCGTCAAAAGCGCGAATTCGGCGTCCTCGAACGCCATCACGCAGGCGGAGATGGGGATTAGTCTCAAAGAGTGGGTCAAGCAGTACTCCCAGACTCAGGAGTAGCGGGCACGATTTTTTGGCGGAAGGCGGCGAAGGAGTGGGTATGCACGCGAAGGTCAACCTCGACGAAATCGACGTCCGTGAGGTCGGCGAAGAATCCCCTCGCCTGAAAGCCGTCGGCTACGAACTTCGTCCCCAGAAGATGCGCCCGAACGTCTGGGTGTTCGAGCAGGGCGACTGGCTGAACCGTCACAAGCAGAAGACCCAAGAGGAACTCTACCACGTCCTGAGCGGGACGTTCGAGATGCGCTACGAAACGGAGACGGAGGAACTGAATGCGGGCGACATCGTCGTCGTCTCACCCGAAGAAATCCGCCAACTCGTTTGCGTGAAACCCGGTGAAGTGTTCATCGTCGGTGCGCCGAACGTCAAAGACGACGGAATCGTGTTGAACGAAGATTAGAGCGGTTCCAGCCCCTCTTCCTCGCGCAGCACGTTCACGTACTCTCGAATCCCGGTTTCGAGGTCGTACTCGGGGTCGTAGCCGAGGTCCTGCTGGGCTTTGGTCATGTCCAGCACTTGCGTCCACGGCAGTTCGCCCTCGTCTGAGACAGAGAGGTCTGCGTCCGGAATGACCGTCTTCACCACGTCTGCTGCCTCGCGAATCGTGGCGAGTTGCCCGCGGACGTTGTAGACGCGCTGAGTGAGGTCTTCGTCCGGCGCAAACGCGGCGAGTCTGAAGGCTTGGGCGATGTCGCGAACGTACTGCCAGTCGATTATTTGGTCGCCGTATTCGACCGCGAAGGACTTACCGAGGGCGGGGCGCTCTATCATCTGCGCGAGGAACGCAGAGCCACCGGTTTCGCGGTAGGGACCGTAGGCCACCGTCGGGCGCAGGGCGACGTGCGAGACGCCGAACCCCTCCAGATACACCTTCGCCTGGTGTTCGTTGTACGCCTTCGTCGCGCCGTAGAGGGTGTCGGGGTAAATGAGGTCGTCTTCGGTCACCCACTCGCCGTAGTTGCTCGGCGGAGCGTAGGCAGCGGCGCTGGAGGCCCACGCGACGCGCTCGACCTGGTCTGAGAGCGTGCGAGCGGCCTCGAAGATGTTGTTCGTCCCCTGGATGTTCACGTCCATCGCGGCGCGCGGGTCGGCCTCCGCGGCCGTCGTGAGCAGCGCGGCGAGGTGGACGATGCGGGTCGCGCCCGACTCTTTGACCGCTCGGACCACAGCGGTCGGGTCGGTCACGTCGCCGCGAACCACCGTCACGTCGTCTGCGACGCCGAGTTTTGCGAGACGAGTCGTGTCTGTCGAGAGGTCGTACGCGACCACGTCGTGGCCTGCGTGGACGAGGTCCTGGGCGACGTACGCCCCGATGAAGCCGGTGCCGCCGGTGACGAGTACCGTTTCTGCCATTGTCACGAACGATGTACGGAATTGCGAAAAACGTTGCCGTGGCCGACGCTACGCCTATCTATCAGTCTGACGAACAGTAGTGTGTGGTGGGCCACGATTCGACGGTCGAGGAAACGCTCTCTGCCCTCGATGGCAGGTCGACGGGGTTAGCGAGCGAGGAGGCCGCGCGCCGACTCACGTCTCATGGCCCGAACCGCCTCGTAGATACGTCGGGGCGAGCGCCACTCACGATTCTCCTCGCGCAGTTTCGAAGCCCGCTCATTCTCGTTTTGCTCCTCGCGGCGGCGTTGTCAGCGGCCATCGGAAATGCCATCGACGCCCTGCTCATCGCCATCATCGTCGGGGCCAACGGTGTGTTTGGGTTCGCTCAGGACTATCGCGCAGAACAGAGTTTGCTTGCACTTCGTGAGTTGGCCGCACCGGACGCCGTCGTGCGCCGGGACGGAGCAGTAACGCAGATTGCGGCCTCCGACGTCGTCCCCGGCGACGTGCTCCTGCTGGCCCAGGGAGACGCCGTTACCGCGGACGCCCGCCTGATTGCTGCACAGGCACTCGCCTGCGACGAGGCCGCGCTGACCGGCGAAAGCCTGCCCGTGGAGAAATCGACGGCCGCACTTCCCGCCGCCACGCCCCTCGCAGAACGGTCGAACATGGTCTATCGAGGGACGACCGTCACTCGCGGCCGGGCCGAGGCCGTCGTCGTCGCGACGGGGATGGAAACCGAAGTCGGCCAGATTGCGGGGTCGCTCGCGACTGCCGTCGAGCCACAGACGCCACTCCAGCGCGACCTGGACGAACTCGGTCGTCGTCTCGGCCTCGGCATCCTGCTGGTGTCGTCGCTGCTCGCCCCGCTGCTCGTGGTGCTCGCGGGAACGGGACTCGTCCAGGCGGGGCTCACGGCGGTGTCCCTCGCGGTGGCCGCCATCCCGGAGGGATTGCCAGCAGTCGTGACCCTCACCCTCACCCTCGCGCTCGGCGTTCGGCGGATGGCGGGCGAATCCGCGCTCGTCCGGTCGCTTCCCGCAGTGGAAGCGCTCGGAACGGTCGACGTCATCTGTACGGACAAGACGGGCACGGTCACCGAGGGTGAGATGACCGTCAGTCGAGTCTGGGTACCGGACCGCGTCGTCGACCTTTCTGAACCTGCCGTCACGGATTCGCAACTCACCCAGTTGTTCGAAATCGGCGTCGTCTGCAACGACGCGACGGAGACGGTGGGCGACCCAACCGAACAGGCACTGCTCGCTGCGGCCCAGTGGTACGGTCTCGACCCCGATGCGGTCAGGGAAGCCCATCCGAGAGTGGACGAACAGCCATTCTCCGCCGAAACTCAGCAGATGATGACGGTCCACGACGACGTGGCGTTCGTCAAGGGGGCACCCCGCATGGTCCTCGACCGGGCGTCACACGTCCGCACCGAGGCCGGTATCGTCACCCTCGACGAACCGATGCGAGCGCGTATCCTCGAACAGACAGAGGCGTTCGCCGCACAGGCACTTCGCGTGCTGGCTTTCGCCGCTCGAACGAACGACGGTCCGCTCGTATTCGTCGGATTACAGGGGATGCTCGACCCACCCAGAGCGGAAGTGAGCGCAGCGGTGGCCGACTGTCAGCGGGCGGGCATCGACGTGAAACTCGTGACGGGGGACAACCGGACGACGGCAACGGTCATCGCAAAGCAGATTGGGCTCCGAGGGGCGACGCTCGACGGGACGGAACTCGACGCACTCTCGGACGAAGCACTCGCCGAGCGAATCGACGACGTCGCCGTCTTCGCTCGGGCGACGCCCACCCACAAGGTTCGCATCCTCGAAGCCCTGCAAGCGCGGGGGCACGTCGTCGCCATGACCGGTGACGGCGTCAACGACGCACCCGCGCTCAAACGGGCTGACGTGGGCGTTGCGATGGGAATCCGTGGAACCGACGTGGCCGCCCAGAGCAGCGACATCGTCCTGCTCGACGACAACTTCGCCACGATTCGCACCGCGATTCGAAACGGGAGGGCCGTCTTCGACAACATCTGGAAGTTCGTCGCCTACCTCCTCTCGGCCAATTTCGCGGAGGTGGTGCTGGTGTTCGTCGCGTCGCTCGCGGGCTATCTCATTCTCCCCGCCGTCCAGTTGCTGTGGATCAACCTCCTCACCGACGGCCTGCCCGCACTCGCTCTCGGCGTCGACGAACCCGGTGAGGACGTGATGGACCGGACACCACGGGCGAGTGCGACCGGCATCGTAGACCGGCCGCTTCTCGGTTTCCTCGGCGGGGCGGGCCTCGCCGCGGCGCTCGTCATGCTCGCGCTCATGGTGGTCGTCCTCGATGGCGCACCCACCGTCACCCCCTACGCGCTTACGATGGTGTTCACGGGATTCGTCCTTCTCGAATTCGTGAAACTGTTCGTCGTCCGCTGGTTGCGCGAGACACCGTTCGTGAACCTCTGGCTCTTCCTCGCCGTAGCAGGGTCACTTCTCGCACAACTCGCCGTCGTCTACTCCCCGCTTCGCACGTACTTTGGGACGGTCCGGCTCACAATTGCGGATTGGCGGCTCCTCGCTGTCACCGTCGCGGGGGGTGGCGTCCTGTTCGTCCTCGTCGCGCTCCTCGTCAAGCGATTCGACGCGCGGACTCACTCGTGAAGACCGCCGACACTGGCGTAGAACGACGACTGGAGCGTGTCGGCCATCCGTTCCTCGCGGTCGATGCGCACGTCCACGACGGTCGGGCGGTCGGCCGCTCGTCCGGCTTCCAGTCCCGCTCTGAGTTCCGCGGGCGTCGTTGCGCGAATCCCGTTCCCGCCGAGAGCGTCGGCGACGGCGACGAAATTGGTGTCCTGGAACTCGACACCGGGCATCGCTGGGTCCATCTCCCGGACCATGCCGAGGCTCGTGTCGTTGAGCACGACGTAGGTGGGCGCGACGCCGTACTCGACGGCCGTCTCGATGGAGGTCATCGTCATGGCGAACCCGCCGTCTCCGGCGACGGCGACGACGTGCTTGTCCGTCGCGAGCGCGGCACTCACGGCTGCCGGCCCGGCCCAGCCCATGCCGCCGACGCCACCGCTCCCGAAGTAGGTGCGCGGTGCGGGCGTCTGTAGGTAATTGAGCAACCAGAAGCGGTTGTTCCCCGAATCCGCGGTGACGATGGTGTCCGCGTCCACGACACGTTCGATTTCTTTGACCGCCCGCTGGGGTTTGATGGGAGAGGCATCCGACTCGCACTTGGGGGCGGTAAAGTCGCGTCTCGCTTCTTCCGCACGCTCCAGTGCCCACCCGGCGGTTGCTTCCCCGCGTGCGGCGAGCGCGGCGAGCGTCTCCTTCGCGTCCCCGATGAGGCCCACGTCCGCGGGATACACCCAGCCGGCGTTTCGCGTGTCCGCGTCGGCGTGGATGATGGTCTGTTCGTCGGGGCGGATGAAGTCCGGGGCCTGCCAGTTCGAGTCCATCGGATTCAGCCGCGAGCCAACGACGAGCAGGACGTCCGCCTCGCTTACGACACGGTTGGCTCCCTCGTGGCCGAACGACCCGATGACCCCGGCGGCCCGCGGGTGGGTCTCGGCGATGGTCGATTTCCCGAGATAGGAGGTGGTGACCGCGCAGTCGTATCGGTCGGCGACGGTGACGAGTTCCTCGTAGGCGTTTGCGGCGTGGACGCCGTTTCCGGCGACGATGACCGGTCTGTCTGCCCCTTCGAGCGCCGAGACGGCATCGTCAAGGTCCGCGTCCGTGGGCTGTGATTTCCACGTCTTCGTCTGCTCGACTGCATCCCAGAGCGGTGGAACGGGGTCGTCGGGAACCTCCTTCGAAACTGCCCCTCCGTCCAGAATGACGGCCGTCGGACCGGGTCGGCCGCTCGTCGCGTGTTTGAACGCTAGTTGGACGCTCCGCAGCGTTTCTACCGGGGTTCGGGGGAACCAGTGTTCTTTCGTAATCGCGCCGAGGATGTCGGGCAGCGAGAGGCCGCCGTAGTCCCCGCGGGCCTGCTGGTAGGGCGCGAGCGTCGAGTACTCACCACGCTCTGAGGCCTCCGTGAGGACGACCATCGGCGAGGACCCGAGTCTGGCCTCCATCTGCCCGATGGCTCCGAGGCTGCCAATCCACGGTCCCTGCCCGGCGAGGACGCCTGGCTTTCGAGTGAGACGGCCGTACATCTCTGCCATCACGCTGGCTTCGCGTTCGTCGCGGGGGCGAACGACGTCGATGGGCGCGTCTCCGAGTTCCTCGAACAGTTCGATGACGCGGCCACCCGGATAGCCAAAGACGAATTCGACGTCCAGTTCGGCGAGGGTTTCGACGATGTGAGTTGCGGTGTTCATTCGGCGAGTGAAAGTGGTGGTTCGTGGGCGAACGGTCGGACCAGTGGTCGCATGGGATGTGAGTCACCCGCACGTCACTTTGTGCTTTCGGTGGGGTGGGACGGACAGACTGGACGACAGCGAGGGATTCATTACGTCTCGTGGACTGTTACCACGCATGCCAGAAACGATAGTTCCCCCGCGCGAACGCACCTGCGAGCGGTGCGGTCGCCACGACGTGTGGGACGACGCGACGGAGAACTGGCGAATCGCGACGGTAGACGGAACGAAGGCGGCCGGAAACGCCCACTGCATCCACGAGTGGGACATAAACGGCACGTACAATCCGTTCGGCACGTAGCCCGAACGCTCATTTTGGTGCCCGCGAATAAAAATCTCGATGCCGACCGTGTACATCACCGCGCCGCCCGACGCGGCCGGAGACATCGCCCGAGTGCTGGTCGAAGAGCGCCTCGCAGCGTGCGTAAACCGGTTGCCCTGTCAGTCGGTGTATCACTGGGAGGGGACGGTTCACGAGGACGACGAAGTCGTCATGTTCGCGAAGACGACCGGCGCACGCTACGACGACCTCGTCTCGCGGGTCGTGGAACTCCATCCCTACGACGTGCCGTGTATAGAGCGGTTCGACGAAGACGGAATTCTCGACGCGTACGCTCGCTGGCGTGACGACGTCGTGAGTAAATAGCGGCGGGGAGAGTTAGTATATCGGCCCCGGGGGCGTGCCTGCCCCCAGGTCCCACCCCACCTGTCACAGAACCGCCGGTACAAGCGAGTAACGGTCGGTTTCTGTGACGAAAGTGAAACCGGGTATGGCAGCCCCGGGCAAAGCTGCCATACCGGTCATTGCCGGTTTGTCAGAGGCACCCGGCATCTGTTCATTTGCTGGCGTACCTATTTACTTCATTGCCTGCATACCTGGTCACAGGGTGAACAGGAATATATAAGAGTTTTCGTTGTTTATTAACAATTATCGACCCTGTTCGACATGTTCGCGCAGTGAAACTCCCGCTAGCGACGGAAAACTAACATTGAACCGTGACACAGGTGAGGTATGTTCCCCGTCATCTCGTATCTCGACTGGATTGCCGGTAAACCGGCACAGGTCACCCACGACCTGGGGTCGAGTGACCTGCGGTCGAGCAACCCGTCTTACACCCGCGTCACACCCGCTGTCCTCTCTGGCCTCGACGACCCGCCCGAGGACGTCACCCTCGAATCACAGATTGCCGCTGCCTACGGCGTCGAACCAGAGCGCGTCCTCCTTACCGCCGGGGCCTCGCATGCGAACTTCCTCGCCGTCGCGACGACGGTCTCAGCAGACGGAACGCCCGAGGAAGCGGCCGACGAGACTGCTCGCGACCAGCGCATCCTCGTCGAGAAGCCGGGTTACGAGCCACTGGTAGCGATGCCAACCGCCCTCGACATCCAGACCGACCGCTTTCTCCGAACCGACGAGACTGACTTCCAGCTCGACCCCGCGCGGGTCGAAGCCGCGCTCACCGAAGAGACGGACCTCGCGATCGTCACCAATCGACACAATCCGTCCGGCGTGCTGAGCAGTCGTGAATCCCTCGCGGACGTCGCTCGCCTCTGTGGAGAGTTCGACGCCCGATTGCTCGTAGATGAGGTGTACGGGTCGTTCGTCCAGGACGCGGTCGGCGACGCGGCGTTTGGCGGCGTGACGGCCGCGGGCCTCGAACACACCGTCGTCACGGGGTCGGTCACGAAGTTCTTCGGGCTCGGCGAACTGCGGGTCGGCTGGCTCATCGCGGACGAACCGTTCATAGAACGCGCCCGCCACATCTGCCAGTACGTCCCGGCAGTTGCCGGGCCGAGTGTCGCCCTCGCGCGTCGGGCGTTCCACAATGCAGAGACGCTCGCGGACCAGGCACACGCCCGCCTCGCGACGAACCACGCACAACTCAGCAGCTTCGTCGCCGACCGACCTGACCTCCGAGGGACGATTCAGCCGGGGTGTACCTACGGCCTCCTCCAACACGAGGCGCTCGACGGCGACGAACTGGCCGAGGCGGCGTGGGAGGCAGATATTCTCATCGTTCCCGGCCGATTCTTTGGCGTCCCCGAAGGCTTCAGACTCGCCGCTTCGCGGGCTCCGGAGGACGTCGAAGTCGGACTTTCAGCCTTCGGGTCGCTGCTCGACGACCTCTGACTCGCGCTGGAACACGCCCCCGGCGTCGTCGCTGCGTCAGACGCTCAGCCAAGAGTTAAGGCCCCGTGGACTGACCTCGAACATATGGACGCAATGCCGCAAGAAATTACGAGCCTTGTCGGCCGTGAAGTTTACTCCAACAACGGAGTGTTCGTGGGCGAAATCGAGGACATCCGACTCGACTTAGACCAGGAGGTCGTCACGGGGCTCGCGCTGAGCCAGCTCAACAACGACCTGTTCCGGAGCAAACTCGACGGCCACCGGGGCGTCATCATCCCCTACCGCTGGGTCCGTGCCGTCGGCGACGTAGTGCTCATCAACGACATCGTAGAGCGCCTGCGCCAGCCGGAAGAAGACGAAGAAATCGCCGCTTAATTTCCGTTTCCGCTTTCGCTGCTGCCACTTTCGACGCCCATCGCCTGGAACAGCTTCCGGCGCACCGCTTCTTCGACGAGCTGGAGCAGCGTATCCCGGTTGCTCTCTGTTGCCTCGATACCCGTGAAGATACCGAGTGGAATCGCTACGCTCGCGTCCGTCGAGTGGCCCGTGGCCTCTCCGAGTTCGCCGAAGGCGTCCTGCAGGACGTTTCGGATGTTGAGGCGAATGTCCTTCGACCGGGCTGCGAGATAGATGGTATCGTCGTCAAGGGCGAACACGGCCGTCGTCGTGATGCCCTCCAAGTTCAGGAGGTGCTGGGCGGCCTGCGTGAGGGCATCGCGGTCCCGGATGAATCCCGCATTCGAGACGAGGTGACTCCCCTTCACATCGCGGTTGCGAATCGCTTCGGCGAGCACGTCGAGCGTTTCGGGGCTCATCGACGGCGATTCGACCTGTTCGAGTGTGTCGTGGTCCGCGAACGGATAGAGGTACGCCGCCGCCGTCAGGTCCGCGGGCGTCGTGTCGCGCTTGAAGTCGAGCGTCTCTGCGCGAATGCCGTACAGCAACGCCGTGGCAACCTCCTTGCCGAGGCTCAGGTCGAATTCCTGGACGTACTTCGTGAGAATCGTCGACGTAGAGGAGACGTTCGGGCGCACGTCCATGAACGCCGCGTCGTAGTCCGGGTCCGGTTCGTAGTGGTCGATGAAGATGTCCGCGTTCAGTTGAACCGCGTTCTCCGCGGCTTTTGCGTGGTCAACGAGCGCGATGGTGTCGTAATCGTCGAGTTTCACGTCGTCCTGCGAGACGAGGTCGATGCCGAGGAGGTTCACGAACGCGCGATTCTCCTGATGGCCGATTTCCCCGTCGTAGAGGATGTCGGCCTCGACGCCGCGGGCGCTAGCGATGGCCTGCAACGCCACCGCGCTCGCGATGGAGTCCGGACCCGGGTTGTCGTGGGTTATGATGGCCATCTTCGACTGCGTGTCGTCGATGACCTCGGCCAGTTGTTCGGCCTTGTATTCGAGTTCACCGCTTTCCAGTGCGCGGAGGGCGGAATCGGCGATGACCGACGACGGGTTGATGACCACGTCTGCGCCGGCCTTCGTGAGTTCGTCAGCGGAAACGGGGTCAGATGCCCGGACGACGATAAATTGCTCCCCGCCGCGCTCGCGGATGTTCTCTACGGCCTCGCGATTCGCGGCGACGTCAGAAGAGAGAATCAGGATGACGTCCGTCTGGTCTAGGTCTGCGATGACGTCCTCCTCGCGGATGTCCGCCGTCTTCGCGTTCAGGTCCTGGTCGCGAAGGGCCTCTACGCGTCCGGGGTCCTGATCGAGAATGAGGACCTCTTTCCCCTCGCCCACCAGCTCCTCGGCGACGGCGTGCCCGACGCTACCACAGCCAAGAATCGCGTAGGACGACATCGAAGCCATCGTGATGCCTGTACTCATCGTAATCGGAATATCCAGCGGACGATACTTATAATACCCACCTTTTGTCGCTCACAGGTGACGGTTTCGTCGCCCGAGAATACTCTGATTCTCGGTTCGCGCCCCGAGTAAATCCCTCTGTCGGCGAACCGTTATAACCCCCCTCGAAAACGGTTCACGTCAGCTGAGTAACCGGCTCGCTGTCATGGGACGCCGTGGCGCTCTCTACTCGAAACACAACCTATATTAATCAACCGCCGTAAGGTGAATTTGCGTGGGCCGGTAGCTCAGTTAGGCAGAGCGTCTGACTCTTAATCAGACGGTCGCGTGTTCAAATCGCGCCCGGCCCGCTACATTCTATCGCGAGCAACTCCGCGAGCGATTGCTGTGCGGAACCGAAGCGATTTGAACTAGTCGAGTCGCAGCGGCGAGCGAAGCGAGCCGACCGTCTCGGCGTAGTTCAAATTCCGAGGAGACTCCGTCTCCTCGATGGCACACGCGGCGCGTGTGCCTCGCGTCCGGCCTCTCACTCCTCCAAAATCGCCCGTACATCGGCCCGAATCCAGTCCATCACGTCCGCCTCGAACTCGTCGGGGTGGGCGAGGTGGCGAAAGTCGTTCATGATGCGGACCATGGCGAGGAGCTCGTACAGTGGGTTCAGTTCTCGAACTTTTGCGACGCCGCTGGGTGCGGCAGACTCGTACCCGGCGAGCATCGCGTCTCGGACCAACGCCCGGCGGTCCGAAACCTCGGGGAGTCCGGCGAGGTAGGCTCCGCTGGTCAGGTACACGGCAAACTCGAAGTCGAAGGGGGCGGGGACGGCGAGCGTGTAGGCCCAGTCGAGCATCGCGGTGAGTGCGCCCGTCTCCGTGTCGATGAGGAGGTTGTGCAGGCCGTGGTCGTTGCGCCCGATAACGGAGTCGAACGGCCCGGAAAGGGCGTCGATGCCCGCGTCGAAGTGGGATTGGAGGTCGGGCGTCAGGTCGGAGAACCGAGAGTCTGCGTGTCGGTCGAGTTCGCTCTCGACGCGCTCGCGGAGGTACGTCGGCCAGTCAGAACGTGGGTTGGCGACGGTGAGGCTGTCGAGGTCGCCGCTCGGGCGGTCGTTGGTCAACTCGGGGCCACCGACTCGAACGTGGCCGAAGCCATCGACCGCGGGCAGCGAGTGCAGTTCCCCGAGGCAGGCACCCAGTTCGCGGGCCAGTCGTCGGAGGGCGTCGTCGCTCATCCGAGTGACGTGTTCGTAGGCGACGTCTTCGCCGGGCAGGGGGCGCATGAAGAAGTACGGGGTCGGGAAGGTGTCGTGGTCGTCCGTGGCCCACAGCACTTCGGGGACGGGAATCGACGTGTGCGACGTGAGCAGCGCCTGAATTCGGGCTTCGGTCGGGATGCCCCACGTCTGCCCGTCGGGTGAGATTTTCACGTACGCGACTCGCTCCGTCTCGTTCTGCGAGATAGTGGCCCGATAGACCGAGCAGAAACCCCGTTCGGCAGGCGTCGCGGTCTCGAATTCCACCCCCGACATCGCGGCGTGAACCATCTCCGCGAGCGTCGCGTCGGAAACGTCGCGGGCGTCGGGGACGTCGTCCATGCGTGAGATAACTTGTTGTCAAGTAGATAACTTTCGGAACGAACGCGGTGAGTCGACGGATTCGGTCACGGAGGCCCCGGTTCGTTCGCATGGTCGGCACTGAAGTTTTTATACGAAACCGAGGCAACGCCTGGGTATGCCCGCGAAAACGAGCGCGAAACGATCTACGACCCGCGAATCATGGCCACGTTTCCCGAGGCGTGGCTGACGACCTGCTCGGTAATCACCCCGTAAACGATTCGTGCGCCGTCGGTTCGCTGTGAGAGGCCCACGCAGACCGTTTCGAAGTCAGCGATGGCATCGAGAATCGCCGCGTCGATGTCATCTGAAACGACGACGGACGCGTCGTACTCGTCCGGTTCGAGCCCCGCCTGTGCCGCGATATCGTCGATGGCGGCCCGGCCACGGCGCTCGGCCGATGCAGGGTCGCCGCGAGGCGGGCGGACAGTGAGCAGCGTCGGCTTCGTCCCGCTGAGAGTCGCGAACTCGGCTGCACGGCGGGCGATGACCGGCGCGTTCGGGCCGGGTGCGACGAGTGCGACGGGTCGTCCAATATGCCCGTCTCTGAGCGTAACGAGCGACACGTCGCAGGGTGCGTCAGTGACAATCGGGTCGAGGACGGGGCCGAAGACGAACTGGCCGTCGTCGAGCGTCCCGTCCCAGCCGAGGAGCACCTGCGCCGCGGCTTCCGCGCTGAGCACGTCGAGAATTTCGACGGCGGTGTCCGGGGCGACGATAGCCCGCGTCCGCAGGTGAACGTTCATCGCTGTGGCGATGTCGTGGGCCGCTTCGAGCAACTCTCGTTGGTGGTCCACCCGGTCGGCTTCGACGTTCTGGAGCGGGGATGGGTCGTCTTCGATGACGTTCACGGCGACCAGTTCCGGCTCGCCATGGTCGTCGTTCGCGTGGGCACTCGCTGCGGCGAGCCTGAGAAGTCCGCCCTGCGTCTCGGGGTTTGCCACGGGAACGACGACGCGATACACGGACGCGGGGACCGTCCGGATCGCCTCACGGAGCAGTCCCTCGCCCACGACGCGCCCCCGCGCGTAGGCGAAGTACCACATTATGCCGAGGAGGATGATTCCAGAGCCGATGAGAATGATGACGGGGGCCATCTGCGAAACGACGACGGCGGCGAGAACCACTCCGAGGATGGGGACGACCGGGTACACCGGGAACGGAAGCCTGAACGAGGGGTCGTACTCGTCCGGGTCGGCCCGTCGAAACACGATGAGCGAGAGGTGGACGAGCGAGTAGGAGACGAGGAAACTGAAACTTGCCGCTTCCGCGAGGAGGGCAATGATGGCTTCGACGCGGAGGCCGAGCAGAATCAACCCGGCGGTGAGGACGCCAGTCGCGACGATGGCCCGGTGTGGCGTGCGGAATCGGTCGTGGCTCACGTTCAGCCACTCGGTGACGAGGCCGTCGCGGCCCATGGCGTAGACGACGCGGGAGGCAGCGAGAATCGAGGAGTTCGAACTCGAGATGGCGGCGATGACGGCCGCGAAGACGATGCCGAAGACGCCGGCGACACCGAGGTAGACGGCAGCCACGTCGGAGACGGGAATCGGAGAGTCTCGCAGTGTTTCGTAGGGAACCACGCCGGTGCTCACGAGCATGACGAGCACGTAGAGGATGGTCACGAGAACGACAGAGAGGAGCATCGACAAGGGAATCGTGCGACTCGGATTCTTGATTTCGCCCGCCACGGTAGCGATGATTTCGAAGCCGAGAAACGAGATGAACACGACGCCAGTGGTCGCAATGATGCCGCTCGGTCCGGTGGGAGCGAATGGTTCCAGGTTCACCGGGTCGATAAAAAAGATGCCGACGGCGACGAAGACCACGATGACCGCCGTCTCGGCGCCAATCATGAGGTTCTGGAGAGAGCTCGACTCTTCGGTGCCGTAGTAGTTGACGCCGATGAGAAACAGCAAGCCGAGGAGGCCGAGCGCGATGACGAAAACACGCCCATCAATGCCTGGCAGTGGTGCGACGATGTACTGGCCGAAGCCGACCATGTAAAAGGCACTCGCGAACATCAGGCCGGTCCACATCCCCCAGCCGACGATTGCGCCGAACAGGCTCCCGAGCGCACGGTTGACGTAGTGATAACTGCCGCCCGCAATCGGCATGCCGGTCGCCAACTCCGAGAGCGAGAGTGCGGCGAGCAGGGCGACGAAACCGGCGATGGCGTACGAGACGGCACTCGCCGGCCCAGCAAGTTCGGCGGCAATGCCCGGCAGGATGAAGATGCCTGCGCCAATCATCGTGCCCCCGCCGAGGGTCATGGCCTCGAGGAAGCCAAGTGTCCGTTCTAACTCGCCGCTGCCGTCAGTCATGGCCCCTCCACGCCCTCCGCGTGACGGGCGTCTGTGTCGCCATCAGGCCACGTCCCGGACGATGAGCGCTGGAATCTCGATGTCCTCGATAATCCGTGAGGGCACGTCACCGATGATGCGCTCGCGAAGCGAGGGTTCTGTCTCGCCCAGGATGACGAGGTCGAACTCGCTCCCGAGCGCGATGATTTCGGCCACGGGGTCGCCGCCCTCAGACAGCCGTCGGTGTATTCGGTCGGTTTCCACCCCGAAATCGGCGATTCGGTCGCTCGCCCCCCGGAGCAAGAACTCGCCCTGACTTGGGTCTGTGTCTTCTGGGATTGCGTGAAAGAGCGTGACCGTCGCCTCGCTCGCGAGCAGGAGGTCTGCAACTACCGAGACGATTCGTTCGAGGTTAACGTCGCCGCGCAGCGGAACCAGGATGCGGCCGATAGCAGTCGTGTCACCGCCGGCAAGCACCGCGTCGCAGTCGTACTCGTCGGCGATTCGGTCGATGGTCGCGGTACGGTCGTGGGTAAACACGAGCACGTCGGTTACGCGCTGCCTGCCAGCGACAATGTCCGCGAGACGGCGCGTCGATTCCGCCCCGTACTCGTCTTTGATGAGTGCGGGTTCGGCCTGGCTCGGCACCGGGAAGTAGCCGAGCAGGACCACGTCGATCGGGCCGAGCAGGTCGAGAATCGAGAGCGACGGCGTCTCCGAGGCGGAGATATCGACCGGCACCAGAATCGTCAGGTCACGGGACAGAACCATCGTATGGTATCTATTCGCATACAACTGGTATCAATTCATCGTGGCGACAGCACGGCAGGGAGCGTGATTTCACGGGCGAACTGCCCGAACACAAGAATCTAACCAACAATGTATGTAGAACCGCTACTGCCTTCACGCCGTTTGGTTCTCGTAGGTGCTTCGGTTCTGAGTGGGTCGGTCGTGAGTGCTCGGATTCGACCACGTGGCTTCGTGGGGACCCGTCTGGCAGAAAGCCATCGACGTCGCCTACGGACCACCAAACGACCGGGTACGCACTGGATTGGCCCACCAGACTCTCGGGACCACCGAGAAGCAGTACGTTGAGGTTCCCTACCAGTACGACGACGCATACGAACCGCCGGCATCGTTCAGCGTCTCCCAGGCCCTCCACGACAAGCTACAGGCTGATTTCTGGAACGTCAGCTACCGCCTTGAGATTCAGGGCGGCGAGACGCTCGAGGGTGACCACCTCGGTGGCATCGTCTCCCGAAAGACGTTCAACAGGGTTGGGATTCACGACCGGGCACAGGTTTACGAGTGGGATGGACAGGTACACACGCTCCGAACCGCGGACCGAACGCCGAAGTTCGAGGAAACAGAGTTGTCCAGGTACGACGCAGAAGCACTGCCCGGACGCTAACACTCGTTTTTTCGTTCGATGGGCAGCATCGACGCCAAATTTCGCGAGTCTACACGGTTCGAGGCAGAATACCACGGGTCACCGGACCCGTGGGTGAATGCCGACCCATAGTTTCACAAACAATCAAGTCGAATAGGGTGATAGTGATGGCGACTACTACCAAACCGCGTAAAAAGACCTTTTACGCACCGCCATCACGTTGCGATACTGAGAATGCGGTACCTCTCAAAACCCATTCAACGAGACTGGTAAGACGGGTACTGTCGGGTCGTGGTGGAGCGACCGACCCTCACGGACCACGCAGTGGTTCGGGTGTTACTCTCGAAGACACGAGGACGCACGTCCGAGTGCGAGGGGAATTAAAGTCCGTTGCCGTGGCGGTGCAGACGTAGACACGGACGCCACGGGTCACCCGACCCGTGGTACTTCACAGCAGGTATCGAGAGACGAAGATGGCAGCGAAGACGATGGCGGGGACGGTGCTGAAGCCGGTCAAAAAGAGTACGACCAGCCGTCGTCCGGGCCGCCGAACACGAGTAGAGAGGAACGCCCCGAACGACAGGACGGCCGTCGGGAAGAGAAATTGCACGGCGTTGTCCGCGAGAAGGTAGACGTCGTTCGGTCCAGCGATACCGGGTTGGACGTACGGCCCGGTGGTCCCGAGGACGAACAGAAACCCGGCGAAGAGGCCGAATATCGAGGCGGCGAGGCTGACGGTGGCCACGACGGCAAACCACGTCTGGTCACCCGGTCTCGAAAAGGCGTAGAAGACGCCGAGTGCGACGATTGCCGGTCCGAGAGCGAGCGCGTAAACCGCTGCCTGTACGTGCTCTCCCCCGAGCGCGTATCCCGGAACGGCCGTCGCGATGGTGACCAGACACAGTACGGCGAACGTGACCGTCACCCAGAGCGGTCGCCGTGCGAGTAGCTGAAGGGCGATGTTCATGTCAGCATTTCACGAGGAATTCGCATAAGTATACCCTGCCTAACGCTCCCCACGGTCCCCGTTAAAAGTCGGTCAGCTTCGCCTCCGTCGCCCCTTTTGCGTCACGACCAAACTCCGAGAGCGCGACGAACTCTAGGCCGTTGTCGTGGAGGGCGCGTTTCACGCGCGTCGAGGCCGAAGGTGCGACGAGCATCCCGCGGACGTTCTCGTTGGTCTCTTCGTAGAGCGAGACGTACCGCTGGAGCTGGTCGAAGTGGTTGAGCGTCGCCTGAATCCGTTTCACCTCGATGACGACGGGGACACCCGCGTCGTCTACAGCGTAGAAGTCGATAAACCCGTACTTCGACTCGCGTTCGTGTTCGACGATGCGGATGTTGTCGCCAAGCACGTCCGGGTTCGATTTGATGAACTCGTGCATCTCTGCTTCCGTGCCCGACTCCTCGTAGGTCGCGCCGTCTACGGCATCGAAGCGGGTGAGTCCGTAGGCCTCCTCGATTCTGACTTCGACGCGTTCGCTCGGGTTCGTCCGCCGGGCGAGGAGGACCGCGTCACCGTCGCTGAGGCGCGCGGAGACGCTGCCGCCGCCGGGCATCCAGTTTACCGGCTTGTGGCCGGTTGGCTGGTGAACGAGAAACGTCCCGTCCGGCTTGGCGACGAGAATGCGGTCGCCAGCGGCCAGAGAGCCGCTCGTCCGCCCCTCGTAGGTGACTTCGCAGCGTGCCTGAACGGTGAGCATCGACCCGTCGCGGGCGGCCGCCTTCGCGGCGTCGACCACCGCCGCCGCGTCTGGAGATTCGAGTTGCGAGATGGGCATTCGTCTCGCATCTACGCTGCCGGACAGTCATTAAGGGTGGAGATTCCACCGTGCGTAGAATGTCCCGACCGGCGGTGCGCTGCTGAGTTCGACACGTTGACTCGACAGGCTCCGCTAAAAGCTGTTTCTCGTCGACTGTACGCGGACGAAGGGGTAGTGGTCGAGGTACTCGACGAGGCGCGTGCTCCCGAGGTACCCACTTGGGGACTTCTCCAGTTCGATGTACTGGAGGCCATCTTTGAGGTACGTAGAGATCACCTGACGGGAGGTGTCTTCGAGGTAGGCGACGAACTGGTCTGAGACGAGTCGGGGGTTCATCACGTACGAGATGACGTCCTGTTCGCTGATGAGGTTCGCCTGCGACCACGTTCGCAGATTCCTGAGTTCCTGCTCGCCAATCGATTCGAAAAACGAGTGAGCGTGAACGGTCGCGAACAGCGGTCGATACCCCTTTCGGTCGAAGATCTCCTGGATTGCTTCCGTGGGTTCGTACTCACCGTCCTGGTAGACGAGGTGATTCTCGTGGATGGGATCGCGTTCGCTAATCATGTCCAGGATGAACAGGCGGTCTTCTGCCAGTAACGTGTCTACGTCGCCGATTTGTCGGTCGAACAGGGAACACAGACGGTCGACGTCCAGTTCGAGCGGCGGGATGACCGCGACTGCATAGCCCTCCTCGACCGCTTGCGTCTGGAGATTCGCGAGAAACGACCGGATGGTCGCGAGGCCGTCCGTTTTGAGTAGATTCACGCCGCCTTTTGGCACGCCGCCGCCGGTGAGGTCGTCGAGGCCGATGACTCCGGTCGAGAGCAGGTCGATGTCGAGGTAAGTGTTCGCGACGGTTTCGAGACGTGGGATGGTACGCAAACCTGTAGAAGTGAACTCAGTCGCGAACGTTCGCCGGTCGTGGTCCACCCCGCGCAGTTTGTTGATTTTCGTGAACAGGTGGTCTTCGCCGCCGACCATATCTCGCCACAGCGAAATGACGCCGTGGGTCTTGTACTGGATGCCGAGGTCCGTGTTCTCTGGATTGCGCTCTGCGGTCAACAGCGTCGTCGCCTCGAACTCGTTTGTAAAGAGGTGAATGAGGTCGAGAACCGCCCGTGAGAACAGCGCGTCGCCGTCGATAATCGGCCGAAGTGCGGTTATCGAGTCGAAGGCGACACGGTCTGCAGGACCAAAGTCGCGGAGATAGTTCGCGACGTGAGCGTTTTCGAACGGCACGGGAATTCCCTCCGTGACGTTCTCTCCGGCGAGCGTCGTCAACCGTAACGCGTCTGCGTTCTCGATGGTGCCCCCCAGGTTGGGTGTGGAGTGTTCCGATGGTCAATCCCTCGTGGTCGAGGTCGAATTCGAACGGTGCGAACGAATCCGCGATTTCGTCTAACGTCTGCTCGGTGCTGACGTAGACACACTGTTCTCCATCTCGGAGCCCTGTCTGGAGGTACTGCATCGCGAGCGTGCTCTTGCCGACACCGGGTTCGCCGGTGAGCAACACCGCTCGATTCTCTGGAATTCCCCCGCCCAGCGCCCTGTCTAACTCGACATCACCGATAGAAACAAGCATGGCCAACAATTACCCCGGCGTAGCATAATGTTAGCTATTGTGACACTCACGATTGTTGGAAAATTGCTGTAGCAACGAAGCTTTTTGACCCACGGCGGAGTGCTTCGATGCATGCCAGGGGCTATCGTCCTCGAAGGGAAACGCGTCTCGCTCGCAACCGTAGAGGAAGACGACCTGGAGTTCCTGCGCGACAACGTAAACCATCCGTCAGTGCGCGTGCCAGTGGGCCAGCAACTCCCAACCAACGGCTATCAGGAACGCCAGTACTTCGAGGAGATGAGTACGGACACGAGCATCGTCCAACTGCTCATCGTGAGCAACGACCGGCGCGTGGGCGTCGTCGAACTCGACCCCATCGACCGAGAGACAGGACAGGCGGAACTCGCCTACTGGCTCGTCCCCGACTATCAGGGGGAGGGTTATGCGAAGGCCGCAGTCGAACTGACCGTCGAATACGTCTTCGAGCAGCTGCGGATGCACCGCATTCAGGCCGCCGTGTTTTCGTTCAACGAAGCGTCGATGGGCCTACTCAAACGGCTCGGGTTCACCGAGGAGGGTGTTCACCGCGAGGACGTGTTCGTAAACGGCGCGTACCACGACACCCACTACTTCGGTCTGCTCGAAGACGAGTGGCGAGCCGGACGCTGAGTCAGCGAGTCGTCTTGTCTTCGCGTCGCAACTCCTCGTCCGGCGTCGAAAGAACGTTCCCGGTGTGGGTTACTGCTGTGGGCTGTAGTTTGGCGCTTCGTCCGTAATCATCACGTCGTGTGGGTGGCCCTCGGTCTGTCCGGCCGAGGAGATACGGACGAATTCGGCGCGTTCTTTGAACTCCGGAATCGTGGAGGCTCCAACGTAGCCCATCCCGCTTTTCATGCCGCCGACGAGTTGGTGGAGTTCGCTCGCGAGACTACCCTTGTACGGCGTCGCCGCCTCGACACCTTCGGGGACGTATTCGTCTTCACCCTCAGGTTCGCCCTTCAGATAGCGGTCGCCGCCACCAGAGCGCATCGCGCCGACGCTGCCCATGCCGCGGTACTGCTTGTACTTCTTGCCGTTCATCGTGATGACGCGGCCCGGAGCCTCGTCGGTCCCGGCGAAATACGACCCGAGCATGACGGCGTCTGCGCCTGCGGCGAGCGCCTTGATGGCGTCACCAGAGTAGCGAATCCCGCCGTCTGCGATGACGGGGACGCCCTCGGGTGCGGCGACGTCTGCGACCTGCGCGATGGCCGTAATCTGTGGCATTCCCGCACCCGTGACGACGCGGGTCGTACAGATACTGCCAGGGCCGATGCCGACCTTGATGCCATCTGCGAAGTCGACGATGGCCTCCGCGGCCTCTCGGGTACCGATGTTCCCGACGACGACGTCCGCCGATACGGACTCCTGAATCTCGCGGGCGCTGTCGATGACGTTCAGGTTGTGCGCGTGTGCGCAGTCGATGAAGAGCACGTCCGCGCCGGCCTCGTCTGCGGCCGCTGCGCGGTCGAGTTCGAACGGGCCGACGGCCACGCCGACGACGAGGCTGCCGGTCTCGTCTCGGGCGGCGTTGTCGTACTCACGACGCTGGAGGATGCCCTGCATCGTCACGAGGCCGATGAGTTTGTTGTCGTCGTCCACGATTGGGACGCGCTCGATTTTGTGCTCGTACATGAGTTCGAGCGCCTCGCGTGCGGTGACGGCCTCCGTGGCGGTGATGACCTCGTCGGTCATCGCCTCGCGGACCTCGTCGCCCTCACCGACTTCGAGGTACGGGCGGACGTCCGTCGCGCTGATGATGCCGAGCACACAGTTCTCGTCGTCTACGACCGGTGCGCCACTGACTCCGCGCTGTTCCATGAGCTGGTCGACGGAGCGGATGGTCATGTCGGGATTCGCCGTGACGACTTCGCGGATGATGAGGTCGTCTGCGGCCTTGACGCGGTGTATCTCCTCGACCATCGTCTCGACGTCCATGTTTCGGTGGAGGACGCCGATGCCACCCTGTCGCGCCATCGCCGTCGCGAGGTCGCTTTCGGTGACCGTGTCCATCGCCGCGGAGAGCACGGGTACGTTGAGGGTGACGTTCTTCGATACGTGCGTTGCCACGTCCGCGTCGTCAGGTTCGACCCGACTCTCTTTGGGTCTAAGCAGGACGTCGTCGAACGTGAGCGCCTCTGGGACGCGTAACTTCTGGGAGAAAGGTTCGTCTTCGGGAACGTCGTTCGCCATATAAATCGTCAGCAATCGTCCCTCAAAAGCGTTGCGAGATTTACCCTCCATGCGGCCCCTACCCACGACGCCGACACCGCACAGCCTTTGATAAACCGCTCGGGCAACGGAACGGAGTTTACGCCAACAGATAGACGAACGTCCACTAATTCTCCGAGAACGCGTGGGTTTGACTATCTTGAGAACGTCTCACGTTCGATTTTCGAGCGGCGTGGAACCATCTCTCACACAATATTTATGACTATCACGATTGTGGGTAGCGTATGGACGCTGCCAGTCCCATCGCACGGAGTACGGCCGGTCAGAACAACGACAGTTCCGGCACCTTTACACTCATTAATGCGATGAAATCCATTTTTACACTGGCAGGATTCCCATCGGTTGGACTCTGGCGAAAACGCGACAGCGTTGATCGCCGGTATCGTCCTTCATATCGCCGTTTGGCCTATGGTGACGGCCACCAGTAGTCCGAAATGAGTAGTTCCCAACACCCAATCGCACTACGGTTAGAGCGGCAGGTGGGCGGCGCAGCCAAGTTACTCGTCACGGTGATGGCGCTGCCGCTCATCGATGGTATCTTTCCTGCACTCGTGCTCGCGGGAGCACTCGACAGTGTGACGGGCATCCTCGAAGTCGGTTTGCTCGTCTTCGGTGGCTCTGCGACCGTCGCGGTCATCCTCGCAGAAATGGACGGAACCCCGCGTGAACAGGCACAGACGATTCTCATCGTCGGGATTCCGCTCATCGCACTGGCTGCCCTCGAAGCAGCTCTCGCACCGACCATCAAGAGCGTACTCATGCTCGACACCTTCGAGCGCTTCGCCGCGCTCGTCATCCTCGCCATCGCGGCGAAGACGGCGAGTGCCACCATCGGCGAGTACCTGCCACGGCCGGGGGTCATCATCGGCCTCGGCCTCCTCGCCAGCCTCAACGTCTCCGGGTTCGAGTTCGCGCTCGCGCTGAACCCGGACCTCATCGTCCGGGCCGCGGCCGCCGCCGGCGTCGGCGTCGGATTTGCGCTCTCCATCGCGCTGCTCGGCCCGTGGCTGCGCGGCGTCGTGGACATCGACCGCTTCCGCTTCGGGAGCGCCGTCGCCCTCGGGATGCTACCACTCTCCATCCTGCACGTGCCCGGCGTCCCATCCGACGCACCAATCGCGCTCGCTGTCCTCGGCATCGCGACCATCCTCGCGTTCGACCCGGACAACGCGACGATTCCAAAGCGCACCAAGACCACCGCGCCACCGGAAACGGAACCGGAGCCAGCACCCGAACCGACCGCCACCCGTCCACAGCCTGTCCACTCGCAGGCGGTCACCGACGGCGGCGACGACGAAGACGACTCGGGGGCCTACGGCTATCCCGGCGAATCCGAAAACCGGGCTCCGTGGCTCTGACCGAGAGCGCTAACACTTAGGGGCACGCGCCCCACCGCTTTTCTATGGCTGATAATCGTGTCGTGCAGGGTCGCATGGTCACGCCCAAACGACTCGCCGCACTCATCGAAGGCGACGACGTCATGGACGCAGAACCGATTCGCGACGCAGACCGCGAGTGCCCCGACTGCGGCGGCAACGTCCTCGAAGTGGGCTACATGCCCTCCGTCATGGAGTTCGTTACGGGCTGGAAGTGCCAGGACTGCGACTGGGCGGCAGACGACCGCGACGACTGAACCGGCGCTACTCCTCGATAAACACTAACTCCTGGTCCGCCGGCGGCGCGAGATACCCCGCCACGAGGCCGACCAGCGCGATGGTCACCCCGCCGAAGACGCTCCAGCCGACGACGAGCCACAGCCCCCCGTCGCGCAACATGAGTTCCGGAAACGGGACTGTCGTCGCCATGACGTACCCGACGCTCCAGTAGGCTCCCTCGATGAGTCCAGGCGTCGTCTTGAGCAGATAGAAGGTGAGCGCGAAGACGGCCCCGCCACAGAGGCCGCTCGCGAAGCCGTGGCTCGTCCGGTCGAACCCGTGTTCGCCGGCCAACCGCCCGGCGATGACCCCCCCGATAACGCCCGTGAGCGCCACGAGCACGAGGCTCTGGAGAAGTTGCCCACGGAGCGGCCAGGCGGCGTAGAGCACTCCGAGATAACTCGTCTGTGCGAGCGCCCCGAGGCCGATGGCACGGTAGTCGGGCATTGGAGGCGATAGCAACCGCGGAGTGAAATATCATCCGCAGATTTCTCAGGTAGCCGACGACGGAAATCCCGCGCACGCGGCGTGTTTTTCCGCCACTGAATCGAAACCACTTTAGGTGCCATTGTCCAACGGTGAGATGCGCGGGGTCGTGGCCAAGCCCGGCATGGCGACTGACTCCAGAGGTAACACGCTCGGTGACGACACTCCAGAACTGATATACAGAGCGCCCGACTGATCATCAGGCGCGTTGACGACCCTCTGGAGTACCGAGGCGTACCGGAGATATCAGTCGATCGGGGGTTCAAATCCCTCCGACCCCACTCGCGCTTTTACCGGACTCAAATCGACAGACAGCGGAGCTTTTGTAATACTCTTTATCGAAATTCGCCGTTTGATGAAGCCGAAGCAATCTGTGCTCCCCGTCGTGTTGGGATAAGGGTTCGCAATTTGCGGTCCGGTGCGCGGTTCTGGTCTTACTGTGCGGGGACGCCGTACGGGACGGTCCGCTTCGGCTTGCGCTTTCTCAGGTAGAACGCGAGGACGAGGAGGCCACCGATGATGGGCGGAATGAAAAACCCGATGAAGAAGCCCACGGCCCACATGTCGGCGGTGTCCATGTTGCGACCTCGACCGTCTCGGTAGATGAGGAACGCGCCGACCAGGGCAACCGCGAGGGCGACCGGTCCAGAGAGGGAGATGTGTATACCAGCCATACGATTCATACCCCGAAATGCGGTATAAGTTTTGTTCAATCAGTTAACATACCGGGTGCTGGTGACGAAGCCGTCGCTGTGCGGTTTGCTTGCTAAAAAATGGAACCACGCGAGGGAGGAACCGAGTTATTCCTGGACGATGAAGCCGCCTGCGGCCTCCAGAATCTCGTCCTTCGATTTCGCTTCGTCGAAGGCGGCGGGGAAGGGGTCTGCGCCGTTCAAGAGGTTCAGGTAGGAGGCGTGACGGGCTTCGACGGTCGCGATGGTTGCGCCAGCGGTGACCAGTTCTTTGTTCTCGATTTTGTTGATTGCACCGTCGTAGGCGGAGACGCCGGTGTTTTCGAGGACTTGCGCGATGGCGAGAAACTCTTCAGGGGTTTCGAAGCCGAATTCGTATTCGAGTTCGGGGACGGGGTCGCCGCCGAGGTCGGTGATGACCTGCGTGAGGACTTCAGTGTGGGTCGATTCGTGGTCGCCGATGTCCACGATGTTGTTGTAGACGTCCTTGCGGACGCGGGCGCTGAAGCCGTTCAGGGTCTTGCAACGCTCGAAGTCCGTACTACAGAACTGCTCTACGCCGCGGCGGTAGAACACGTCTTCTAAGTGTTCGAGCGTGAGAGCGAAGTTGAGCACGTCCACGTCGGTTGGTGCGTCTTCGTCCTCCTCCTGTGCGCCTGCGGTCCCGACTGCGCTGCCACCCATACCGAGGAGGACAACGCCTGCGGCCGTCCCCTTCGTGAGGAAATCACGGCGGGAGGTGAGTCGGTCGTTTACTGCGCTAATCGCGTGCTGCATCGCGGAGACACCGTCGTTCTCGGCTGGATTGGTAGCCATTGTCTGTAACTCCGCTCGAATCGATGGCGAAGCGCTTGAAAGGAATTTGCCAGACTCTCACCCAAATTCCACACAAATGTCTCCAAACGGGCCGAATATATGCACAAAATATTTTGAATTACCATATTTTTTGTGTTTCGCGGTTGGAATACACGTTCCCCGCCTCTGTGCGGAATCGTGCCTCCGACCGCCCATACATACAAAGCCTCAGTAATCGTATCTCCGATACTACATGCGGGCGCTGGGTTACCGCACAGCAGTCGTCGTCGCAGACCTCGCAGCCCTCGCTTCGGTGGCTGGCGTCCTCGTCGCGGCGTATCTATTCCTTCCAGTTGCCATCCAAGAGCAGTTGACGCTGACTCACGACGCGATTCGACCAGTGGCGTTGCTCACAGCGTCGTACGTCCACCTCTCGGCTGCCCACCTCTGGAACAACGTCGTCGGGTTCGCGAGCGTGTCCGTGGTCGTCTATCTCACGTGCCTCCTCCTTCGAAGACGCCGATGGTTCTGGACGACGTCGCTCTGTTTCCTGGTCGCCGTTCCGATACTCGTCTCACTGTCGAGCTACGCGCTGCTCGCCACCGCACATCCCGGTGCAGTCCGTATCGAGAGCAAAGGATTCTCCGGCGTCGTCGCCGCTTTCGGTGGATTCCTGTTCGTGACGCTCCTCGTCTGGGTGCGGACTCACTACTCGCGCGAACAGGCGCTCTACGTCGGCCAAATCGTTGCAATCGTGTTGCTCGCAGAACTCCTCATCATCTACGCCAGCACGCTCTCGATACTCGAACTCGGGTTGGTGAGTCTCGGCATCGGGTTGCCCCTCGGGGCACTTGGTTACCGAACGCTCGGGCCGACGGCGGCAATTCGCACGCGCCACACCGTTTTCGACGTCGGATTCGTCGTCCTCGTCTGCGCGATGCTCGCGGCGCTCGTCTACGGACTGTTTCCGGCCCAGATCGTCGCTTCCGGGGCTGTGACGAACGTGTACGCCCACTTCGCCGGATTCGTCTGGGGTGTGCTGTTCGCGTGGCTGCTCGAAAAAGTGGCGTGAACGTTAGGCGGCGGGAATCGGTTTGCGCTCTTTCACCGGTCGCTCCGGCATCGTGTGGATGACGACCTTCGCGTCGGTGGCGTTTCGTTCTGCTGGGAGGACGGAGATGGGTTCGGGAATCAACGCCGCTAACTCCTCGATGGAATCGACCGTAATCACCCAGATGTTGCGGTAGACGGTGGTTTTCAGGTGGGCGCGACACGACATAGTCGCCCCGGGGACGATTGGTTCGTCACCAGCTACCGGTGAGCGCGTCGCGTCCTCGCGTTCGATTTCTACGTACATGGGTTTCGTCGCTGCGTGTGGTACACGCAGGAATGTCGAATATAGGCGCGCAAGCGGCTTAGCTTTCGCTCTGGTGTCTGGCGATTTCTCGAAGCGTCGTCGTGTGGACGCGCGGGTCGGGGAAGTCCTCGCAGTACTGATAGCGGTAGGCCAGTTGGATGACACCGTCGCTATCAACGATGAACTCTCCGGGGAGTTGCCAGCCGTTATCCACGAGCGGGCGGCCCGATTGATGGCGGGTTTCCGCGAGTTCGGCACCGGCCTCGGGGTCACGGCGAATCAACTCGGGTGACGCGTCGTAGAACACCTGGGTTGGAATTCCCTCAAGGAGGCCGTAATCGACGTACGTCTTCAGCTCGACGTCACAGAGAATCGGACACGAGATACCGTGTTCTTTGACGTACGCGGCGGCACGCACTGGCTCACCCTGGCCGACAATCACCACCGACGCGCCCGCATCGACGTACGCTGCGATTTCTTCCTTCAGCCGGGCGGCCCGTTCGACGCCACAGCCACAGCCGAACTGACGCCAGAAGAGGATGAGCGCAGGGTCGCCAGTCCAGAACTCGCTCAGCGTTCGGGAGTTCCCCATGTGGTCTTGTAAGGTCACATCCGGCGCGGGGTCGCCAACTTGCACCGGGAGCACCGTCCATCGCGTGCGGGTTGGCCCCCGTTCGAACCCTGTTCGCCACTCGTGTTCCGCATCGTCTAGCTGCCGACCGAATTCACTGCTCATGCGCATCATCTACGTCCCAGTGGGACACAGAGTGACTAGGACGCGCTCTGCGTGGAAAATGATGACTCTACCGACTCGATGGTGAGACTGTTTAAAATATCTGAATATCGGCTACTCGTTTCGCTCTGTATCTCGCTTTCGTCCACGACTCCAAACATTTGTTACGGATTCGCCTGTTGGAGGGGTGTGGTCTACGTCTTTCATGGTCTGCCGGCGGCTGCGTTTTGGCATAGTGATACTGTGTAACATACCACATCTACTTAACCATTTCTTCGACGTGGTAATAACACATTATAGCATATTAAACACCTTAAATATCGCGTTGGTCGCCGTCTCCGTCGGTACAGCCACGGTCCGACCGACGGTCACCCGTTGATATCTTTGTCTTCGAACAGTTCAGCGGCGAGCATCACGAGGCCGAGCGTGACCGCGAGGAGGACCGCCGCGCCGAGCCAGTCGATTTCCCCGAGCGAGAGCACGTCTGCGGGGTCCAGATAGCGGGCGAACGAGAACTGGCCGGCCCACTCATAGTCGGTGCCGCGAGTGAGCGAGTCGAGGAAGTAGGTGGCGAACAGCAACCCGATGGCGACGCCCTGTGCCCGACGTACATCGTCGAACACGACGGAGGCGACCAGGCCGAGCGCGGAGCACGCGGCAAGATAGAGAACGAACAACACGTGGAGTGCCACGAGGTCCGCGAGCGGTACGGACTCGCCGACAAATTGGATGCCGAAGTAGACGGCCAGGAGGGAAACGGCGTTGACGGCGACGTTCACTGGCAGGAGTGCGAGAAACTTCTCGACGACGAATCGCGTTCGGGAGATGGGGTTCACGAGCAACAAGTCTATCGAGCGATTTTCTACCTCGGCTGAGACGAGCGAGGCGGCGGCGTACGCGAAGTAGATGCCGAGGATGAGTAACCAGACGAGCACGTACAACTGGGAAACGAGATAGCCGTCGATGGTCGAAAGCGAGGTGACGCTTCCGACGAAACTCTGGCGGAGCTCCGGTGAGAGCGTGTCGAGGTAGGCGTCTAAATCCACGTCAGACTCCGAGATAGATGGAAAGAGACCGACCGTCAGCGCGATGAGCGCGAGGACGAGAATCGTGAGGGCGGTGGCACCCCGGAGTCGCCTGCGCGCCTCGAACCGGGCGATTTCAAGCACCGGTATCACCGTCGTAAAAGTGCATGAACACGTCCTCTACGGACGTCTCTCTGATGTCGAGGTCGCGGACGGTGTACCTGGCGAGTTCGTCGATGAGACCATCGTAATTCTCGGTGACGATGAGGCGAAGATAGCCCTCCTCGTCGAGTTCGGTGCGGGCGATGCCCGGCATCAAGAACTCGCTGGGGTCGACGGATTCTTCGAGCGAGACGCGGACGACTTTTCCGCTCTTGGCCAGAAGCGCGTCGATGTCTTCGAGCGCCACGAGGCGGCCGTCGCGGATGATGGCGACCTCCTCACAGATTTTCCGCACCTCGCTCAGGATGTGTGTCGAGAAGAAGGTGGTGACCCCCGCGGCCTGTTCTTCGCGCAGAAAGTCGTAGAACCTCTCCTGGACGAGCGGATCGAGCCCGGAGGTCGGTTCGTCCATGATGACGAGTCGGGGGTTGTGCATGAACGCCTGGACGATGGCGAGTTTCTGGCGGTTCCCCCGCGAGTAGGTCTTCACCTTCCTGTCTTCTGGTATCGGAAAGAGCGAGAGGAGTTCCTCCCTTCGGTCGTCCCCGCGCAGGCGAGCGAAGTAGTCGAGCATCCGCGTGCCGGTCGTGTTCCGGTAGAAGCGAAAGTCCCCGGGGATGTGGCCAATCGCCTGTTTCGCCGCGGTCAATGCCGCTGTGTCGGTTACGTCGTGACCGAGGATGCGCGCCGTCCCGCTCGACGGGTGGAGGAGGCCTAGAAGCGTTCTAATAGTCGTGCTCTTTCCCGCGCCGTTCGGGCCTAAGAACCCGAATATCGTCCCCTCGTCCACCGAGAACGTCAGGTCTTCGATGCCCCTGACCTCGCCGTAGTACTTGGTGAGCCCATCGGTTTCGATAAGCGCAGTCACGAGTGGACATAAGCCGGCTGAACATATAGAATCGCTGGCGAGTTGGTGAACCGGAGGACTGGACCGAAACTAGCCCCAACATACCAGTACACACGGTTATCTATCTTCTAAGCATATTTACAGGTATGCACATCGTACGGGCCGTGCTGGTGGTGGTGCTCCTTCTCACGAGCAGCGTCGGCTCCGTCGTCGGGTTTCAGGAGGATACGAGCGTTTCGGGGCGGCCGGAGTTCACCGCGTACATCCCCGAAAACCGCATCGCTCCCGGCACCGACGGCACCGTTTCGTTGTTCCTCGTGAACACGGGGAAAATTCTGGTTTCGGGTGCCGACGAGTTCGAACAACTCGTCCAGACTGCCCGCGCGACGACGGTTTCAGTGACCGCCCCCGAATCGAATCCGATTTCGATACGCACAGGAACGACGCCGGTCGGGACGCTCCCCGAAGGCGTGGCCGGGCCGTATCCGATACGAGTCGTCGTGCCGGACGATACGACGCCTGGCACCTACGAACTGACTGTCACCGTCGAGTTCGAACACACCGCGAAAGTCATCACCAGTCCGGACGGGTCGGTCCGGTTCACCGAGCGGTCGCGCACCGAAGAACTGCCCGTGACCGTCGTCGTCGAAGACCAGGCACAGTTCTCGATTCGCACCGTCGAGTCCGCCGTCGCCGTCGGCGGCACGGGCACCGTCACGCTCGACGTGACCAACGACGGCACGGAACCGGCCCGCGACGCCACGCTTCTGGTCCAATCTGCAGACCCGGAACTCACCTTCGGTGCGGGCGCGGCCAGTGCCGAGAACTTCCTCGGCACGCTGGCTCCGGGGGCCACCACGCGCGTGACCGTCCGGGCTGGACTGGCCACGGACGCGCTGGTTCGTAACTACGCCGCCACCGCCACCGTCCAGTATAAGGATGCAGCAGGCCTAGAACAGCAGTCCGGAACCACCTCGCTCGGTATCCAGCCTCAATCGGGCCAGCCTTTCAGCATCGAGAACGTGACCAGCACGCTCCGCGTGGGCGGCGACGGGACGGTTTCGGGCAGCGTCGTCAACACTGGGGGCGTGGCCGTGACGGACGTGGTCGTGATGCTCGAACCGGTCGCCCCGCCGCTCGTCGCTCAGAACACCGCGATTCCTGTGGGGGACCTCGAACCGGGTGAGCGCGCCGCGTTCGAATATACGGTCGCCGTCGTCCCGAACGCCACCGCCGGGACGCGCCGCCTCTCAGCGACGGTGGAGTACCGCTCCCCGGCCGGGAAACAGGTGACTGCACCGTTCTCGCTCGCGATTCCCGTCGCACAGAAACGCGACCAGTTCAGCGTCACGCCGGTAAACGCAACGTTCGAAGTCGATTCGAGCGGCATCCTCGTCGTTCGACTCACGAACGAAGGCGACACCCAGGTCACCGACGTCACCGCCCAGCTACAGCCCGTCGAACCGCTTTCGAGCGCCGACGCCACGACGTTCGTCTCGCGGCTCGACGCTGGTGAATCGGCAACCCTGCGCTTCGACCTCGACGTTTCCGACGACGCCATCCCGAAGACGCAGGTCGCAACGCTCGCTCTCAGCTACGAGTCCGCAACTAGAACCGCACGGGTCGAATCGCAACCGATTCCGGTCACGGTCGTGGCGGGTGAACCACAGTCGATTCCAGTCGAAGCGGTCGGACTCGTCGTGGTTGCCGTCGTGGTCGCCTCGGTCTGGTGGTACAGACGCCGGTAGCGTTGCCACTCACCGGGTCGAAAAAGGGAAAAGGACCGGATTAGTCGTCGTCAGCGGGGGTTTCGCCACCCGTCATCGGACCTTCCGAGTCCGGTCTGATACCCCGGGCGGAACTCATCCAGCCGGCGATGTTCTGTGCGACGTAGTCCTTGCCACCCCAGCCGAGGGCGATACCCACGCCGAGTGCGAGTGCGACGGCGATGCCGCCCGCAAACGCGGTCGCGAGGATGTAGAGCAGTTCGACGTCCACGCCCATCGTGTCGAGACCGATGACGACGACGGTGAAGTACAGGAACAGGCGCACGCCCGTGGCGAACCAGCTCGTGTACGCCGTCTCCGTCGCGGCGCGCGTCCGCTGAATCGCGTCACCGATGAAGTCAGCGACGACGAACCCCAACACGATGATGAGGAGCCCGGCGATGAGCGACGGCAGGTACGTGACGGCCTCCGAAATCCACTGGCTTAACAGCGGAACGGCGAGTGCGTCCGCGGCCGCGAGCACGGCCACGGCCAGCACGAAGACGTAGGCGAGCAGCCCAAACGAGTGAGATACTGCCTTTTCTGTCCCACCCAATATGTCGCCGAGCGGCGTCGAAAGAACGACGCGGTCGAGTTCGATGCGGTCTGCGATGAATTCGACGACGCGCATCGCGGCGCGTGCGACGATCCACCCGATGAGCAGGATGAGCAGGGCACCGACCAGGTTCGGGATAAACGCAATCACGTCGTTTATCAACGCAGTCAGTGAGTCCTGCAACGATCCAACTTGAAGTATGATAAGGTCTCCCCTCACGGTTTCACACCACTCCGTATAATGTTGCTATCAGAGCATATCTGTTTCGTAAGTTAGGAACTGCTTACGAAGCCGACTGATACTGATTATGGATGCTGTTTTCAGATTTATCCACCCAATATATCAAAATTAATAAGTAATACTTGGTTCGGAGATAGTCGCCACAGCCCGGCGGTTCACCAACGGTCCTGAACCGACCGACAGCTGGGTTATGACGTGCCTGCCGCCGAAACCGGGAAACTCGCCATATTTTGAACGTCCGAGAATTATCACGTTATATGGTCATTCGGAAACCCATTCACGATAAGATTGTAAAATTTACACAATTCGATGGTAGTCTGTCAATAACCAAGCGCAACTGTAGATACATTTAATAGGTCATCCAACCATGCAATGAAGGTTGCAAGGGGGGTAAGTTAGCATGAAGCAATGTTCCAACTGTGGGGGGTTCGTTACGCCAGACTTCGTCCGTGTGTTCGGCATAAACAACAACGAAGTATGGGCGTGTTTGAATTGTACGACAATCACTGACTTAGAAAAGTACGCGGGGACGATGTACGGCCACGCAGAACACTCGTCAGGCGTCCGGTGGACCAACACCACCTCGTAGACACACGCCATTCATTTTTTCACCGGTCAACCAGCATGCCCGTAGACGTGGATTTCCAGGTAGAACGTCCACACAAGCCTACACATCCGCCTGGTCGTGTAACAGGGGCACCCACCCGCTTCAGGAACCTTAACACGGTGGAGTGAGTAGGGTTTCCATGGGCAATTCAGGTGGTGCACGCTTGCCCGGCGTCTCCCACGAAACGGGACCCGAGCGCATCATCTTGCACGTCGATATGGACTGTTTTTACGCGGCGTGCGAACGACTTCGCGAACCCACGCTCCGCGGACAACCCGTCGTCGTCGGGATGGGCTACGAACCCGGCGAAGCCATCGGCGCGGTGGCCACAGCGAGTTACGAGGCGCGTGCCTTCGGCGTCGAGAGCGCCCAACCCATCTCGAAGGCGCTCGAACTCCTCCCCCGCATCGACGACGCAGACGACGGCGAGGCAGGCGGCTACTACCGCCCGGTGGACATCTCCTTCTACAAGGAGGTGAGTGCAGAGGTGAAAACCATCCTTCGAGACTGCGCCGACACCCTGCGAGAGGTGAGCATCGACGAAGCCTACCTCGACGTCACAGACCGCACGGCGTGGGAGAAAACCCCGGACGGAACCCGGACGCTCGCAGAGGGGTACGCCCGCTACGTCAAACAGCGCATCGCCCGCAAGGTGGGCGTGACCGCGAGTATCGGCGTCGCGCCGAACATGAGCGCGGCGAAAGTCGCGAGCGATTTCGAGAAACCTGACGGCCTCACCGTCGTCGAACCCGGGACGGTCCGGGAGTTTCTCGCACCGCTCGACATCGAGTTCGTCCACGGCATCGGCCCGGTCACGGCGCGGAAACTGCGGGAGATGGACATCGAGACGGCGGGCGACCTTGCCAGCGCGGACCGCCAGCAACTAGTCGACCGATTCGGCGAACGAGGCCGAGAGATGCACGACCGGGCGAACGGCGACGACGCTCGCGAGGTCGAACCGGTGGGCAAGCCAAAGAGTTTCTCGCGGGAGTCTGCCTTCCCGCAGACGGCCGACGCGGACCAGCACCGCAAGACGGTGCGTCGACTCGCCAAGGCGGTCGCCGAACGCGCAGACCGCGAGGGAGCCCTCTACCAGACGATTGGCATCAAGGTAGTGACGCCACCGTTCGACGTGAACACCCGCGCAACGTCGCTATCCGGCCCGGTACAGGACGCTTCGCTCGTCGAATCCGTAGCGCTCTCCTTGCTCACCGAATTCGAAGGGGAGACGGCGAGAAAACTCGGCGTTCGCGTGTCGAAACTCTCGTTCGCGGCAGAAGACCAGGCCAGCCTCGATAGCTGGGGCAGCGATGGCGGCGAGCAATCCACCCCGGAAAACCACGCTCGCCGCGGCCAGCGGTCGCTGTCAGAATTCGACTGAGCCTACCACGGGGCAAATTGCGGGTCACCGAGACGACGTTCTTGCTGAATGCCGTCGATGAGCGCCACGTCCTCGGCGTCGAGGTCGAGAAATTGACTCTTCCAATTCTGTTCGATGTGCGCCCGGCCCGTCGCCTTCGGGATGGGGACCACGCCTTTTTCGAGGAGCCACGCGAGCGTCACCTGCTCGGGCGTCGTCTCGTGTTTTGCTGCGACTTCGCGTACCTGTGGAACCTCTTCGACGTCACCGTGCATGAGCGGGGAGTACGCGACGAGCGCGATGTCGTGGCGTGCGCAGTACTCGCGCAGTTCGGGCTGCTGGAGCAGCGGGTGCATCTCGACCTGATTCGCGCTGATGGGGGCGTCACAGGTCTCACGAGCCTCGGAGAGGAGTTCGGGCGTGAAATTGCTCACGCCGATGTGTGAGACCAGACCGTCGTCTCTGAGGGCTGCGAAGGCAGCGAGCGTCTCTTCCGGGTCGTATTCGTCTGCAGGCCAGTGGACGTACATCATATCAACCGACTCGACCCTGAGGCGGTCGAGACTGGCCTTCGTCGTCCGAATCACGTCCTCGTAGGCGAGATTGTCGAACCAGACCTTCGAGGCGAGGAAGATGTCTTTTCGAGGAACCGTCGAGGTGCGAATTCCCTCGCCGACGGCCTCCTCGTTCCCGTAGTACTGGGCCGTGTCGATGTGGCGATACCCTACGTCGAGCGCGTGGCGGACACTCCCAACGCACGCGCCGAAATCCGTGTTCTTCCACGTCCCGAGGCCGAGAGCTGGAATCCCATGGACCGGTGGGTGGGTCACAGCGTCATCCATGCAGTCTGTGACCTGTTGGGATACAATAATGTTTGGGAACCGTGAGAGCGTTTTTATCGCCGGGCGGTCTCGGTCTGTGCATGAACAAACTCGCGGGTGCAGGCGCGGGACGCTGGGAACTCGCTCCGCACGCCTACATCATCGTTTACGAGGCTCCCGCCGGCGACGAACTCATCACCATCTACGACTGCGGGGCGGCACAGAAACCGCCGTCCGCGCAGTTCATCGGTCACCTCGTCCGGGTGGACGCAAACTGCGACGTCAGTCAGACACAGACCGGGTACATCGTGCGGATGCACGAGTCCGCCCACCTCGAAGAACAGGACGACGACCACTGGGTCATTCGCGCCTGATGCTGGATCGAGGGTGACAGCCAACACTATATAATGCATGCCTGCGACCATGTGGATACGAGCACATGGCAGACGTAGAAACTATCACAGTCGCAGAAGTGAGCGACGGGCCGGGGGGAGAGGGCACGGTCGGGGCGGAAATCACGCTTCCGGTCGTCGAAGTGCTCACCGGCCGTGGGTTCATCACGGGCAAATCCGGGTCGGGGAAGTCGAACACGGCGAGCGTCGTCGCCGAAAAACTGCTCTCTAACAACTTTCCCATCCTCATCGTGGACACCGACGGCGAGTACTACGGCCTCAAAGAGAAATTCGAGTTACTCCACGTCGGCGCGGACGAGGAGTGTGACATCGTGGTCGGGCCGGAACACGCAGAGAAAATCGCCTCGCTCGCCCTCGAAGGGAACGTCCCCATCATCCTCGACGTGTCTGGCTACCTCGACGAGAACGAGGCGAAAGACCTGCTGACCGCCGTCTCGAAACAACTGTTCGCCAAAGAGAAGAAACTCAAGAAGCCGTTTTTGATGCTCGTAGAGGAGGTCCACGAGTATCTCCCCGAAGGCCCGGGTCTCGACGAGTGCGGACGAATGCTCATCAAAATCGGCAAGCGCGGGCGCAAACACGGCCTCGGCGTCACGGGCATCAGCCAGCGACCCGCCGACGTGAAAAAGGACTTCATCACACAGTGTGACTGGCTCGTCTGGCACCGCCTGACCTGGGGCAACGACACGAAAGTCGTCAAACGCGTCCTCGGAACCGAGTACGCGAACGCCATCGAGAGCATGGGCGACGGCGAGGCGTTCTTGATGACCGACTGGGCCGAAACCATCCGCCGAGTCCAGTTCCAGCGCAAGACCACCTTCGACGCTGGGGCCACACCCGGTCTGGACGACTTCGAACGTCCCGACCTGAAGTCGGTGAGCGACTCGCTCGTCTCCGAGTTGAAGGAGATTACCGACAAGCGCGAACACCACGAAAACGAAGTCGAGCGGCTCGAAGCCAAACTCAAGAAGAAAGACGACCGAATTGCCCAGCTCGAATCCGAACTTGCAGACGCCCGCGACATGAGCCGGATGGCAGACCAGTTCGCCCAGGCGATGCTCGACAACACCCAGCCCTCGCGGATGCGGCCCGAGGAACAATCCGGCCTCGACCAGTATGACCAGCCGACGGCGAACGGCGAAGCCAAATCACAACCCCAAGAAGCTGAAGACGCCGTTCCAGAGCCCTCCTTCGAAGAACTCCCAATCGGCGAGAATCGGCCACTCGTAAAGCAACTCAGAGGGGCGATTTCGGACCTCGACCCGATTGCCCGGGGAATGCTCGCCTACTACTGTGAATCAGGGCCGGCAGAGCCGATGGACGCCTACGTCGCCGCCGGTGGGGAGGCAGACCGCCCCATCGCTTACAACCACAACGGGATACTCGTCCGGGCGGGTGTGGTAACGCACGTCGGGCGCGGCCTGTACGACTACTGCGTCCCGGAGTTCGTCGAAGCCGCACACGACGGCCGTCTCAGCGACGCGGAGTTCGAAGAAATCATCGAGGCCATCGAAACGCAGTTCCTCGCGGACGCGGGCCTGGTCTAAAGCCCGGACACGAGGTCGCGCAGCGCGGCCACCGGGTCGTCTGCTTTTGCGACGCCGCTCGCGAGCAGGACACCTTCTGCGCCGAGGTTGCGCGAGGCGACGACGTCTTCTCCAGTCGAGATGCCCGCGCCACAGAGAACGGACACCGAGTCATCGACGGCGGTCGCGGCCTCGACTGCGCCGGTCACGATGTCCGGGTCCGCCTTGCTCACGGGCGTTCCCGTCCCGATGAGTTCCGGGGGTTCGACGGCGACGGCGTCCGGGCCGAGGGCCGCGGCGGCCCCGACCTGTGCGGGGTTGTTCGCACAGACGATGGTCTCCAGGTCGGTACGTTCTGCGGCGCGGACGCTTGCGTCGATGTCGGCGAGTTTCAGCCGCTTTTCGGAGTGATTGATGAGCGTGCCGACCGCACCGGCGTCGGCGACGGCTTCTGCCAGCGTACTCCCCGTGTTGGAACCGTACTCGACGGGACTGACGTGCTGGGCCCACGTCTCGACGCCCGTCTCAGCAACGGCGGCGAGGTGCGCAGCTTGTGGGGCGACGGCGATTCGCGTGTCAGACTCCTCGGCGACGGTCGCTGCGGCCTCCGCGATGGCGACGGGGTCGCACGGGTAGGCCTTCAGGTTTACGAGAACGAACATACCGGGAGGCGATTCCCCGGCGACAAATAGATTGCGAGACGACTCGCGTCAGTTGTCCTTGCGCTTTACCACGTCGCCGAGGGTTGTCGTCGTCGAGGCGCTGCCGTCCCACTCAGAGTCCGTGTCGGCGCTCTCAGAGAGGCTGATGCCCAGCGAGCGTTCGAGTTTCTTCTGGACGGAGTCGCTCGGCAGGATGTCACCGCGTTCGAGTTTGCGGATGAGACTCGCCTTCTCGTTCAGTTTCTTCGCGAGGTCTTCCTGACTCAGCCCCTTTTTCTCGCGTGCGCTTCGGATGCGGTCGTCGTAGTCCGTGGCGACTTCTTCCATGTCGTCGAACATGTCCCGACGCCGCCGCGAGGACCCGCCCGAGGAACTCGACGTGCTACTGGAGGAAGATGACGACGTCCCGGAAGAACTGCTTGTCGAGTACTTCGTGGACGAACTGGAAGACGATTCCTGCGTTCGAACCTCCGTCCCGAACTGCGAGCAGCTGTCGCAAAGCTGGAGTTCTGCCCCCTCTACCTTCACGGTCTTGAGGGAACCAGACTCGGCTCCGCACATCTCACATTGAGCCATAGCCCCATTTAGCAAGGGTCGTGTATAAATGGCACGCCGGGTGGCCGCCCGCCTGCGGTTTAGGCCAGCGCGCGCATCGAGTAATAAAATCGCTGGAGAGCCGTGATGTGCCCGATGACCGCGAAGAACGCGAGCAGCGCCCCGATGAGCGAGAGGTCCGCGACCTGCACCTGCGTGAACGCGGCGACGACGGTCACGATGCCGATGATGGCTAATCGGTCGGCACGTCCGACGAGACCACCGTAGACGCGGTCTAGGCCGACGGCCTGCGCCTGCGTCCCGAGGTACGAGGTCATGAGCACGCCCGTGATGGCCGCGAAGCCGAGGGCGTACTGTTCGATACCCGCCATCAAGCCGGCGATGACGAGGATGTCCGCGTAGCGGTCGAGGACGTGGTCGAGCAGGTCACCGGCGCGAGAGGCGACGTTCAGTTTGCGAGCGAGCGCGCCGTCGAGTAGGTCGAGCCACCCGTTCAGGAAGACGAGGACGGCCCCGACGAGGTAGTAGATTGGTGTCTGCCCGGCGAGGTAGTAGGCGACACCGGCGGCGATGGCGAGGACGAACGCGACGACGCTCATCCCGTCGGGCGTGAGGCCCATACGGGCGGCAGCGGTCACGAAGGGCGAGAGCGCGCGGTCGGCGAGCGGTCTGAGTTTGTCGAGCATTATAGGTAGTCGATGAAGGAGACCGCACCCGCGGACGGCTCGCGGTCGCCCGCGATGACCGCTTCGATGTCGGCGGCGACCGCCTCGGGTCGTCGGTCGGTGGTGTCGATTTCGTACACTGCGTCGAGACCGTGGGCGGAGACGGCCTCCGAGAGAATCACGTCGAGGGCTTCGCTCTCTGCGTTCTCGCGGGCCTTCGCGTTCGGTTCGCCGCGGTCGCGCAGGCGCTGTTCGAGCAGGTCGGGCCGACAGCGAAGCACGACGACTTTGTCGGCGTCCAGGTGGTGTGCCAGGTGGGAATCGACCAGCACGTCGTCGCGGTCGCCCAGCCACTCGCGAACGGCGTCTAAGTCGGCGACGAGGCTGTCGCGTTCTTCGTCGACCTCCGAGTAGAGACCGTCCTCCTCGCGAATCACGTCGTTCAGGTGGACGACGTCGAGGTCCGTGTCGAGCAGGTCCGTCGCCGTCGTCTTGCCGGTTCCGGGCGTGCCGGTGACGACGACTCTCACTGCGCGAGCACCTCGTTTAGCACCGCAACGGCGCGTTTGGTCGTCTCCGTGGTCCCGCATGTGATGCGGATACACTCAGGCAGACCGAAACTCGAACAGTCTCGGACGATGATGCCCTCGCGCTGGGCGGCACGGGTAACTTTCGAGCCGTCGCCCACCTCCGCGAGGACGAAGTTGCCGGCACTCTCCCACGTCGGGGCATCGAGGTGCTCGTAGATGTACTCGCGTGCCCACACTGCTGTCTCGACGGATTTCTCGACGTGTTCGTCGTCGGAGAGCGCCGCGAGGCCGGCCCGACAGGCGAGTTCGCTCGCGGCGAAGGGCGTGTTCACTCGCGCGTAGGCGTCGGCCCACGCGTCGGGAACGACGGCGTAGCCAAGTCGCAGGCCAGCGATGCCGTAGGCCTTCGAGAACGTTCGGAGGACAGCGATGTCGTCACGTTCTGCGAGTAACGAGACGGCGCTTTGCGTCTCGGAGAACTCACCGTAAGCCTCGTCCACGACGACGAGCGTCTGGTCGTCGGTTCCCGCTGCGACCTTCTCGACTTCTGAGAGCGGCATCTCTGAACCGGTCGGGTTGTGCGGACTCGTGAGGTAGATGATGCGCTCGCCGTCGTAGTGGTCGAGGACGTCGGTCGCCGTCTGCTCGAAGTCGGCGTCCTTCTGGAGGGGATATTCGTTGACCTCACCGTGGTGGTACCGGGCGCTCATGCCGTAGTAGGCGAAGCCCGGTTTCGTGACGAGGACTTCGTCGCCCGGTTCGAGCATCGCCCGGGAGAGGTAGTCGAGCGCCCCGTCGCCACCGTTCGCGAGCCAAATCTGGTCCCCGGACACGCCCCACTTCTCCGCGAGGGCGTCGGTCAGGTCCGCGGCGGACGTCTTCGGGTAGGTGTGAATCGTCGGTGCCGCGTCGCGGACCGCCTGTGCTGCCTTCGGGCTTGGCCCGTGTGGGTTCTCGTTCGAGGAGAGTTTCACCAGCTTCTGGGGGTCGAGGCCCAGTTCGCGTGCGACCTCCTCGATGCCGCGCCCCGCGCGGTAGGCGGTGTGCGAGGAGAGGTCCCGTGGTTGCATACCTGTGTGCTATCGGCGGGCCGCCTTAAACACACCCACCTCGAGTGGTAGACTGGCATTTCTTCCGACGAGGTGACCTAACTCCAGCGGTAGGCTGGCATTTCATCCGATGGCGCGACCTAACCCCAGCGGTAGTCAAACATTGAAAAAACCTAGCAAGATAGTAACAAAGTACGGTGGCGCGAACTTTCCAGTTGGGTGTATTACACATGACTGAAATGCGTACTTCACGACGAAAATTACTGAAACACGGCGCGCTCCTCGCGGGCGCTGCCTCGATTGGCATTCCGGGAACGGCAGCGGCTGCCGGGTGTGGAACGGTCTGCGCTCGCTCTCAGGGCTACTGGAAGAACCACCCAGAGGCGTGGCCGGTTCAAACGCTCAAAATCGGTGGTGTCGAAAAGAGCCGCGACTTCTGGATCGAGAACGTCCTCGAACAACCCGTCAGCGGTGACAAGGCGCTCATCCTCGCGAAGCAACTCATTGCTGCAAAACTCAACCAATACGCAGGTGCCGAGGATTCGTGCATCCGCTATGCCGGGTCTGCAGACCGCTGCATCGGTGGCGGACGCTGCTATGCGGGCGTGCCGTACGTCGCTGACCGCTGGTTAGCTACCTCCGGATTCATGAAAATTGGAACCGACCAGTACGAACCACAGCGCCAGTGGGAACTCAAAGTTGAACTATTCAACAAGTGCACGGAGAAACGCGATACGGTGCGCGTAAACGGCGAGTGCCTCTACGACATCCTCGACGCCTACAACAACGGCAAGTTGTGCGCGTGCAAGGCTGACTAACCCTCATTCCTGTTTTAGCGATTCGTCTACGAAGTCCGCCGCTCGGAGCGCGAGCGCCGCGATTGTGAGCGTCGGATTCATCGCCCCTGAGGTCACGAACACGCTGCTCGACGCGATGGTGAGATTCGACACGTCGTGGGTTCGCAGGCGCGAATCGACGACGCTCGTTTCGGGGTTTGCGCCCATTCGGGTCGTACCCATGTGATGGTAGGCCGGGCCGGTGTTGTCCGGGCCGACGACCCAGCCCACGTCCACGCCGAGTTCGTCGAAAATGGCGCGTTGAATTTCGTTGGCACGGGCGAGGGTTCGGCGCTCTGCCTCGCCGATGCGCCAATGCACGTCCGGGACGGGGTTGCCGTGGTCGTCGGTCTTCGAGGTGTCGAGGCCGACGTAGTTCTCCTTGCGAGGTGGCTGCCCGACGAGGGCACCGATGCCGAGGTCGTGCCCGTAGGCCGACCGGAGTGAATCGAGCAGGTCGTCGCCGAACTCTGCCGAGTGCATCGCCAATTCGACCGGCGAGGGGCCGGCGTAGTTCAGGAATTCGAGTTTTATCGGACCGACGTCGTCGTCGGTGTCGTAGAACTGGTGGCTCTCGGTCGTATTGAAGCCGACGTGGTTCTGCCGGGTTTTCTTGGCCGGGAGGCGACCACCCATCCCCGCGAAGAGGTGGTCCATGAAGTAGCGCCCGATCACGCCGCTCGAATTGGCGAGGCCCTCCGGGTGCTGGTCGGACGCAGAGAGCAGGAGCAGCCGGGGAATCTCGACGCCGCCGGCCGCGAGGACGAACTGGCTTGCCTTTTGCCTTCGCTCCTCGCCGTCTTTGACGTAGACGGCTGCCTCGACGGTGGTCCCCGAGCTGTCAGTTTCGAGGCGCTGAACAGGGGCCTCCGTGACGACGTTGACCCCCTTTTCCTCGGCCTTTCGGATGGTCACGTCCGCTGAATACTTCGCGCCGGAGGGACACACCGGCTTGCAGGTGCCGTACCCGACACAGGCAGAGCGTCCGTCGTAGGTCTCCGAGTTCCGGGCGTTGCCGACGGCGTGGGTGGCGATGCCGAGTTTCTCACACGCTTCTGCGAAAATCGAATCGGAGTGCGACGGCGCGAATGCTGGCATCGGGTAGGGTTCGTCGCGCGGCGGTTCGAACGGATTATCCGAGGCTCCCGCGACGCCGAGTTCGCGTTCCGCTTTCGTGTAGTGCGATCGCAAGTCGTCGTAATCGAGGGGCCAGCGCCCCCCGTCGGGACCGGTCGCCTCGAAGTCGGATTTGGGCATCCGCATCACCATTCCCTGCCAGTGGAGCGTGCTCCCGCCGACGCCCTTCACTCGGGAGTGATTGAGTGGGTAGAAGTTTTCGCCGGTGGCTGAATAGGCGTCACGCGGGCCGCCCATCCCCCATACCGAGCGGTCGTCGTCACCGGGCCGAATCGACTGCTCCATCTGCCTGGTTCGGTTTTCGGGGTCGAACCGCGGGCCTGCTTCGAGGACGACCACCTCGTGGCCCGCCTCCGCGAGCGAATCTGCAAGCAGCGCACCGGCGGGTCCAGCCCCGACGATGCAGACGTCCGTTCGGGGAAGCTGGGCCTCGGTCATGGGTGCTCTGCGTACGTCAGGCCGCCGGGGTAGCCCTGTGGATTTTCGATGCCGACGAGTTTCCCGCCGGTCGGCGAGGTGTAGAGGGCATACTGGAGTTCGTTCCAAACGTAGTATCGTAGGCGTCTCGCCGTGGTTTCCTTTGGGTCGTTACTCGCCTCCGCCTCGGGGATGCCCATCTCGGTCAACAGCGCGATTCTCGTCTCCATGTCCAACTCGGCAAATTGAGCGTCGTACCATGCCATCGCCGTCTCGTTCAGGTCCGCACAGGCGCGTTCGAGTTCGTCGCGGTAGGCCTCGCGGTCTGCAACCCGCCCCATCGCGTAGGTCTTGACGAACTCCTCGATACCTGTCACCCCGGACGGATAGAGTATCTCGGCCACAGCGACCATCGTCTCGGTCGATTCTTCGAGCGACGTGTCGAGTTCCTCGTCACCGCTCGCGAGGAGAGCCGCCCCGCCCCCGGCGGCGAGGCCGACACCGGCTAGCGCGGCAATCGCGTCTCGACGCGTCAGTTCCATCGTGCGACGAGGATTAGGTAAGCCTAAATTTATGCGTTGTCCTTCCGTTCGCTCGGCGGTAGGGTTATACGTGGGTACTCCTACGTGCGACCATGACTGTTCTCTCTCGCGACGTGAAACTACCAAATGGCGAGCGAATCGCCTACCGTGAACGCGAGGGCGAGACCGCACCCCTCCTGTTCATCCACGCGAATTTCTCTGCGGCCAGTCACTGGAACCGGCTGTTCGAAACGCTGGACTCGCACTTTCACCTCCTCGCACCCGACCTTCGTGGCTGTGGCGGGTCGTCCTACGAATCGCAGGTAGACGCTGTCGCCGACTACTCCCGGGACCTCGTGGCTTTGGTCGAAACGCTCGACCTCGGACCGGTACACGTCGTCGCCTGGTCTGGCGGGTCCACCATCGCGATGCAATTGGAACTTCTGGCTCCGGAGCTCGTTCGTTCCCAGACGTTCATCTCGCCGGTCAGTACACGGGGCTATCCGGTCCTGCAGAAAGACGAGTCAGGGGCGGTCACGGAACCCGAACCGCTTAGGAGCCGCGAACAACTGGCGAACGACGCCTTGCAAGTCGCACCGCTCAAAATTGCAATGGAGACGGAGAACGTCGCGGCCGTCCGGGAGTACTTCGAAACCGTCGTCTTCGCCGATACCGTCCCGGAGGCGTTCGATTTGGACGCCCACATGGCCGACGTGTTCACCCAGGAAGGGTTCATCGACTTCGTCTACGCCAACGCCCACTTCAACATTTCGCCGTACGACAATGGCGTCAACGCCGGCACCGACGAGGCTCGCGACCTCGAAGCGCCGACGCTCGTCCTCTACGGGGACGCAGACCAGGTCATCCTGGAGAAGATGATAGACCAGACGCTCACCGACCTGGGCACGGACGCCGCCCTTATCGTCCTGCCGGACGTCGGTCACGCGGCGGCTATCGAGGCTCCAGAGCGCGTCGCGAAGGAACTTACGACGTTTCTCTCCCCGCTCGAAGCAGGTATGCGGATTGATTGAGGAGGGTACTGCATACCCGGTGGGCACAGGCTGTCGATTCTCACCCGGTGGGATTCGGCTGTCATTTATATACTATCAATCTGCGTACTGAGACCTGTAGGTGAACAACATGGCAACTAACACTCCCCTCACCGGAGCCAACACGTTCGAAAGCCGTCTCGGTGGCATTACCGTTCGGAGCGAAGCCTCGAGCCTGAGCGCGTGGTTCGTCCTCGCGCTTCGACTCATGATGGGCATCGCGTTCCTCAATGCGGGCATCGAGAAGGTTCTCGTAGCCGGCTGGAGCGCGCAGGGCTACCTGCTCAACGTCGCGGCGACTAACGGGAACCCGCTCGAAAGCATGTTCCTCTGGATGGGCCAGACCGCCTGGTTCGTTGACTTCCTCGCCATCGCTGTCCCGTGGGGTGAAGTGTTCATCGGCCTCGGCCTCATCGTCGGCGCGCTGACCCGCCTCGCGGCGTTCTTCGGCGCGTTCATGATGCTCATGTTCTACTTCGGCAACTGGAGCATCGAACACGGCGTCATCAACGGCGACTTCGCGTACATGCTGGTCTTCCTCGCGGTGGCCGCGTTCGGTGCGGGTCGCATCCTCGGCCTCGACACATACTTAGAGCGCATCGAAATCGGCGGCGTGCCGCTGGTCGAACGCTACCCGCGCCTGCAGTACATCTTCGGCTAAATCCCAGCTTTTTCTTACTCGACGTACAGCGCGTAGACCAGCACTGCGAAGCCAATCGTCGTGAGTAAACTCTCGATGAGCGCGACTGTCGTCGCGTCGAATCTGAGGACCTGGTCTGCAAATCCCGCCATCAGCGCTCCCAGCGTGACGATGGCGAATCCGACGGTGAGCGCCCGAAGTGCGGGCGACTCCGTCCGACGGTAGGCTTTGTATGCGTAGTATGTGATGAGACCGCCTAAGACCAGCGTGAGTGTCTTCAGGACGACGAGTGCGGTGACGGAAATGGTCACGTTCCCTTCCGCACCTCCTGCCAGAGCGCAGAGAGACGCTCGTCCGGCGTCTGTGGCGGTCGCACGATAGAGAGGATCAACTCGCGGTCGTCGTCCAGTCGGAACGTCACCTCCTCGAAGGCGAGGCGATACCGCGTCGTGTGATGACCGTCCATCCGCATCTCGACGAGCGGCTCGACGAGCGAGGCTTCCTCCAGTTGGTTTATCTTCCGATAGGTCGTCGAACGGGGCACGCCCGCCTCCGCGGCGAGTTCTTGGACGGTCTTGGGTTCAGCGAGGTGTTGGAACAGCGATCGACTCACCGGGTCGTCGAGTGTGTCGAGAACGGCCTGTATCCCCGGGCCCGTCCGCCGCCAGGAGTCCCGAACCATATACCCGAGACGTGTCGCTCACGAATAATAACTACTCCGCCCATGCAAACGTTTAGGTTCCAGTCTCGTGATTCGTGGGTATGCGCCGTTTCGTCGTCACCACGGTTCTTTGCGTCGCCTGGACGATGAGCGTCGGTCTCGCCGTCGGGCAATCGACCACGAATGGCACCACCACTGCTGCTGAAGCGACGAATGTGACGACGGCGTCCCCCTTCAGCGGGTTTACGCTCGGAGCAGCCCTCCTCGCCGCGCTCGTCGCCGGTGGCTACGTCCTCTTTTTCCGGTAAGGCACTGGGCCGCCCTCAGCCATTAAGTGCTATCCGCCGTAAGGTGAACCTGCGATGAAACTCACCTGGTACGGTCACTCGACGTGGTACGTGGAAGTGGCGGAAACGAGTCTGCTCATCGACCCGTTTTTCGACAATCCGAAAACCGAGAAATCACCTGAAGACATCCCGGAACCGGAGTATCTGTTGCTCACACACGGGCACGCAGACCACATCGCGGACGCCGGGTCCTTTACGAACTCCACGGTCGTCGCGACGCCCGAACTCGCCGAGTTCGTTTCCGACGAGTTCGGCCACGAAGACACCATCGGGATGAACATCGGCGGAACCGTCGAGTGCGGTGACGCCTACGTAACGATGCACCGCGCAGACCACACGAACGGCATCATGACCGACTACTCGAACTCCGGCGGGATGCCCGGTGGATTCATCATCAGTGACACGAAGCCAACGCAGGTGTCCGACTCGGAGAGCAACACCTTCTACCACGCTGGCGACACCGGCCTGATGACCGAGATGCGCGACGTCATCGGCCCGTACCTCGAACCGGACGCCGTCGCCCTGCCAATCGGCGACCACTTCACGATGGGGCCGTGGCAGGCCGCCATCGCGACCGACTGGCTCGACGCAGACTACGCCTTCCCGATGCACTACGACACCTTCCCACCAATCGAACAGGACCCGGAGGACTTCAAGAAGGAAGTGACGGCGACCGGCAGCGGCACAGAAGTCGTCGTTTTGGACGGCGACGAGACGTTCGACCTCGCAGACCAGTAATCGAAACTCTCCGTTTTTGCGCTCGTGGGTCGATGACGCAGCACAGTTATCCCAGTGTGTTGCGAATACAACGGACGTACCATGCCAGTACGTTCAACCGAGGCCGTGTGGGAGGGAACGCTCCGTGAGGGTAGTGGAACCATCAAATCCGAGTCCGGACACATCGACGCGCCGTATACCTGGAAAGCCCGGTTCGAGGAGGGCGACGAGACGAACCCAGAAGAGTTGCTCGGTGCGGCCCACGCTGCCTGCTTCGCCATGCAGGTCGCCGCGAACCTCCAGCGAGCCGGCTTCGACCCACAGCGGATGAAAGCGACCGCCAACGTCCACATGGAGAAGGTGGACGGAGCGCAAACGATTACCAAAATCGTCCTCGACCTCGAAGGGGAGGCCCCCGACGTGTCAGAAGACGAGTTCCTCGAGGCTGCTACCGCCGCGAAGGAAAACTGCATCATCTCCCGGGCGCTCGCCGCCGTCGAGACGGAGATGAACGCAAAACTCGTCTGACGGGGAAACCCTGATACGTCCGCTTATTTTACCCATACGTATGTCAGAGCGCCCGTGGAGAGACCGAATCGTCGGCGCACGCATGACGGTCGATAACTTGTTCGCAGACCGCATCGCAGAGGCACAACTCACCCGCCAGGAGTGGGGCCTCATCATGATGGCCGTGGAACTCGAAATCGAGCATCCAGAGGATCCAGACCAGGCGCGACTCGTCGCCAATACCGAGAAACTCCCGGACATCGTCCCCGAACTCGATAACATCCGCCAGCAGATGGAAGGCGGCATGGGCGGGCCACCGCAGAAAAAGCAATCCGGGGGGATGATGAAGTCGGTCAAAAGCGCGCTCGGACTCGGCAGCAACGAGCCTGACGTGGACGAAGCCGAAATTCGTAACGCAGAGCGGCTCGCTCAGGAGTACGCAGACATGCTCCAGAAACACTTACAGGAGAACGGGCGCTGGGACGACGTTCGGCGGGTCGCCGCAGAACAGGACTAGAGTTCTTCGCCAGTGTAGTGAAGCGACAGTTCTTCGGCCTGATAGATATTGATGAGCTCGTTGATGATTTCGTCGTAGGACTCATCTTCTTGGCGGAGGCCGTCCAGCCGGTCGAGCGTCTTCTCGTCTAAGTGCACGCGAGGCATACGAACCGGTAGCACTCGACGGGTGATAAAATCAGGGGCCCTCAGAGGCGTTCGACGATGGCCGCCGTCACGTCCTCCGTGGACGCATCGCCGCCGAGGTCCGGCGTGTGCGGGCCGGATTCGAGTATCGATTCGACGGCACTGCGCACCCGTCGCGCCTCTTCGCCGTAGCCGAGGTGGTCTAGCAACATCGCACCCGAGAGAATCGTCGCCGTCGGGTTCGCGATACCCTGACCGGCGATGTCCGGGGCGCTCCCGTGAACCGGTTCGAACAGCGCGTTCTCCGGCCCGACGTTGGCACTCGGGAGCAAGCCGAGGCCGCCGACGAGGCCAGCAGAGAGGTCAGAGAGCATGTCGCCTGCCAGATTCGGGCAGATGACGACGCCGTACTCCTCCGGGCGGAGGATGAGGTGCATCGCCAGCGCGTCCATGAGCGCGGTGTCGTAGTCCACGCCGCGCTCGTCTCCCACCTGCTTCGCCGTCTTGAGGAACAGGCCATCGGTCTGGCGCATCACGTTCGCCTTGTGGGCGATGGTGACCTTGTCGTAGCCGTTCTGTTCGGCGTAGTCGAAGCCGAATTCTGCGATGTTCCGCGAGGCGTCCTCGGTGATGACGCGGGTGAGCGTCCGAACGCCGGGAGCGACTTCTGACTCGATGCCCTTGTAGACACCCTCCGTGTTCTCGCGGATGAACACGAGATCAGTCTCCGGCTTGAGCGCCTCGATGCCGGGGTACGCCGTCGCCGGACGGACGTTTGCGAACGATTGGACGACGCCGCGAAGCGGGAGAATCACGTCCGCGGCCGTTTCGCCCGCTGCGCCGAACAGCGTGGCGTCTGCCGCTGCGGCGAGTTGCCGCGTCGCTTCTGGAAGTGCTTCGCCGGTTTCTGCTTTCACGGCGTCGCCCGCGTCGCCCTTCACGAACTCGAAACCGAGGTCGAGCGCGTCAAGGACGTCCACGGCTGCGGGGGTGACTTCCTGGCCGATTCCGTCGCCCGGAATCACGGCGATTTTCTCAGTCATCGCTCTCCATGTACGGCAGTGCGTTTGCGGTCTCTGCAACGGCAGTCGCATTCGATTTCAGCAACGCAGTGGTGTCCCACTCGCCCTCGACGAGGGCCTGGCGCTGGGCGTCGTCTACGGTCACGGAGACCGTCTCGTCGCCGTAGGTGACGGTTTCTGCGGCCACGTCCACGTCGAGTTGCTCGTCGGGGTTCGCCTCGACCCAGTTTTGAATCTCGGCGACCGTCTCGTGGTCTGCGGTCACGGTTGGAATCCCGAGTGCGAGGCAGTTACCCGCGAAAATCTCGGCGAACGATTCGCCGACGATGGCGTCGATGCCCCAGCGCATGAGCGCTTGCGGGGCGTGTTCGCGAGAGGACCCACAGCCGAAGTTGCTGTTCACGACCAGGACGGACGCGCCCTGATACTGCGTCTCGTTGAACGGGTGGTCTTTCTGGTCGTCGTGTTCGTCGAATCGCTGGTCGAAGAACGCGAACTCTCCGAGCCCTTCGAAGGTGACCACCTTCATGAACCGCGCCGGGATGATTTGGTCGGTGTCGATGTCGTTACCGCGAACGGGAATCCCCGTCCCGGAGACGAACTTGACGCTCGGCACGTCGGTCATACTTCAGCCACCTCCTTTAAATCGCGAACGTCAGTGACCTCGCCGGTCACCGCCGCTGCCACGACCATCTCGGGGCTCATGAGGACGGTCCGCCCGTCCTTGCTCCCCTGTCGACCGATGAAGTTCCGGTTCGACGACGAGGCGGAGGCTTCGTCGCCCTCCAGTTGGTCGTCGTTCATCCCGAGACACATCGAACAGCCAGCCTGCCGCCATTCGAAGCCGGCCTCGCGGAAGATTTCGTCCAAGCCTTCGGCCTCGGCCGCGGTTTTCACGCGCTGGCTGCCGGGGACGACCATCGCCCGGACGTCCGGGTGCACCTGCCGACCCTCGACAATTTTCGCCGCCGCGCGCAGATCGGGCAGGCGGGCGTTCGTACAGCTACCGAGGAAGGCCACGTCGATTTTGTAGCCTTCCATCGTCTCACCGGGTTCGACGCCCATGTGCGCCTGACTCATCCGAGCCGTGTCCTGCTTGTCCGCAGGCAGGTCCTCGGGGGCGGGAACTGGCTGTTTGATGCCGACGCCTTGACCGGGGGTGGTCCCCCACGTCACGGTCGGTTCGATTTCCGAGCCGTCGATGGTGACCACGTCGTCGTACTCGGCGTCGTCGTCGGAGCGAATCGCCTCCCAGTACTGCTTCAGGCGCTCGAACTTCTCCGGATTATCTGCGAAGGCGTCCGTCTCGCGCAGGTACTCGTAGGTGGTCTCGTCGGGATTGACGTACCCCGCACGCGCACCGCCCTCGATGGACATGTTGCAGACGCTCATCCGTCCCTCCATGTCGAGGCTCTCGATGGCCTCGCCCGCGTACTCGTAGACGTAGCCGACGCCGCCGTCGGTGCCGAGTTCGCTGATGATGGTGAGGACGACGTCCTTCGCGGTGACGCTCTCGCCGAGTTCGCCGGTGACCTCGACCTTCCGCACCTTCTTTTTCTCCATCGCCACGGTCTGGGTGGCGAGTACGTCGCGAATCTGCGAGGTGCCAATACCGAACGCCAGTGCACCGAACGCACCGTGCGTGGACGTGTGGCTGTCACCGCAGACAATGGTCGTTCCGGGCTGGGTGAGTCCCTGCTCCGGCCCGATGACGTGGACGATGCCCTGGTTCCCGGAGTTCGGGTCTGCGAACTGGATGCCAGCGTCGCGGACGTTTTCCTCCAGTTCGCTCATCATCTCCTCTGCGGCGTCGTCGGCGAACGGCCGCGACTGGTCCGCCGTCGGGACGATGTGGTCAACCGTCGCGTAGGTGCGCTCCGGGTAGGCGACCTCGAGGTCGCGTTCTCTGAGCATGCCGAATGCCTGCGGACTCGTCACCTCGTGGATGAGGTGGAGGCCGACGAACAACTGGTCTTGTCCGTTGGGCAGCGTCGTCACCTTGTGGCGGTCCCACACCTTGTCGTACAGCGTTCCCTCACTCATCGTCGTCTACGTCGGGTCCGCGCTCGAAGACGGGGTTGGCCCCCTCTCCGTTCGGCGGTTCGTGGTCTACGTCTTTCATCTTCTCCGGCTCCTCCTCGCGTTCCGGGTCGTGCCCGCCGTCGGTGATGACGACGCCTCGTCGGTACACCATCCCCTCGCCGAACGATTTGCCGGTGTAGGGGTTCGTGTGACTGATCTCCTTCATCGTCTTACGCATCTGTCTTCACCCGTTTTTTCTCCGTCTCGTCTTCCTGTTCCTGCTCACTCCACGCGAACAGGTCGCGCAGGCGTGCGCCGACCTGCTCGATTTCGTGGTTCTTCTCTGCGTGGCGCAGCTGGTTGTAGCTCGGGCGACCCGCCTGGTTCTCGACGATCCATTCGCGGGCGAACGTGCCGTTCTGGACGCGCTCTAAGACGTCCTCCATGCGCTCGCGGGCGTGTTCGTCCACGATTTCGTCGCCGCGGGTCAGTCCGCCGAACTCCGCCGTGTCGGAGACGGAGTCCCACATGCCGCCGAGGCCATCTTCGTACATCAGGTCGACGATGAGTTTGAGTTCGTTCAGGCACTCGAAGTACGCCATCTCGGGGCTGTAGCCCGCATCGACCAGCGTCTCGTAGCCCTGCTTGACGAGGCTCGTGACCCCGCCACAGAGGACGGCCTGTTCGCCGAACAGGTCAGTCTCCGTCTCCTCGCGGAAGGTCGTCTCGATGACGCCAGCGCGAGTACAGCCGATTGCCTTCGCGTAGGCGAGCGCCTCTTCTTTGGCCTCACCGGTCGCATCCTGGTGGACGGCGACGAGTCCGGGCGTCCCCTGTCCGGCCTCGTAGTTGCGGCGCACGAGGTGGCCGGGACTCTTCGGCGCGACGAGCGTCACGCTGATATCCTCGCTTGGCTCGATTTGGCTGTAGTGGATGTTGAAGCCGTGGGCGAACTGGAGGGTGTTACCCGGTTCCAGTTCGTCCTTGATTTGCTCGTAGACGGCTGGCTGGACGGTGTCCGGGACGAGTACGGAGACGATGTCTGCCTCTGCTGCCGCCTGCACCGGGTTCGTGACGCGCAGGCCGTCTTCCTCTGCGGCTTTGCGAGAGGAAGAGTTCTTTCGCAGGCCGACGACCACGTCGACCCCGCTCTCTGCGAGGTTCTGTGCGTGGGCGTGGCCCTGACTGCCGTAGCCGAGGACGGCGACGGTCTTGCCCTGTAACTGTGAGTCGTCTGCGTCGTTGTCGTAGTATACGGTCGTGGTGAATTCGTCTTCGTCTGTCATTGGTCTGAATTTGGGGTGGAGTTTGCTGGTGCGGTGCTCTCTGCTGAGGCGGCGGGCGACTCACCCGGAGTCGTCGGGGTGTCGCCGCGCGCCAGTGCGGTCTGGCCCGTCCGGGCGATTTCGATGATGCCGAACTGACGGAACGCATCGACGGCGTCGTCGATTTTCCGCTGGTCGCCAGTTATCTGGACGGTGATGGTTCGGGGACCGGCGTCTAACGTCTGACCCTCGTACATCTGGGTGATGGCGTGGACCTTGTCCGGTTCGTGGCCTTGGACTTTGAGCAAGACCAGTTCCGCGCGGACGGCGTCCGTGCCGAGTTCGCCGACGGCGATGGATGGTTTCAGCTTCGCCAGTTGCTTCTTTATCTGGTCGATGCCCGCGTCCGTCTCCTCGACGACGAGGGTGATGCGGGCGTGGCCGTCGACCGTCGTCGGGCCGACGGTCAGGCTCTCGATGTTGAACTGGCGGCGGCTGAACAGCCCGGAGACGAGCGACAGCACGCCGGGTTCGTGTTCGACGAGCGCGGAGACGGTCGCCTGTCGCGTCTCCTGTGCTGCCTCCGCAACCGGGTCGATACGCTCGCCCTGGGCGTTGCGTCTGCCGTCTGGGTGCGGTCGTTCCTCTGGTCGTGGGCCTTGCAGTCCTTGCGTCATAGCTGGTCCTCCGAGAGGGCGAACAGGCCGTTCGCACCGCCGCTCGCGACCATTGGGTAGACGTTCGCGCCGGGGTCGATGTGGAAGTCGATGACCGAGGGGCCGTCGTAATCAAGGGCAGCCTCGATGGTGTCCGCGACTTCGTCGTATTCGTCGACGCGGAAGCCTTTCGCGCCGAACGCCTCTGCCAGTTTGTCGAACTCGGGACACCAGCCGTAGTCGGAGGCTGAGTGGCGACCTTCGAAGAAGGCGTCCTGCCACTGGCGGACCATGCCGATGTACTTGTTGTTGAGCACACAGACGGTGATGTCCATGTTGTCACGGACGGCCACCGAGAGTTCCTGGAGCGTCATCAGGAAGGAGCCGTCTCCCTCGAAACTGACGACGGCCTGGTCCTCGCGGGCGGCTAGTCGCGCGCCGATGGCGGCGGGCAGGCCGTAGCCCATCGTGCCGAGGCCGTGGGAGGAAACCCACGTCCGCGGTTCCGTGTAGGTCCAGTACTGGACGGCCCACATTTGGTGCTGGCCGACGCCGGTGGTGACGATGGTGTCCGCGTCCGTCGCGGCGTCCATCGCCTCGACGACGAACTGCGGTTTGAGCGGTTCGTCGTCTGGCGTCCCGTAGTCCATCGGATACTCGGTTTTCCAGGTCTGACACTGTTCGCGCCACTCGTCTGCGTCCGGTTCGCCCGGTATCGCTTCGTGGAGTCGCGAGAGCGCGGTCCCCGCGTCACCGATGACGGGGTAGTCCGCGTAGACGTTCTTCGAGATTTCCGCCGGGTCGATGTCGATGTGGATGATTTCGGCCTCGGGGGCGAACGTGTCCACGCCACCGGTCAGACGGTCGTCGAAGCGCGTCCCGACGGCGAGCATCACGTCGCAGTGGGTGATGGCCATGTTGGCGTAGCCAGTGCCGTGCATCCCGGCCATCTCCATCGAAAGTTCGTGGTCCTCGGGGAACGCGCCCACGGCGGGCATCGTCGTGACGACTGGAATCTCGTGGGCGATTGCGAACTCGCGCAACTCCGCCGTTGCGTTCGCCTTGATGACGCCGCCACCGGCGAGGATGACGGGTTTCTCGGCGTTCGCGAGCGCTGTCGCAGCAGTCTCGACTGCTTCGTCGTCCGGGTCCGTCCGGGGATTGTAGGTCGATGGCGTGCGCGCAGGGCCGGGCTCGCGGTCGGTCGGCGCGTTCGTCACGTCTTTCGGGAGGTCGACGAGCGTCGGCCCCTGTCGGCCCGTCGCGGCCATGGCGAACGCTTCGCCGACCACGTCGCCGACGGTGTCCGTGTCCGAGGCGAAGTAGTTCGCCTTGGTGATGGGCGCGGTGACGCCCGTGGTGTCCGTCTCCTGGAAGGCGTCTGAGCCGACCATGTCGGACGGAACCTGTCCCGTGAGCGCAATCATCGGGTCGGAGTCCATGCTGGCGTCCGCGATGCCGGTGACGAGGTTCGTCGCGCCGGGGCCGGAGGTGGCGAGACACACGCCGGGTTTCCCGGAGACGATGCCGTAGGCGTCCGCGGCGTGGGCCGCAGACTGCTCGTGGGCCATCATCACGTGCGTCATCTCTGAGTCGTACAACGCGTCGTAGACGGGCATGATTGCGCCGCCCTGGACGCCGAACAGGTGCGTGACGCCGGCGTTTTCGAGCGCCCGAACGACGGATTGTGCGCCGTTCGTGACGGGTTTTTGCTTCGATTGCTCTGGTGGCTGTTCCTCGGTCGGTTCCTGATACGAGGAGGTTGCACGTTCGCTCATGTGTGGGCCTCCTGTGGTGGTGTCGGTCGTCGGTTCATCTGTCGTGTCGTGGTCGCAGGGGTCATCGGGATAGCGAGTGCTGGTGCTTCGAAGTCAGTGCAAAAATCGGTGGAAATGGGGGTAGGTAGGGGAGCTAGACCCCTACAATAATGAGCTGGACCGCAGCACCGCTCGTCGCCTGCGATTGCGTGGTGGCGGCGAGTGCCTGCATTAGTAGACCGATATGTGACGCTCCCATTATAACTGTTGTGCGTTGTGCAAACCTTGCTCACTTTACGGTCGTTCACGCGACGCTCGACAGCAGCAAAATCGCAGGCGGGCATGGTCAGGCTCTGACCTCCGACTGTTCTTTGACGCCCACCTCACGGGCGAACCGAATCAGCACGTCGTCGGTGACCTGCTGTTTCTCCGCGCCGAAGTCCTTGACCTTTCGCGTGACCGCTCGCACCTGCTCGTCGGTCGGGTCGAACCCTTCCTCGTGCAGGCGCTTGCGGACGGAGTGGGTCCCGGTGTGTTTCCCCATCACCAGTTCGCGCGTCGCGCCGACCATCTCCGGCGTCATCACGCCGGGTTCGAACGTCGAGGCGTTCTCGATGACGCCCGCGGCGTGAATGCCACTCTCGTGGGCGAAGGCGTTCTTGCCCACGACGGGTTTGTTCGCCGGTATCGGCACGTCGCTGCACTCTTCTACGATTTTCGCAATTTTCGTAATCTGCCTGGTGTCGATGCCGGTATCGACTCCGTACAGGCTCTCTGCGGCCATGACGACTTCTTCGTAGGCGGCGTTCCCGGCGCGTTCGCCGATGCCGTTGACGGAGACCTGCGCCTGGTGGGCACCGGCCTCGAACCCGGCGATGGCGTTCGCCGTCGCCAACCCGAAGTCGTCGTGGGTGTGGACATCCACGCGGGCGTCCGTGTGGGCGACCACGTCGGCAACCAAATTGGCCATCCGCGTGGGCGTCGCCACCCCACAGGTGTCGGGAATGTTAATCCAGTCAGTGCCAGCCTCGCTCACAGCTTCCACGACCTCGATGAGGAAGTCGTGGTTCGTTCGCGTCGCGTCCATCGGTGAGTACATCACCGTGACGCCGGCCTCCTTCGCACGCTCGACCGCGTCGACGGAGCGCTGTTTGGCTTCCGCGCGAGTGGCGTGCATGGAGTCTTCGAGCTGGATGTCGCTGGTCGACGAGAAGACGTGAACCATCTCCACGCCTGCGTCCAGCGCAGCCTCGATATCTTTGTCGACGACCCGCGCCAGTCCACACGTCGTTGTGCGCGTGCTCTCTGCGATGTCGCGGACGGCCTCGAACTCTGCGTCCGAGTTGACCGGGAAGCCCGTCTCGATGACGTGGGTTCCCATGTCGTCCAACGCCGCCGCTATCTCGCGTTTGTCATCGTACGAGAAGGACGTGCGTGGAGTCTGCTCTCCATCGCGGAGCGTGGTGTCGAAAATCCGTACCGTGTCTATCTCGGGGGCGGAGGTGTTAGTTAACGTGCCCTCGAAGAACTCGACCCGCCGTCTGAGACGACGTTTCCTCGGTATGTCGGTGAGACATTGTATCGCAACCAACAACCCACCGAGTATATAATACTTACGCTAAGACAGCTCACTTTCGAGAGTTGACACGAATAAGAGATGCGGCAAAACTTGAAAATCGACAGCAAGCGGCGTGTGAATACACTCAAAATGTCCTTATACACTGGGGTATGCTACCCCTTCAACGCACGCTTTAAATAATCGTGCAATAGTAAATTTTCAACCAAAACTGGCGGAATTTTCGTTGGGCGCGCTCTCGGGGCACCGCAACTGAACGGATGGTCGCCAGTGTGAGATTGGCTCGCACAGCAAAAAGCAGCAACCGAACGTGTTGGCCCGAGAAAATATGAGGCTCGCGCCCGTCTCTTTACTCGATGTCAGACGAAGTCACCGAACTCCTCCGTCGTGCGTATTCAGACGAGATCGAGACGGTCATGAACTACCTGACGAACGCCATCGTCCTCGATGGGGTTCGCGCCGCAGAAATCAAAGAGAGTCTCGATACGGACATCGACGAAGAACTCAGCCACGCGCGCCTGCTCGGTGAGCGTCTCAAGCAACTCGACGAGCGACCGCCGAGTTCCTACGACTTCGAAGCCCGCCAGCAGAACCTCCAGCCACCCGAGGATTCGACGGACGTGCTCGCGGTCATCGAGGGCGTCCTCGAAGCCGAGAACGATGCCATCGACACCTACCGGAAACTCATCAAGGCCGCAGAGAAAGCCGACGACCCAGTGACTGAGGACCTTGCCGTGACGATTCTCGCCGACGAGGAAGCCCACCGGACGGAGTTCCGCGGCTACCGCAAAGAGTACCGAAACGACTAGGGTCGGGCCGGCGGTTCCACAGTCCGAACTCACAGCGCTGACAGTCCCGCTCAACAGTATATTTTTCCCGCCCGCATCCCAGATGGGGATATGGGCGATTTCGACCTCGATTTGCGGGCCGCAGAGAGTGAACTTGAAGAAGAGGGGCAGGGGACCGGGGAGATAGTCCTCGGCGTACTCGACGGTGGGACGCCACCCGAAGAGTGGGTCGAAGCTGTCCGCGAGGGCAAGACGCTGTTCCTCGCCATCGAAGGCGACCTGAACCAACTGGCCGCGGGATTCGCCCGCGACGTCCGTGAACTCGATGGCGAGCTTATGCACTTCCGCGAGTTCCTCATCGTCACCCCGCCCGGCGTCGGCATCAACACAGACCGACTCTGACCGTCCTCACCCAATCGTCAGATAGTGGCCGTCCGGGTCTTTCACGACGAATTCTCCATCCCGTTCACGAACCGCGAGCGCCTGGTCCGCCACCTGTGCTACCTTCTCCGCAGGGTTCGAGGCCGTGACGCCGATATCGACGTGAACGCCACCCCGGGCGTCTGCGAGGCCGAGTTGCGGTTCCCAGAGTTCGATGTCGAAGGGACCCGCGTCGAGGCGTACCCGGCGGCGCTGGTCACCGCGGTCACGAACCTGTAAGCCGAGGTCGGTGTAGAAGGAAACTGCGCGCTCCAGGTCCTCTACTTCGAGGACGATTTCGAAAATACCCGTGATACCCGCGCCCTCGTCGTCCGATTGGCCGATTTCCACGCAGTTGCCCTCACCGTCGTAGAAGTACAGCGACTTCGCCGCGCCGAACTGGACCTCCTCCAACTCGAACGTCTCGCCGAGCGTGTTCCACCAGTCGTCGTACTCCGCTGCCGGGGTCGAAAAGGCGTAGTGCGTATGAAGCCCGCCGCGTGGAACCGTACTCGGCGCACGAAGAATCAGGTCCGTCTCGCCTGCGCCAAGCGCGACCTCGTTTTCACCTTCTCGACGGACGGGGAGCGCAAGGTGCTCGCGGTAGAACGACACCGCCGGGCCGAGGTACTTCACTTCGAGGGCTAACCAGCGCAGTGACGAGAACATATGGTCCGCTACGACGGGGGCGTCCTTAAGCGGTTCCCGAACGGGATAGGGAGTCTGTTTATCCGGCTTGCGTGCGTTTCTGTGAGTATGTCGATGAAAGCCACTGGCGTCGCCAGGGACCCCGAAATTATTGACGAGTGGGACGGCGGGTTCGGGTGGATTGCCCACCCAGAAGAACGAATGCAACGTGCGAGTCACGCCCTCGTTAGCGATGCGGGTCTCTGGCTCGTGGACCCCGTCGATTTCGACGGCCTCGACGACCACCTCGCCGCACGCGGGCCGGTCGCTGGCGTCGTACTGTTGCTCGACCGCCACAAGCGAGACGCCGCCAAAATCGCACGTCGTCACGACGTTCCCGTGTACCTTCCGCGATGGATGGACTCGGTCGAAGACGACCTCGAAGCTGCCGTCGAAGTGTTCAGCGGGGAACTGCCCGACACGGGCTACCGACTGCTCAAGGTCTACAACAACCCCTTCTGGCGCGAAGGGGCGTTGTTCCACGAAGAGACCGCCACGCTCGTCGTTTCGGAGGCCCTCGGGACCGTCCCCTACTATCTTGCCAGCGGCGAACGACTCGGTGTCCACCCCGCAGTCCGATTGACTCCGCCGCGCTCTCAGTTCGGGTCACTTCGCCCACAGCGGGTTCTGGTCGGTCACGGCGCCGGAATCGACACCGACGCGAGCGGCGCACTGGCGGCGGCGCTCTCGGGGTCGGTCAAACACACGCCAAAATTGTACCTACAAAATCTTCGCGCTTTTATTCCAGTTTGAGTAACCGCGGATTCTCACACACAGAACTTATGCAGAACGAATGACAGGCGAGAACTTCTCTATTCCCTGTGATTTCCGTTTGAACAGGTTTCTCCGACGATACTTTTTTATTAAATCATTCTGTAAGAGTGGTATACGTATGTGTGCCGTCTTCGGGCACCGGCATTCGATACGGGAGGTGCGGTCCTAATGCACGTTACAATCGAAGCGTGTGCGGATAACCGGGGCCTACGCATTACAGACCCGATCGAACGCAGACAGTGTGCTCTCAGCAGTGCGAGCGAATTGGCGCCGAGACCGGTGGGTACTGAACGGTTTACGTTTCCGGTAGACACTGCTGTCGCTGTCGAAGCCGCTGAACTAACCCTCGAGCAGTACGTGGCAACGCACGTTCGAGATGCCGAGGGTGAACTGCTCGCGGTATCAGAGCCATTTAGCACCCACGATTTGGGCACGGGAACATACAGCATCGAGTTCAATGCGCCCATCAAGATGTACATCCGGGTTGAGGGTTCACTCGAGGTCACCGCCGGCGCGACGGAGATGACCTTCGACTTCGGGGACGAAACGACGATTCTCGTCGGGGCGCGTTCGTATCACGACAATCCTGCGACGACGATAACCACAACCGCTGACCCAGCGGACATGATGAAGGCAGTCTCCGCACTCGGGTCTGCGTTGAAAACGACCAGCTGTGAGCGGTCGTACCCGACGCTGCGCGGTCATCCTCCGATGATCGAACTGGGCGACGAGCTCGATATTCCGGAGACACTCGACACGCCGGAGACGGGTGTCACGATAGAGGTCCGGCCGTCACTCGAGGAGATATTTGTCGTCGCATCACTCGCCTACTATCTCGGCGCGACAATTAAACCGGGCGAGGAAGCACGAATCATCACTGACAATGGGTACGTCCACCCACTCGGAGAAGGAACGGCGTTCGAACGCGAAGTTGAACGCGTTCTCAAGCAAACGTTCTTCCTCGATTGCCTCACGAGCACCGAGGGGCACTACCTCGACTCCCTCTACGAACGAATCGTCGTCGAAGACCGGATTCAATTCGACTTCAGCGAACGCTACGCGCGGTCAATCAGCGACCAGCTTGAAATTGATTTACAGGTCCCATTCGACACCCTCGAACCGGATATGCCACAGTGGAAGCTGACGACGCACATCTCTCAGTCGCCCGAGAACGTCGAAATACTCCCGTTTCTCGTAAACGACCTCGCGGTGATTCGGACGCCCGCAGCGCATACGGTGACTCCCTCCCACGCTCAGACGGCCGCCGTCGACGAGTTCATGCGCGACGAATTCACGCGGTCGTCTGCTGGTGGCGCGAGTCAACAGATCTCTGTCGTCCAGCCAGAATCGACCGATTCGCTCGAACAGGCGTGGGTCGGCGAAGACGCACCGATCGGTGCGACGAAAGCCACCGTCTCTGCATTTCGAAATCGACTCCATCGCGACGTTAAATACGAAGATATCGACATCACCGTCGTCTGTAACGACGAGGCGATGGTCGATGAACACAATGTCGCCGCGGACGTGTACGGGTCACGCGAAGAACTCCCGTTTACCGTCAACCTCGAGACGAACCTTACCGTCGAAGCGCTCCAGGAAATCCTCGAATCAGATACAGATTTCTTCCATTACATCGGTCACATCGACAACGATGGGTTCCAGTGTACGGATGGGCGGTTGGATGCAGCGACCCTGGATTCGGTCGGTGTCGACGCCTTCTTGCTGAATGCGTGTCGCTCCTACAACCAGGGGATGCACCTCATCGAAGGAGGGAGTATCGGAGGTGTCGTGACGCTCGACGACGTAATCGACAGTGGTGCGTTCCGCATCGGAAGCACGATGGCCCGGCTGCTCAACCGTGGCTTCCCACTGCGTGCAGCGCTGACTATCGCCTCAGACCAAACTGTCATCGGGAGCCAGTATCTCGTCATCGGTGACGGGAGTGTCGACATTGCCCATGCAGAGAGCCTCATGCCATACCTCTGTGACATTCGGTCTCGCGAGGGCACCTACGACGTGAGTATTCGCACCTACCCGACGAAGTGTATGGGACTCGGGTCGGTGTTCCGACCGTATATCGGCGACAATCAACTTCACTTCCTGAGCTCAGGACACCTCAAGACGTTCACCGTCGATACGCAGACTCTCCAGGAGTTCCTCGCCCTCGAGGAGGTTCCAGTGGTACTCGATGGAATGTTCATGTGGAGTACTGACGTCGAGTTAACCGCCTAACTGCACGCTCTGGCGTTTTAGAAATAGTCGTTTTTGGGTCGATACCGTTACTTATGGGCCAGTCCCTGGACCGCCGCCCCCGGCAATGACGTTACCTGCCTGGAAGAGGAGTAGCATCAGCGTGAACAGGACACCGACCATTCGTGGGTGCTCAGCAAGGTACTGCTTCAGTGAATCGTTGGACATTACGACTCAAAGATATACTTCGACACTCATATAAATTTTGATATAAATGTGATACAAATTTTCGAGAATTCGCAGCAATAATCCCGTGCTATGAGATGTCACATCGTACTCCGTCCTCATTATTCCTTCGCAAGAGAGGTTCGGAGCGGACGAGCTCCCAATGGCTTAACCGGACGGCGATGCAGAGGATGACCATGGTGTACATTACACGCGGACTCGCGACTGTCCTCCTCGAATATGCCGCGGAGGCAGCCCCTGAAGGGGTTACGTTCGCACTTTCTGTGTCACCCGCGGGCGAACTGGAGGGGCACACAAAGCTCGACCCCAAAACGCCTGTATTCACCCACTTCTACCTCGCGGACGCCGGGAAATCTGTCTCTGCTGTGTTCGGCGTCGACCTCGGCACACCCGCTGGCCAGACGCAGGGCCGATTCGTCTCCCATCCCGACGGCTTCGACGAACTCGCCATCACGGACGACCTCCATGGCACAGTGTTCGTCGCCACGCCGCCGTGGGACGAAGACGGTCTCCGTGCGTTCGACCGCAGCGGCGTCGAGCAATCGCTGACCGTTCTCGATGCAGAACCGCCAGAAGACGTCCTCGCCTAACTACTTCAGGTAGCCGAGTTCGCGCAATTGCCGGGTGACTTCTTCGAACTCCGCCTCCGTGAGTTCACCCTTTCGCTGGTGTTGGACCACGATGCTCCGAAGGAGAAATCGGACGAGGTCGCCAGTACTGGAAAAACTCGTCCCCTCGATGGTCTCTTCGACTTTGTCGGCGAGTTCCTTCGAGATAGACACCGACGTGTACTTGGTCATGTGTGGCGCGAGGGGTTCGCTCAAAATATGTATTACGCCCGTTTGTCCCGACTCGTCGTCGCGGACTCGACCTGACGGGAATCCGATACGTCATCCATCGGTTCGCGCCGATAGCGGGCAATCTCCTCCAGCCGGCGGGTCTGCTCCCGGTTGAGTGTGACGATGAGGTCAGAGAGTACCCCGAACATCAGCAACTGCATCCCAAACAGCAAGAAGAACGCGGAGACGACGGCGAGTGCCTCGTGTGAGATGCCCAGGGTGAAATATTCGACCCCGACGTAGGCGGCAATCACGAGTCCCACGACCGAACTCAACCCGGCCACGCTTCCGAAGTAAAATAGCGGATTGTTCGTCTTCGCGAGTTTGTACAACGTCATCAAAATGACGCCCCCGTCGCGCAACGGGTGGAGGTTCGTGTCCGACGCGTCCGGACGCGCTCCGTAGTGGATGTCCACTACCGTCGTCGTGACGCCGTGTTTGACACACTCGACGGCGAGTTCGGTTTCGATACCGAACCCGTCCGCGAACAGGCCAAGCGACTCGACTGACTCTCGCGTAAACGCTCGATACCCGCTCAGAATGTCGCGCAGGTCGCGCCCGTGGATGAATTCGAATGCCCGGTTGATGATTCGATTTCCGGTTCGGTTCAGCCGCGACATGGCATTTTGCTCCATGCTCGCGAACCGGTCGCCGATGACGTGTTCTGCGGCCCCCGCGAACAACGGTTCGAGCATCGTCGGCGCGTCCGACGGGCGATACGTTCCGTCACCGTCCACCATCAGGACGTACCGGGCGTCGATGTTGCGAATACCCTCGCGGACGGCCTGGCCCTTCCCGCTGCCCGATTGTACGACGACGCGAGCGCCGTGGTCTGCGGCGATTTCGCGGGTTCCGTCAGAAGAGTGACCATCGACGACGAGGACGTTCCTGAGTCCCTCTGCGTGAAATCCATCGATGACCGACCCGATGGTTGCGGCTTCGTCGAGAGTCGGAATCAGCACGCACACGTCCTCGCGGGAATCCATTGTATGCTGGTCGTCTCTGGGTCTGCAAAAGCCTTCTCCTCGGTGAATCCGTGGTGACGACTGCGCTCGGTTTTACCGGCTGAACCGAGTGACGAACGCCCTGAGTCGTCCGAGGTCGAGCCCGAACCGTGACTCGACGCTATCGAGCAACACGAGTTCCTCAGGCCCGACTCCGAATCGGAGAACGGCGAGCAAATACCCGCCTGCGACAGCAAGACTCACGGCTCCCGTTGCAACCACGTCGCCTCCTAACTGGTCGGTCACCAGTACGTACCCGATGAGACTCAGAACGAGCGCCGACCCGGCAAGTCTGAGGAGCGACTCCGTGAACGGCTGGATGCCTGTCTCGCGATATAGCTGGTACGAATAGAGCGCGTTGAGCAACACGTACGCGACGGCGGTGGCGACGGCGGCCCCGAGGACGCCGTATCGTGGAATGAGCAACACGTTGAGGACGAAATTCACCGCCGCCACGAGGGTGTTGTCGTACATGATGAGTCGCGTTCGGCCGAGCGACGTCAGCGCGTCGCTGTTCGGCCCGGCGATTGCATGGCTGAAGAACGCGACAGAGAGGACGCTCAGCGCGAGCGCCCCTGAGACGTACTGCTCGCCGAAGGTAACGCGAATGCTCTGCTCGGGGAACAGTGCCACGACGACGAACAGCGGGACCGTCACCGTGAATATCCACTTCGTAACGACCTGATAGAGGGTTCGCATGCTCTCCGTATCACCATCTGCGTACAGTTCCGCGATGACGGGCATGAAGATGAACCCGAAGGAGCTCAACATCGTCGTCAGGAGCAGGGCAATCGGATAGATGGTGTTGTACACGCCCACGTCGCCAGTCGAGGAGAAGTAGCCGAGCATGAACGTATCCATGTCCGCGAAGACGAACGTCATCACCGTGGAGACGACCAGCGGAGCGGAGAACAACAGGAGGTCGCTGTGCATCGGTTCGTACCGGCTGGTGCGGTCGAACAATGTGGTTCGTGTATAGAGGAAGTAGACACCAAGGGTCGCTGCTCCGAGGTAGGAAAAGACGTACGCCCACGCGACGCCAGTCGCACCGAATCCAATCGAGAGCACCGCGAGGATGCCGACGAATCGGAGGGTCGGCAGCGAGATGTTCTGGATGTACACCTTCGGGAGCGAGAGTTTGAGCCCCTGGACGCTTCCGACGGCCAGTTTCATCACGGCGGCGAGTGGAATCGCGAGCGCGAAGATTCTGAGGACCGGCGCAGTCGCCGGGTCGGTGAACACCACCCGGGCGATGGTCGGCGCGAACACGACGATGAGCAAGCTCGCGAGAAGCGAAAGCGGGACCCCAACCTGGAACGCGGAGACGAGGACGCCACGACGACGGGCGTCGTCCGAAAACGTCGGGAGATAGCGTCCGATGCCCGTATTCAAGCCGAGGAGCACGACGGTCGAGACAATCGTCGCCGTCGTGATACCGAGCGAAACCGCCCCGTAGTTTACCGGCCCGAGCACACGGGCGATGACTAACTTCGCGACGAACGAGATGGCGAGTTCGACGAAGAGTCCGACGAAGAGAATCCCTCCGCCTTTGAACAACGTTCTAAGGGCGGCGTTCGTAGACACGCTTACACCGCCTCGTTCGTGCTGACTGACGTATTAGTTGTGGATTTCACGGTCGCTGAGTTCCGTCGTAGCTTAATCAGAGGATGCGGTGGATGGATTCGAAGACCGTTCGCTCCGGGTTTCGTGGGCCACGGCGTACTGGGCCAGTTCTGGTGGGATTTCGACCACGATGTCCTCGTAGGTCGGGCGGGCACTCATCTCGAAAATCTCTCGCCAGTTTTTCTTTCGAGCGGTGTACACCCGCCCGTCGAGCACACCCGCGAGGATGCCTGCCGCGAATATCGGCACTCCGGCAACCGCGATGTGTGGCGGGTGCTTTCGGAGCAGAAACTGGAAGATTTGCGTCGGTGAGAAGCCAATCTGGTACAGTCCCTTCGCCGAGCGAAACGACCGCCGAGCCCGCCGACGCGCGCTCGGTTTCGAGGACGTGACGTTTTGCGTGTTCTTCACCGGAAGGTAGCGCAGCACGCCCCGGTCTTCGAGACGGTCTGTCAATTCGTGGTCCTCGCCGCGCATGAGGGGACTGTAGCCACCGACAGAGCGGAGTAATTCTCGCGGTGCGATGAACAGGTTTCCGGCGGTACGGAGGGCGATGTCGCCCTCTGCTTCGAGAAGGTCGTGATAGACTTCCAGGATGCCCGCGAGGAGGGTGTCGTAGGTCTGGTCTAAATCGTAGTTGGCGATGATGTGCGCTCCGCGAGCGATTTCGAGAGCAAGCTGTCGCCCCTCCCCTCGATTACACCCTGGTTCGACGTGGAGTCGAATCGCGTCGTGGGCTGCGGCGAACGACCGGAGGATCGAGAGACTTCCATCGTTGCTCCCGGCGTCCACGATGACGATCTCGGAATCGGCGGGTCGCTCTTGGAGGATGCTCTCCAGACTCGACCGTAGCGTCGCCCCCTGATTGTAGTGGGTGATGCAGATCGAGTACGTCCACTGGCGGTCCCGCGATTCGCTCATTGCTGGTCTGTCACGATGGTTCGTAACGCCGACTCATAGACCTGTCCTATCGACGCCCAATCGTAGCGCTTGCTCGCCGCTCGCATTGCCGCCGTATCGGTCGTCTCTTTTGCAGTCTGAATCGCCTCGGCGATGGCAGCTGGGTCGAGTGAGCAGAACGTCGCGAGGCCGGAGAACCGTCCCTCAGCGTGGCCACGGAGTTGGACGACAGGGAGTCCTACTGACCCGTATTCGAGTACTTTGAGCGTATGAGCGTCGTCCACGAGCGAGATACCGACGTCCGCCGCGTGCAGGTAGCCGGGAACGTCGTCGTGGGGAACAGTTCCGAGATACACCACGTTCTCTCGGGCAGTGGCCGCGGTGCTGACCTGTGATTCGAGGCCCCCCGTGCCGAGGACGACGAGCGTCCAGTCCGACAGGTAGGTCATTGCTTCGAGTAGGTGCTCGATGTTGTAAATCGGCTCGAGTCCGCCAACGTAGATGACGACGTTCCCGGCGACACCCTCGTCGTCGAGCCGTCGCTGGGCCCGATTCAGGGTCTCATCGGACGGGTTCGCAAACCGGTCGAACGAGACCCCGAGGTCAGTCTGCGTGGCCAGCCGGGCGTACCGACGAACTCGCTGTGCCTCTTCGTCGTAGACGTAGAGAACGTGGTCTGCGAGGGCGAACGACACGTTTTCTAACAGCCGAACGGGCAGCGAGAGCCACCGGGGATGCGTTTCCGAGAACTGTCTGATTGGGTCGATGTGGTCTACGAGCAGGGGCTTCGAGAAGACAACGGAGAGAAGCGTCCCGGCGATGGCCCCCGCTCTGGTCGTCCCGACGACGACATCGTACGAATTTCGCTCACGCATTGACTGGACGAGCGTCCGAGGAGTGGTTCCCCGGAGCGTCACGTCGAACCCCTGCGTCATGAGATACTCGGCGATTTTCCGCCGCCCCACACTGATGTCCTCGGGTTTGTCCGGCGTCAACCAGAGGACGCGAATCGGCGACTCGCTCATCTCCACTTCGTCATCCCGTAGCCATACCCGAGTCCGACCACTCCGGTGAACACGAACAGCATCACCAGCTGCACCAGTCCCGACAGCGACGGGTGAAAGAGGAGCCGTTTGGCTCGGCGTGGCGCGAACTCCGTGAGCAATCGCCCGAGGAAGTCGGATTCTTCGCCGCTCGATTCAGGCACCAGCACTTCCATCCCGCGTTTCGAGTAGCCCTGCCAGAACGCCCGCCGCAGGAGCCACTTCGGGTCGGTTCGGTAGGCGAACACCTTGTGGGCGACGCAAGCGTCGGGGGTGTAGTAGACGCCTCGACCGTACTCGTTGCGTAGGCGGGCACAGAGTTCCGTCTCGCCGCCCTGGAGGTGTTTGTCGCCCTTCCGACCGCCGATGTCGGTGTCGAACCCCTCCAGTTCGGAGAAGATGTCGCGTCTGAACGAGATGTTGGAGCCGAAGGTGTTTCGCACCTCGCCGGGGGCGTCTGCGAAGCCGCGATGGGTGACGCCGACGAGCCAGTAGAACTCCGCGGGCAAGAAGTCGGGTTTGCCGGCCACCCAGTCTGCGGTCATCGTGCCACCCGCGGCGAGTGCGTCGTGTTGGTCGTAGACGGCGACGAGTTCTTCGAGCCAGTCGGGTTCTGCCACGGCATCGTCGTCGATGAAGGCGACCACGTCACCGTCTGCGAGTTCCGCGCCGGTGTTTCGGCTTGCAAGGAGGCCGCGATTCTCGCTGTTCAGGTGGATGCGAACGTCCTCGTGCGGGCCGTAGTCTTCGAGGACGCGCTCGTAAACGTCGGGCGTGCCGTCGACCACGACGACGAGTTCGCGGTCTGTGTGGGTCTGGGCGAGGACGCTCGCTGCGGCCTCGCGGAAGGCGTCGTAAAGGTCGAGTGAATACGTACAGAGGACGACTGAAACCCGCATTTCACTGACATCGGCGGCGTTCGTCCAAAGGCGTTTTCCTTTCGGTTCATTGCTGGCGCTGACAACCAGATAACAAGGTTTATGCGCGTTTTCCTAGTCAAGACAGACAATGAGTAGACGTACGAAACAGCCGTCGACTTCGGGCCGAAGGTCCGAGTCGGTGGCAGGCCTCATCGAGGACTGGTATCACGTCCCCGTATTGCTCCTCCTCCTCGGTGTGATGTTTTACACCCGGGTGCAGGGTTGGAAGAACTTCGTCATCGGTGACAAGGTCTTTTTCTCCGGTAACGACGCCTGGTATCACCTCCGGCAGGTGACCTACACCGTCCGCAACTGGCCAAGCACGATGCCGTTCGACCCGTGGACGCACTTCCCGGTCGGCACGAGCGTCGGTCAGTTCGGGACCCTCTACGACCAGATCGTCGCGACGGTCGCCCTCATCGTCGGACTGGGGAGCCCCGACCAGCACACGATTGGCCTCACGCTCCTCTTCGCCCCTGCCGTCTTCGGGACGCTCGTCGCGATTCCAGCCTACTTCATCGGCAAGCGCCTCGGCGGACGCTTCGGTGGCGTCGTTGCCGTCCTCATCCTCGCGCTCGCGCCGAGTGAATTCCTCCGACGCAGCCTCGTCGGCTTCTCCGACCACCACGTCGCGGAAGCGTTCTTCCAGTCTATCGCCGTGCTCGCGGTCATGGTCGCCGTCTCCGTCGCAGAGCGCGAGAAACCCGTCTACGAACAGTTCCAAGAACGCGACTGGGACAACCTGCGAAGCCCGGTCGGCTGGGCTGCGCTCGCTGGTGTCGCTATCTCGCTCTACATCTGGACCTGGCCGCCGGGCGTCCTCCTCGTGGGCATCCTCGGCCTCTTCTTTACGATTACCCTGACGCTCGTCTACGTCCGCGGCGAGAGCCCAGAGCACCTCGCAATCGCGGGAGCGGTGATGATGTCCGTCGTCGGCATCCTCTCGCTGCTCGCGTTCGACAGTTTCGCGCTCAGTCCGACGCAGTTTACGCTCATCCAACCCGCACTCGCCTTCGCGGTGGCGGCTGGCTGTCTGTTCCTCGCCTTCCTCGCGCGCAAACTCGACGAGACTGACTACTCGCCGTACGTCTATCCCGGCATCATCGCGAGCATCATCTCTGCGACCGCGCTCGTCCTGATGCTCGCCGCGCCGGACGTCTTCGACTTCTTCGTCGCCCAGTTCGCCCGGGTTGCCGGCTTCGGGTCTTCGGCGACGGCTCAGACGGTCGGTGAGGCCCAACCGCTCCGCCTTTCTGACGCTCAGAACTACCTCACGTTCTCCTACGGCCTGACGTTCTACACCGGTGTCGTCGGCGCGGTCGTCATGCTCGTCCAGTATTTCTACGCGGGCGAACGTCGCGCTGAGTACCTCTTCGTCCTGACGTGGGCCGTGGTCATGACGATGGCCGCGTTCACGCAGGTTCGGTTCAACTACTACCTCATCGTCGCCATCGCCGCGATGAACGCCTTCCTCGCGGGCGGCATCCTGCGCTACGTGAGCCCTGACAGGGCAGTACGCTCGGTGCGCGACATCGAACTCTATCAGGTGCTCACCGTCGTCGCAGTCCTCCTCGTCGTCACGGGACCGCTCACGCTCGGCGGAACGAACGCCATCGCCTACGGGGGACAGGTCTCCCAGCCGGGCGAGGTCACCGAGTGGGACGACAGCCTCGAATGGCTCTCGAACGAGACGCCAGAGGAGGGCACCTATGGCGGCGCACAGAACGAGATGGAGCTGTACGGTCAGTTCCAGCAGACCGAGAACTACGAGTATCCAGACGGAGCCTACGGCGTGATGTCGTGGTGGGACTACGGCCACTTCATCACGGTGAAAGGCGAGCGCATCCCTGATGCGAACCCGTTCCAGCAGAGCGCGACGAAGGCCGCAAACTACCTGCTCGCGACGAACGAGACGCAGGCGAACGACCTGCTCGTGAGCGAACAGGGCGAGGAGACACGCTACGTCATGATCGACTGGAAACTCGCAGACCCGAGTTCCAACAAGTACTCCGCGCCGACGGTGTTCTACGACCGAGAAAATCTGACCTCACGCGACATGCTCACGCCGGTGTTCAATCAACAGGGCTCGCGGCTGGTCACGACGGTCCAGTCCCAGCGCCACTACGACAGCATGCGCACCCGCCTGTACTACCACCACGGAAGTTCCATCGAGGTGGAACCGGTCGTCTCCGATTGGGAGACCGCGACCATCAACACTCAGCGGGGCCCCATCTCCTTCCCCGCCATGCCGAGTAGCGCGAACACCTCCGCGGTGAAACGCTTCGAAACGATGGAGGAGGCCCAGGCTTACGTCGAGAGCGACCCGACCTCACAAATTGGCGGCATCGGGCCGTACCCGAGCGAACGGGTGCCAGCACTCCAGCACTACCGCCTCGTGAAGGTGTCTAACACCTCTGCGCTCTCGTCGCCAACCTTCCAGCAGTCGTTCTTCGTCCGAGCACAGTTGCTCGGCCAGGCGGGACTCTCCACTGGTGAACTGTTCCGCACACCACCGTCGTGGGTGAAGACCTTCGAGAAGGTCCCCGGCGCGACCGTCGAGGGCACCGGTCCGGCGAACACGACCATCACGGCGGCTGTCCAGATGCGAATGCCGACCACGAACTCGACGTTCACCTACACCCAACAGGCCCAGACCGACGAGAACGGGCAGTTCACGATGACGCTCCCGTACTCGACGACCGGCTACGACGAGTATGGCCTCGACGCGGGCTACACGAACGTGAGCGTCCAGGCAAACGGCCCGTACACGTTCACCTCGCCACTCGAACGCGATAGCAACCTGACCGGTACGCAGTGGCGCGGAACTGCTGACGTGAGCGAGGGCCAGGTGCTCGGTGAAGAAGAGAGCGCCGTGGAAGTCACACTCTCCGAGGAAACCGTTGACATCCCCGAAGGTGCTCAGAACGGCACCGACGACGGGAACGCAACCAACGGGACCGACGGCAACGTGACCACCCCACCGAACGGGACGAACACGACCGACGGAAACGAGACGAACACGACCACGGGCACCAACAACACGACAGCACAGTCGCTCACCGCCAGTTCGTGGCAGGCGACTGACGGGCTGGCCGCAGCCACTATGCTGGTCGCCCTCCCATGAGCCGCCTAATGAGTAGCTCTCGCGTCCCCGGCGGCGAACTGCTGTCGGTGTACCTGAAAGGCTTCTTCATGGGCGCGGCAGACACGGTTCCCGGCGTCTCTGGTGGTACCATCGCCCTGATTACGGGCATCTACGAACGCCTGATTACCGCCATCACGGAGTTCGACCTCGGCGTGGTGCAGAACGTGTTCCGACTGCACACAGCCGAGGGTCGGGCCGCCTTCCGCGAGGACCTCCTGCGGATGGACGTGTTCTTCCTCGCTGCCCTCGGAGCCGGTATTCTCACCGCCATCATCACGCTCTCGCGTATCGTCGAGGCGGCGCTCCACAACTATCCGGCGTTCACCTTCGCGTTCTTCTTTGGACTCATCGCGGCCTCCGCAATCGTCCTCTACAGGCACGTGAACGTGGCGACCCCGGGCCGACTCGCCGTTGGCGTCGCTGGCTTTACCTTCGCCTTCCTCATCTCAGGAGCATCGTCGAGCGGTGGGCTGCCCAACACGCTCCCCTTCGCGTTCGTCGCCGGCGCAATCGCCATCACCGCGATGATTCTGCCCGGCATCTCGGGGTCGTTCCTCCTGTTGCTCATGGGCCAGTACCAGTTCATGCTCGGCACGCTGCGCGCGTTCGTCGACGGCCTCATCAACGTCGCCCGCGGCGGAGCGATTGACCCGGTCGTCGAACCCGCCACGACCGTCGTCGTCTTCGGCGTTGGCGCGGTGGTCGGCCTGCTCACCATCGCCCACGTCATCCGATGGGCGCTGTCCAATTACCGCGCGGCGACGCTCACCTTCCTCGTGAGCCTCATGGTCGGCGCACTCCGCCTGCCCGCAGAAGAGGTACTCGCGAACGGGACGTTCGACTCAGCGGTCTCAGTCGCCACCGTCGTCGTCATCGCCGTCGTCGGCGGGGCCGCGGTGCTCATGCTCGACTGGTACACCGACGACTTAGAATACGCCTGATTGCGAGGCTTTTTTGCGACCGAATTCAGCTTATGCAGCCTTCCCCTCGGCGTAGCCGTATCGCCACGCCACGTACCCGTGTTTGAGGATTCGATAACTGCCGACGAGGATGCGGGTCGTGAGTATGAGCATCCCGAGTCCGGCGAGCACGTCCCCGAGTCCGATTCCGGCGAGTTCGAGCGTCTGTGGGGTGGCGATTCCGACGGCCCACAGCGCGAGGCCAATCCAGAAGGCTTCGTCACGCTGGGAGAGGCCGGTGAGCGTCGATTCGTCCATGACCGAGTGTTGGTTTTCTAACATATAAGCCTTCTCTGTAAATTGAAGGTGTCGCGCTCGACGCATCGGAGCAATCGGAATTTTTGTAATGGCGCTCGCCGACGTGCTGAACAATGCCTATCCTCGACGACGATGGCCGACTGTTCGGCGTCGTCAACATCATCGACGCGCTGGTCGTGCTCCTCGTGCTCGCGGTGGTCGCCGCCGGAGCCGCGCTCGTCCTCGGCCCAGACGAACCGGCGAGCCCCGCGTCGAACAACAATACGACAACGACACCAGCCGCAAACGAGACGATGACCGAGAACATGACCATCGTCTACCGCCTCGAAAACGTCCCACGATACATGATCGACCCCATCGAGGAAGGTCCGGTTCCGGCCTCGCCATCGCTCGTCACCGTAGAAGAAGTCGCCATTCTCGAATCGGACAACGATACGGTCACCGCGGAGCTGACTGTGGAAACCACGGTCACCCGCGAAAACGAACTGACCTACTACAACGGAAACCGCATCTACGTCGGCAAAACGGTCACCCTCGATTTCGGTGATGTCGTGGTGAAACCGACGGTCGTCCGCTTCGCTTAGGCGTCTATCTCTGCCGGCCGCTCGTCTGCCGCTTCTGCGAGAGTCGAGAATTCTGCGGCCGCGTCGTCGCGTAAGTCGTAGCGTTCGTGATAATCGTCCGGGTCGCGCCCGCGCCCGCTGGCTCGGCCGACGAGGTCAGCGATGGTCTCGTAGTTGTCGCGCACGAGACTCCCGGCGAGTTGCGGGACGCCGGCGCGCGTCGCGAGTTCCTCTGCTGCGGCCTTGCCCGCGTACACTCGCTTTTCCGCTCGGTCGACGAGCACCATCGCGAAGGGTGTCGCACCGAACTGCGCTTCGAGGAAGCGCTGGGCGGCGTCGTCGTACCACGAAATCGCGTCGATGTCGTCGAGACGTTTCAGTGCCACCGCGGCTATCGAACAGTACGGACACTCGCCGTCGTAGATGAGTACCGCGTCAGGTGTGTCCACGCTCGTCATAGGGGCCCGAGCCCAAAATACTGTCCGCAACCGGTTGTGTACTGAGCCGGCACACGAGCAATGTCATTAAAGCCGTTGGCGCAATATGTCTGGGCATGAGCGATTCATCGAGCACGGACGAGATTGACGCGATTCGCCAAAAGAAACTCGAAGAGATGCAATCGAAAGCGACCGGTGACACAGCGGAGTCGCCGGCGGAACCGATTCATCTAGAGAGCGACGCCCAGTTCGACGAACTCGTAGACGCCCACGACGTGGTGCTCGTGGACTTCTACGCGGACTGGTGTGGCCCGTGCAAGATGCTCGAACCGACCGTTAAGGAACTCGCCGCTGAAGGCAAGGCAACCGTCGTGAAAGTCGACGTAGACCAGCACCAGACGCTCGCCCAGTCGAACGGCGTCCAGGGTATCCCAACCCTCCTGCTCTACGCCGACGGCGAGCAAGTAAAACGCCTCGTCGGCGTCCAGGACAAGGCGACGCTGTCGTCGCTCATCGAACAGGTTGCCTGATTCGGCCCGTAGGTTTACCAACGCCTGGTTCAAACCACCGGGCAGATGAGTGAGGTCGTAACCGCATTTCGACTGCTAGGTGGCGTGTTATTGTTGCTTGCCAACGCTTTTTTCGTGACGACTGAGTTTTCGCTGACGAGAGTCCGGCAGTTCTCCCGTGAGGAGTTCTCGGGTGCGGGCCTCGACCGCGCCTGGGAGATGACCGACAAACTCGAAATCTATCTCTCGGGCTGTCAGGTTGGGATTACCATATCGAGCGTCGGCCTCGGCGTCGTCGCAGAACCGGCCGTCGCCGCAGTGATGTCGGGAGCGCTTGGCCTCGTCGGCCTGACGAGCGGCGGGCACACCGCACTCTCAGTCGTGCTCGCGCTTGGACTCATCAATATCGCCCACATCGTCGTTGGGGAGCAAGCGCCGACCTATCTCGGCGTCGAACGCACGAAGTTCGTCGCGAAGTATTGTGCGCCGGTGCTCTACTGGTGGACGAAGGTGATGGCGCCGGTCATCATCCTCTCCGATAAGATTGCGAAAGCGATTCTTCGGCTGTTCGGGGTCGAAATCGACCGCTCGTGGACCGAAGGCGAGGAGGGGGACGGCCCGAGCACGCGCCGGGAACTCAGAAGCCGTGTCGGCGACATGCTCGACGAAGGCGACCTCACGGAGGAACGACGCGATGAGGTCATAAACGCCCTCGAAATCGGAATGACGCCGGTCCACGAGGTCATGGTCCCCCGCGAGGAGATGGTGACACTCTCGACGGCCAATACGGTAGAAGAAAACCTCGACATCGTCGCCAACCAACCCCACGGTCGCTTTCCGCTGGTCGGTGAGACCCCCGAGGAGTTCCTCGGCATCGTCTACGTCCCCGCCTTGCTCCAGGACGTCGAAGCGGTGATGGACGGCTCTGTGACGCTCGAATCGGTTGCCGCTCCGCCAATGACGGTCGATGGTCGCACTTCCGTGAGCGAAGTCATCGACGAGTTCCAAGAGGCGAATCAGGAGCTCGCGCTGGTCACCGAGGTGCCGGATTCTGCGGCGGATGTAGACGACGTGACCGGGTCGGTAGTCGGCCTGGTCACCGCGACCGACGCCTTCGAAGCGATTACCGGCGACTTAGAAGACCCGCTCGACCGCGAAGCTACGTCGTGAGGACGGGCCGGTCCGCACTGCGAACGACGCGTTCTGCGACGCTGCCAATCGGAATTCTGTTCGACCCGGTTCGGCCGTGCGACCCAAGGACGATGAGGTCTGCGTCGATTTCGGCCGCGTAGTCGACGATTTCCTCGTGTGGAACGCCGTGACAGACGCGAGTGACGACCGAGAGACCGCTGTCGGTCGCCTGTCGTTCGACGTCGGCGATCAGTTCGGTCCCGATGTCCTCCATCTGCGTCATGATGAGTTCGATGCTGCTCAGCGCCGGGTCGCCGTATCGGCGGGTGTCCACGACGAACATCGTGTGGAGCGTCGAGTCGTTCTGTGCGGCGAGTTCGAGACCCTGTTCGACGGCCCGTGCGGCCGGTTCGCTACCGTCGGTCGGGACGAGAATGGTTTTGTACATGAATACCCCCTGTTGAAATCCCGCTTCTATAATGGTCCGTTTCGGGCTTAAGCCACGCGCAACCTGCCGGTTTTCGCGACACTGGGCGTCGGCAACTACTCCACGGTCACTGTCCGCTCGAACAATCTCGAGAGCAGCGCATACATCTCCTGTCTAATACCTTCGCGCGAGCGTGAGAAGCAGCCGCGGATGTGCTGGTATTCCAGTCTCAGGGTGAGCGCGTAGACGCGTTCGTCACCGGCGTAAATCACGAGCGCGTTCAGGTTGTCGACGGCGACCCAGCCGCTTTCGGACTCGACGTGCCGGAGGCCGTCTACGAACCGCATGAGAACAGACGGAGGTGTTCGAGCACCGCGGGTCAACATCTGCTTACGTCCACCCCGTGATAATTGTTTCTTGCAAGACAGTCGAGTCGGAGAAGAGCTGGCCGACCTTTTTGTCCTATCACGCGTACATCCTGTCATGTACGACGTGATTCTCGTGCCGACTGACGGCAGTGACGCAGCGCGAGCGGCCGGAACGTACGCCATCTCACTCGCTACAGAAGTCGGTGCGGCACTCCACGTCGTCTACGTCGTAGACGAGGGTGCAGCGAACCTATTGCTCAGTTCGCATTCGATGAGCGACCTGCTGAAGGGGCTAAACGAAGCGGGCGAACAGGCCGTCGGCGACCTTGAAGCCGCCGCGACGAAAGCGGGCGTTTCAGTGACGACCGAGGTCGTCCAAGGAATTCACGTGAACGAGGCCATCATCGCCGCTGCAAAACGGGCGGACGCGGACCTCATCGTGATGGCAACCTATGGTGAGCGTGGCCTCGAACACATCCTCGGGAGTACGACCCAGCGCGTCCTCGCGCGGTCGCACATCCCCGTCCTCGCGATTCCATCCGACGAGATGCCCACGTAGGCCAATTCCACGTGTTCTTTTCCAGAGTAAGAACTAGAATAATAACGGTGGGGGGCGAACCTTCAGCTGATCAAGGTGACACAATTTCGTTCCCTCCTGTTGTTTTGCCTGCTCGCGCTCCTGTTCGGCGCGTCGTTTCCAGCCATCAAACTCGGGCTCGAATACGCCCCACCGCTGCTGTTCGCCGCCCTCCGATTCGACGTGGCGGCGATTTTGCTGCTCTCCTACGTCGTGTTCGTGACCGACGATTGGCGGCCGACCACGAGGGGTGACGTTCTCTACATCGGCGTCGGTGGCCTGTTCCTCATCACGCTCGGCAACGCCCTCCTGTTCGTCGGGCAGGGTGGCACGACGACGGCCGTCTCGTCGGTGCTGTTCAGCCTGATTCCACTGCTGACGGCGCTGTTTGCCATCGCCATCTATCCGGAATTCAAACCGACCGTCTACTGCATCAGTTCGCTCATCCTCGGGCTCATCGGCATCGTCATCATCGCGAACCCCGACCCGGCGAACCTCTTTGGCTCTGCTGCCCTCCCGAAATTTCTCGTCACCGGGGCCGCGGCGAGCATCGCGCTCGGGAGCACCATCGTCTACCGCATCGAGCACACGATTTCGAACGAGGCCGCCGTCGCCTGGTCGATGGCCCTCGGCGCGGTGTTGCTCCATCTGCTCGCCGCGACGGTGACCAAGGAACCACTCTCTGCGGTAACGGTGACGCCAACGCTCGTCGGAGCCGTGCTCTACCTCGCGCTGTTCGCGAGTGCGTTCGCCTACCTCATCTACTTCCACCTGCTGCGCGAACTCGGCCCGCTCGAAGTCAATCTCAACTCCTACGTCGTCCCCGTCTATACGGTCGTTCTCAGTTGGGTGCTCCTCGACGAACTCATCGACCCCCAGACCGTGGTCGGGTTCCTCGTCATCTTCGCCGGATTCGCGCTGCTCAAGCGAAACGACATCCGCGAAAAATTCCCCCGATTCGGGCGAACGCCCTCCTCAACCGAGTAGGGCGTCCACGTCAACGTGAGCCGTGAGTAACTCGCGCATCGATTCGACCGTCTCCTCGTCGCGCGTCCGCCCAGCGCGAATCACGTCCTCTGCACGCTCGATGGTTGTCATCGTGTCCGTCTGCATGAGCAAGATTGGAATGCCACGCGACTCCGCCTTCCCGATGACGGCTCCCGGCGGGCTGAACCCGCCCGTCAGGAGCAGGCACTTGATTCCCGAGGCTTCGAGCGCCGCCGTCTGAATGTCGGTGCGGTCGCCGCCCGTAATCATGGCCGCGTCCTTCGAGCGTCTGAACTGGCTGAGCGCGGCCTCCGGTCCCATGGCTCCGACGACGAACCGCTCGACGAAACCGTCGGTGGGGGTGTTCTGCGTGACGATTTGCGCGCCGAGTTCGGCTGCGAGGTCTGCCACCGAGATGCCGGCGAGTTCGCGCTTTCGCGGGAGCACCCCGTAGACCGGGATGCCGCGGCCTTCGAGAAACGGAACGACATCCGTCGAAACCCGGTCGTAGCTCGCGTCCTCGACAGCGTTGAACAGGACGCCACCGAGGCGGTCACCAAACCGGTCTGCCGCCGCGAGCACGTCGTCTACGTCACCCGGTTCGCTGTACGTCGTCACCAGCACCACCTTCGCGTCGAGGAGGTCTGCGACGTCTGCGTCGGTGAGGTTCACGATGCCACCCGTGGTGTAACTCCCCCCGCCTTCGACGACCATCAGGTCGCGGTCTGTGGCGAGCGACTCGAAGTTCTCCCGAACCCGTGCCTTGAGATCGTCGGGGTTCTCCTGGCCGCGAAGCACACTCTCTACGAACGTCGGCGAGTAGACGATTGGCTCCATCTCGCTTACGTCCGCGTCGGTGTCGAGCAGGTCGCGGGCGAGCATCGGGTCCTCGTCGAGAATCTTGCCGACGTTCGACTGGAGACGCGTCCCCTTCGGTTTCATGTACCCGACCGCCTTGCCCTGATTCGCCGCGAGCGTCGCGAGCGACAGGGCAATGGCGGTCTTGCCGGTGCTTTCTTCGGTTGCAGTGATGAGTAACGTGTTCATTGGTCGATGGTGAGTCTGAGGTCGATGGCCGTCGCGCCCGCTGGTGTGGCGACCAGTGGGTTGATGTCCAGTTCGAGAATTTCGGGGAAGTCACAGACGAGCTGTGAGATGCGCTGGATGGTGTCTGCGATGGCCGCACGGTCCACTGGTTCGCGCCCCCGCGCCCCGCGCAGGAGCGGTGCGGTCTTGATTTCGTCGAGCATCGCCGTCGCGTCCCGTTCGCTCACGGGGGCGACGCGGAAGGTGGCGTCTTCGAGCACTTCGACGAAGATGCCGCCGAGGCCGAACATGACCAGCGGGCCGAACTGCGGGTCGCGATTCATGCCGACGATGGTCTCGGTTCCACCGGATACGTCCAGCAGTTCCTGGACCTGTACGCCGAGGATGGTCGCATTTGGCTGGTACTCCCGGGCGCGGGTCACGAGGTCCTCGTAGGCGTCGTAGACGTCTTCGAGCGCCACGCCGACTTTCACGCCGCCGATGTCGGACTTGTGCGGGATGTCCGGACTGACGATTTTCATGACGACTTCCGGGTCGCCGATGTCCTGGGCGGTCGAGACGGCGTCCGCCGCGGAATCGACCACCGCCCCCGTCGGCGTGGGAATGCCGTAGGCAGAGAGCAGATCCATCGCCTCGACGCCGAGTTGCGTCTGCCCGCGCTCTTTTGCGGCGTCGAGAATCTCGCGGGCCTGTTCGTGGTCCACGTCGAACTCCGTGGGTGGCTGGTACTCGCGGTCCCGAATCGTCCGGTACCTCCAGAGGGCGTCGAGACTTCGCACGGCCCGCGCCGGGTCGAAGTACGTCGGGATGCCGGCACTGTTGAGCGCGGCCTCGGCTTCACGGGTCGAATCGCCACCCATCAGGCAGGCGGCGACCGGTTTGTCGTGGGTCGCCTGCAGGTCGATGACCGCCGCCGCGAAATCCTCGAAGTCGAGGACGGCGGTCGGGCACGTCAGGACGACGGCGCACCCGACCCGGTCGTCGGCGAGTGCGAGGTCGATGGCCGTCTCGAACCGGTCGATTCCGGCGTCCCCGATGACGTCGATTGGGTTGTGGATGTTCGCCTCCTCGGGCATCGACTCACCGAGCGCGTCGAGCGTGGCCGGTGAGAGCGAAGCGAGCGAGAGCGACGAGTCGCCTACTGCGTCGGTCGTCATCACGCCGGGGCCGCCCGCGTTGGTCACGATGGCAACCTCTCCCGCGTTCGGGAGTGGCTGGCCCGAGAGAATCCCGGCGAAGTCGAACAGGTCCTGGACCGTCTCGACGCGGAGGACGCCCGCCTGTTCGAGCCCCGTCTCGTAGGCTCGTTCGCTCCCGGCGATTGCGCCGGTGTGCGAGGAGGCCGCGCGTGCGCCGGCCTCCGTGCGGCCGGATTTCACGAGGACGATTGGCGTGTCCTGAGTCACCTCGCGGGCGGTGCGGACGAACCCCTCGCCGTCCGTGATGGCTTCGAGGTAGCCCATGATGACGTCCGTCCCCTCGTCGTCGCCCCACTCGCGGATGAAGTCGGATTCGTCGAGGACGGCCTTGTTGCCGAGCGAAACCACGTCGCGAAAGCCGATGTCGCGGTCGTTCGCCCAGTCCAGGACGGCCGTGATGAACGCCCCCGATTGGCTCATGAACGAAATCGAGCCGGGAAGGGCGTTCTCCGGGCCAAAGGTGGCGTTCATGCCAACGTCGGTGGCGATGACGCCGAGGCTGTTCGGGCCGACGAGATTGAGGTCGTACTCGGTCGCGACGGCCGTGAGTTCTGCTTCCCGGGCGGCCCCGCCGCTGCCAGTCTCTGAGAAACCGGCCGTAATGACGACGACGTTCGCCACGCCCGCCTCTCCAACCTCGCGGACGACGTCCACGGCGACGGCCGGCGGCACGACGACGATGGCGAGATCCACGTCGCCGGGGACCGTGGCGATGTCTTCGTAACTCTCCACCCCGAGGACGGTGTCCGCGTTCGGGTTGACGGGGATAGTCTCACCGACGAAGTCGGCGAGCAAGTTTGCCGTGATGGCGCGGCCGACAGACCCCTCGCGCTCGGTCGCGCCGATAACGGCTACCCGCTCCGGTGCGAACAGTGACGATAGCGTTCCCATCTAGTGGGAGATGCTTCGGGACGCGGACAGATAATACCCGATGCGGAGGGGCGACCGATTTAGGTGCTCACGTCCACGACTCGCGCTTTCGAGTACGACGAGAGCGCGTCGGGGTCGATAGGAAAAACCGTCTGGGGCGTGCCCGCCGCCGCCCATACCTGCTCGTGGTTAAGCAGCGTCTCGTCCAGATAGACCGGCACCCGCGTCGAGTGGCAGAAGGGTGGCACGCCGCCAATCGACCAGCCGAGCGTCTCCTTTATCTCCTCCGGCGTGGCCATCCGAACCGTCCCCTCGGGGACTTCCTGTAAGTCTGCGACCTTCTCGAAATCGACGTGATTTGCCCCAGACGTGACGACGACGACGAGGTCGCCGTCCGCGACGATTGCGATGCTGCTCGCGATTTGCGCGACGGTACACCCGACGGCCTCGGCGGCGTCCGCCGCCGTCTTCGTGCCCTCCGGAAACTCGTGAATATCGACTGCAAACCCGTACTCCTCTGCGGCGCGTGCCGCGAACTGCGAGGCGCGTTCGTGCATATCCACCGATTTTTCCGCCATCCACCATATGTGCTGGTGTGGCGGCAGCGCCTACCCGAAGACGTCAGGTCGAATCGGGCGACCCGGTGTCTGCAATCCGGGACTCGTACTTTTCGAGACTGGTTTCGAGGGCGGCTCCAGCGTCCATTTCGAGGGCGTCCGCGAGTGCGAGCAGGGTGAACAGCGCATCGCCGAGTTCGTCGTCGCGAATCGAGAGGGCGGTGGGCCGCGCGCCGTAGTCGGTCGATTCGGTAGCGTCACCGGCGAGTTCACCCACCTCGGCGACGAGGTCAAGCAACCGGTAGGCGGGGGGCGCGTGCAGGTCGTGCGTCGAGAGGAATGCGGCGACTTCGTCCTGACTGTCCATGGCGGCCCGTCGCAGACGGGCGAGAAAGTCGTTCCCATCAGTGAACTACCCCGCCCTACTCAGCCGCTTCGCGGCTTCGTTGAGGGCGGGGCTTCCTGCTTCTGAGACGCGACTTGCATCCACGACGATTGACGATGACTCGCCACCGTCAGTAGACACAGCGGTCGCAGTCTCCACAGGCGGTAACGAATCGCGACGCGATTCGTTCGCACACCAGAACGCGCAGCGTTCTGGGGACGTTTCTTCGGAGTGAACCACTCCTAGTTTCTTCAGTCCTCGACTGAGGACGTTCAGCGCCGCGTTCCAATCCCTATCCGTCTCGAACCCACACGTTGGACACGAGTGGTCTCGAACCCACAACGGTTTATACACACTTGTTCCACACGATGCGCACTCCAACGTCGTGTTCTCTGGTTTCACCGTGACCACGTAGCACCCATTCTTCTTGCCATGGTGCTTGAAAATAGTGATGAGGTCACGCCACCCAGACTCAGCCTTGTTCCGCGCGTTCTGTGGGGCTTCGAGCAGTCCTTTCACATTCAAGTCTTCAAGCAACACCGCCTTGTAGTGCGTCGTGTAGTAGTGCGCGAGTTTGTTCTTGAAATCCCACTTCTTCTGATTCATTCGAGCATGGACTTTCGCAACCTTCTTCCGTTGCTTGTCCCAGTTGTTCGACTCGTGTTCTTTGCGAGATAACGCTCGTTGTTCGCGTTCAAGTCGGTCTCGGTCGCCGGACAAGTCAAGGCGGTCAACGACGAGACCGTTCGAGTCGTGGATGTAGTTGAGAACACCGAGGTCGATACCCACACAGTCATCGGGAGTGAGGGATTCGACTGGTGGTTTCTCAGGTTCTTCTACGTCGATGCAGAACGACGCATACCATGCCCCAGTCGGTTCTTTCTTCACCGTTACCTCTTTGATTTCGGCGTTTTCGAGGATGTCGCGGTGGAGACGGATTGGAATCCAACCGATTTTCGAGAGTCGAAGTTTGCCACGTCCGTTTGGGCCACTCTTGGTGTCGAGTTTGAAGCCCGATTGGTTGTACGTGAAACTCCTGAACTCTCGTGGTTTCTTCCAGTTCAACGAGCCGACGTTGTAGCCTTTCGCTTTGCGTTTCCCGAGGTTAGTGATGTTACGAGCGATGCGCTCGATGTGCGTCTGTAAGACCTTCGAGTACACGTCTTGCAAGTCAGTCCACCATGTTTTGAGTTCGGGTAGCTCGTTGCGGACTTGCCGGACTCGTTGTTTCACGGTTCCCTCGGATTCGTCGAGTTGGTTGAATCGGTAGAGGCCGTGATTGTACACTTGTCGCACAGTGTTTCGCGTCCAGTCCAGTGTGTCGCGTTGCTCTTTGGTCGGGAGCAAGCGGAAGCGTGGGCTGTACTCCATGCGACTTGTCAAAACATTCGAAACAGGGTGTATTAATGATATGGATGAGGGTGTTTGCAACTCGTGCGGGTGCTGTCTCCCCTCCCTACTCGCTCCACTTCGTTCGCTCCTTGAGGACGGGGGCTTAGCACCCTATTTTTCAGCTAAAGCAAAGTGGACGGTCTACGTTGCTGGCACTATGTCGGACGACCGCTGGCTCTACGCGTGGGGACTCGGCTACGCCGCCGTGGGAGCCGCCTCGCTGTTGATTCCGTTGTACGCACTCACACTCGGGAGCAGTGCGCTCCTCGTCGGTCTGATGGCCTCGACTGCCGCATTTGCGGGGGTTCCGGGGGCGTTGCTCTGGGGCAGACTCGCCACGCGAACCGGGCGACGCAGGCCGTTCGTCCTCGTCGCACTGGCCGCGGCGGCCATCGTCCTCGCCGTCGTGCCGTTCGTCACAGAACCGTGGTTGTTGCTGGTTGCGAACGCCACCCTCTGGTTCGTGGTCGCCGCGGCGGCTCCCGTGTTGAACCTCATCGTCGTGGACGGCGTTCCTGACACCCACTGGGACGACCGCATCGCACGGCTGAACGAAATTCAGGGGTACGGCTGGCTGCTCGGCCTCGTCTCGGGGGCTGGCTGGATGGCGCTCGCCGAACCGCGACTCGGGAACGTAGACGCCCAGCAACTGTTCTTCTCGCTCATCGCGACCACGACGTTTCTCGCCTTCCTGCTCGCGCGAACGTGGTATCCAGAGCCGTCGATGATTAGCCGCGACCGGTTCATCCGCGTGTACCGGACCCTCGGACGCGGCAGGTGGGGCGCGGGGCGCTACGTTCGCGCCATTCCGTACGGTCCCGCCCGTATCTACTGGGGGCTCGCCTCGTTCAACGTCCGGCGGTTTACCGACCGGGCCACCTCGTCGCTCGGGGCCTACTTGTTGGCTGCCGTCGTCTTCTTCGTTGGCTTCTCGGTCTACTTCGGCCCGCTCCCGGCGTACCTCACCGACCTCCAGTATTCGACTGACCAGATTTTCATCCTGTTCGTCGTGAACAGCGCGGGGTCTGCGGTGTTCTACGGTCGCGTCGGCGCACTCGCGGCGAAGTGGGAATCTCATCGCCTTCAGACGGGTGCGCTCGGTGCGCGAACCCTCTTGTTTCCCGGCGTGGCGCTGGTCGGCGGCATCGGCGCGCTTGCGGGGTTCTCCGGCCTGCTCGTGTTGTTCGCGCTCATCGGCGTGACGTGGGCCATCATCGCCGTCACCGCGACGAGCATCGTCACGCGCCTCGCGCCGGCCTCAGTTCGCGGCGAGGCGCTCGGGGCGTACACCGCCCTATCGAGCATCGGTGGGGGCATCGGCAGCGCAATCGGCGGCGCACTCGCCGACTCGATGGGCTACGGCGTCACCTTCGGCGTGGCCGCCGCGCTCGTCTTACTCGGCGCGGGGTTGGTCCTCGCCGGGCGAGCGGGAATCCTCGGGACGCGCAGTCCGTTCGGCGATACTATCTGAGAAACTGCGGTGGGCGTGACCACACCACAATCGCTTTTCATGGTGGGGGTCGTATGTCGTCGTATGACTCATCGAGCCGTCGTCCGGGGCGTCGGGGTCAGCGTGGGGAACGAGGGTCCCGGTGCACCTGCGGTGGTTCTCGAGGTGCGGGGCGAACTCCTTCCGATTTACGTGAGCGCAGACCAGGCCCAGTCGATGCAACTCGCGATGCGCGGCCGACACTTCGAACGCCCGTTGACGCACGACCTCCTCGTCGACATGGTCGCCGAGTTCGGAGGCGCAATCGACAAAGTTCGCATCGACGACCTCGCAGACGGCACCTTTTTCGCGAAAATCGACGCAGAACAGTACGTCGGCGGCGAGAGTCGTGAAGTCGTCTTCGACGCCCGTCCGAGCGACGCCATCGCTATCGCCCTCCGCGCTGACTGTCCCATCTTCGTCTCCGACGCCGTCGTCGACCGCGCTGGCTACCACCCCGAGGAGTTTTCGCTCCAGGGGTTCGACGAAGATGAGTGAGGCGACGCGGCTGTCGGTTTCCGTCCCGGAGTCGGTCTCTTCGTGGGTGCTAGACGAACTCCAGAGCGACGCCTACACGAGGTATCTGCGCCGGGTTCACGCCGGCCCGGTCGGACAGGGAACAGAGTGGGAGGAGTTCGTCAGTCGCGGCTGTGGGCTGCCGAAAACGGTGGTACTTCGCGTCGAAACGGTGACGGGCGGCGACGAAGTCGGCCGTGCCACGACGTTCGAGTTCACGAGACGGGCGTAGTGTGGGTCGGCCATCGGGAGGCCGGTACTAACTGGTGGTGGAAGCCGCGAACGGAGAAACTGTCGGGAGTTAGAGTGCGAGCCAATCGGTCGAGAGGCGACCGTCCTGTAAGTGCCAGCGCTGGTATTCGACGTCGCCCTCACAGCGCGTTTCGATGACGGCGTCGAACAGCGGCTCGATGAGCTGGACGGCTTCAGCGTCGTAGCTGAGCGGGAGGTGGAAGTGGCCCATGCCACCGACACGGTGGAGTTCACCCGCGAGCGCGTGGAGGAAGGCGAACACGTCTTCCTCGTCGTGGTCAGCGAGGAGCGGGACGAGCGAATCGATGCAAACGCGCAGTTGTGCCGCGTCGAGACCGTCGCTGATCATGTCGAAGGTCTCCATGTCCGCTGAGATAGCGCGGCCGAGTCCGGCGAGGTCGTCCTCGTCTACCGTCGTCGTCGGGAACGAAATCGAACCAGGCTGGGCGGTCGTCGCGGCACTGCGTGTCAGAACCGTCGAGTCGATGACTCGGACGCTGTCTCCTCCCCAGTTTCCGGAGGGAAGGCGGCGATCTACGTCGATTGGGCTGTCTGTAAATACGAACAGTCTGCGGCGGTCCTCTGCTGGGTCGTCGCCCAGCAGTCGCTTACAGGCGTGGTCGTGGGCTTCCTCACAGCCCGAACCGACGAGCAAAATGCTGCTCCCTCTTCGCTTTAGTGCGGCAAGTGCCTGCGTGATGGCCGTCGTTTCCGTCAGACCAGTTCCTCCCTCCGATGGCATCTTTCATATTAGGTGGAATTGGTCGCTAATAAAGATTGTGGAGGTCGTTCAGGGTAGCTTCGTCGAATTACCACCTTTTTCCATGCTGACACCGTATGCTATGCTATGTCATCAGACGCTCGCGACGACGTGCCTCGCCTCGTCGACGAACTGGAGGACACGCTCGCAGAACTCAGACAGGCGCTCGAACCGACGACCCGACGAGGGCTTCCGATGCCCCCCTCTCCACGCCGCCTCCTCTCGTTTACCGACGAGTACGCCATCCCGACGGCCATCGCCGTCCTCGAGGCGAACATCCGGGCACTCGAATCGCTCCAGGAGGTCATCCATCTCACGAACCGCGGCCTCGACGCGACGGAGTCCACTCAGGCCGGGTCTCGCCGCGCCCGCGACGTGAGCCAAAAGGCCGTCACCCGACTGGAGCGCGCGCTCACCGACATTCAGGTTGCCCTCGAAGAGGGCGCGCTCCCAGAGAACCCCGAGGCGAGAAAACTGCTCACCGAAGCCCGAGACCTTCGGACCGAAATCGACGACCGACTGGCCGAATCGAGGGGAACGACGCGACCCGCCGAACGCCGGGCCAGCAGCCAGCCAATCGTCATCCCGGTCGAACCGGACGACGAAGACCGGGCCGCGGACGAACAGGCAGCACACGAGCTAGAAGACGCCCTCGCGGAGGAGGAAATCGAAGCCGAACTGGAGACGATTCGAGAAGAACTCGACAAGGTCGACGACGAGGACGACGAAACCTGATTCCGTGCCTGACTGACGCTTCTGCCAGCAAAAATCTTCATACCCATGGGTTGTGTTAACAGTGCTAATCTAGCGTGCGAGAATCGTCCGCACCGGGGGACCCAAGATGAGAGATACGACCGTCAGCAGGGTGGAATTGTTCTACAGAGCGCACACGCCGGACGTGGCCCGCGTTTCACAGGACCTCGTTATCGACCGACTCGACGAACTCGACCACGCCGGCGCAGTGCGTATGGAGAAACACCTGTGGCCCAACCGAATCGTCCTCGAAGGCGACCACGACGAATCGACCACGCTGGCGCTCGATTCCTACGTCGCGTTCACGCAGTGGGCACGCGAACACCGCGTGGAGTTGGCTCCGTACTTCCACATCCACGAGTGCCACTGGTTCACCGGCGAGGACTGCACCGAACTCGTCCTGCCGGTGATGTGCCTCGCGGCCTACGACGACCGCGACCACCTCGTGAACGTGCTCCCGCACACGGCCGACGGTCGCCACGTCTCGGTGGTCGAGTTCGTCGCCAGCCTCGAAGCGAACGCTGGTCGTACCACTCCACCCGCCGTCTAATCACTCGACGTCCCAGTAGGGATTCCATGCGACCTCCCAGAGGTGGCCGTCCGGGTCTGCGAAATACCCAGAATATCCACCCCAGAACACCTCCTGTCCGGGCTTGACCAGCGTCGCACCTGCGGCGACGGCCTCGTCTAACTGCGCATTGACGGCGTCGGCGGACCGAACGTTGTGCGCGAGGGTGATTCCCGCGAATCCCTCACCGTCCGGCGAGACAGTCGCATCCTCGGCCAGTTTCTCGCGCGGGTACAGTCCCAATCGCGTGTCGCCGAGCGAGAAGAATGCTACGTCGCTGTCCGCCTCCCGGTCGTCCATCGGCAGTCCGAGGCCGTCGCGATAGAATTCGATTGCTCGGTGCAAGTCTGCGACGCCAAGCGTCACGAGGGTAAGCCGTGGCTCCATGCGAAGAAGACGACAACAGACTGCAAAGAAGTAGTGGTCAGTGAGCGTTACTGGAACCGCTCGAATCTCCGACTCGAACGTGTCTTACGCGACCTAAACATCGCTTATTGGACACGTTCGAATCGGTACCCATCCCACTCCTGACTCTCCGGCTCCCGGATTCCCGCGCCGGGTTCGCGGAGTTGCTCGACGTACACCGGGCGAACCTCGTCGCCGATGTCGATTTCGTCGGTCGTGGCCTGTCCGATGGCGCGGACAGGCTGGCCGTCTACGTCGAATTCGACGATTGCGAGCGTGTTCGGCGCGGTGACGCCCGGCGGCGTCGCGGTGCTCGTTGTCCACGTGACGACGGTGGCCGTCTTCTCAGCGAGGTCGATGGTCTCCTCCTGTTTCTCGCCGCACTCCGGACAGCGCGGGTGCTGGGGGTACGTCACGTGACCGTTGACACAGCGGAACGCATCCATGCTCATTGTCGGGCCTCCATGATGGTGGTGATGACACAATTCCCAAAGCCGCCGACGTTACAGCAGAGGCCGACGTCCGCCTCGACCTGTCGCTTCCCGGCGTCGCCCATGAGTTGCTGGTAGATTTCGTAGCCCTGGGCCACGCCCGATGCGCCGAGCGGGTGACCCTTCGACTTCAGCCCGCCGGAGGTGTTGACGGGGAGTTCGCCGTCGCGCTCGGTGACGCCCTCCTCGATGGCCTTCCAGCCCTCGCCCTGCTCGAAGAAGCCGAGGCCCTCGCTCTGGAGGAATTCGAGGATGGTGAACATGTCGTGAAGTTCGGCCACGTCGATGTCCTCCGGGCCGTAGCCGGACATCTCGTAGGCCTTCTTCCCGCTTTCGACGACGCCGCCCATGACCGTCGGGTCGTCGCGCTCGTGGACGACGTGGGTGTCAGTCGCGCCCCCGACGCCGGAGACGACGACGTACTCGTCTGTGTACTGCTTCGCGACTTCCTCGGGGCAGAACATCAGTGCCGCACTGCCGTCCGTAATCGGACAGAAGTCGTAGAGTCGAAGCGGGTCGGCCACGATGGGCGACTCCATGACCGTCTCAAGGTCCACTTCCTTGCGGAACTGGGCGTGGGGGTTATCCACGCCGTTTTTGTGGTTCTTGACTGCGACCTTTGCGAGACTCTCGCGGGGTGCGTCGTACTTATCGAGGTAGAGTCGGGCGGTGAGGCCGGCGAAACTCGGGAGCGTCACGCCGTGTTTGTACTCGACTGGGTGGGTAATCGAGGCGATGACGTCCGTCGCTTCCGCGGTGGAGCGATGGGTCATCTTCTCGCCGCCGACGAGCAACGTCATGTCGCTCGCGCCTGAGGCCACCGACTGCCACGCGTGGAACATCCCCGCGCCGCCGGAGGAACTCGTCTGGTCGATGCGGGCGCTGTACGCCGGCATCACGCCGAGGTCGTGGGCGAGCATATTGGGCACGCCGGTCATGCCTTCGAACTCGCCGCTGGCCATATTCGATACGTAAAGATGGTCTACGTCTGTAGGGGCGACGCCCGAGTCGTCGAGACACGCTTCGCCGGCCTCCGCGAGCAAGTCGCGAATCCAGCCATCGCGTTTCCCGAACTGGGTCATCGACGCCCCGATGATTGCGACGTCCATATGTTGGGTGATTCAGTGAAAGAGTGTGTTTGTTTCGGTGGGGCTAGCAGTGAAGGCGACCCGCGAGTTTCCAGGCGTCGCCCTGCGATGCGCGCGGCAGGTTGCGAGCGGCGCGGCCCGCCCCGGTGTGGCGGGCGACCGCCCAGTTGCTCACGTACTCGGACGATTGGGTTTGCTGGTCAGCCGTCGCCGCATCCGCGGAGAGATGGGCGCTCACGGCGGCAGCGATGGCTGCTGCTTCGGGAGCCGTTGCGTCAGCGGGGAGCGTCAGTTCGACGCCCGTTTCGAGTTCCACGGTCGGGCTGTCGGCCGCTTTCTGATCGGGCGATTCGGTCGGCTGCTGGTTGTCTGTTTGCTGTTCTTGTTCCGGTGGGCGCTGAAGGAGTTGTGGTGTCATAGTGGTATGTTTCCGTGTGCTTTGTCTGGTCTGTCGACGCGTTTTCGTTCGAGTAGTTCGAGGTCGTCGATGAGCCGCGCTCGCGTCTCGTGCGGGTCCAACACGTCGTCAACGTAGCCGCGCTTCGCCGCGGCGTACGGATTCGCAAACTCCTCCCGGAAATCTTCCATGAGCCGTTCTCGCTCTGCGTCTGGGTCGTCTGCGGCGGCGATTTGTTTTCTGAACAGGATGTTCACCGCACCCTGTGGTCCCATCACGGCCATCTCGGCCTCGGGCCAGGCGTAGTTCACGTCCGCCCCGAGGAATTTCGAGGCCATGACGATGTACGCCCCGCCGTAGGCCTTGCGCGTGATGACGGTGAGCAGTGGCACCGTGGCCTCCGCGTAGGCGTAGATGAGTTTCGCGCCGTGGCGGATGATGCCGTTGTGCTCCTGGTCGGTGCCGGGCATGAACCCGGGCACGTCCACCAGCGAGATGATGGGGAAGTTGAAGGCGTCACAGAAGCGGACGAACCGCGCTGCCTTCTCGCTCGATTTGATGTCGAGGGTGCCCGCGTTGACTTTCGGCTGGTTGGCGACGATGCCGACTGGCCGGCCGTCCATGCGGGCGAACCCGGTCACGACGGTGCGCGCGAAGTTCGGCTGGACTTCGAGGAACGACTCCTCGTCTGCGACGCGGTCGATGACGTCCCGGACGTCGTACGGCTTTTTCGGCGCGGCCGGCACGATGTCGAGGATGTCGTCCAATTGTCGGTCGGGGTCGTCCCACGACTCCACGCGCGGTGGGTCTTCCATGTGGTTCGACGGCAGGTACGAGAGCAACGCCCGAATGTGGTCTAACGCTTCCTTGTCGTCCTTGCAGACGAAGTGTGCGACGCCGCTCTTCTGTGAGTGGGCCCCCGCTCCCCCGAGTTCCTCCATCGTGATTTCCTCGCCCGTGACGGTCTTGATGACCTCCGGGCCGGTAATCATCATGTGGCTCGTATCCTCGACCATGATGGTGAAGTCAGTCAGCGCGGGCGAGTAGGTCGCCCCGCCGGCGCACGGCCCCATGATAGTCGAAATCTGTGGGATGACACCCGAGGCCTTCGTGTTCAGTTTGAACAGTTTGGCGAACCCGACGAGGGCGTCGAGTCCCTCCTGAATGCGGGCCCCGCCGGAGTCGTTGAGTCCGATGACGGGCACGCCGTTGTTGATGGCGTGTTCCATCACCTTCTCCATTTTCTGTCCGACGACTTCGCTTACGGACCCACCAAAGACGGTGAAGTCGTGAGCGAACACGAGCACCTTCCGGCCGTCGACCTCGCCGTAGCCCGTCACGACGGCGTCGCCAGCCTGTTTCTTCTCGTCCATGTCGAAGCTGGTACACCGGTGTTCGACGAACTGGTCGAACTCGCGGAAGGTCTCCTCGTCGAGGAAGTAGTCGATGCGCTCGCGCGCGGTCAACTTCCCTTTCTCGTGCTGTGCCTCGATTCGTGCTTTACCGCCACCGTTTGCGGCCTCTTCTCGTCGTTTCTCGAGCTCGCTAACCCTGGCAGTTCCCTCGTTCCCACTCATGGCCTACCACTCCATGCCGCCGTTAACGCCGAGAATCTGTCCGGTCATGTAGCCCGATTTCGGGCTCGCGAGGAACGACACCATTCCAGCGATGTCGTCTACCTCGGCGAATCGGCCGAGCGGAATCCGCGAGATGATTTTCTCCTGGACGCGGTCTGGAACCGTTTCGAGCATATCGGTCTTGACGAAGCCGGGAGCGACACAGTTTGCCGTGGCACGCGAGCGAGCCATTTCGAGAGCGATGGTCCGGGTGAACCCGAACAGGCCACTCTTGGTCGTCGCGTAGTTGGCCTGCCCGTAGTTGCCTTGCTGGCCCACGACGCTCGAAATGTTGATGAGGCGACCGTCTTTGGCGGTGGTGATGTCGTCGAAGAAAACCTTCGTACAGTTGTACACCCCGCCGAGGTTGATTTCCATGACCCGGTCCCAGTCCTCGCGGGACATGTTAGAGAACTTCTTGTCGACGGTGATGCCCGCGTTGTTCACGAGCACCGTCGCTGGACCGAACGCCTTGCTAACGCGCTCACGCATCGCCTCGACTTCCTCGAAGTTTGCGACGTCGGCCTGCACCGCGATGGCCGACCCGCCGGCCTCCTCGATTTCGTCGACGACGTCGTACGCCTCGCCCTCAGAGGAGCGGTAATTGACGACGACGTTTGCGCCTTGCTTGCCTAATTCAACTGCAATCCCTCGCCCGATGCCTCGCGAGCCACCGGTTACAACGCACGTTTGGTGTTCCAGATCCATTTTTTTATCTCCAGGTGGGATTCTGGGGGGTCAATCCTATCGAGGAATCTCGAAATTATAATTGTTCCTCACCCCCGTCTCCCTTATTCAAAGCGTCCCATGATAGAGGCATAAATATTGTCCTTATATGGGATAATATTCAAAATGTGAAACGGAATAGTATGGGTCTGTGCATCAAGATTCACATTCTCACACCAATAAATTATCGATTGTTACAATCTGGTTTTTCTGACTGTCTGCAAACGACAGGTACTTTAGGCCGACCTAAATAGGTAGCCCCAACTGACCAATGACGACCGACATCTGCGTCATCATCCCGACTATCCGCGAGTACGAATGCGTCCGGGCATACATCCAGAACGCCCGCGACCACGACTTCGACCTGTCGCGTCTACACTTCGTCCTCGTCACGGAGGACTTCTGTGACACCGATGCGATGGAAGCCATGCTCGAAGACGAGGGTGTCTCCGGCGAGGTGTTCGACGGCTCCAGTCGCGACGTGTGGTACGACGAACACGACGTCAGCGAGTACTCCCATATCGTCCCCGCCGCGAGCCACGCCGAGACGAGCTTCGGTCTGCTCTACATGTGGGCGAACCCGCAGTTCGACATCGGCTTCTTCATCGACGACGACACCCTGCCCCACGACGGTGACTTCTTCGGACAGCACCTCACCAACCTCAACTACGAGGGCGAAATCGAGGAAGTCAGCTCCGACACCCAGTGGGTGAACGTCCTCTACCAGAACGCCGACGACCATGGCCTCTACCCGCGAGGCTACCCCTACGCCGCGATGAACGAAACGGTGGAAACGGGCACGACCGAAATTTCGGACGTCGTCGCCTCCCAGGGCCTCTGGACCAACGTCCCCGACTTAGACGCCGTGCGCATCCTCATGGACGGCGACCTCGAGGGCCAGGCCCAGACGCGCACCGACCGCACCGACTTCACGAAGGACTTCGTGGCCGCCCGCGACAACTACCTCACCGTCTGCTCGATGAACCTCGCCTTCCGCCGCGAGGTCATCCCGGCGTTCTACCAGTTACCGATGGACGACAACGAGTGGAACGTCGGCCGGTTCGACGACATCTGGAGCGGCGTCTTCCTCAAACGCGCCTGCGACATCCTCGACAAAGAGGTCTACAACGGCTTCCCGCTCTGTGAGCACAACAAGGCGCCACGCTCTACCTTCGACGACCTGAACAACGAGGTTCCCGCCCTCGAACTCAACGAACACGTCTGGGAACTCGTCGACGAGGTTGGCGAGGATGCAGACACCTACGCAGAAGCCTTCGAGGCGATGGCCACGGCGCTCGCAGACGGCGACTTCGACCAGTGGAACAACGGCGAGTTCCTCAACTTCGTCGGCGACCACATGCACGACTGGCTCGCCTGCCTCGACGAACTCGGTGGCTTGCAGTCGACGCAAGTGGCAGAAGCCGTCGCCGACGACTGACCGCGAACCGGCACGGTTAAGTGATTTAGGCGGCCCTAAATTACTAACAATGGATTCGCGAGACACGTCCGGCGCCAGCGAAACTGGCGGCCGGAAGCGTCGGGCAGAATCGGCTGGCACGTCACGACGACGATTTCTGCAGTCTGCCGGCGTCACCGCTGGCATCGCATCGCTTGCCGGGTGTACTGACTTCCTCTCGGGCGAGAGTGACGAACCCGGAAACAACACCACGACCACCTCGGACTTCGGGCAAATCGGTTCCGGGCGAACCGGCGACCAGATTCAGGGCGGCACCTCGATGCAGGACATGCCGGACCTCTCCGGTGAGATTACCGTCTACTCCGGGCGCGGCGAGGCGCTCGTGGGCGAACTCATCTCCTACATCGAAGGGCTGTACCCCGACCTGACCATTCAGCCACGGTACGAAGGGTCAAGTCAACTCGTCCAGAAGATTCTGAACGAGGGCGAAAACAGCCCCGCAGACGTGTTTTTCTCCGTGAACGCCGGGTCGCTCGGCTTCCTCAAAGACGAGGGACGCACCGTGGAACTGTCCGACGAAATCACGGGCATGGTCCGAGAAGAGTTCCACGACCCCGACGGAAACTGGGTCGGCACCTCCGGGCGCGCGCGGACGATTCCGTACAACACGGACACGTTTTCCGAATCGGACATCCCGACGGACATCATGGCGTTCCCCGACGCAGACCAGTTCAGCGACGATATCGGCTGGGCCCCCTCCTACGGGTCGTTCCAGGCGTTCGTCACCGCCATGCGCATCCTGAACGGTCGTGAGGCCACGAAGCAGTGGCTCGAAGGCATGATAGAACTCGGCGTCCAGGAATACACCGACGAGTTCGCCATCGCCCTCGCCGTCGCAGACGGGGAGATTAGCGCCGGCTTCACGAACCACTACTACATCCAGCGCGTGCTCGCAGACCGCGAAGACGCCCCACTGGCAACCGCTTTCACCGAGGGCGACGCTGGCGCAATCTTCAACGTCGCAGGCGCGGCCGTCGTGGACACCGCACAGGACCAGGAGATGGCCGCAAACTTCGTGCGCCACCTGCTCTCCGCCGAGGCACAGGCGTACTTCGCCACGACGACGTACGAGTACCCACTCATCCCCGAGGTCGAACCCATCGGCGACCTGCCGACTATCGACGAACTCAACCCGCCTGCGGACCTCGACCTCACCCAGTTGTCCGACATTCGCCCCACCCTCGACCTGATGCGCGAAGTCGGAATCAGCGTCTAACCAAACTATGGCACCAGAAACAGACTCGCTGTTCGCCCGCGTGACGAGCAGCGAGTCCGAACTCCCACTCGGCCTCACGTTACTGTCTGGTGCCATCGCCGCCGCCGTCGTCTTCCCGCTTATCTGGATTCTCGCGAACGCACTCGAAGTCGGGGCCGGAACGGCCATCGACCTGCTCACTCGCGAGACGACCCTCCGCGTTTTCCTCAACAGCACGCTGCTCGTCGCCGTCGTCACGGGCGCGTCCATCCTGTTCGCCGTCCCGCTCGCCTTCCTCACCGTCCGAACGAACCTCCCGCTCAAGCGGTTCTGGACGGTTGCGCTCTCGATGCCACTGGTCGTTCCGAGCTACATCGGCGCGTTCGCCTTCGTCTCCGCGTTCGGCCCACGGGGCGAACTCCAGACGATGCTCGCACCGCTCGGCATCGAGAAGCTCCCCGAGATTTACGGCTTCACGGGTGCGGCGCTCGTGATGACCCTGTACACCTACCCCTACGTCTTCATCTCCACGCGGGCGGCCCTCAAGACGATGGACGCCCGTCTCGTGGACGCCGCCCGCACGCTCCAGCACTCGCGCTGGGAGGCGTTCCGTCGCGTCACGATTCCACAGATTCGCCCGGCGGTCACCGCCGGCGCACTCCTCGTCGCTCTCTACACGCTCTCTGATTTCGGGACGCCGGCAATCATGCGCTTCGACGTGTTCACGAAGGTCATCTACGCAGAACAGAACTCCCTTTCGACGTTCGGTCAAGACCTCGCCGCGCTGCTCTCGTTGCAGCTCGTCGTCGTGACGTTCGTCATCCTCGCTGTCGAGTCCCGCGTGCGCGGCGGCGACAACATCGCCACGAACCGAGCTTCGACCCGGGGCGCGATGGTACGCCTCGGGAAGTGGAAGTGGCCCGCGCTCGCCCTGTGTCTCAGCGTCGCCGGCCTCGCGCTCGTCGTTCCGGTGGGCATCCTCATGGCGTGGCTGATTCGCGGCGGGTCGTCCTCTGCGGCCGCGTCGCTCGAATTCCAGTGGCAGTACGCGTTCAACACCGTGGGCGTCTCCGCCATCGCCGCGCTCGTGGCGGGTCTCGCGGCGCTGCCCATCGCCTACCTCGCCGTGCGCCACCGCTCGCGGGCGTCGTGGCTCATCGAACGCGCCTCTTACGTCGGCTACGCCGTCCCGGGCGTCGTGATGGGCCTCGCGCTCGTCTACTTCGGCGCGCGCTACGGGGGGCGATTCTACCAGCAGGAACTCATCCTGTTCCCGCTGCTCATCTTCGCCTACGTGGTGCGCTTCCTGCCGCAGGCGGTCGGTTCGACTCGCGCAGGGTTCCTGCAGGTCAGTCCGACGCTCTCTGACGCCGCCCGCACTCTCGGGCGCTCGCCGGTGGCCGCGTTCCGCGAGGTGACGCTGCCGCTTGTCGCACCCGGCCTCATCGGCGGCGCACTGTTGGTCTTCCTCACGACGATGAAGGAACTGCCGGCGACGCTGCTCCTGCGGCCGACGGGCTTCAAGACGCTCGTCACCCACATCTGGTCTGCACAGGCCTCTGGCCACTTCGGGCACGCGGCCATCCCCGCGCTCGTGCTCGTCGTGGTCTCTGCGGTGTCGATGCTCGTGATGCTCGCGATGGAGGGATACGATGTCAAATAGCCACGTTGCACAGCGAAACGTCTCGGTCGATGAACAGCACTTCGAACCATCCGAACAGACCGTCCTCACGCTCGCCGACGTGGGCAAATCGTTCGGCAGCGAGTGCGTTCTGGAGAACCTCTCGTTTACCGTCCGCGAGGGTGAAATCCTCACCCTCCTCGGCCCCTCCGGCTGTGGGAAGACGACGACGCTCCGCCTCATCGCCGGTCTCGCCCGCCCCGACGAGGGTGAGATTCGGCTGAACGACACCGCCGTCGCCGGCAATGGGTCGTTCGTGGAACCAGAGACCCGCGGCATCGGCGTCGTGTTCCAGGAGTTCGCTCTCTTTCCTCACCTCACCGCCGCGGAAAACGTCGCCTTCGGCCTCAAAGACCGACCGAAAGCAGAGCGCGAACAACGCGTCGAGGAGCTCCTGCGGCTCGTCGGCCTCACCGAACACCGCGAGAGCACCCCAGACCAGCTTTCGGGCGGCCAGCAACAGCGCGTCGCTCTCGCCCGGTCGCTCGCCCCCGAACCGGAAATCCTCCTGCTCGACGAGCCGTTTTCCAACCTCGACGTGGACCTCCGCGTCGAGATGCGCGAAGAGGTCCGCCGCATCATCAAGGAAGCCGGTGTCACCGCGATTTCGGTCACCCACGACCAGGAGGAGGCCTTCTCGATCTCCGACCGTGTTGCGGTGATGAACGACGGCCGACTCGAACAGATCGGCACGCCAGAGCAGGTGTTCCAGCATCCAGAATCCCGCTTCGTCGCGGGCTTCCTCGGTCACGCCAGTTTCCTCTCCGGAACCGTCTCGGGCGACACCGTCCACACCGGCATCGGTGCGATTCCCCGCGAGCAGATTCACGGCCTCGTCGCGGAGTACGACGAGACGGAAATCGACGTTTTAGTGCGGCCAGACGACCTCGTCGCCCGCCCAGCGGACGAGAAACAGGCAGGGGGCCACGTCGTCTACCGCCGTTACCTCGGGCCAACAGTCCTTTATCGGGTCGAACTCGAAACTGGAGACGTATTAGAGTGCATGCACAACCACGATGCCCGCGTCTCCCTCGGGATGCCGGTCACGGTCTCGCTTGCGGCTGGGCACGAACTGGCGTGGTTCCCGCCGGACAGCCGCTGGAGGGTCGACAGCCCAGCGGATGACTGAGGATACGCCAGCGTCTCCGTCGTCAACGCCACCTGCAGGTGATTCGACCCGGGCAGACGAACGGGATACGGACCCCAATTCGGATTTTTCAGACCTGAAACGCGCCGTCCTCACGTCGCTCGCGTTCGCCCTCCTCGGTGCACTCGTCGGCGTCGTCATCTACGTCGTCGCTACTGACCTGTTTCCGTACCACTCCTCGAATCACGACGAGGGCGTCTACCTCCAGCAGGCAGCGTTGTTGCTCTCGGGCGAGCTCTGGTTCGCCACACCGCTCCCGGACGCCTTTCGCCCATGGTTTTTCGTCCAGGACGGCTTTCGCCTCTACCCGAAGTATTCGCCCGTGCCAGCGGCGATGTTCGCCATCGGAATGGTCCTCGGCGAACCGCGCATCAGCCTCGCGTTGATTGCGTCGGGGTCTGCCCTTCTCGTGGGCGCACTCGCCACGGAGGCGTTCGACGAGCGAACCGGCCTGCTCGCGATGGTCGTCCTCCTCGTGAGTCCGCTGTTTCTCATCTCCTCGTCGGTGTTCCTCCCGTACGCGCCGACGTTCTTCCTGAACCTGCTGTTCGCCCTCGGCTACGTGCGGGCGATTCGCCGCCGGAGCTATAGCTACGCCGCCCTCGCCGGCATCGCCATCGGCCTCGCCTTCTTCGCCCGGCCCTTCACCGCCGTTCTGTTCGCCATCCCATTTATTGTTCACGCCCTCGCTACTGTCGCCGTCTCCCTGCCCGCCGGTGAACCGTTGCTCACGGTCACCTTCAGAAACGGCGTCATCGCACTGCTCGGCGGAACAGGCGTCGCACTCGCGCTCGCGTACAACGCGGCCGTCACCGGGTCGCCGTTCCTATTCCCGTTCGAGGCGTTCGCCCCGCTCGACGGCATCGGCTTCGGGCGGCGCGCGCTGCTCGGCTACGAGCGCATGTACACGCCGACGCTCGCGCTCGAAGCCAACGCCCACGTCATCTGGGAGTTCGCCACGCGCTGGATGCCCGCCGGAATTCTCGGCACGGCGCTCGCCGCCCTCGGCATCGGCGCGACCGTGGGCCGTGACGACATCGCGGTGAACCCGTGGAGCCTCTCAGACGGTACGCTCCGCTGGATGCTCGCCTCGCTGTTCGTGAGTATCTCTGCCGGGAACGTCTTCTTCTGGGGCAACGCGAACATCCTCGCTCGTCTCGAAACTCCCGCAGACGGCCTCATCGCCCAGTTCGGGCCGTTCTACCACTTCGACCTGCTGTTGCCCATCGCAGTCTTCGGCGCGGCGGGCATCCTATTCCTCACAGACCTCGCCAGAGAGACGACGTACGCCCGATTCGACACCTCCGTCGCCCGCGCCATCCTGCTCGTCGCACTCGTCGTGAGCGTCCCCGTCGTCGTCTCCGCAGAGCAGTCCGTGCTCGCGGACCCGGTTGCGGAGAATCGCCAGTACACGGAGCGATTCGAAGCCGCGTACGAGCCATTCGAGAACCAGGAATTCGACAACGCCCTCGTGTTCATGGCGACCCCGTACGGCGACTGGCTCAACCTTCCCTTCCAGGCGGTGCGCAACGACGCACACCTCGGCGGTGAGGCGGTATATGCCATCGACCGCGCCCCGGGCGACGATTTCGCAGTCATCCAGCGCTACCCCGACCGGAACCTGTATCGCTACACCTTCCGCGGCGAGTGGACGCCAACCCCTGCACCCGTCAAGCCGGCGATTCAGCCACTCGACGTGCGAAACGGCTCCTCGCACACCGTCCACACCGACGTCGGCGTCGTGAGCGGGGCTCAGAGCGCGACGGTGCGCATCGAAACGAGCGACGGCGCGATGCAGTACGCCTACACCGGCGACCTGAATGAGTCGGTCGCGCTGAACTGGACCATCACCCCGCAGAACGCGAGCGTTGTGGGTGAAAACCTGCGAAAACTCGGTTCCTCGTCGAACGAAACGGTCGCGCTGAACGGGAGCGACGAGGCGGTTATGTCCGTGACGTTCCTGCAGCCGGGCGGGTCGACGGTAACCTACCGACAGGCCGTCTCTGTCGATGCCCATCCAGAGACGAATACGGTGCGGGTCATCTGGCCGCCAGAAAAGCGCGTCTGCCGCCTGCGGGCGAACTGCGGCTACGAGGGCACGTACCTAAAGAACGCCACCGATTACGTCTCCGGGGTCTCCTTCGAGACGAACGTCACCTCACAGCCGGCCGACTAGCGAAGGTGTTCTTCTATGGCGACCTTGACGATGGATTTCGCGATGGCAGCACCGCCAGCGAGCGGGTCTAATTTCGTCTCGCCTGCACGTTCGCGGTACTCGATTGGCATCTCGTAGACGCGATAGTCGCGCATCAGCGGGCGCATCAACAGTTCGGCGGAGAGACCGGTGTTCTCGGTCCAGCGCGTCTGCTGGATGACGTCGCGGCGGTAGGCACGCATTCCCGTCGTCGTGTCGTGGACGCGCTTGCCCATCAACGTGCTCGCGAGCAGGGCGAACGCCTCGTTGCCCATCCGATTAAACTCCGGCATCTCGTCTGCGCCGTAGTAGAGGCGGTCACCGCTGACCACGTCGTAGCCCTCGTTGATTTTTTCGAGGAAGTCGGGCAGGCGCTCCATGGGGTAGGTGTCGTCACAGTCCGTCGTGACGATGACCGGGCGCTCCGGCGTCTCGACGGCTTCTTTCACGGCGATGCCGTAGCCCTGTGGTTCCTGCTCGATGACCGTCGCGCCGTGCTCGCGGGCGATTTCGGGCGTGCGGTCCGACGAGCCATCGACGCAGACGATTTCTGCCTTTCCATCCGTTATTTCGTTGATGTCAGAACAGACGGCTTCGATGGCTTCTTCCTCGTTGTACGTCCCCATTACGACGGCGAGGTCATCGAACGTGAACGACTCAGCCTCGTGCGTACTCATTGGATTCTCGAAATGGGCCGGGAGACTTGAACGTGCGGTTTGCGAAAATCTCCCCCAGATTACTGACAGGCCGGCTCTGCGGCGACGCTCACTCCTCGGTGAATGCGCCCGCACTCGACTGCTTTGGGTCTGACCCCAACCCCTCTGCAGCATTCACCCGTGGCGTAACATGTTTGTGATGAATTAATTCGGTGAACACGATGCGGACGAACTGCACCATCAGCACCATCAGCAGGGGGCCGAGGAACAGGCCGTACCAGCCGAACAGCGACGGCCCAAGGATGTAGGCGAAGACGGTGAGCCCGACGTGAATCGTCCGCCCGGCGACGTAGGGCTGGACGAACGTTTGGGGGATGACGTCGAGAATCACCAGCGAGACGACGAACAGGCCAACCGGGTACATCAGCGACCCCTCTCCCTGTATCGCCAGCCAGCTCAGATAGCCACTCACGGGGACGTAGACGAGCTTCCCGACCACGATGGGGACGAAACTTGCAACGCCCGTGAGCAGTGCGAGCGCCGTCGGGAAGGGAATCGAGAGACCCGCCGGAGCGACGAGGTTGTACCCGTTGTACGTCACCACGGCGAGCAGGCCAATCGCCAGTGCGGTCAGCGTGTTCCCCAGATAAACCGCTTCGAGGTCGCGGTCTACCGCAGAGAAATAGGCGTATACCGCCGAGTTCTGACCGCCGATTTCCGAGCGAAACCAGTCGGCGAGGCGGTAGTCGTCGCGGAGAAGGAAGAACACGAACGTGAGCGCGATGAACGACTGAATGAGGACGCTCGAGAGAATCGCGAAGGTCGTGCTCCCGACCTGCAACGCCTCCCGTGAGCGGAGCATCGACACCAACTCTCGGGGGTTTTGCGCGAGCGTCGAAACGTCTACGTAGGGCTGGACCAGCGTCTTGAATTGGTCGGTCGAGAGCGTCCCCATCTCCACGACGAGTCGCGACGCGAGGTAGCCGATGAGCGCGAGCAACGGGAGGGCGACGAGCAACAATGTCGCCGTCGCGGCGAGGCCGGGCGACTCGACCACCTTCGTCGTACGGCGATCGACGGGTCGCACCGCGTAGTAGACGAATAGGCCGAGAACGAACGCGCCGAGATACATTCGCACGGCGAGCAACAGCAACGCTGCGAGAGCCCCCCCGAGCGCCCACCACCCGATTCGTGACCGGTCTGCACCGACTGATAACCCGTTCATCGTCTTTCGACAGACAGGGTCGAGTCGGATGTATCTGATGTCCGTTTTGGCGTCAGATTCGTTCGACGAGTGCCTCACCCACACTCCGCACGCGCACGGGTTCGCTCACGGCGAGCAACTGCGTTGCCTCCGCCAATTTCGCTTCGTGTTCTGCGTGAATCGTAAACAGCGGATGACCCACCTCGACGTGCTCGCCGACGGTGCAGTTCAGGTACAGTCCCGCCCCGGCGTCTTTTGGCGCGCCCGCCCGCCGGGCAAGTTCGCTGACGAGGGCGTTGTCGATGTGCGTCACCACACCGGCGCGGTCGGCCCGGACTTCGACGGTTTCACCGCCAGGGACGAGGTCTGCGATGGTCACGTCGGGGTCGCCACCCTGTGCGGCCACGATTTCTCTGAACTTCGCGAGCGCTGCTCCCGATTCGAGCAACGTACTCGCGTTCGCGTCAGAAGTGCAACAGCCCAGGAGTATCTCGGCGATTCTGAGACTCTTCAGCCTGAGTTCCTTGGGACCACCTCCATCCAGCACGGCGAGGACGTCTCTGGCTTCGAGAACGGGGCCGATTCCCCGGCCAATCGGGGCCGACCCGCTCGTAATCGTACACTCGACGGTCAGTCCGAGGTGCTCGCCGACGCGCTTGAAGTCCTCCGCCAGCTCTCTCGCGTTCGGCAAGTCGCGCACTTTCGCCCCCTCACCGTAGGGGATATCGATGACGACGTGGGTGGACCCCGCGCTTTTCTTCTTCGAGAGGACGGAGGCGATGATCTGGCCTGGGGGGTCGAGCGAGAGGGGCGTCTCGACGCGGATGATTTTGTCGTCTACGGGAGAGAGATTCACGCCACCGCCCCATATTAGACAACCACCCACCTGTTCGACGATTTGCTGTATCTCTGCGAGCGTGAACTCGACCGGGCAGAACACGGCCATCGTGTCCGCGGTTCCGGCGGGCGAGGTAATCGCTCGCGAGGAGGTCTTGGGAATCTTGATTCCAGCCGCGGCGACGATGGAGACGACGATTGGCGTGATGCGATTGCCCGCGACGCCCCCGATGGAGTGTTTGTCGGCGATGATAGGGTCTTTCCAGACGAGCGACTCGCCGACGTCGGTCATTATCTCCGTGAGCGAGCGCGTCTCCGCAAGCGAGAGCCCGTTCGTGTACGTCCCCGTGACGTATGCAGCGAGCTCCACGTCGTTCAGTCGGTCTGCGTCGATATCCTCGACGATGGCACGCAGTTCGTGGTGTTCGAGTTCGACGTCGTCCAGTTTCTTGCGAATGAACGAAACGGAGACTGGTCGGGGGGCGAGCGTCACGTCCACGACACCAGCGACGTGTCCCAACCGTCGGGTCACCCCGAGCGTGCCGCGAGAAACGAGTCCATCGGTCACTTCGACAATTCCAATCGAAATGCGGTCGCCGTGACTGAGTTGGACCCGGTCGAGTGGACGGACGCCGAGTTCCGTGGCGTCGGCCCGATTGAGCAGAATCGTCGGCGAACGGGTCCCAATATCCACTTCCACCGCCGTGAGTTCCATTCCAGGAGATACGCGGGAAACGGAGAAAACAGGTGTAGGTCGATACTTTCGATGCCGGCCTCTGTCGGATGCTCCTCGAAAACCACTGAAATCTTCAAAAAATCGATTAGCGAGGCTCACCGGCCGCCTCGAGCAGTTCCTGGTACCGGACGCGAATCGTCACCGTGCTCACGTCTGCGACGGCGCTCACTTCGTCCTGGGTCAGTTTCACGCCCGTCAGGCGGGCGGCTGCGTAGACCGCGGCCGCTGCGAGCCCGGTCGGACTCTTGCCGACGTGGATTACCTGTTCCTCGCCGATGCGCAGGAGTTCGCGGGCTTTCTGGACGGTTTCGTCTGGCAGGTCGAGTGCCGAGGCGAAGCGACCGACGTAGTCCTCGGGGGTGGCGAGGGCGACGCCGAGGTTGAGTTCACGCGTGAGGTAACGGTAGGTGCGTTTGAACTCCATCTCGTCGATGCGACTCACCACCGTCACTTCGGGAATGCTGCGAGGCGTCCCCTCGATGCGCGCTGCGGCGTACAGGGCGGCGGTTGCCATCCCCTCGATAGAACGTCCGGGGAGCAACTTCGCGGCGAGTGCTCGGCGGTAAATCGCGGCTGCCGTCTCACGGACCTCCTTCGAGAGGCCGAGAGCGCTTGCCATGCGGTCGATTTCGCCGAGCGCCTGCATCAGGTTACGTTCGCTGTGGTTACGCGTGCGGAAACGTTCGTCCCAGGTGCGAAGGCGGTTCATGCGTTTTCGCTGGCGGGAACTGAGCGTCTGGCCGTAGCCGTCTACGTCCTGCCAGCTGATTTTGGTCGACAGGCCCTTGTCGTGGAGGAGACCGGTGGCTGGTGCGCCGACACGGCTCGCATCCGTCTGCTCGCCGTCGTCGATGGAGCGCCACTCCGGTCCGAGGTCTATCTGGCGTTCGGTGACGACCAGTCCACACTGTGTGCAGGTGGTCTCTCCGTGTTCTGCGTCGTCCACGAGTCGACCGCCACATTCGGGGCAGGCACGCGGTTCGACGATGCGTTTCTTGTCTTCTGTCGAGACGAATGTCTCGTCGCTCGCATACGAGCGAATTGCTGCTGTGTCTGTCATAGATACGTGTGCGCACTCGCCGGGAGGAAACGAATCGGCGAGCGCCAAAAACACTCGAAATAAATAGGCAGTTGAAGCGGATAAGGTTGTCGCGCGTCGAAGTAAGGCGTTTAATTCAGTCAGAGGACTCCGAACCCGAAGTCTGCGAACGGCCAGAAGTAGTACACGAGGACGCCCGTAATGAGCGCCGGAATCGTCGTGTAGATGGTCGCGAGGATTGCTGCCTTCTTGTCGATTGCCAGCAGTGGGAACAGCGCGTCCCCATCCTGGCTAATAGCGTTGGCAGTCAGTGCCGAGAAGGGGATTGCACCCTCTGCGTAGAGGCCGGCGAAGACGATTTGTGGCGCACACCCCGGGATGAGGCCGAGTGCCGCACCAGCAATCGGGCGAGGACGCCAGCGGCAGCCGCAAGCTCCTGGATGTCGACGGCGAGGATGGCAATGCCGTATTCGTAGATGAGGTACGCACTGATGACCCAGACGGTTACCATGCTCGTCTCCAGTGCCGCGTGCTGGAACGTCTCGTAGGCGTTCGAGAAGTGCTCGCGAATGCGGCCCGCACCGCCCATGTCCATGTACGACCGATGAAATGGAGGTAGAACGACAACAAAGTACCAGTGATACCGGCGACGGTGAACAACCCGAAGAACGAGGGAGCGAACTGCATTGGGACGTCTGGTGCACCCCGTGCCAGGTACAGCACGCCCGCGACGAGGCCAGCGACAGCGACCACCCACCAGACGACGTGAACGCCGTGACTAAGGGTTGCCAGGGGGCCATCTTTCGTCTCGTGGGTCAGGTCACATGCAGCTAATTCACTCGCTGACGTACGATTCGACGCGAACCCGCCGTCAGTGTGCGGTCGGCTGAGCTGGTCGACCGCGTGGTCGACGCGGCTGATACCGAGCCCCCACAGGTCCACAGCGTAGCCGAACAGGATCGCCGCGACGAACGCGATACCGTAAGCGTACAGTGCCGCTTCGGGTGCGAGCGCGATGATGACGAACGCGGCGTCACCGGCCGTAGCCGCGAGCGTCGCGACGACCGTCCCGAAGCTAATCGTTCCGCGGACGTACAGCGGCATGGCGATAATCGCGCCGCCACATCCAGGTGTCAGCCCGAGGAGTGCACCAGCAACCGGTTGCAGTCGCCTATTGTTTTCGAGGAGCGTGATGAGGCGACCGCCGGTTCGGTACTGGAGGTAGCCGAACAGCAGGACGGTGATGGCGACGAAGGCACTCACCTGCACGAAGCCGTCACGGACGGAGAAGATGAACATCTCCCACAGTTCGCTTACGCTGAGATTGACCGTATCGAGGAGCCTGTTCGCCGACTGAAGGAGTGTCACGCGGGTGACACCCCCGTGTCGCGGCTCTCGCCAGTCAGAACCGCACCGAGAGCGTTCGCCCCAGAAGCCGCCGGGAACGAATGTATTCCATACTGTTGAGACATGGTAAGCTGCTAATTACCATACACATCTGTCTCGAAGCGTATAGAAGTTTTCGCTAAACATTTTGTTTAGACTAGTCTAATTCGTTCTGAATCGACGTCCTGCTACGGATTTTCACCAGAAGCGACAGTTAATTGAACCACGACATGATGTCCCCTACAAAAGTTGACCCAACCTCAATGAGCTACCCAACGGTCCTGAAACGATGGGGGATTTTCGAAGTTCTACAGCGAATTCTCGCGTCAGATTCAATATAGCAACATATAGTTTATTCGTCTGGAGTTGAACAGAGAACGCCAAACAGATTTATTCGAGAATCGAGTAGATGTTTGCCTCGTACACCTCACGAACACGGTCGCCCCAGTTGTGCGTGTAAGTGTCGATGATGTCCTCTGCGACGTCCCCACGAAGGTACTTCACGACCCCTCGCTCCCCTGTGGCATCCCGAAGATGGGTGGTGAAATAGTGTCTGAAGTAGTGGGGCGTGACGTTCTCTTCTGCGCCGCCACCAGAACGGTACCAACCGGCGTCTCGGGCGTGGGTTTTCACCATCGATCGCACCATCTCGGGAGTCACTCGCTGTCCCCACTCGTCGCCGGTACTCACGAACAGCGGTTTGGCCGAAGACGCCGCATCCGGGCGAATCCCAAGCCATCGCTTGAGAACCCGGCGTAACTCACCGTCGATTGGTATCACCGTATCGCGTTTACGTTTGTTCGAGGCTGTCCGGTGTTCGCCATTCACCACGAGGCCCCGCGCTGGCTCGCTGGCGACGAAAATCGAGTTCGGACGCCCCTCGATCGCCACCCTGAGCGGCCCGTCGTACGCAGAATTCACCCACTCGTCTGCGAGGTTTACGTCCTGTAAATCCAAGTTACAGAGTTCGCCGACACGCATGCCGGTTTTGAGGAACGTGATGACGATTGCTTGTTCGAGCGGATGGCCGAGTCCGCCCACGAATTCGCGCATCGCTGGAAGCGAAATCTCTCGGCGAGTTGGGTCCTTATTGATGCGTTCGTCCATCTCCTCACGAACGAGTGTCATCGGGTTCGAATCGAAGACGCCGACCTGCGTCATGTAGGCATAAAACCGGTGGAGGTAGGAGGCGTAGGTGGCGACGGTACTCTCTGCGAGCCGGCCCCGCATGGTGTGGACCCACGCCATGCAATCTCGTTGGCCCGCCTCTCCGGGCGTAATCGACGCACCGCGTGGATTGCTGTCTGCGTCTGCGAGAAATGCCTCGAACTCCCGCAAGACGCGCTCGTAGGCGTCTCTCGTCCGTTCGCTCTTCCCGTGATAGACCATATCCTGGAGGAAGTAGCCCACCGGGTCTTCGGCCGCGTCGGCCTTGTCACTGGCCGCCATTCATCCCTCCGGAAACGGTGTATCCGCCGTGGCGACCGGAGTACTGGATTTGATTGGCTTGCTGGAGGGTATCGAGAGCCGATTCGAGACGGTCATCGAAGGAACCCGACAGTTCTTCGACCAGCTCGTCCCACGACAAATATTGCCCGTTTTGAAGCAACGAGAGGATGCGTGTTTCGAGGCCATCACCCCCGGGGTTCGCGGGTGCAGAACGGGCTTCCGAAGGGCCGGATTCGAACCCTCGTCTCCCCGCCTGAACCATGGTCCTGACGTACTCACTCTGGCTCATGCCTAATTCCGCCGCGTGTTCTTGCCAAATTTCTTTCTGGTAGGCCGGCAGATACGCTTTGACCACCGTCCGTTCAGTGTTCACCTCGTCATCAGTCATTGTTTCTGAACACTCAGGCCACCCTCATCAGTGTATCCCCATATTACTCGATAAGAGACCTTATCCAGATATTCGGGACTCAAATAGCCGTGCCAAACCCATATAATCACTAAATTTAGTACCGTAAAATCGCCCGTTTAGTCCCACATATATTGCTAAAATCCCACCACTCGTGTCGGAATTGAAACGACAGAATACGCTCGAGGGTGGAACTCTGTGCTTCCATCACCTCAATAATCGTCCAAAAATGGGTCTGCAGTCAGTAAACTTACTGTATCAAAAATCGGAATTATCGGCATAGATTTCCGCCCGAACGTTGACGAAATGTGCCGATTTTCGACCTCCAAATCGAACGTTTTAGAGACGCCATTTTCTCCCTAACATGGGCGGGTAGCAGCGGGCCAACGCAACCTCGAGCCGAGCCTGTTGAATTCGAACGTAAGGAGCCAATCTGGCTGCAGTGAACGTAGAAAATTCGTCCCAAAAATACGGCAACCTCTCCAAACTTTGAGATTAATTTGGAGGTCCAGTTGCACGGTCAATTCGGGGGAACAATTTGCCGAGTTGCGCGCAAAACAGTCGAAATCGAGGACGTAGAGAGGACCCCTATTCTGGACGTGTGGACCCCCGGAGTAACGCGTCGAAAAGTGGGTTCTAGATTTGGTGGTCAGTGCATATTCTGTTCTTCTACAACCGACCCAATGCGTTCGATGCAACTGGAAATTCGTTGGTGTAGAAAATTGGACCAAGGGTATGATGTGTTAGCATGGGTTGCGGTGTGGAGAAGATGTCGTGAACCAATCGGGTAACGAAACTCAACTGAGTATCACGAGTAACTCACTCGCCGCGGCCGATCGTCGAGCCCGGTGGACCGTCGCCGAGGAATCAGGATGCGCAGTTGGTATCTCTCACGTTGGTATCGCCGGTCCTCCGTTGCATTACCAAAGATGGTTCGCCCCCACTGCTCGTCTTCTCTGTGGAGTGCTGAGGGTACCCACGACGCGTCTGCACCGGCCCAGCCCGTCACGGTCTTGGTTTCTCCCACCGTTCCGCTGAGAGCCCTACACGCACGCAGAGCAAGTCCCTGGGCAGGTGGGATGGCTGGTAGATGCCTGGACCTCCAGTACCAGCAATGGCTTGGACAAACCCCCTGGGATACCTGCAACTCGTCACGAGGTCCGCCGCCGAAATCTGGGCCATCCTCTCTGAAATCACGCCCATCCATCACCAGTGGGCCGAAAAATAGCCTTCACAGCACCGCCACCATAGCAACGGAGCAGGATTTCCGACCGTGGATGCATTCGAGTTCACGAATCCTACAGCAGGCCACACAGGCTGTCTGCGGCTGTCGCGGAACGAATTGCAGGCTAATGTGGGAAGATGGAGACACATGCCCATTGAGACCCTCTCGGAGTCGCAGCTGGTCGAACCACTAACCGCGATTCACCAATGTGCCGGTTTTCGCCGTTTCTGCGACAAAATTTTTTACCCGGTGAGTGAATTCGGTGTTCGAAATCAGAGATATATACTGCATATTGCTATACAGAATGTTGGGTCCTGGGCTTCGTCCGAAATGACTCGTATAGTGGCCACATCCACGAATATCCCTCAGAAAAATCGCCGTCGGGTCACGGAGTCCCAAGACCACTCAAATCGGTTGATGGCATTCCCTGGTGGTACGCGATGCGTCCGGAGCTTATCCACGCCCAACTGACGTTGTTGTCAGATCACTCGGGAGGCTCCCATGGAACAATCACAATATTCCACTGCGCGGGGACTTCTCTCATTTCAGTATCGACGGGCGGCTTTCCACAGGTACTTACCAATCAGGGCCGAATCGCCACTCGTCTGTTGACGTAGGATACCAACAGACGGCCTCGGGCAACCTTACGCCCGGGGGATTCAACGTTCGTGAGCGATAGTGCTGTCCGTTACTGACGTACAGTTTTCCCGTTGGCTCGCCAAGATGTCGTATGGCGAATCTGCAACAAAACTCACTTCGGCGAATGCTGACAGACGGCGACGTCGCACTCGGCGTCCTCGACAACACGTACAGTCCGACACTCGTCGAGTTCTACGGGGAACTGGGGATGGACTTCGTCTGGATCGATTTAGAACACGGCGGCCCGAGTCCGTGGGACGGTGAGCGCCTCGAAGGGTTGCTTCGCGCCGCAGAACTCGTCGATACCGAATTGCTCGTTCGTCTCCCCTCGACCGAACCTGGTCTCATCAGGAAGGCACTCGACGTCGGTGCTCGAAACCTGTTTCTCTCGCGCGTGAAGACTCCCGAAGAAGTCGAGCAGGCAGTCGAAGCAACTCGATTCCGTTACGACCACGGGGTCGGTGAGCGGGGTCTCGCGAACCCACGAGCGGCCCGCTGGGGACTCGCGGAGGATTACGTCGGCGGCGAAGATGCAGAGACGGTCATCGGCGTGACCATCGAAACCCGCGAAGCGGTCGAGAACATAGCGGAGATTCTCGCCGTCCCGGAACTCGGGTTCGTCTTCGCGGGGCCCCTCGACCTCTCGGTCGCACTCGGACACCCCGGTGAAGTGAATCACGACGAAGTCACGGAGGCAGTCGAGACGATTCGGGCGGCAGCAGTCGAGGCAGGCGTCCCGCTCGGCGGCCTCGGATTCGGAATGGACGACGTAAACGAGAAGGCGAAAGACGGGTATCAACTCATCAACGTCGGCAGCACCACGGGGGCGCTCAAAGGAGCCGTGCAGGGTTGGTTAGACGATTTCGAACAGCCCTGACTACCGTTCCTCGGGGGGTGCCCACTCGGGTGGCGTCGTCTCGTAGTGATTCGAGTCTGGGTCTTCAGGGGCGAGTCGGTACAGGGCGTCGTGGGCGTGGCGATAGACCGTCTCGTCGTCGGTTTCTTCGGAGTCCTCCCTGGCAGAATCGTACACCACTCGCCAGCCATCGTCTTCGGCGAAGTGGACGGCGAGCACACCGCGCCCGACGATGTTGACGAGCAACTGGTAGGCGAGTTCCTCACCTTCGTAATGTCCGCGGACGGCGACGCACTGCTCAACGCCGTCCAGGGCTTCGATGTCGTTTGCGAGACTCGCCGGGACTGGGTTGTTCGGAAGCGTGTCTGCGAATGAGTCGGTCATCGTATCTTGGTCTTGGTCAGTGGCTACAAAAACGCACGCTTCGAGGGCGATTTAGGTTGCGAACTCGGCGACCGAGTCGTCTGTTACGGTGCCGTCGTCTGCCCAGCCCCGAAGTTCGTAGTACTCGGTCAGTGCGTCGTCGAACCCATCTAAATCGTAGGGGAGCGTGTCGTCTGCGCGGCCGAACCCGCGCTTGTTGTTGAAGTGGCGTTCGAGGGCCACGATGCGCCCGCCAACGGCGAGGAGGTCGTCGTAGTCCGCGCCGAAGAGCAGTTCGTAGCGTTCCGGGGTCATCGACCCGCGCGAGAACTTACAGACGATGCCGCTGTCGTTTATCGCCATCTGGTTTTCTTTCTCGACGAGCACCTTCGGTTTGCCCTCGAAGCCCTCAGGTGGGAACGCATCCTTCGGGGACACGAGCGGGTATTCGAGCGAGTAGAACGTCGCGTACATGTGGTCTGCCCCACGGTTTGCGACCGCGAAAGAGAGGCCCTGACCGTTCAGGGTGCGCCCGTCGTGAGCGGGGAATTCCATGTCCTTTACAGTCCAGTTTTCGACGCCGAGTTCCTCGTGGAACCGGGCGATGCCCTCGGCGAGGAGGTCTCCGTCACCCTCGCGGTAGGCGATTTTCTCGACCAGTTCGTGGATGAGGTCGACGTTGCCGAACTCGTCGTTCGCCGCGAGGTAGGCAGAGACGGCATCCCCACACGAGATGGTGTCGAGACCGTACTCGTCGCACAGTTCGTTCGACTTCATCACGTCCACGATGTCGTCTACGAGGGCGTTCGACCCGAACGCCATCACCGTCTCGAACTCCGGCCCTTCGGTTTCGACGCCAGACGCTTCGTCTTTGGTCGGGAGTTTGCACGCAAAGGCGCACGCAGAACAGGTGCCCTTCTTGTACTTCTTCGATTCGACGGCGTCGCCGTTGATGCCGGCGGCTCCCTCGAATGAGGTCTCGGCGAAGTACTTCGTCGGGAACGCGCCGACTTCGTTCGCGAGGTCGGTCACGCTGGTCGTGCCCTGGCGTTTCATGATGTTGTCGCTCGTCGCCGCCTCGCGGTGGATGTCCATCTGGGTCGCCGGGATGTCGATAGCCGGGGTGGAGTCACCGTCGAAACTGATGGCTTTCACGTTTTTCGCGCCCATGACCGCGCCGAGACCGCCGCGCCCGAATGCCCGGCTCTCCGAGGTCATGATGCAAGCGAAGCGAACCTGATTCTCTCCAGCTGGGCCAGCGACGACGAGTTGGTCCTCGCCGAGGTCGTGGGTCGCTTTCATGTAAGCGTCCGTCTCGCTGACGGTTGCGCCTTTCAGTTCGGACACTTCCTCGAAAGTTACCCCTTCGTCGGTGACGTGGAGGGCGACCAGTTCGTCGCTCTCGCCGACGATTTCGAGTGCGCTGTAGCCCGTCGCGCCGAAGTTTCGCGAGACGAACCCGCCCGCGTTAGAGGAGAGCAGTCCGTCTGTAAGCGGCGAGATGGCGGTGGCGTTCATACGCCCGGTGAAACTCATCTGGGAGGTCTGCATCGGCCCGGATGTGAAGTAGAGTCGATTCTCCGGTCCGAGTGGGTCCGCGTCGAACGGCGTCCGCTCGTGGGCGAGCCGAGTCGCGAGTCCTCGCCCGCCGATGAATTGCTCCAGTATCGCGTCGATGTTCGTCTCTGTAATCGACTGCGCACCGACATCGACGGTACACAGCGGCCCGCGTGCGTGTAACATACACGTACCATCGGCTGGGGTCTCAAAACAGTACTGGTCGGGAACCAGCCACGGGTATGACAAATAGCGATTTGAGACTACGCGACAGTTAATGTCCGAACCGCGAAAGGTTAGGCCATGTCCCCAACACGACGCTCGCTGCTCAGAGTGGGCGGACTCACGGCCGTAGGCCTGCTCGCCGGCTGTATCGCAGATAGCGGCGAACCAGCCGACAACGACACGACAGAGCCAGGGGACGATACGACAGAACCCGGCAACAACACGACGAACGATTCGCTGCTCGACCCCGGCAACCAATCGGGCGACCCGGCAGGTGGCACCCGTCCAGCGGGAACCGGCGGCCCCGGCGTCACGGTGGTTCACACCGACGAACAGCCGTCCCTCCCACTGGAGGTAGCCGTGACCGTCACGAACGAAGCGGCGACGGACGACGCACCGCCGCAACTCGAAGTGTCGATTACGAACACGTCCGAACAGCCTGTGAACGTGGGCGAAGGACGCGCCATCTTCTTCCAGTACGCCATCGACGACCGCGAACAGCTCCAGTTGCTCCCCGCGGGCGAAGCGTACCCGACGAAGAAGGGATGCTGGCGACTCACCGACGGTATCGCAATCACCGAAGAGTACCGGATTCGAACCATCGAAGCTGGAAAAACCGTCACGGAGAAACTAGACGTCTACGCGCTCAAGGGCGGCGATGGCTGTCTACCGGTCGGCACGTTCGACTTCGAGACCACTTACACCGTGATGAACGAGACGGGAGAAGAACAAAAACAGGATCGCTGGGGCTTTACCATCGCGATGGAGTAGGCCTCCCTTTACTGTCTACACTGCGCGCGTGAAGAAAATCGAGACAACTTTTTCGCTCAGATGATGCCGTCGGCTTCGAGCCGTTCGATGTCTGCTTCGGTGTAACCGTATTCCTCGAGAATTTCTGCGGTGTGCTCACCGAGCAGCGGCGGGTGGTCGCGGACGCTCGTGGGCGTCTTCGAGAGGTGCATCGGACTGCCGGCCATTTCCACGTTGCCTGCCGTCGGGTGGGCCACCGACTGGCGCATCCCGCGGGCTTCGACCTGTGGGTTGTCGAAGACGTCCTCCATGTCCTTTACGTCGCTTGCCGGGACGCCGAATTCGTCCATCGTGTCGAGGACTTCCTGGGTCGTAAACTGGGCAAACTCCTCCTCTAAGAGCGCGTCGAGCGTCTCTCGGTTCTCGACCCGCGCGGCGTTGTCGTGGAATCGGTCGTCGTCCACCAGGTCCTCGCGGTCGATTGCGGCACAGAATTTCGGCCACAGGTTCGGCGAAGGGACGGCGATGACGACGTAGCCGTCTTTCGTCGGGAACGCCTGGTACGGCGCGATGGTCGGGTGCTTGCTCCCCATCCGCCCGGGAGGCGTTCCCGTCGCGAAGTAGTTCGAGGCCATATAGCTCATCCACGCCACCTGCCCGTCGAGCAGCGAGACGTCGATTTTCTGGCCCGTGCCGTCGCCGAGTTCGCGTTCGAGGAGCGCCGCGAGGATGGCTTGTGTCGCGTACATCCCCGCGCCGATGTCGGCGATGGCGACGCCAACACGCACTGGTGCGCCGTCTTCCTCGCCGGTGATGCTCATCATGCCGCCTTCCGCCTGCATGATGAGATCGTAGGCCGGGCGGTCGCGGTCCGGGCCCCACTCGCCATAGCCAGAGAGGGCACAGTAGACGAGGCCGGGATTCTCCTCGCGCAGTGATTTGTAATCGAGACCCCAGTCTTCCATCTTGCCCACGCGGAAGTTGGCCACGACGATGTCTGCCTCACTCGCCAGGTCACGAAACAGTTCACGCCCTGCTTCGCTGGCGAGGTTGAGCGTCATCGAGCGTTTGTTGCGGTTGACGCTCAGATAGTAGGCACTCTCCTCGGAATCGCCGTAGGTCGGTGGGTGCCACCCACGGGTCTGGTCGCCGCCGTCGGGGCGTTCGACTTTGATGACGTCCGCGCCGAGGTCGCCCAGTTGCATCGTGCAAAACGGGCCGACGAGGACGCGCGAGGCGTCCAGGACGGTCACGCCGTCGAGCGGGCCGGTGTTCGTCTCCGGCTTTTTCGCTTCGCCAACCATGGTCGATTACTCGTAGGCCGGGATGCCAGTCAGGTCGTGACCGAGGATGAGGGTGTGGATGTCGTGGGTGCCCTCGTAGGTGTACACCGTCTCCATGTTGGCCATGTGGCGCATCGGCGAGTAGTCGGCGGTGATGCCATTGCCACCGAGCATCTCGCGGGCGATACGCGACTGGTCACGCGCCATGCGGACGTTGTTGCGCTTGGCCATCGAGACGTGTTGTGGTCGCAGGTCGCCGCGCTCTTTGAGTTCCGCGAGGCGGAAGGCGAGCAGTTGAGCCGTCGTAATCTGGGTGGCCATCTCCGCGAGTTTCTCCTGTTGGAGCTGGAAGCGGGCGATTGGACCGCCGAACTGGTCGCGGTCGATGGCGTACTGGCGAGCCGTTTCGAAGCAGTCGCGGGCCGCGCCGATTGCGCCCCAGGCGATGCCGTAGCGCGCCTGCGTGAGACAGGAGAGTGGGCCCTTCATGCCTTCGACGCCAGGAAGGACGTTGTCTTCGGGGATGCGCACGTCGCTCAGGCCGATTTCGCCCGTAATGGACGCGCGAAGCGAGAGTTTCTCGTCGATTTTGTTCGTGGAGACGCCGTCGCGGTCGGTCTCGACGAGGAAGCCGCGAACCGGTGTATCCTCGGCCGAGCGGTCACGTGCCCAGACAACGGCCACGTCTGCGATAGGCGAGTTCGTAATCCAGGTTTTCGCGCCGTTCAGGACGTACTCGTCACCGTCTTTCTCGGCGTAGGTCTCCATCGCCGTCGGGTTCGAACCGTGCTGTGGTTCGGTGAGGCCGAAACAGCCGATGGCTTCGCCCGTGCCCATGTCGGGCAGCCACTTCTCTTTCTGCTCGTCGCTCCCGTACGCGTGGATGGGATACATGACGAGCGCGCCCTGGACGCTGGCCATCGAGCGAAGCCCGGAGTCACCGGCTTCGAGTTCCTGCATCAGGAGGCCGTAGGCCGTCTCGCTGATGCCCGGAAGCCCGTACCCCTCCAGGTTCGGCGCGAAAAAGCCCAGTTCCCCCAGTTCCGAGATGAGTTCCGTCGGGAACGTCCCGTTGATGTAGTGTTCGCCGATGTCCGGTTTGACCTGCTCGTCGACGAATTTGCGGGCGGTGTCTCGGACCATCCGCTCCTCTGATGAGAGGTCTGCTTCGAGTGAGACGAAATCTAACATAGTCGTACTAGACCAATCGGAAATTCTGCGTTAAACTATTTCGATGGGGATTTCTCGGCAAATTCAGCCGTCTCGTGGTTCGTCGCTTTCTCAATACCTAAGTGCGAGGGGGAGGGTTTGTCACACATGGACCTACAGATTTCGGGTAACTCGGCCCTCGTCACGGCATCGAGCAGCGGGCTCGGCAAAGCGTCCGCGAAGGCACTGGCACGCGAAGGCGCGAACGTCGTCATGAACGGGCGCTCACAGGAATCACTCGACGAAGCGGTCGAAGAGGTACGCGAAGTCGCAACCGGCGAGGTCGTCGGCGTCACAGCAGACCTCACGGAACCTGACGACATCGAGAATCTCGTCCAGACGACCGTGGACGAATTCGGCGGCCTCGACCACCTCGTCACGTCCGCGGGCGGTCCACCGTCCGGACCGTTCCTCGAGACCACCGACGAGGATTGGTACGACGCCTTCGACCTGCTCGTGATGAGCGTCGTCCGCCTCGTTCGTGAGGCCGCAGACCCCCTCGCGGCGGGCGACGGCGGCACCATCGTGAACATCACCTCCCGAAGCGTGAAAGAGGCGATTCCGTCGCTCGTGCTCTCGAATTCGGTGCGCATGAGCGTCATCGGCTTGGAGAAGACGCTCTCGACCGAACTCGCCCCCGACGTGCGCGTGAACGCCGTCCTGCCGGGGCCACACGAGACTCGACGCATCCGCGAACTCATCGAGCAGGGCGTAGACCGCGGCGAATACGATTCTTACGAGGAGGGACTCGCGGCACGCGGTGAATCGAACCCGCTCACGCGTATCGGCAAGCCAATGGAACTCGGCGACACCGTCGCCTACCTCTCCTCGCCGCTCTCGGGGTACATCAACGGGACGGCGCTTCCAATCGACGGCGGCCTCGGCAACTCGAACCTCTAAGAGTCCCGTCCTTCGATTTTTTGCGGAGTGTGGTACAGGGTATCGCTACACTAATGTCTGTGCCTCGTGACAAATGCCCATGGAACCAGTCGATTTCGACGAAGCAGAAACGTACGAACCGGAGGACGGGTGGCGACGGGTATCGCTGGCGGGCAGCGAGAAGTTCACCTTCGAGTGGTTCGAGAAGCCACCGGGCCACTCCTCGCCCATGCACGACCACGAGAACGAACAGGTCTGTCTCGTGCTCAAGGGCGAACTCTCTATCTACACCGACGACGACGAGGTCACTCTCAGTCAGTACGACTCCGTCTGGCTGGACGCGTGGGAGTCCCACCGCGTCGAGAACACGGGGGACGAACTGGCCATCGGCCTCGACGTGTTCGCGCCGGGCCGTGGCTTCGACTTCTGGACGGACCGGGAGGAATAGATGCGGTATCTCGCACGCAGCGCCGACGGCACGGTACTGCTCGGCGACGACGAGGGGTTCGTCCCGCTTGCAGCGGCGGACTCGTCGCTTCAAACCATGGGCGATGCGCTCCGACGCGCGCCCGAAGGCCTCCCCGCACCCGGTGACGCGCGGGCGGCCCGCATCCCCGCCGAAGACATCACCTTTGGCCTGCCGCTCGCGCCGGTGAAAAAGCTCTGGGGAATCGGCCTCAACTACGCAGACCATGCCGCAGACCTTCACGAGGTGCGCCCGGAGGAACCCGCAAGTTTCGTCAAGCCGCCGAGCACGGCGACCGGACCCGGTGGCCCGATTCGCCTCCCCGACCCCGAGATTACGAATCGCGTGACCGCCGAAGCCGAGCTTGGCGTCGTTATGGGTCGCACCTTCTCGCACGTCGACGAAGACGAGTTCGACGACGTCGTCGCCGGATTCGTCCCCATCATCGACATGACCGCGGAAGATGTCTTGGAGAAGAACCCGCGATTTCTCACGCGGGCGAAAAGCTTCGACACGTTCCTCGTGGCCGGACCGTGGATTGCGGTCCCCGACTCACCGACCGAATTCTTGGACTCCGTGGCCGTTCGCACCGTCGTAAACGACGAGGTTATCGCCGAGAACACGCTCGAAGGAATGTTGTTCGAGCCGCCGGAACTCGTCTCCTTCCACTCGCAGGTCATGACGTTCGAACCGGGCGACGTTATTAGCACGGGCACGCCCGGTGCAGGCGTCATCGAACCCGGTGACAGCGTCCGGGCAGAGGTAGACCCGGTCGGCGTGCTCGAAAGCGAGGTGCGGTAGGCAAAGGCCGACGAGTGGCGGTCTCGGGGGTTTTTGCTGGAACCGGAACTGCCGGCAAGCTATTGTTCGGTCATTTTGGTTTTTAATTTACACATGTGGAATTGGATTCGGCTCGATTGTAACGCGATACGTGGCTATCAACCGATATTAGTTCAGAATTTCGAGGCAATATTTAAATTTCAGAGTTCGGGGCTGAAATTGGCAGCCAGACCCCCTCCATCGTGAGAGTGCATCACATAACAAGAATCATTATATACCAAGAGATTCGGTGCATTTATTATTATCTATCAGGGTTCTCGGATATGGTTCGTGGTAATTCCAAACACGGTATCGACCGCCGTCGTTTTCTGAAATCGACCGCAGGCGTGGCTGCAGCGGCCGCAATAGCCGGCTGTTCGGGCGGCCCCGGCGGAAGCGGTGACGAAGGCGGCGACGGAACGCAGTTCGTCACCATCGGCACCGGTGGCACGGGCGGTGTCTACTACCCGCTGGGCGGCGGGATGGCAGACATCATGAACAAGAACTTAGAGAACGTCGAGGCCACGGCGGAGTCCACAGGGGCCTCCGTCGAGAACTGTCGTCTCGTCGCTGACGAGGAGATGACGATGGCGCTCGCCCTCGGCAACGCCGTCTTGCTCGCGGTCAACGGCGAGGGCGACTTCGACGAAGCGCTCGACCTGAAGGCGGCGTTCGGTGCCTACCAGAACAGCACGCAGGTCATCACGACGCAGGGCTCGGGCATCGAGACCATCCCGGACATGGAGGGCAAGTCCATCTCCGTGGGTGCACCCGGCTCCGGGACGGAGGTCATCGCGAAGGAACTGCTGAACTGGTACGACCTCACCTACGACGACATTGACGCCCAGCGTCTCTCCTTTTCCGAGACGGCGACGGCGATTCAGGACGGACAGGTCGACGCCGGCTTCTGGTCGGTCGCCTATCCTGCCTCCTCGATTCAGAACCTCGCGAGTCAGCGTGACATCGCCTTCGTGACGTTCCCAGAGGAGGACCTAAACCAGATTACCTCCGAGTACGACTACTACTCGAAGGGCACGATTCCAGCGGGCACCTATCAGGGTGTAGACGAGGAAGTGCAGGTTCCCGGCGTCACGAACACGATGATCGTCCGCAGCGGCATGAGCGAGGACTTCGTGTACAAACTCACGAAGGCGGTCTTCGAGCACCTCGATTCGCTCGCTGACGTCCACCCGGCGGCAAACCAGTTCGAGAGCACGGCTCGCGCCGCGCCAATCGAACTGCACCCCGGCTCTGTGAAGTACTTCGACGAAGCCGGACTCTGAGGACCACACATGCGCACTCGTCTCGCCTTCGTCCTCGTGGCCTGCAGCCTGCTCGTGGGTGCGGGCGCAACGACGAGTGTGACTGTGCTTCACATTCAAGACGCGCGAACTGACGAGACGGTGGGAGTAGAGCGGGTCGAACCGGGGCAAGAAATCGCCCTCCACTACATCCACTCGTTCGATAAAACACCGATTCGTGAGGTGTACGTCATCAGAGACGGGAAACTCGTCCAGATTAGAGAGGAGTTCCAGTTTTATGCAATCGGTCTCGAGTACACCGAACGCGACCAAGAACGAGTGGGGAACTTCACCGTCCTCCACATGGAACGGGAGTTCGACTCCTTTGTCCTGCGCGTCGCGACGTACACCAACCAATCGCTAGTTATCGGTGACCAAGAGAAACCACTCACCGCCTACGCAGACCGGTGGGACACCGTCGAACTCTCTCCGAAGCGCGTTTCGTATCTCGAATATGCCTATCTCAAAGCCAAAGCCACGTTATGACAGACACACCTGAATCAGCACCCGAAGAACAGACCGAAGCGGAAACGAAAAAGGCCAGAGACGTCACCGGGTTCGCCCGCTATCTCGCGATGGCGGTTGCCGTCCTTGCGGGCGTATACCACATCTACACCGCCGGGTTCGGGACGCCCGGCGCGTTCATCAACCGGCCGCTCCACCTCGCGTTCGTCACCATCCTCGCATTCCTGTTGTTCCCGGGCCGCGAGAAGGATACCGACGGCGTGCCGTGGTACGACTGGTTGCTCCTCATCGTCTCGGTGCCGTCGGTGCTCTATATCGCCTACGCCATCGAGTTTGGCACGCTCGCAGATCGGTCGGGCAACCCCGTGATAGCGGACCTCGTGTTCGGAGCCATCACCATCCTCGTCGTCCTCGAAATCACGCGCCGGGCGACCGGACGCGCCCTGCCAATCATCGCCGGGTCGTTCCTCGTCTACGCGTACTACGGGCGATTCATGCCCCAGCCAATCATCCACCGGGGCTACTCCATCGAGCGCATCATCTCCCACACCTACCTCACGACCGAGGGCATTTTTGGAATCCCACTGGGTGTCTCCGCGACGTTCGTCGTCGTGTTCATCATCCTCGGGGCGTTCCTCGAAGTGACGGGCATCGGTGACTGGTTCATCGACCTCGCCTACGGCGCGACCGGCCGCACGACCGGCGGCCCGGCGAAAACCTCCGTGATGGCCAGTGGCTTTCTCGCCAGCCTAAACGGCAGCGCCGTCGCCAACACCGCCACGACTGGCGCGTTCACCATCCCGCTCATGAAGCGCACTGGATTCAAATCACGTTACGCCGCCGCCGTCGAATCTGCGGCGTCCAGCGGTGGGCAAATCATGCCTCCGGTGATGGGCGCGGGCGCGTTCATCATGTCCTCGTGGACCGGCATCTCCTACGTCACCATCATCGCCGCGGCGTCGATTCCTGCGCTGCTCTACTTCCTCTCTATCGGTGCAGCAGTCCACTTCCGCGCGAAGCGCCAGGGACTCGAAGGCGTACCGGCGTCGGACCTGCCGAACCCGCGCAAACTCCTCATGACAGGCGCACACTACCTGCTGCCGCTCATCTTGCTGGTCTACATGCTCGTCCAGGGGAACTCCGCGATGAAGGCGGCGTTCTACGCCATCATGCTGACGATGGTGGTCGCGATTCCGCCCGCTCGGGTGAAGGAAATCGTCGGCGCGCTCGTAGATGGCGACACCGCGACGGCCGGCCGCATCGTCCGGAGCGCACTCGACACCATCGTCGCCGCGCTCGAACGCGGGATGCGCATGACCATCACCGTGGCGGCGGCCTGTGCCACCGCCGGCCTCGTGGTGGGCATGGTCACGCTGACCGGGCTGGGCCTCAAATTCAGCACGCTCATCACGAGCCTCTCCGGCGGGGTGCTTATCATCGCGCTCATCTTGACGATGCTCACCTCCATCATTCTCGGGATGGGGCTTCCGACGACGGCGGCGTACGTCGTCCTCGCAGCACTCGGCGCACCCGCCCTCACGGCGATGGGCGTCGAACTGCTCGCGGCTCACATGTTCATCTTCTACTTCGGCATCATCAGCGCCATCACGCCGCCAATCATGCTCGCCGTCTTCACCGCGAGCGGGATTGCGGAGTCCGACCCGTGGAAGACCGGGTTTACGGCGCTCAATCTCGCAGCCGCAGGATTCCTCGTGCCCTACATGTTCGTCTTCGGGCCGCAACTCCTGCTCATCGGGACCACGACCGAAATCGCAATCGGCGCAACGACCGCCATCGTGGGCGTCCTCGCACTTTCGGCCGGGACGCAGGGCTACCTCTACATGCCGGCAAACTACGTCGAACGCGTCGCGCTCGTCCTCGGGGCCGTCGTCCTCATCGCGCCGGGTCTGACGACTGACGTCGTCGGCTTCGCGATTATCGCGGGCGTGCTCCTCAAACAGTACGTGCTGAACGACCCGCCAAAATCGAAGGCAGTCGCTGGCGCGGACTAAACTGCGACGCTTCTTTTCTCTCGAACAGCCACGGCGACGGACTGCGCCGTCGGCAAGGGGATAACGTTTCCGTACCTCTAGGAAAGGTAAGTGACGGACCAGACGCCGGCTTCAGACACCCGAGTCGCCCGACTGCGCACACAGGTACAGTCGAACCCGATGTGGCGGCTGTACGCAGAGTACGGCAGAGCGCAGGTGCCACAGGCAATTCTCGGGGTGCTCGGGACGCTTACCTCGCGGAGCGTCGGCCTCATCTCGCCGTTCGTCCTCGGCCTCGCCATCGACACCGTGTTTCTAAGCCAGCGCCAGTACGCCCTGCCGTTCGTCCCCCAGGCGTGGGTGCCGGGGACCCCCACAGGGCTGCTCTGGTTCTCCATCGCCGTCATCGCGGTGGCCACCGTCGTCGGGGCCGTCTTCCAGTGGCTCGCTAACTGGGGCTGGAACAACTTCGCCCAGCACGTCCAACACGCCCTGCGCGTGGACACCTACGATACGATGCAACTGCTCGACATGGGCTTTTTCGACGAGAAGCAGACCGGTGAGATGCTCTCCATCCTCAACAACGACGTGAACCAACTGGAGACGTTCCTGAACGAGGGAATTAGCTCCGCCCTGCGCATCGGCGTGATGGTTCTCGGCATCGGCGTCATCATGTTCGCCATCAACTGGCCGCTCGCGCTCATCGCGCTCGTTCCCGTTCCCCTTCTCGCCGTGTTCACCTACCTGTTCGTAAAGCGCATCCAGCCGAAGTACGCCGCCGTCCGGGCGAGCGTCGGGGCACTCAACAGCCGACTCGAAAACAACATCGGCGGGATTCAGGTCATCAAGACCGAGAACGCAGAGTCCTACGAAGTCGAACGCGTCGAAGGTGCGTCACAGCACTACTTCGATACGAACTGGGACGCCATCACGACGCGCATCGTCTTTTTCCCCGGCCTCGGGGTCATCACCGGCCTCGGATTCGCGCTCACCTTCGCCGTCGGCGGTTTCTGGGTGCTGAACGGCGCACCGGCCGGGCTTCCGGGGACGCTCACGGCTGGCCAGTTCGTGACGTTCATGGTGTACACCCAGCAGTTCATCTGGCCGATGGCGCAGTTCGGGCAAATCATCAATATGTACCAGCGCGCGAAGGCGAGCAGCGCCCGCATCTTCGGCCTGATGGGTGAGACGGCCCGACACATGGAATCTTCCGACGCGCCAGCCCTCGAGGTCACGGCGGGAACCGTCGAATACGACGACGTGTCCTTTGGCTACGCGAAGGCTGACGAACTCGTGTTACACGACGTATCGCTCACGAACGCTCGTGGCCGCCTACTCGGCGTCGTCGGGCCAACCGGCGCGGGCAAATCGACGCTGCTCAAACTCCTCGTCCGGATGTACGACGTGGCCGAGGGAGCCATCCGCATAGACGGAACGGACATCCGCGACGTGAGCACCCAGAGCCTCCGTCGAGCGGTCGGCTACGTCAGTCAGGACCCCTTCCTGTTCTATGGAACCGTAAAGGAGAACATCGCCTACGGCACCTTCGACGCGACGGACGCAGAGATTCGGGACGCCGCAAAGCGCGCGGAAGCCCACGAGTTCATCGTGAACCTTCCCGACGGCTACGACACGATGGTCGGCGAGCGCGGCGTGAAACTCTCGGGCGGCCAGCGCCAGCGCATCGCCATCGCGCGGACGATTCTCAAGGATCCGCCCATTCTCATCCTGGACGAGGCGACGAGTCACGTCGACACCGAGACGGAGGCACTCATCCAGCGCAGTCTGAACCGGCTTGCCGCGGAGAAGACCACGTTCGCCATCGCCCATCGCCTCTCGACGATTCGGCAGGCCGACGAAATCATCGTCCTCGACGACGGGCGCGTGGTCGAACGCGGCACGCACGCAGAACTCATCGACAACGACGACCTGTACGCGAACCTCTGGCGGGTGCAGGCCGGCGAAATCGACGACCTGCCCCCCGAATTCATCGAACGCGCCATTCGACGGCGGGCAGAGATTGCAGAGACTGAGTTCGCAGAGGCCGACACGAGCTGGGACTACTGACCACGCCCTTTTGTGCGCCCGCCTCCCTGAATGCACATGGACGAATTCCTGCGACGCGTGTCCGCCATCGAACCGGGCGACGTCGAACACCTCGCGCTCGTGCTCACCGACCGCATCGAGCACCTCGCGGCCATCCTCGACGAACTGGAGGCCATCCGCACCGAGCAGGACGCCACGCTCACCGAACTGGGTGAACGCCTCGAAGCGGCAGACGCCGTAGACCACGAGGAAGTGGCAGACGAGTCGCTCACTGTCGCCGCCCAACTCGACGAGATGGCCCGATACAACGACGAGGTGACGGCGGAACTCCGCGTCCACCGCGAAATCCTAGACGGCCTGCTCGCGGACTCCTACTCGGTCAGAGAGGCGAAAGCGCGAATCGCCGAATTTGCGGATGGTCGAAAAACGACGTTCTAAATGGTATATTTCTAACCAATCGTCGCAATATTTACTGTTTTTTCTGAATTTGTAATTTATTTACGGGACGTCACGAACCGTCTGGTGTATGCTAGAAGGACTCCCGCTCGTACTGTTACTCCTTGGCGCCGTCGCCTTCATCATCCTGGCGACGGCCAAGTTGAATCTCCACGCATTTCTCGCATTGCTCATCGCCGCCTACGGAACCGGGTTGGCGGCCGGACTCGACCCCAAAGAAGTGGCCTCGCTCGTCACCGAAGGATTCGGCGGTGTGCTCGCCTACATCGGTGTCGTCATCCTCGCGGGGACGATAATCGGCATCGTCTTAGAACGCACGGGTGCAGCCATCGTCATCGCCGAGACGATTCTCGACATCATCGGTGAAGAACACACGACGACGGTGATGGCCATCACGGGCAGTGTGGTCAGCATCCCCGTCTTCTGTGACTCCGGGTTCATCATCCTCTCGTCGCTGAACCGGTCGCTCGCAGAGCGGTCGAAGCTTTCGCTCGCCACGCTCGGGGTTGCCCTCGCTGGCGGTCTCTACGCGACACACGTTTTCGTGCCGCCAACGCCCGGTCCCATCGCAGCCGCCGGGATTCTCGGTGCAGACATCGGCCTCGTGATGCTCGCCGGTATCCTCGTCTCCGTCCCGGTGACGCTCGTCGCAGCGAAGTGGGCGTCTACGGTCGCCGCGAGGTACCACATCGACCCGAACCCGGACATGACCATCGAGGACATCAAGGCCGAGTACGGCCGCCTCCCCTCGAAAGTGGCCTCGTTCGCGCCGCTGCTCGTCCCAATTCTCCTGATTACACTCGGGAGCATCGCGGCGTACCCGGAGGTCGAAAACCCAGCAATTTTCACCGGCACAGTTCAGTCCGTCTTGCTGTTCCTTGGCGACCCTGCCGTCGCGCTGCTCATCGGTGCGTTCGTCGGATTCACCACCGTTCCGGACTACTCCGCTGAAGTCACGAGCGACTGGGTCAGTGACGGCATCGAGAGCGCCGCCGTCATCCTCGCCGTGACCGGCGCTGGCGGAGCCTTCGGGACGGTTCTCAAGGCGCTCCCGCTCAAGGGCTTCATCGGTGATACGTTCGGCGGCCTCGGTATCGGTCTCATCGCCGCGTTCATCATCGCCGCCGCGCTCAAGTCTGCGCTCGGCTCTTCGACAGTTTCCATCGTCACGACGGCGGGTCTCATCGCGCCACTGCTTCCCGAGCTCGGCCTCGCCTCGACGTGGGGTCGCGTGTTCGCCGTGCTCGCCATCGGCGCGGGAAGCATGACCGTCAGCCACGCGAACGACTCCTACTTCTGGATAATCAAGGAGTTCACCGACATGAAGACGGCCACGGCGTACCAGGCGTGGACGCTCGCGACGCTCATGCTCGGGGTGACCAGTATCCTCTGGATTCTCGTGCTCAGAAACGTCGTCGCCGTGGTGCTCTAGGCGTCCACGACGACGATTCGCAGGTCGTTTACGTTCGTCCCCGTCGCGCCGGTGTGCAGGTGGGCACCTGCCGCCGCGAGCAGGGGATAGACGTCATTTTCCCGCAGGGCCGTGCTGGCAGCGGTGCGGTCGTCGAACGTCTCCGTATCGACGAGTGCGCCGGCCACGTCGGTGGCCCCGTCGATGCCGTCTGAATCGACCGCCGCGACGGTGATTCGCTCGTCTCGGAGTTCGAGCGCCGCGCTCACACAGAACTCCTGGCTCGGGCCACCCTCGCCGTCACCACGAACCGTGACAGTGCACTCGCCACCCGCAAGGAGAACGCACGGGGCGTCCAGTGGATTCCCCGTCGCGAGTACTTCCTCGGCCACGGCGACGTGAGACTTCGCCGCCTCGCGGGCCTCACCGCGGACGCTCGACGAGAGGACGAGCGGGTCGTACCCCTGTTCTTTCGCGACCTCACGGGCAGCGTCGAGCGCCGTGAAATTGTCCGCGAGGATGTGGGTGGTCACCCGGTCGAAAATCGGGTCGTCCGCCCGGGGCGTCTCCTGTAAGTCACCCGACGCGCCGCGTTCGAGGTGTGCCGATACCGCGTCCGGGACGGGCACGTCGTACTGTGAGAGCACCGACAGTGCGTCCTCGTAGGTCGAATCGTCGGGGACGGTCGGGCCGCTGCCGATGACCGAGAGGTCGTTGCCGACGACGTCAGAAAGGACGAGGCCGACGACCGTCGCGGGGGCGGCGAGACGGGCGAGTTGCCCGCCTTTGAGCGCAGAGAGGTGTTTTCTCACGGCGTTGATCTCGTGGATGGTCGCCCCCGATTCGAGCAGCGCGTTGGTCGTGGCCTGGAGGTCGTCGAGTGTGATTGCATCGACCGGTGCGGGCAGGAGGGCGCTCGCCCCGCCCGTGATGACGGCGAGGACGAGGGTGCGTTCGTCGGCGCGTTCTGCGGCCACCATCACCGCGGTGGCTCCTTCCACGCCGCGCTCGCTCGGGACCGGGTGGTCGCCGCGGTGGACGGTCACGCGGTCAGTTTCGGCCGGGTCGTCGGTGACCACGACGCCGCCGGAGAGCCGGTTCCCGAGGGCGGTTTCCAGGGCCGCGGCGACGTGTGCGGCTGCGTTCCCGCCTCCGAGGACGACTACGTCGTCGAACGCCGTGAGGTCGTAGGTGACGTTCGCGACGGTGAGGGTGTCGCCGTCGAGCGAGACGGCGTCGGCGATGACGCGGCGGGGGTGGGCCGCCTCGATGCCCGCTTTGAGACAGTCTAGGGCTACCGTCCGGGCCGGGGTCGTCGCGTGAATTTCTCGGTCAGTGAACATCGGTGAGTTCCTTCAGTTGCATGATTGTCACACGTTTTCACCCCAGTCCCAAGTGCGTTTCTTTGCCCGCAGATTTCGAAATCAAGCGAGAAGGGTAATGTGGCCGGAACGCCTACACAGCGCGATGGCACGCGCTCCAGTCGCGGCGGGATTGCTGGTGCTCGTCGTCTTCGCGGGGTGTCTCGGGGGCATCAGCGGCAGCCCAGACGGCACGACACCGACCGCAGAGACGACGACGGTCACGACGGCCAACGGCACGTTCTCGGTTCACTACATCAACGTCGGACAAGGAGATAGCACGCTGCTCGTCGGTCCAGGGGGCGAGACAGTCCTCATCGACACGGGCGACTTCAAGGACGACGGTGAGCACGTCATCGCCTACTTGCAATCGCAGGGCATCACCAGACTGGACGCACTCGTCACCACGCACGCGGACGCAGACCACGTCGGCGGGAACGCCGCCGTCATCGAATACTTCGAGACCGAAGCCGACGGCGTCGGCGCGGTGTACGACCCCGGTATCGTCGCCGACACGGCGACGTACACCCGGTATCTGGACGCCGTAGAGGAGTACGACGTGACGCTGTTCCGAACGCAAGCCGGAGACACGATTCCGATGGAAGGGGTGGACATCTCCGTGTTGAGTCCTCCCGAGAACTACCTCGCAGACGAGAATCGAAACGAGAACAGTATCGTCCTCCTCGCCACCCACGGCGAGAACCGCTTCCTGTTCACCGGCGACGCAGAGCACGAGGCAGAGGACTATCTCGTCGAAAAGTACGACCTCGACGTGACCGTGTTCAAAGCCGGTCACCACGGCAGTTCGACGAGCAACAGCCCCGAACTGCTGGACGAGGCCTCACCGGCCGTCGCGGTCATCTCCAGTGATTTCGACTCGCGCTACGGCCACCCCCACCGAGAGGTGTTAGACGCGTTCGCCACCCGCAACATCCCGACGTTCTGGACGGGCACGCACGGTGACGTGGTTGCTGTGAGCAACGGGACGGCAGTGACTCTCAAGACGCAACGCGCCGCGCCGACGGACGCCGCCGACCTGCGGAATGCCGCGCCTGCGTCCCCGGACCTCGACGCGCCGGTCGAGCCTCGATTGGTCGTCCGCGGCGAGGCGACCAGTCCCGTCGGCGAGACGCCCACGACGGCCGAGCCGACGCCCGACGGCGGCGTCTCCTTCGTCGTCAAGGAGGTTCACGAGGACGCCGAGGGGCCGGACGGCGACAACCTGAACGACGAGTACGTCGTGTTCGAAAACACGGGTGAGGAAGCACTCGACCTGTCCGAATGGACCGTCCGCGACGAGGCCGGAAAGACGTACACTTTCGAGGACCTGACGCTCGCTCCTGGCGCGACAGTGACGTTGTACACTGGTTCCGGAACCGACTCGGCGACCGAACGCTACTGGGGCGCTGGTAGTCCGGTCTGGAACAACGACGGCGATACGGTTACTGTCACTGACGCCGAAGGAGGAGTCGTGGTGGAGGTAACCTACTGATGGTCACAGACGGGGCGTACACGGCGGTCATCGACCGAATCGAGGACAACCATGCAGTCTTGCTCATCGAGGAAGGCGGCAAGGACGTAGACGAACTCGTCGTCCACGAGACGAAACTGCCGTTCGACATGCGCGAGCCAAATCTCGTCGTCCACGTCACCCTCGAAGGCGGGAAACTCCGATCGGTGGATGCAGACCGTGAGGAGACGGCAGAACGCATGGAAGATGCCCAGAGCCGCTTCGACCGATTGGCGAAGCGCCCGCCAGAAACAGAACAGCCCTGAGGCCCGAATTTTCGACTATCGAGGCGAGTGGAGGCCAATCGCGTTCCCCTCTGAATCCCGAATCACGCCGTAGAACCCCTCCTCGCCGAGCGACGTCTTCGGCGTGAGGACGCGACCCCCCGCGTGTTCGACCTTCGAGAGCGCGTTGTTGATGTCGCCGTCGACGCGGAGGTAGACGCGAGTCCCGTGCTCCGCCGGTTTCACGTCTCTACGCTGGGTGAGTGCCCCGCTCACCCCGGTTTCGGTGACGGGAAACAGGGCGTGGGGGACGCCCATCAGGTTCGTCACTTGCAAGTCGATACCGAGTATCGTCGTGTAGAACGTTACCGCCCGGTTTAAATCTCGAACCGGAATCTCGAACCAGGTGATGGCATCTCCGGTTTGCATCATCCCTAGGGAATAGGCCCGGACCGAGAATAACGTCTCGCAGACTTCAGAGGAGGCCAAGCCGGGTCACGAGCAACGACACGAGCGCGACCACCGCGAAGGCGACGACCACGAGAACGAGCAACAGACCCGCGCTCGCGAGCAGGAGGAATCGTTCGTCGGCGACGGCCCCCGAGGCGTCTTGATGGCGCGCTTCGAGGAGCGCGACGTTCCGGGCGTTTGCTTTCCACACGGCGTCGAACAGGTCGCCGATGATGGGTATCGACCCGACGGTGGCGTCGATGACGAGGTTGAACACCATTCGGTACAGGGTCGGTCGTGGAACGCCGATAGAGGCGGCCTCGAAGACGATGTAGACGGAGAGCGCCGTCGTCGGCAGGTCACCGACGACCGGTAGCATTCCGACCAGCGGGTCGAGGCCAATGCGGTAGTTCGTCCCGGGGACGCGAATCGAGTTGTCGAGCAGCGTGCTCAGCGAGCGCAGATTATCGAGCGTGTCCTCGGTCTGCTCCGCGGGCGTTTTTCTCACACTCGAGTCCACGCGCGCCGGGGTTTTCTGTGTTGTTGCTCACACCGCCCGGCGGTACTGAACCGGCCACTCAGCCTCCTCGCCGAGTTCTTCTGCGGCGTGGAGGGCAAAGTACGGGTCACGGAGGTGTTCGCGCCCGACAATGGCGAGGTCGGCACGACCGTTTCGGATGAGGGCGTCTGCCTGTCGCGCGTCCTTGATACCGCCGACTGCGCCGACGAGTGCGTCGGTCGCCTCCCCAACCTGCTCTGCGTACGGGACCTGATAGTTGGGGCCGCTGTGGGGTAGTTGCTGGTCGGGGTGGAGGCCACCCGCGCTCACGTCGATGAGATCTGCACCGTCTGCGGCGAGCAGTGGGGCGAGTTTCACCGAGTCCTCGACCGTCCACGACTCGCGGTCTGGCAACCAGTCGGTCGCGGAGATACGCACGAATACGGGTTTGTCCTCGGGCCACACCTCGCGGACGGCGCGAGTTACTTCGCGGGTGAGGCGCGTGCGATTCTCGAAACTGCCGCCGTATTCGTCCTCGCGGTCGTTGCTCGCGGGCGAGAGGAACGAATGGAGGAGGTAGCCGTGAGCGGAGTGCACCTCGGCGATGTCGAACCCGGCGTCGCGGGCGAGTTCTGCCGACCGGACGAACTCGGCTTTCACGTCCTCGATATCTTCGGCAGTCATCTCGCGGGTCTGGGGGGCGTCGTCTTTCGGGTAGGGACCGCTCGGCGCGAGCGTCTCCCAGCCGCCTTCGTCGGGCGAGAGTCCGTGACCGCCATCGAAGGGGCGGGCGTTGCTCGCCTTGCGCCCCGCGTGGGCGAGTTGGATGGCCGGAACTGACCCCTGTTCGGCGATAAAGTCAGCAATCGGGGCGAGTGCGTCAGCGTGCTCCTGACTCCAGAGACCGAGGTCGTTCGGGGAGATGCGCCCGGCGGGCGAGACGGCCGTCGCCTCGGCCATGACGATGCCCGCACCGCCGACGGCGCGACTGCCGAGGTGGACCTCGTGCCAATCGGTCGCCAGCCCGTCGGTATCACAGGAGTACTGGCACATCGGCGAGACCATGATTCTGTTGCGCGCGGTGGTTTCGCGGATGGTGAGCGGGTCGAAGAGGTGTGTCATACCGGGGGTAGGCCACTTTCCCTTAAATTCGTGCGTATGGTGGAGGGACTTGCCGCGGGTCAAATCCGCCACAACGACACCTTTCAATACGCGTGGGTCTGTACCAATTCACATGGACGGACCGAACCCATTCGGTGCCATTCGCGAATTCGAACACGATGGTACCACCTACAAAATGGCGGACCTCACAGTCCTCGAAGACGAGGGTATCTGTGAGCCGTCTCGCCTCCCAGTCAGCATCCGCATCCTCCTCGAATCTGTCCTTCGCAACGTAGACGGCGAGCTGATTACCGAGGAAGACGTGCGCAACGCCGCCTCGTGGGCTCCCGACGTGCCCGACGTGGAAGTACCGTTTACGCCCTCGCGCGTCGTCCTCCAGGACCTGACCGGCGTCCCCGCAGTCGTGGACCTCGCCGCGCTCCGCTCTGCGGTCGAGCGCAAGGGCAAGGACCCGAAACTCGTCGAACCGAGCGTCCCCTGTGACCTCGTCATCGACCACTCCGTGCAGGTGGACTTCTACGGTTCGGAGGACGCCTACGAGCAGAACGTGGAACTCGAGTACGAACGCAACAAGGAGCGCTATCGCGCCCTGAAGTGGGCCCAGCAGGCGTTCGACAGTTTCCGCGTGGTGCCGCCGGGAACCGGCATCGTCCACCAGGTGAACTTAGAGTACCTCGGCCAGGTCGTCCACGACCGCGAGACGGACGGCGAAAACTGGATCCTCCCTGACACCCTCGTCGGAACCGACAGCCACACGCCGATGATCGGCGGCATCGGCGTCGTCGGCTGGGGTGTTGGCGGCATCGAGGCCGAAGCCGCGATGCTCGGCCAACCGATTACGATGAAACTCCCCGAAGTCGTCGGCGTTCGCCTCACGGGCGCGCTCCCCGAGGGCGCGACGGCGACCGACCTCGTGCTCCACGTCACCGAAGACCTCCGCGAGGTCGGCGTGGTCGACCGGTTCGTCGAGTTCTTCGGGCCCGGCGTCGGTAACCTGACCGTCGCAGACCGCGCGACCATCTCCAACATGGCTCCGGAGCAGGGGTCCACTATCAGCGTCTTCCCGGTGGACGACGCGACGCTCGACTACCTCGAACTGACCGGCCGCGACCCGGAACACATCGAACTCGTCAAGGAGTACCTGCAAGCGCAGGGCCTCTACGGGGAGCAGGAACCGGAATATACGGAAGTCGTCGAAATCGACCTCTCCGAGATTACGCCGAGCCTCGCCGGGCCAAAGCGCCCCCAGGACCGCGTCGGCATGCCCGAGATGAAGCGTCACTTCCGGAAGCTCGTCCACGGCGAGTTCGAGGACGAACTCCACGAACTCGACGAGGAGCAACTAGCCCGCTGGCTCGGCGAGGGCGGCCACGAGGACGACCCACGCCGGAAACCTGACGTGCCCGAGGTCGGCGAACTCTCGAAGAAGATTCCCGTCACGATGCCCGACGGCACGGAGACCGAAATCGGCCACGGCTCGGTCGTCGTGAGCGCGATTACGAGCTGTACGAACACCTCGAACCCGTCGGTGATGATTGCCGCCGCCCTGCTCGCGAAGAACGCAGTCGAGCGCGGCCTCGAAGTGCCGTCGTTCGTGAAGACGAGTCTCGCACCCGGCAGCCGCGTCGTGACCGCGTACCTCGAAGCCTCCGGCCTGATGCCGTATCTGGAAGAACTCGGCTACAACGTTGTCGGTTACGGTTGTACGACCTGTATCGGGAACGCCGGGCCGCTCCCAGAACCAATCGAGGACGCCATCGACGCCCACGACCTGTGGACCACGTCGGTGCTTTCAGGGAACCGCAACTTCGAAGCCCGCATCCACCCGAAGGTGCGCGCGAATTACCTCGCCAGCCCACCGCTCGTCGTCGCCTACGGCCTCGCCGGGCGGATGGACATCAACTTAGAGAAGGAACCACTCGGCACGGACGACGAGGGCGAGCCAGTGTACCTCGCGGACCTCTGGCCCGGCGTCGACGAGATTCAGTCCACCATCCAGCAGAGCGTCGCTCCGGAGATGTTCAAAGAGAAGTACGCGGACGTGTTCGAGGGCGACGAACGCTGGGAGGCGCTCGAAGCCCCTACGGGCGACGTCTACGAGTGGGACCCCACCTCGACGTACATCCGCGAACCGCCGTTCTTCAAGGACTTTCCGCTCGAGAAACCCGGCGTCTCCGACATCGCGGACGCCCGCTGTCTGATGCTCCTCGGGGACACGGTGACGACAGACCACATCAGCCCCGCCGGGCCGTTCAGTTCGAACCAACCGGCCGGCCGGTGGCTGCTCGACCAGGGCGTCGAACCCGTGGACTTCAACACCTACGGCTCCCGCCGCGGGAACCACGAAGTCATGATGCGCGGGACGTTCGCGAACGTTCGCATCCGAAACGAGATGTTAGACAACGTGGAGGGCGGCTACACCATCCACTTCCCGACGAACGACGAGACCACCGTCTTCGACGCGAGTGGCCGCTACCGCGACGAGGACACGCCGCTCATCGTCATGGCCGGCGTCGAATTCGGGACCGGCTCTTCTCGTGACTGGGCCGCGAAGGGGACGGACCTCCTCGGCATTCGCGCGACAATCGCAGAGAGCTACGAGCGCATCTACCGCGACAACCTCGTCGGCATGGGCGTCCTCCCGCTCCAGTTCCAGGAGGGCGACGGCTGGGACAGCCTCGGCTTAGACGGGGACGAGCACTTCCACATCAAGGGTCTGGACGACGGCCTCTCGGTGAAGGACGAACTCACCGTCGTCGCCGAACGTGCTGACGGTTCGACCGTCGAGTTCCCAGTGACGGCACAGGTCGGGACGCCTGCGGCCGTGAAGTACGTCGAAAACGGCGGCATCCTGCACCTCGTGCTCCGCCGACTGTTGCAGAACAACTGAAACGAACAGGGGCATCCCTCGTTTTAACCGGCGAGGAGTCCCGCACGGAAGCCACCGCGGCCGTCGTGCTTTTTTGTAGATGTATTTTGCGGGTGCTCGTATGCGCTCTCCAGCCCGTATCAAGAGCTACTGAGTAGTTGTGTGAGTCCAACGGTTTCTGCAAAGACCCACCCGAAGAACAGTATATACAGGATGAGGAGGACGTACGCTTCGGGGCTAGACAGCGAAAGATTCGTTCGCAGAAGGGTAAACAGCACCACGGTTACGACGGTTAAAACGGCAAGCATCGGTATCGCGACCGCGAAGTCGATGCTGACACTGCCTACGATAAGCACCCCAATGGGGATGGCGACGAGGAGGTCGAACGTGTTCGACCCGAACACGTTTCCGAGGCTGGTTACGCCTCGTCCGGCCCGCGCTGAGCGAACACTCACGAGCAGGTCTGGCAGACTCGTTGCCGCCGCGAGGATGGTCACGCCTGCGAGGAAGTCGGGGACGCCGAACGTCTCACCTGCCGATTCGATACCGCTGACGAGCAACTCGACGGCGATGAGGATGACCACGAGGCCGAGGAGTAATCGTCGCCATTCGTGGCCGACGGCGATTTGCTCGGGTTCGACGCCGGGGTCGAAATCTGAAACATCTTGCCACTGGATGAACAGATACAACCCATACAGCAACAGTGGAATCAGGGCGAGAAGCCGTGTGAGTTCTCCGACCAACGCACCGGCGGCTGGAACTGGTTCGTAGATGACGGCGAGCGCCAGTGTCAACACGAACACGGCCACGGCAACCATGTAAAACAGCGCCTCTTTGTAGACGATCGCGCGACCGGCCTCGAGGTCCTGGTCGGACAGGATGTTCGAGACGGCCGGGATGACGAGGATGTTGAAAATAGCCGACCCAACGATTGCTCCCACCCCCATATCGAACACCCCAGAGAGCGCAGTAAAGACCACACTGGCGAGTTCCGGAAAACTCGAACCGACAGCGACGACGACGGAGCCTTGCACGACGGCAGGAAGCCCGTAGTACGCAGACAGCTGCTCGGCTGATTCTTCGAGCCATTGACTGCCGAACCAGGTGGCGACGGTCCCTGCCAGGATTACGATGGCTGCGATACCCGGCGCATCGGCGGGCACGAAGTCGAAGACCATTCGATTTGGGTATTCAACGCTGACAGAAAGAAACCACCGATGTGTCTGCCGATTCGAGGGACAATCCAGTCGGCACAATTCGACAGCCAGATGAAATACATAAGTAGTTCAAGAGAGATACTTCGCCAAATGAGACATTTCGGCCTCAAAGTACGGATGGCGGTTGCAGGGACAATCCTGTTCGCCTTCTACATGGTGATTGCCACAATTGCGTGGAGCATGACGGGATCTATCGCTCTCGTCGCCGTGCTGAGCCTGCTGCTCGTCGCCGGGCAGTACAAACTCGGCAAGTGGCTCGCGGTTCGCAGCGTCGGCGCGGAGGACTTGCCAGAAGACCGCTTTGCGGACATCCACCGCACGACCGAGCGCCTGAGCGAGGACATGGGCATCCCGAAGCCACGGCTCATGTACGCGCAGATGGGGTCGCCGAACGCCTTCGCCGTCGGGCGCAAGGGCAGCGGCACGGTCGTCATCAGCACGGAACTCATGCAGCTTCTCGACGACGACGAACTGGAGGGCGTCATCGCCCACGAACTCGCGCACATCATGAACCGCGACGTGGTGACGATGGTGCTCGGCCAGTCCGTCGCGATGCTCATCGGCTGGGGCGTCTACTTCATGGTGCGCCAGGTCGCAGACGGCATCTTCGGCTGGATTCTCGCGTGGATTGCGAGCGTCATCGCCAACATGCTGGTCATGATATTCGTGCTCGTCATCTCGCGGGTCCGCGAGTACGCCGCAGACGAGGACGCCGCCTACTACACTGGCAACCCGGAGGCACTCGCCAGCGCGCTCGCGAAACTCGGCCACGTAAACCAGCAGATAGAAGAGACGAACATCGACGACAGCGTGAGCGCGATGTGCATCTTCGGCGTCCAGAAGGGCCTGTTCGCCTCGCTGTTCGCCACGCATCCGCCAATCGAGAAGCGCATCAACCGGCTTCGCCAGCGGAACTGAGTCACCCTCGGCTTAATCGTGTTTCCTCGCTTTCTGATATAAATTTCAGATCTATAAAATACAGAAAAAATATATCTAACTCACACTTATTTTGGTTATGGAATATTCGCGTCGGACTGCTCTCAACTTATTGAGTGCTGGATGTATGGCTGGACTCGCAGGCTGTTCACTCCCATTTAATCAAGACGCTGCCTCTATTGTGATAGTAAACAATCACGATATTTCACACACATTTGCAATCAGGGTAACCACACAAGGTGAAGATGAAACGGGAGGCACTGACTATTACGGGGGCAAAGCATCGGTAAACTCAGGTACAGAACATAGGATCAATAACGCAATCTCCCATCCAGATTATGTACCAGACGTATATGTCTACGTCGTCGTCGATACCGAGAAGAAGGGGCAGAACGAAGTCGCATTTGATTTTCGGGAGCTGCGAATAACCTATACAGCAAACGAACAGATTGAGATTGAACCGGTCGGAAAAGTATAAACTCGCTGCCTGTCTCCGCGCTAACGTTTTTCCACCCTGACCGAGTAGTGAGCAGTAGTGACTGCTTCGACAATCTGGCCCCCGCGAACCGACCGGGAGCACCTGGACGACCTCGTGAAGACGGTCACGGTCGCGGCCGACGACCGTGCGCAACGCCCGGTGTTGTCGCCCTACTCCGACGAGAACGTCGGGTCGGTCCCCGACTGTACGGCAGACGACGTGGAACTGGCCGTCTCTCGCGCCCGGAAAGCCCAGCGTGAGTGGGCCGACCGTGACCCAGCGGAGCGTGCCGCCGTGTTCACGCGCTACCACGATATGGTGCTCAACCGGCAGGACGAACTGCTCGACGTGATGCAACTGGAGAGCGGGAAGGCTCGCCGCCACGCCTTCGAGGAAGTCCTCGACGTGGCGAACACGGCCCGCCACTACGCCCACCGCGCCGAAGGGTATCTCAAAGATGAGGAGCGAAAGGGCGGCCTTCCACTGCTGACGAAAACACACCAGTATCGCCACCCGATCGGCGTCGTGGGCATCATCTCGCCGTGGAACTACCCGCTGACGCTCGCCGTCTCGGACGCGATTCCTGCACTGCTCGCGGGGAATTCGGTCGTGCTCAAGCCGGCGGAGGAGACACCGTACACCGCCCTGCTCGCCGTGAAGTTGCTCCGAGAGGCAGGCATCCCGCCGAACGTGTTTCAGGTGGTTACGGGTTCGGGGTCGAAACTCGGCCCCGCGCTCGTAGACGACGTGGATTTCGTCCAGTTCACCGGGAGCACAGAAACGGGGCGGAAAGTGGCGGAACAGGCGGGGCGCAACCTCGTCCCTTCGTCGCTCGAACTCGGCGGGAAGAACCCGATGGTCGTCTTCGACGACGCGGACATGACGTGGGCCGTCGACGGCGCGATTCGCGGCTGTTTCACCAACGCCGGCCAACTCTGCATCGCCTTCGAGCGCCTCTACGTCCAGTCGGGCGTCTACGAGGAGTTCCGCGACAAACTGGTCAACCGGACGCGCAGCCTCCAGCTCGCGGCGAGTTACGACCACGACGCCGAGGTGGGGTCGTTGATGGGCGAGGAACAATTGCAGAAGGTCCAGGACCACGTGGACGACGCCGTCGAGAAGGGCGCGAAGGTGCTCACGGGCGGCCGACACCGCCCCGACCTCGGGCCGTACTTCTTCGAACCAACCATCCTCGAAGGCGTCACCGACGACATGAAAGTCGCCCGCGAGGAGACATTCGGGCCGGTCGTGACGCTCCGGTCGTTCCGCCGGGACCAGGAAGCCATCGAACTCGCGAACGACTCCGAGTACGGCCTAAACGCGGCTATCTGGACGGAAGACACAGAGCGGGGCCGCGACGTCGCCCGGCAAATCGAGTGCGGAACCGTGAATCTGAACGACCCCTACACCGCGGCGTGGGGGTCTGTAGACGCGCCGATGGGTGGGATGAAACAGTCGGGACTCGGCCGACGGCACGGTGCGGAGGGATTCTTGAAGTACACCCAGACCCAGACGGTCGCAGAACAGCGCATCCACCCAATCGCCCCACCGCGGCCGATTCCGATGCGTCTCTACGCGAAGGGGATGAGCGCGATTCTGAAGGTCATGCGCCGAATTCCGGGGCTGCGGTGAGCCGATGACGCACGTTCTGTTCACCGGCTTTCCCGGCTTCCTCGGCGACGCGGTGCTCGAACGCCTGCTCGCGGTAACCGACGAGGAGACGACGTTCACCTGTCTCGTCCAGCCACGCTTCCGAAAGCGAGCAGAGCGCAGGCGCGGTGTCGTCGCCGCGTGGGCAGACACGACTCCAGACCGGGTGGAATTCGTCGAGGGCGACATCACGGTGGAAGGATTGGGCCTCGATGCGCCCGAGGAATTACACGAGGCGGTGGACCAGGTGTTCCACCTCGCCGCCGTCTACGACCTCGGCGTCTCGCGAGACGTGGCGATGGCAGTCAACCGCGACGGGACGGAGAACGTCCTCGCGTTCGCCCGAGAAGCCGACGCAGACCGGTTTCACTACGTTTCGACGTGCTACGTGAGCGGTCGTCACGAAGGCGTCTTCGGCGAGGAAGACCTCGACGTCGGTCAGTCGTTCAACAATCACTACGAAGAATCGAAGTTCGAAGCCGAACTGGCCGTCCAGCGAGCGAAGCGCCGGGGACTCGCGACGACCATCTACCGGCCCGCCATCGTCGTCGGCGACAGCGACACCGGCGGCACGCAGAAGTACGACGGGCCGTACTACATTCTCCAGTGGATGCTCCGCCGGAGCGGGCGCGTGGTGCTTCCGGTCGTCGGGAAACCATCGCGAACGGAGGTGAATCTCGTCCCCCGCGACTACGTGGCGGCGGCCATCGCCCACCTTAGTCAACAGCCGGAATCGAAAGACACGGTCTACCAACTCTGTGACCCCGATCCGCCAACGGCGAGCGAACTACTCGCCGCGTTCGAGGCGGCGGCCGACCGGCGCTTGCTCCGTGTTCCGCTGCCGAAATTCCTCGCGAAGAACGCGCTGGACTACGTGCCCGGCGTGTACGACCTGTTCCGAATTCACCCGGCGGTCGTCGATTACTTCGACCACCCGACGAGTTACGTCTGTCCGAACACGATTCGCGACCTCCACGGCTCTGGTATCGAGTGCCCGCCGCTCGTGACCTACGCGCCGGCGCTCGTCTCGTTCATGCGCAAACACCCCCACCTCGGCTGGGGAGCGCGGGTGTGAACTACCCTGCCCTACCGCGCTCGGGGCTACTCGCCCCTCGCGTGTTGAGGACAGGGCTTCCTGTTTCTGTGTCGGAATTTATACCCGAAGGCACAGGGATTCCAGACTCCGCAGGCGACTTCCCTTTACAGGCGGTTCGGAGTGTCCCACTCCTACCAGATGGACACTCGGCCACAACCGACGGTGCGCGCTTCTTGTCGGCGTTCGAAAGGCGCGACGCGCCTTTCGTGATGACGAAACGGCTTCGCCGTTTCGAACCACGCTTGAACACCGTCGGAGACGTGGTGAGCATCGTACTACCGCGTTCGACCGTGTGGGTAGTAAACATATCGATAGACGTGCAAACAAACTGTGCGGCGCTGAATCCCCTCCCTACGCCCTCACTCCGTTCGGGCGTTGAGGAAGGGGGCTTAGCGCCTCAATTATGCTAATTTCGTCGGAAAGCAAGCGTTATCCGCGACTGCGGCCGACCATTGTGTATGTCTGCTGCTCGGGCCAGTTTTCGCTCGGGAGTCGTCGATTGTCTCCCCCTCATCCTCGGCATCGTGCCCTTCGGCCTCATCTCCGGGGTGGCCGCCATCGAGGTTGGGCTCTCTGCGGCCCACGCTCTCGGCATGTCTGTCATCATCTTCGCGGGCGCGTCGCAACTCGCGGCCATCGAACTCATCGGTCAGGACGCCCCGGCGCTGGTCATCGTCGTCACCGTTCTCGTCATCAACGTTCGCATGATGATGTACAGCGCCTCCATCGCACCACACTTCCAGCGGTTAGAGGAACGCTGGAAACTCATGCTCTCCTACGTCCTCACTGACCAGGCCTACGCCCTCTCAATTCTCAAGTTCGAACAGGAAGACGTCCAGAAGCGGTGGTACTACCTCGGCGTCGCGCTCCCGCTGTGGATCGTCTGGCAAATCGCGACCGTGGTTGGCATCGTCCTCGGCGCGAGCATTCCGTCGGAGTGGAACCTCGGCTTTACCGTCCCGCTCATCTTCCTCGCGCTACTCGTCCCCACGATGAAAAATCGCCCCTCCGTCGCGGCCGCAGTCGTGGGCGGAGGTGTCGCTGTCGCCGCGGCGGGATTCCCGTTCAACCTCGGCCTCCTCGTCGGCGCACTGTGTGGCATCGTCGTCGGCGTCGTCGTCGCGGAGCGTGGTCGGTAGATGGCGGTGAACATCGACCCGCTCACCCTGTGGGGCATCATCCTCGTCGCAGGCCTCGGAACGTTTCTCATCCGTCTCTCGTTCATCCAATTGTTCGGCTGGATGAACGACCTTCCGCCGCGAGCAGAGCGCGCGCTCGGATTCGTCCCGGCGGCGGTGCTTGCGGCGCTCGTCGTCCCCAGTTTCCTGCTCGTAGACGAATCGCTCGCCCTCACGTTTTCGAATCATCGACTCATTGCGGGCATCATCGCCGGAGCTGTCGCCTGGCGCACCGAGAACCTGGTCGCGACGCTCGTGACGGGCATGGTCGTCCTCTGGATTCTCACCGTCCTGCTCTAGGCGAGCAGGACGGGCCACACCCGAAGCAGCAGCGAGAACAACACGGTCAGGACGAGCGACATGACCACGTCGAGGAGGAGCCCCGCCCGTAACATCTCTCCGCGAGTGAGTTCGCCCGTGCCGTACACGATGGCGTTTGGCGGCGTCGCCACGGGAAGCGCGAAGCCGTAACTCGCGGCGAGTGCGCCGGCCAGCGCGAGCGACAGGGCGACGTCAGTTGGTCCGACGCCGAACGCACCCCCACTTTCGAGGCCGGCGGTGATGAGAACCGGGGCGAGAATCGCGGCCATGGCGGTGTTCGATGCGAGTTCGCCCGCCAGGATGGTCACGGACACGATGACGAATAGTACCACGACTAGCGGTGCGTCGATGACCGAACCGAACACACTGGTCGCGAGCCACGCGGTGGCTCCGGTTTCGGTGAGTGCGTTCGCAAGCGAGAGGCCGCCACCGAGAAGTAAGAGCGTGCCCCAGTCGATGTCCGCAAGGTCGTCCCAGGTTACGGTGTCAGCGAGGAGGAGTGCCGGAATCGAGAGCAAACCGACGATGACGAAGTAGAGCGCGCCCTGGTGAGCACCGCCACCGACCAGACTCGGTCCCGGACCGCCAAACAGCGTCGTATACACCGGGGCTGGCAGGACGTCCTCGAAAAGAACCCCGAGTCCGCCGAGTACCCACAGGCCGGCTGTCACGCAGAAGATGAGGGCGACACGGCGAGCTGCTGGCGTGAGCGGACCGTCACGTTCGAGCGCGGTCTTCGTCTTGCGGCGGGCCGCAGAGACGTCGCTTGTGGCCGGTGGAAAGACCACGAACGTGAGAACGAACCAGACAAGCGGGAGTGTGAGCGCGACCACTGGGATGCCGACGACCATCCACTCGAGGAAACTGATTTGGATGCCCGCAAACTCGTCGAGTGCCGCGACCACGATGGCGTTTGGTGGTGTGCCGATGAGCGTCCCGACTCCGCCGACGCTCGCCGCGTAGGCGATGCCGAGCAGCAACGACCGATGGAGATTCGTGTGCCCGGCGTTCGGCCCCGTCACCTGCGTCGCCAGACCGAGTCCGATAGGGGCCATCATCGCCGTCGTCGCCGTATTCGAGATGAGCATCGAGAGTGACGCCGTCGCCACCATCACCGCGAGGACAAGTCGTCGCGGCGACGTGCCGAGCCTGAGCAGCAAGACGTACGCGATTCTGCGGTCCAATCGCTGACGCTGGAGCGCCGCGGCGAGCATGAATCCCGCGAGCAACAGGAAGACGACGGGGTCTGCAAATCCGGTGAGCGCGTCTCCCAGTTGCGGAGTGACACCAAAGAGCGTGAGCAGGACGGGTATCAACAGTGCCGTGACCGGGAGCGGGAGTGCCCCAGTCACCCAGAGAACCGCGGCAAAAATGGCAGTCGCGAGTGCGAATTGCCCCGTCTGTGTGAGTCCATCTGGTGTGGGAATGGTCGCGAAGAGCCCTGCCAGTGCAACGGCGAGCACGACGAGCCTCGCGTCTCCCGAACCCATTGCCATCGATAGGTCTCCCTGGCTCAAAAATACTGCCCAGTGACCTGTCACAACACCTTTGGTACTGACCTCGGTAGCAACGAGCGATGGACGACGCCCCCACCCGGAAGCCCGTACTGCAAATCGGCGGGTTCTTCGTCCTCGTGAACGCCGGCCTCGGGAGCATTGGACTGCTTGCGAGTCTCCTTCGGGGGCAGTTTCTCGGCTCGATTTTCGTCCTCGTCGCGGCCACCGTGACGCTGCTTTGTGGCCCGCTGTTGGCCGGCATCTGCGGGTTCTGGGTCGGGACGAGAGAGGCTGCCCGGCTGGTCGGCGTACTCGTCGCCCTCGGCTACGTTGGCGGGAGCCTCGTCTCGCTCGGCCTGTTGAGTCTCGTCGGTGACCTCCCGCTCGCCCAACTCGGCGGCAGTCTGCTGTTGTTCGCGGTGCCGACGGGGCTGGTCGGCGCTGGCGTGAGCTATCTGGTCAAATAAAGGAAAAAGCCGACGTTAGCAGTACGTGGCGGTGGCGTACACGATACCATCGTCGGTGACTCGAACGCCCACACCAACCTCGTCTGCGTCCTCGAAGACGACGTATCGCGAGTCAACGTTCCGGTCGAGCCACGCATTCACCAGTGCGTCTGCGACCTGCTGTTCGTTCTCGTTGATGCGCTGTTCGCCGTTGACGGTGTAGTTCATCCCGACTGTGGTGCGACCGATGTTCTCTGCGCCGCGGTGGTAGTAGCCCTTCGAATTATCGAGGATTTTACACTGCTCGTAGAGGCCGTAGTTGCGATACCGGTCCTCTGCGGTTTCACCGCTCGGCGAGGTGTGGCTGTAGTAGTCCTTCTCAACCATATCGTCGGTGTGGTAGGTCGCCATCTCTACCAGTGTCTTGTCAGTTCGAAGCGTCTGCACGCCCCGGTCTTTCCGCTCTGCGTTGATCCGTTCGTAGACGAGCAGCTCGACCCGCGTCTCGTTTATCGAATTGGGCCGGACCGATGGACGCTCGGTGGTCGCGACTTCCGTCGTCTGTGCTCCCGGTTGTTGTGTCTGTACGTCCGTCTGCGTCGTCGTGCTGTCTCCCCCAAGGTCAGCGTCATCTCCTTGCTTCGTCGCCAGTTGCATCCCCAGCAACCCCCCAACTGACAGGGAGGTAAACACGACAACCGCGAGCGCGATAACTGCGGCCTTGTTTACCATCTTCAGGTAATATACACAGAATGAATAGATTAATGTATCGGACAGTCAGATAATCGTGAACATTGGGCTCGGTTCCGTCCGCAGAACCGAGATACGCTGACGCATAGGGCAGCGAACACAAACGAATCATCGTTCAAACAATAGTGACTTCCCGTCGGTCGAAACCATCTGGATTAAGATATCAATAATGGCCCCAGTCACGTATTCGTGAAGTATACCAAAGATTCGACCTGGTGAACTGTCACTTGCCCATGGTACATATCGATGATGACCAGACAGGCGAGATGAAGACCGCGTGGCCGCGACGCCGCAGCGTGCTGAGAGCGGTTGGCGCGGGTGCCGCGATACCGTTTCTGACCGGCGTTGGAGCGTCCTCGACGGCCGACCCGGCTACCTGGACCTACGGTCGGTTACAGGAAGACGACGAGGGAGAAAATGGAGAAAATGGCGATGGAGAGACGGTGACGGCACACGTCGTCCACTTACTCGAGACCTTCCCGCCGACGAATCCGAATCGACCGCTCGATTTCTTCTTCCAGCCGACGGGACTGCACGTCGAACCGGGCGACGTCTTGAAATTCGTCTTCGACACGCCGCGACACACGGTAACGTCGTATTCGAACGCATTCGGCCAGGCGAGACGCCACCCGGAGGGGGTTCGGGGGTTCTCCTCGCCAGTCCTCGGTTGGGTCCCGGGGACCGCACCGGTCCCGGGCGAAGGGGGTGACGGTGGCCAAGGCGGCAACGGCGACGATTCCGGTCAGAACGACACTGACGACCAGACGGGACCGGTTCCCGAAGTCTGGCTGCTGACGCTCGAAGAGGCAGGCGTCTACGACGTCTACTGTGCCCCGCACGAGGTGTTCGGCATGGTCATGCGCGTCGTCGTCGGCGACGTCGCAGACGAGGACGTGGACTTCGAATTCGAAGACGCGGAGAATCTTCCCGAAGAGGGAGTCGGTCCGGTGGGTCTCGCACGGGAAGTCCTCACGGACCCGCAACTCACGCCGGCGGCGATTCAGGAAGCCGGGTCGGTCCGGTGGGAAGACCTCGATGCGAACCAGTCGAACGGTAGCGACGGAAATGGGAACGGAACCGATGGCAACGGAAACGGTGGCGAAGGCTCCGACGAAGACCCGGACGCTGGTGGCCAGTAACGGTTCCGACTATACACTGTTTTGCGGCGAGACGAGCGAATCGACGGCTCCGAGGAGGTCACTCGGCGTGACGACGGCACCCCACGCACAGAGGTCACGGTAGGCGATGCTCGCCGCCGAGCCGGCGTAGTTTCGCTCGGCGAACGGTCGTTCTTCGACGACGAGCAAGCGGTCTGCTGCGCCCGCGAGGTCGAGGATGGGCTGATTGCCGATGCCGATTTCCACGTCCGCGAGGACGGTTACGTCGGCTTCCCTAACGAATTCGCGGGCCGCGGCTATCGTCTCGTCTGAAAGTGGGGCGAACGGGGCTTCGACCACGGTTTCTAAGCCGAGCAACCGCGCGGTTTCGAGGTCCGAGTCACCCTCGTTGAGAACGCCGACGGTCACCTCGTAACCCGCCGCAGAGAGGAGATACTGGAGTCGTGAACTGGTGCCACCGCCGCCGATGACGTGGACGTGTGCGTCTCGGGATGCGCCGCGTTCGGGCAGTGCGGTCACGTAGACGGAGTGGGTTACCGGGTGGCGGGCGACGACCGCTCGCGTGTCGAATGCGCTCGCGAGAGCCTCTTCCGTGAGGACGGACTCCGGCGCGCCTGCGGCGAGCATCTGCCCGTCTGCGAGCAAGAGCAGTTCGTCGCAGTAGTGGGCCGCGAGGTTCAGGTCGTGAATCGCCGCGACGGCGGTCTTGCCCTCGGCGACGAGGTCGGAGACGAGTTCGAGCGTCCTGACCTGGTGGTTGATGTCGAGACTTGCCGTCGGTTCGTCGAGCAGGAGCACGGGCGTTTCCTGAGCGAGTGCGCGGGCGAGGATGACGCGCTGGCGTTCCCCGCCCGAGAGTTCGTCGATGTTCCGGTCGGCGAATTGTTCGGTCTGCGTCCGTGCGAGGGCGCGGTCTACCGCGTTCGCGTCAGCCGTCGTCTGGCGGTCGAACCGGGACTGGTAGGGATGACGCCCCATCGCGACGATGTCGCGGACGGGGAACGGGAAGGCCACCGACGTGTCCTGCGGGACGGTCGCGACCAGCCGACTGGCCGCCTTCGCCGAGAGGTCGTGGACGTTCTGTCCATCGACCGCAACCGTCCCAGAATCCGGGTCGATTGCACCGTTTATCGCCCGAAGGAGCGTCGTCTTGCCCGCACCGTTCGGGCCGACCAGTCCGACGAACGTGCCAGCCTCGACGTTCGCGGAAATCGCGTTGAGCACGTCCACCGGGCCAAAGGATACGGAAATTCCGTCTATTGAAATCACAGGCGATGCACCTCCCGACGACGGAGCAAGTAGAGGAAGAAGGGAGCGCCGAGGGCGGCGGTGACGATGCCGACGGGAAGTTCTGCGGCCCCCGCTCGGGCGACGGTGTCCGTGGCGACGAGGAACACTGACCCGGCGATGGCACTCGTCGGCAACAGAATGCGATGGTCGGGGCCGACGAGCAGGCGCATGACGTGGGGGACGATGAGGCCGACGAAGCCGATGACGCCAGAGACCGCGACTGCGGCGGCGGTGACGATGCTCGCGACGGCAAGCAGGATGCGCTTCGTCCGCTCGACTTCGACACCGAGTGAGTGAGCATCTTCCTCGCCCATGAGCAGGATGTTGAGGTCGCTCGTGTAGGCGAACAGAATCGCCACGCCGAGGCCGACGAACGGGATGGTCACGGTGACGCTCGCCCAGGTGCTCGCGTGGAGGTGCCCCATCAACCAGAAAACTGCCTCCCTGAGGCCGTCGCCGCTCTGGAGCAGGGTGTACGAGATGACCGCGCCGAGGAAGGTCTGGACGGCGACCCCGGCGAGCAGGAGCGTGGCGACGGGGGTTCGACCGTTCTCGGTGGCGAGGACGTACACGGCGAAGGCGGTGACGAGTGCCCCGGCGAACGCCGCCGCCTGCAGTCCGAAGGGGATGGCGAGGGGGAAGGCGATGGTCGCGACCGCGCCGAGGGCCGCCCCGGAGGAGACGCCGACGATGGACGGGTCGGCCATCGGATTGCGGAAGAACCCCTGCATCACCGTGCCGGCGGCGGCGAGGGCGAACCCGACGACGGCCCCGAGCAGGATGCGTGGCAGTCTGAGTTTGAAAACGATGGTCTCGCTCGTCGCGGGGACGTCAAACGCAAGGAGTGGGCGAACCGAGACGTCGATGTTGGGGACCGGAACGCCAGCGTTGAGGAATGGAATCGACGCGGATTGCAGCTGAAGCGACACGTCCGAGGGCACAACGAGGGTGTGTTCCAGGAGAATTTTTGCCACGGTGAGTGGGTCGATGCGGACCGGCCCCATGGCCGCGCTCACGAGGATTACCGCGAAAAGCGCGACCAGCAGGCCCGAAACCCACGCACTCACTCGTAGCTCCTGGCGCATGATTGAAAGCGTGCTTGCGTTAGATAAATACTTATTGCATAACGGGCGAGGGTGTACTACGATGAACACGAGACTCATCCGAGTGCTTGCGGTTTTCGTGGTGCTCGTCGGCGGGGTTGGTCCCGCGATGGCTGCCACGTCCGACACAGCACCCGCGATGCAACAGGAGAACTGCTCGTTCCCGTTCACGGCGACGGACGCCACGGGAACCGAAGTCACCGTTGACGGCGAACTCGAATCGGTCGTCGCCCTTCAGCCGAGTGCCGCCCAGACGATGTGGGAAATCGGCGCGGAAGAGAAGGTCGTCGGGATGCCCGTAAACAGCTACACCAGCTCCCTCGAAGGGGCTGACTCCCGCGAAAACGTCGTGAACGAAGACCAGTTTTCGGTGAACGTAGAGAAGGTCGTCGCGCTCGACCCGGACCTCGTTCTCGCCCCGAACATCGTCCCCGACGAAACGGTGTCGAAACTCCGTGAGGCCGGCCTCACCGTCTACAAATTCGAAGCAGCTGCATCTCTCGACGCCGTCTACGAGAAGACGCTGTTGACCGGCAACCTCGTGGGTGCCTGTGAAGGCGCAACCGAGCGAGTCGACGCCATGAAAGGACAGGTCGCCATCGTCGAGAACGCCACCGAGGGCGAGGACGAACCCCGCGTGCTCTACCTGACCGGTGGCTTCACCGCCGGTAACGGGACGTTCATCCACTCGCTCATCGAGCGCGCCGGCGGCCAGAACGTCGCCGCAGAGGCGGGCATCACGGGCTACGCCCAGATTTCCGACGAAGTCGTGGCCGAACAGGACCCCGAGTTTATCGTCGTGGACACGGGCGTCCCGGAGCCGCGCGTTCCTGAGCAGGCTCCCTACACAGAAACGACCGCCGTGAAGCAGGGGCAGATCGTGACCCTCGACGCGAACGAACTGAACCAGCCGGCGCCTCGAGTCGTCAACCCGCTCGCCGAGATGGCGAAGGCGTTCCACCCCGAGGCGTACGCCGCAGCGAACATCACCGAGACGGCGACGGCCACGCAGACCGAGGCGAACGAGACGACGGAGAATTCGACCGAGACGAACGCTGACGGACCCGGCTTCGGCGTCACGGCCGCCGTCGTCGCGCTCGTCGCAGCGACGCTGTTCGCGCTCCGGCGCGTCTAAGCTACCACCCGTTTCGACAACAGAAGGCGTTTAATCCGGGCGGGCATTCTCACGGATATGGTCGAGAACGTCATCTGGCCCGCCTATCTCGATGCTGCGTTGACGCGAAGCGAGGGCCGTCGCGTCCCAGAAGACCTCGCCGTCGAGAACCCCACGGTCGATGAAATCGCAAAGGCCGTCCAGCAGGTCGGCTACGACGCGGTCATCGAGCGCGACAAAGCCTACTCCCGCGAGTTCGAGACCCGCGGGCGCGTCCTCGTGAAGAACGCAGACGATGCGGGCAAAAGCGACCTCGTGCAAGCGGTCGCCGTTTACGTCGGAGTCCTTCGCGAATGAAGCGCGTCGGCGAGGTGTCGCGGGTCGCACAGGGACTCGCCATCGTTCGGCTTCCGGGCGAGGAATACCCGAACATCGGGACCGAGGTGATAGACGAGAATCTCGAGGAAGTGGGCCGCATCGTGGACGTGTTCGGCCCCGTCTCCCAGCCCTACGTCGCCATCTCGTCTGACCGACGCCCGGCGACACTCATCGGCGTGAAGCTCTACGCCCGGTAGCGAAACGAAAAAGGCGACGGCCCGCCTGCTTTTTGTATGGACCATCGCTCGCGGATGTATCTCGCCACCGCCGCCACGGTCGGCATCTTCCTCCTCGTCCAACTGGGTGCGCTCGCACTCGTCCAGCCCTTCGATACGGCCGGCTATCAGGCAGTCGAGAACCCCGAAGACCCGACGAACAGCGTCGTCTACATCGCCGCAATACTCGTCGCAACGGGCGTGATGCTCCTCGCATTTAAACTCGACCTGACGTGGATCATCCGCGGCCTCATCGTCTTCTCAAGCGCGCTCGTCTCACTCTACGTCTTCACCATCCTCATTCCGCCAGTCGTGACTGTCTCCATCGGTGGTGCGCCAACGCACATCCTCCCGGTGGTCGCCGCAGGGTTGCTCGCCGTCCTCCTACTCGCCTACCCCGAGTGGTACGTCATCGACGCCGTCGGCATCGTGATGGGCGCGGGCGCAGCAGGCCTCTTCGGCATCAGCTTCGGCCTCCTGCCGGCCATCGTCCTGCTCACCGCCCTCGCCGTCTACGACGCCATCAGCGTCTACGGCACCGAACACATGCTCACGCTCGCCGAGGGCGTGATGGACATCAAAGTGCCCGTCATCCTCATCGTCCCGCTGTCGCTCTCGTATTCGTTTCTCGCAGAAGGCTCCGACGACGATGCGACGGAGGATGACGACGCAGAACCAACGGAAGCCGACGACGACGGCGAGCGCGACGCCTTCTTCATCGGCCTCGGCGACGCCGTCATGCCCACCGTGATGGTGGCCAGCGCGGCCGTGTTCGCGCCCGCGCCGATGTTCGACGTTGGGGCACTCACGATGAATCTTCCAGCCCTCACCGCCCTGATTGGGACGATGCTGGGGCTGCTCGTCCTGATGTTCATGGTCATGAAGGGGAAGCCACACGCCGGTCTGCCACTGCTGAACGGCGGCGCAATCGGCGGCTACTTGCTCGGTGCGCTCGTGAGCGGGATTTCGCTGGTGCAGGCGGTTGGACTGGCGTCGTATCTCTGATTATACGGCGGTGCGGGCGTGGGAAGCCCACGACTTTAGTCGTGGGAGGATGTCACTCGCCTGTCAACGCCTGACTCGCAGGCGAGAAGTCGATTTCCTGTCCTAATTCCTGCTCGACTGCTTTCTCGTAGAGCAACTGCGCCGCTGCCACGGTTTCGATACCCGTGCCGCCGCTGTCGAAGACGGTGATTTCGTCGTCGGATTCGCGACCCGGTTCCTTTCCGGCGACGATTTCACCGAGTTCGGCGTGGATGTGGTCTTCGGTGACGACGCCCTCGTCCATCGCTTGCAGGAACGACCCGGCGTCAGAGAGTGCCCGGGCGCGGAGGTCGGGGACGTACTTCGCGTTCTGGATGGTCGTCGCGTCGAGTTCGCGTTTGGTCGGGTTGTACTGGCCCATCGCGGTGACGTGGGTGCCGGGGGCGAGTCGGTCGCCGTCGAACACCGGTTCCGAGGCGTTCGTCGCGGTGATGACGATGTCCGCCTTCTCGACGGCGGCAGCGCTTGAGGCGACGGCCGCGACGGTGGCGTCGAGTATTTCGTTGAACTCGGCAGCGAACGACTCGCGATTCTCCTTTGTCGGCGAATAAACGTACACCGACTCGAGGTCGCGGACGGTGGCGGTAGCTTTCAGTTGACCGCGGGCCTGTGCGCCGCTGCCGATGATAGCAAGCGTAGAGGCGTCTTCACGGGCGAGGGCATCGACGCCCACCGCGCCTGCCGCGCCGGTCTTGAAGGGGTTCATGCTCGCGCCGTCAAGGAGGGCCTTCATCGCGCCCGTCTCGGCGTCGAACAGCGGCGTGGCGAACTGGGCGTCCCGGCCGGTGAAGCCGGCGGCGTACATGTAGCCGCCCATCACGCCCATCTCGGGGAGGATGGCGAGGTAGCTCGTGAGCATCCCCGGTGGTGACTCGTTTACGAGTTTGGTTCGGGGTTCGGCTGGTGCGCCGTTTCCGCGTTCGCGGTAGCCCTCGCGAACCGCGGCTAGGTACTCTGCGGGCGTTGCCAGTCCGGCAAGGTCGTCGCTGGTCAGGAATCTGACGGCGGCGCTCTCGTGGGGCATAGCGAGAGATAGTGGCGTCTCCGCCTTAGGTGTGGTGACAGCAGAAATCGCGGCAGGAACGCGCGCAGAGAAAAGCGCCGAGAGAGTAGAGAGAGAGAGAGAGGTGACTGGTGTTAGTCTGCAGAGCCGATTTTCGGTGGTCGTTCGTTGGCCGTGTTCGGGGCCGGTGGCGTGGTCGCATCGACGGGGCCGTTTACGAACAGGCCGTGGACGATGAGCCCGACGGAGACGAGTGCCGCAATTGGCACGGCGGTAGTCAGTTCGAGGCCTGCGAGCATGAGCAAGCCGGTGATGCCTCCGAGGGAGAGGGGGATGAGTCCCAGAATGATGTCGTAATAACCAGTCATAATCTGTTACTAACAAGGGGAATTAGATGTATAAGTGTTTCCCATAGGTGGCAGATATCATAAGGAAAAGGTACTACATAAATTCGAAATACGATATTCAAATTATCCTCATAACTTATAGAAATGGCAGATTGGCGAAAAACCGAATCCCAGGGGCGTACTACACGAAATCTCCCGGGAATCGTCCGGTGCGCATATATGTCTGATTTTGTATGTATCAACAACTTGAAGGCGAAACTTAACTCCATCTCAACGTTCATGCTGTGTGTAACCGTACCACAATGCGCGAGTTCATCCAATTCACGTCACGTGGATGCTGTTACTGTCAACTCGCACAATACGACGGGACGTGCCGGCGCGCCCCGGCACGACCTATCATCTGCCGGTACCGACGGTTTTTCACCCCTGGCAGGCGACTTCCTGGCCAGTGAACCGTAACGACAAATCCATCGTGGGGCTCGTGATGGTCGCCCACGCGATGGTCCACACCTACGAACTCTCTATCCCCATCCTATTACTCATCTGGATGGCCGAGTTCGGCGTAAACGAGGCCACCATTAGCCTCGTCGTCTCCGCCGGGTTCGCGCTGTTTGGCATCGGGGCGCTCCCGAGCGGCGTGCTGGTAGACCGGTTTGGCTCCGGCCCGCTCATCACCGCGTGCCTGCTCGGCATGGGCGGCTCGTTCCTGCTGCTCGGCCTCGCACCGAATCTGCTCGTCGTCGCCGCCGCGCTCCTGCTGTGGGGCGTCGCCGCGAGCGTGTACCACCCCTCTGGCCTCGCGCTCATCAGCCGCGGGGTCACTGAACGCGGCAGCGCCTTCGCCTACCACGGCGTCGCCGGGAATCTCGGCATCGCGCTCGGCCCGCTCGTCACCTCGCTGCTCTTGCTGGCCTACGACTGGCGCATCGTCGTCGGTCTGCTCGCGATTCCGGCGGGCCTCGCCGCGCTCTACGCCGGGCGTGTCAAGGTCGACGAACAGGCCGCAGTCACTGCTGACGGCGGTGAGGAGACGGACAGCGAACCCATCTCTTCGGTTTCTGAATTCGTTAGCGAATCGCGGGCGCTCTTCGTCGGTGGATTCGCCCTCGTGCTCACCGTCGCCATGATGTCGGGGCTCTACTACCGCGGCGCACTCACTTTCCTACCCGCACTCATCACCGAGTTCCTCGGCTTCGACGGCACGACCGTACAACTGGCCGGCTTTTCCTTTGACATCGCTCGTGACGAACTGAGCCGGTACGTCTACTCCGGCCTCCTGATGGTTGGGGTGATGGGGCAGTATGCTGGTGGCAAACTCACCGACCGCGTCCCCGTCGAGTACGGCATCATGGCCGGGTTCGGCACGCTTTCGGTCATCGCGCTCGTCATCGTCCCGGCCGCAGCAATTGGCGTCATTCCGTTCTTGCTGGTGGGCGTCGCACTCGGCTTTACGCTGTTCATGGTGCAACCAATCTACCAGGCGAGCATCGCCGAATACACGCCTGCCGCGGCTCGTGGGCTCTCCTACGGCTACACGTACTTCTTCGTCTTCGGCGTGGGGGCGGCCGGCGGCGTCATCGCAGGAACCTTACTCACGTACTTCTCACCGATGGTGCTCTTTACCGTCCTCGCCTGCTTCGGCGCGACGGGGTCGCTCATCGGATTCGTCCTCTCCCGGCGTGCCCAGCGCGCTCAAGTCGCGTAGGCCACGAGCGCCCGGAAGGGGACGAGCAGCACGAGACCGACCACAATCGAGACGATGACGAAGGCGATGGCCAAGCCACCGGGGAAGAATTCTGTCGCACGGAGCGCCTGCCCAATCAGCGCCGCGCCGACCCAAGCCCCGGCCGTGAGGCCGACGGTTGTCTTCAGGTCGTACTGGCGGCCGTCGTAGAGGCCGACGAGCGGAGCGACGAGGAGCCAGCCGATGAGGAACGGCGCGGCGACCATGAGCAGGCCCTCGGTGCCGTGTTCCTGTTGGCCGAGGAAGACGAACAGGGCGATGAGGGCGAGGTCACCGAGCGCGAGCAGGGCGGTTCGAGGCGTCGCAGCGACACGGGCGGAGGCGGTGTCACTCATACGAAGTACTCAGGACTCGGAGACTATGTGCGTCTCGCTTTCAGTCATCCGCCCGACGACGGTGAAGCCAAAGCCGGTGTCGGGAACCGCGGGTTCAAGGCCCGCAGCCTTCATCAATCCGGCGAGTTCGTGAGGCGTGTCGAACGTCGAATCGAATCCCACCAACCGCTCCACGGCGACGAGCGCCCGCCCGCGGAGCGTTTCGGGGTCAAATTCACGAACCACGAGGACGCCGCCGGGTCGCAGGACGCGGGCCGCCTCCGCGATTACAGCGCGATGCCGAGGCATGTGGTGGAGCGCATCCACGATGACCACCGCGTCCACGCTCGCCGTCTGCACCGGCAACCGGGTCGCGTCGCCCTGGACGGCGGCGAGTCCGCGCGTGGTCGCCTCACGAAGCATTCCGCCTGCCGCATCGACGACGACGGGTTCTGGGACCGAGAGCGCCCGCGAGGCCCGTCCCGTGCCCCCGCCAACGTCGAGCAGACGCGTGACTGGGCGGGTCGCATACGCGAGTCCCGCTTCGAGCACGTCGCGGTCGGCAGCGGGCATGGCCCGTTCGTAGAGCGGAGCGAATCGGTCGAAGAGCGTGACATCACGTCCACCGTGCATACTGAATTTATTCACACAGGAGTGATTTACGTTCATCGCCGGTCAGTCTGTTACTCAAAGCATGACAAGTATTAAGATAATCTCGGAAAATGTCGGAGTATGCAACGGGCGCTTCCCATTTTGCTTGCATTACTCGTTTCTCTCGCCGGGTGTGGGGCGACGAACCAGACGAATCAACAACTTCCTGCGGAATCAGAGACCGCCACACAGACCGAAATCGTCACTGCGAACGCGACGGCGAAGACGGCCGATTCGACGACGGCCGTCACGAAGACCGAGACGGGCACCACGACCGCTCCGCCGGCAACGACAACACAGACTGCGACGCAAACACCCGCACCCACCGCGACTCCCGCGGTGACGCCGCCGCCAACGACGACAGCGACACCGACGCAGACAGCGATGACCACACAACCGTCGGCACAGCCGGCCCCCTCGGGCGGGAGCAGTGCGTCGCCAACATCGGGTGGGAGTTCGGGCGGTCAACAAACCACAGAACCGACGGCGACGGCAACGCCGACGGTAACCCCGACGCCAACGCCGACGCCGACTCCCACGCCCGAACCGCTCGACAAATTCGAGGGTCCATCCTACTCTGACGCCGAAATCGAGGCCGGGGAGGCAGTATCGCTCGACGCGGGTCGCCTCGTTGCCGCCCACGTGACCGGGCTCGCTGGCTTAGAGAGCGTCACGAGTTTCGCCCGCCACTGGTCTGCGAACGAGGGCGAAGACCGCGAGTTCCGGGCCGAGGAGACCATCGAAGTGGACGAGAGCCGCGACATCTCCCACCTCCACTGGGCCGACCACATCCGGAGTGCCGGGAGCACGACGCGCCACTTTGACCGGCGAGTGACCACCGACGCGTGGACCGCCTATAACGCGACGACGGTGTACCCCGAGAAGCCGACCAACTACCTGACGGGGAAGACGTGTGAACCGTACGAGAACGACTCACTGCGCGTACCGGTGGACGTGGCCGCCGTCGCAGACGCCCACCGCCTCACCTACCTCGTCTCCGAACTCGACTTCGCGAAAGTCGAGCGGATTCGCTACGACGGCGTGAACGCGACGGTGTACGCCACCGCAGATCCGCAGGGGACGCTCTCGACCGGCGCTGCGACCACCGTCGAATCCTACCGAGCCGTCCTCGTAATCTCTACGGACGGCCTCGTGCGCTACTCGCACACCGACGTGACGCTCACCCGCGACGGCGAAACCGTCACGTGGGGCGAGACGCGCACGCTCAGGGACATCAATTCGACCACCATTGGCGTCCCCGACTGGACCGACGACGTTGAGCCGGGGCCGAACTGCTAGTCGGAGGCTACTTCTCGCGGGCGTTCCGTATCGGTCGTATGGAGTACGCGGTACTCGGCTGGCCGCCCGACGGGCCGACGCTCAGACTCGACTATCGCGCGTTTTCCTACGCCGGTAAGTTCGTCATGTCCAGTACCGGGAAGGCGGTGGCCCGAGACGGCGAGGAACTCGTGGCCGCCATCGCGTTCAACGAGGACCGAACCGACGAGACGACCCTCTGGTTGCGCTACGTGACGGTGAAGAAAGCACGTCGCGGCGAGGGCATCGGGGCTGAACTGGTCTCGTTTGCCACCGACGCGGCTCACGAGCGAGGGTACGAGACGGTGAAAATCGCCGTCAACAACCCCTTCGCCTACGAGGCAGTCTGGAAGGCAGGGTTTGGCTACACCGGGGAACAGACGGGGCTCGCAGAACTCGTCTGTGCGCACCCGGGCGACCGGTCTCGTGACCGTTACCAAGCGGGTCTCGACGTGTTTCGGAGCCGTGATGGACTCTCTGCGGAGGAACTGTCGTTTCTCGAAGACAAACGCTCCGCTCAGCCGCCGAAATAAGGAAAATACTCAGTTTCGCTAGAGTCGCTTTACGTTCTGTGCGCGAGGACCGTTGTCCGATTCGACAATGTCGAATTCAAGCTCCTGACCCTCTTCTAAGTCGGGGCCGCCGATGTCTTCCATGTGGAAGAACACATCGTCGTCGTAATCGTCGGTCTCGATAAATCCGTACCCCTTCCGGTCGTGGAAGAAGGTCACTTTGCCTGTAGCCATTCGATAAGCTCCAGCTTCATATTGAGCCTCTGACGATAAATACCCACCGGCGGTCGGGAGATTGAAACGCTCACCGCCGAATGGAGGAGTATGGGAAACGCAGACCTCCGCCAGCTCGCCGTCATCGAGGACGTGTCGTTCGACGAACTCGGAGGCTCCGTCGTGGCGGTGGACGCCCACAACTGGCTGTATCGCTACCTCACGACGACGGTCAAGTGGACCCGCGACGAAATCTACACCACGAGCGGCGGCGAGGAGGTCGCGAACCTCATCGGCCTGATTCAAGGTCTTCCCAAGTTCTTCGAACACGACCTCACGCCGGTGATGGTGTTCGACGGCGCCGTCGTCGATTTCAAAGCAGACGAAATCGAGGAGCGCCGCGAACAGAAGAAGAAGGCTGAGAAAGCTGCCGAGGAGGCACGAGAACGCGGCGACGCCATCGAGGCCGCCCGTCAGGAGGCGCGGACGATTCGCCTCACCGACACCATCCACCAGACGACTCGGGACCTGCTCAGGCTCCTCGACGTTCCCATCATCGAAGCACCCGCAGAAGGTGAAGCACAGGCCGCGTACATGGCCCGCAACGGCGACGTGGACTACGTCGGGAGCGAAGACTACGACGCGCTCTTGCTCGGCGCACCCTACACCCTGCGACAACTCACGAGCAAGGGCGACCCCGAACTGATGGACCTGGAAGCCACGCTTGCGAAACACGACATCACGTGGGAACAGCTGGTCGACATCGGGATTCTCATGGGCACTGACTTCAACGAGGGCGTCTCGGGCATCGGGCCGAAAACGGCCGTGAAGCTGGTCAAAGAACACGGCGACCTCTGGGCCGTCCTCGAAGCCAGAGACGCCTACATCGAACACGCGGACCTCATCCGCGGCCTGTTTCTCGAACCGGACGTAACCGACGACTACGAGTTCAACACCGACATTTCACCCGACCTGAAGGCCGCAAAGGAGTACGTCACCAAGACGTGGGAGATTCCGGCAGCCGAAGTCGCCCGCGGGTTCGAGCGCATCGAAGAATCCGTCGTCCAGACCGGCCTCGACCGCTGGACCTGAGCCGAGTTAAGCGAACTCCGCGGCGAGTTCGAACTGGCAGGAGAGGGTTGTGGTACAATAGTCTCGGAGCATCGCCTGCAGTTCGGCGAACTCATTGCTCGACCCTTCACCGGCGTCACACCGCGACAAGTAGTGGTTGCCGAGCAGCGGGATGTCTGTGGCCTGGAGTTCGGGCGAAGTGGGGTCGAGACCCGCCGTCTCTCGCGCCCCTTCGATGTCGAATCCGTGGTCGTACGCCCGCCAGCGGGTCGCCGGAACGGGCCGTCCCGTCGCCTCGTAGACCGCCTCGTCGAATTTGAGCACCCGACCGAACCGTGACCAGACCGATTTCTTCAGGTCGATGCTCCGCGTCGTGCGGAGAAATTCCTCGACTCGTTCGGTCGCCGTCTCCGAGACGCCAGCCTCCGCGGCGGCCAGTTCGGGTCTACGTGCCAGCTGGACGAATCCGACGGACTCGCCGTTGTAGGAGTACACCACAGACGGGTTCTGTGCCGTACACCACTCCATCGCCGTCTCGATGAGGGAGAGTTCGCTCGTCGGTCCCGATGCATCGCGAAAGAAGGTTCGTGTCGAGATGTCGCCACTATCGTCGCGAAGAGCAGCATTGACGGCAAAAATCTCAAAATCAGAAGAGTTTCGAAAGCGCGGCTGTTTCCCGGGAGCGAGCGCCGGAGCTATCGTTTTGATATCGAGTGCCAGCGCATTCTGTTCGGTTCCAGTCATGTCCACAATAGTTATCGGTAATCACATATGATACTTTCTGTGACAGACGCGACCGCCCGACCTGAACCGTTTTCAGGCTCGGGCAACCTTGTATGGGCATGGACCTCGCAGCAATCGAGCGGCTCATCGAGGAGAACATCGAGGATGCAGAAGCCACCGTCAGCGACCCGCGAAACGACGGCGAACATCTCGCCGCCCTCGTCGTCTCGCCCGCCTTCGAAGGCAAGACGCTCGTCCAGCAACACCAGATGGTGTACGACGCCCTCGGCGAGCATATGACGACGGACATCCACGCCCTCGAACTGAAAACGTACACGCCCGACGAGTACACGTCACACCAATAGTAAAGAAGTAGGAACCGGGGTCAGGGACGGGGTTCGGGGGCCGATTCGAGCGTCCGATTGTGAAGCGCCGCCCCGGAATCGCCGAACAGATGAATCGCTTCTTCTGGAATGTGGACGACGACGTGGTCACCCGCGGTTGCCGGACGAAGACTTCGCTCGCTCACGACGAACTGCGTCTCGGACTCGTCGTCGGCAAAGCGGAGGTAGATGTGGTTTTCGTTGCCCATCGGCTCGACGACGTCCACGACGGCTTCGAAGTCGTGTGGGTCGGTCGCCGTCTCGACGAGTTCGATGTCGTCAGGTCGGACGCCGAGCGTAACTCTGTCTTCGCCCGCCACGGCCTCCCGTCGCTGGCCGGTGAGTGAATAGTCGAGCCTGTCTGCGACGAGCCGGTCACCCTCGACGGCGCACTCGAAGAAGTTCATCGACGGGTCACCGATGAACCCGGCGACGAAGCGATTGGCCGGCTGGTGATAGGCTTCGAGCGGCGTCGCCACCTGCTGGAGTTCGCCGTCGTCGAGGATGGCGATGCGGTCGCCCATGGTCATGGCCTCGGTCTGGTCGTGGGTGACGTACACCGTCGTCACGCCGAGGTCTTCCTGTAACTGCTGAAGTTCGAGACGCATCTGCGAACGCAGTTTTGCGTCCAGATTCGAGAGCGGTTCGTCCATCAGGAAAATGGCCGGGTCGCGGACGATAGCGCGGCCGAGCGCGACGCGCTGTTGCTGGCCCCCAGACAGTTCCGCGGGCTTGCGACCGAGCAACGGTTCGATGCCGAGTTTATCGGCGGTGGCCTCGACTCTGCTGTCGATTTCGGCCGACGAAAGGTCGCTCGACTCTTCTAAGCCAAATCGCATGTTCGCCCGGACGGTCATGTGTGGGTAGAGCGCATAGGACTGGAACACCATCGCGATGTCTCGGTCCTGTGGCTGGCGGTCGTTGATGCGCGTCCCGTCGAGTTTGAGTTCACCCTCGGAGATGGTTTCGAGACCGGCAATCATCCGGAGCGTCGTCGATTTCCCACAGCCAGACGGGCCGACGAGAACGAGGAACTCGCCGTCTTCGATTTCGACGGAGAGGTCGTCTACGGCGACGACCTGATTGCCGCCGTCGTCGAAGAACTTGCTCACGTGTTCGAGCGTCAGTGCTGCCATCGGTCTTTCCTCCGTTGAATCGAATGTCGTCTCATGTTTCTCCTGCAACCCCGCGTGCGAATTGGTCGCCGAACAGGACGTAGACGACCAGCGTCGGCAGCGCCGCGAGGAACGCGCCTGCCATCTGTAGGTTGTACTGCGTCACCATCGAGCCCTGAAGTTCGTTCAGCGCAAGCGTGACGACCTGATTCGACGGGGACGTGACGAGCACCAGTGCGAACAGGAGGTCGTTCCAGATGTTCGTGAACTGATAGATTAGCGTCACGGCGAACATCGGCTTCGAGAGCGGGAGGACGATTTTCCGGTAAACCCGCCACAGCGACGCGCCGTCCAGTCGCGCGGCTTCGAGCATCTCCGTGTTCAGCGTCTGGTAGTAGCCCCGAAAGAGCACGGTACAAATCGGAATCCCGTAGGCCGTGTGGGTCACCGTCAACTCGATGAGGCCCACCCGCTCCGCGAGGAACGGCACGCCCGCGAGCAGCGATTGCAGGTTTACGATGGTCCAGAACCGCGAGAGCGGGACGAGCACGGACTGGTAGGGAATGAACACGCCGGCGACAAACAGGAGCAACACCACGACCTGTCCGCGCCAATCGACGTGGGTCAGCCCATACGCCGCGAGACTGCCGAGAACCGCAGAGAGGACGGTCGCTGGAATCGCGAACAGCATGCTATTGACCATCGGTCCCTGTAGCGTGGCCCACGCATCCATCCAGGCGGAGACGGTGAAGCCATCGCCAAATGCGGGGACGAACGGCGTCGTCTCGAAGAACGCAGACTGCGTCTTGAACGCCGTCGTGAGGCCGCTTTCGAGCGGTGCGAGGTAGAATCCAGCGAAGCCGAGGAGGACGGCGTACAGCCAGACGCGTCGCCAGTCGAGACCCTCGAAACGGGCGGTGAGACCGGTCTGTTCGGTGCTCATAGGTCACCCCGCTGGTACTGTTTGGCGAGATACGGGCCGATGACCGCGAGGGCCATCAGGAACAGGACCGTCGCCACCGCAGAGCCGTAGGCCCAGTTCGTCGACGAAAACGCCTGTCTGAACATCATCACCGAGAGGATATCCACCGAGGGGCCGGGCGTGTCGCCGAACAAGACGTAGAGGAAGTCGAACGCCTTGAGCGCGAACACCATGAGGACGACGGCGGCGCTCATCGTCGAACCGCGAAGTTGTGGGATGATGACCCGCCGATAGACGCGCAGCGTGCTCGCGCCGTCTACTTTCGCGGCCTCGTACTGGTCAGATGGAATCGCACGCAATCCAGCGAGATAGACGACCATGCAGTAGCCGCTGAACTGCCACATCAGCGCGAAGATGACGGCGGCGAGTTTGAACTGCGGGTCGCTAATCCACTGCTGTTTGAGGAAGCCGAGGCCGACGGTGTCGAGAAAGACGTTTATCAGCCCGATTTCCGGGTTGTACATCCACGACCAGAAGATGGCCGTCACGACGAACGAGAGGCTCATCGGCAGGAGGTACACGGTCCGAATCGTGTTCTCGAACCGGATGTCCCGGTCGACGAGGATGGCGAGAATTAGCCCGAGGACGAGCGAGACGGCCGTGAACGCGACGAGCAAGACGACCGTGTTTCGCGCGGCGGTGATGAAGGTGGGGTCTGCGAGCAGCTGGCCGTACATCTCGAAGTCGACGGTCGCGTAGTCGGGTTGGCCGAGGCCGCTCCAGTCGGTGAGCGAAATGAGGAAGTTCCAGCCAACCGCGCCGTAGACGAACAGCACGACCAGCAGCGTCGGGGGCAACCAGAACGGGAGCGAGCGAACGAAGTCACTATCGAGCGAGCGGCGCGTGCCCGTCTCCGTGACGGTCCCGCCGTCGGTTCGGGCGGGTGATTCGTCTCCGCCCCGAACGCGGTCACGAAGTCGCCTGAGCAACGAGTACATGAGACGTTACTCGAAGGCGCTCTTGATGCCCTCGTAGGCCGCCGCCACGTCCCACTGTTCGGTGAACCCGGAGAACGCTTGCTCTACGCTGCTCTTGACCTCCGGCGTGACGCCCGTGCCGTGGGCGATAGTCGGCGGCTGCGTGTCCGAGTTCTTGAAGTCCTCGATTTGCTTCGTGAGGAACGGCCCGAAGGCGTCCGTTGGGACGTCGGTTCGCGGCGGAATGGAGCCTTTCTCTCGGTTGAACCGCTTCTGTGCGTCGACCGACCCACAGTATTTGAGGAACTTCTCGGTGGCAGCTGGTGACGGATTGTTCTTCGGGAAGACGAACGAGTCCATGACGAGCGTGTAGACACCCTCGGTTCCCGGGAACGGTACCTGTCCCCACTGGGAGTCGTACTCGAAGTTCTCAGCAGCGCGGTATTGGCCTGCCGCCCAGTCGCCCTGCTGGATGAATGCGGCGTCGCCGTTCACGATTTTCCCGTTCGCCTGATCCCAGGCGATGGACCCGGCGTCGTCGTTGAAGTACTGTTCGTACTCCGTGACGGTGGTGAGCGACGATTTGACCGCCGACTCGTGGGCTGCGACATTACCAGAGAGCAGGTCGAGGAAGGCGTCCGTCCCATGCTCACCGATGAACACGGCCTCCCAGAGTTGGAGCGTGGACCACGGCGATTGGGTCTGCTGGGCCATCGGAACCGCGTCGGTTTCCGAGGCGACCGTTTCGAAGGCATCGACGAGCGCCTTCGGGTCCGAGATGGACGCGGGGTCGACACCCGCCTGCTTGACGACATCGACGTTGTAGAACAGGTTGTTCAGGCGGTGGATGTTGATGGGAACGGCGACGAACTCGCCGTTGGCTTTCGCCGCGTCTTTGACGCCCCCGAGGTAGTTGTCCTGCATCTCGCTGCTCCAGACCGACTCTGTGAGCGTGTTGAGGGTGTCGCTCTCGGTGTAGGGGGCGAGCGCCTTCCCTGGCCAAATCTGGAATGTACTTGGGGGGTTCTCGTTCAGGACGCGGTTTTTCACGACCGTGTCGAGGGCACTGCCTGCTCCGCCCGGAGCCGGGTTGTTCTCGACTTCGACATCTGGGTACTCCTCGCCAAATCCTTCGAGGAGGGCGTTCAGCGCCGCTTTTTCGCCACCGGCGGTCCACCAGTGAACCACTTCGAGTTTGTTGCCGCCGTCTCCGCCGCCCTCATTGCCCTCGTCGCCACCGCCGGTACACCCGGCGAGCGCAGAGAGCCCGAGCGTGCTTGCGAGTGCGGTTGCTTTGAGATACGAACGACGGGACTGCTGTGGGGAGGGGGTTTCTGTCATAGTACGATAACACCAATGGGGTGCATTGTCAGACATAGGAACACCCTCTGATTAATAATTAACCATATTTATTCGGAAACGAGTGAATTTGCCCGTTTTGGGGCAGTGCGAGCAATTCGGGCCAGTATCGGTGGGTTTTACCTCAGGCTTCGTGTACGCACGTCCATGAGCGAGGAATTCAGGACCGAGAAGGACAGCCTCGGAGAGATGCAGGTGCCAGCCGACGCCTACTGGGGTGCCCAGACCCAGCGCGCGATTCAGAACTTCCCAATTTCGGGGATTACGTTCGGTCGCCGGTTCGTCCGCGCCCTCGGCATCGTAAAAAAGGCCGCCGCACAGGCGAACAAGGACCTCGGCATGATTCCCAACGACAAGGCGGACGCCATCATCGAGGCCGCAGACGAGGTCATCGCGGGCGACTTAGACGACCAGTTCCCCGTCGACGTGTTCCAGACTGGTTCGGGAACCTCCTCGAACATGAACGCAAACGAGGTCATCTCGAATCGCGCCACCGAGATTTACGGCGGCGAAATCGGCACGCGCGAGATCCACCCGAACGACCACGTCAACTTCGGCCAGTCTTCTAACGACGTGATTCCGACGGCGATGCACGTCGCCGCCTACGAGGCAGTCGAGAAGGACCTCCGTCCGGCACTCGAACAGCTCCGCGACGCCCTCGCCGCGAAAGAAGACGAGTTCGACGACGTCGTGAAGACGGGCCGTACCCACCTCCAGGACGCCACGCCGGTTCGTCTCGGACAGGAGTTCGGCGGCTACCGCACACAGGTAGAGAAGGGACTCGACCGCCTCGACGACATCGGCCCGCACCTCGCCGAACTCGCCCTCGGCGGGACGGCCGTCGGCACGGGGCTCAACACACACCCAGAGTTTCCACCGAAAGCAGCCGAGTACATCGCAGAAGAGACCGGTCTCGCCTTCCGCGAAGCGGACAACCACTTCGAGGCGCAGGCCGCCCACGACGCCATGGGTGAGGCCCACGGCGCACTTCGCACCATCGCGGGTTCCACCAACAAAATCGCGAACGACCTGCGGCTGCTCGCCTCCGGCCCGCGAAACGGCCTCGGCGAAATCGACCAGCCGGAGAACCAGCCCGGCTCCTCCATCATGCCCGGAAAGGTCAACCCGGTCGTCGCGGAAGCGGTCAACCAGGTTCACAAGCAGGTCGTCGGTAACGACGCCGCCGTCGCCGCCGGGGCCGCGGAGGGTCAACTCGACTTGAACCTCTATAAACCGGTTCTCGCCTACAACTTCCTCCAGTCGACCGAACTGCTCGCGAACTCCGCTGCGGTGTTCGCAGAGCGCTTCGTCGCCAAACTCGAAGCCGACCGCGAACACTGCGCCGAGCAGGTCGAACAGAGCATGGCGCTCGCCACGGCGCTCAACCCGCAAATCGGCTACGACAAGGCCTCCGAAGTCGCGAAGACGGCGCTCAAAGAGGGCAAGACCGTCCGGCAGATCACGCTCGAAAAGGGATATCTCACCGAAGCAGAGGTAGACGAGGTCTTAGACCCACGGAAGATGACCGAGCGCGGCATCCTCAGTAAGGACGACTGAGGCCTCCGGACCACCCGGGGCTATCACTTTTGCCGACGTTTTGTCCGTGTGACCAGTCAGTGACGGCAACATTCTTATCACCGGGGCTGTGTGTGAATACCATGGCTGATGCCAAACGGCAATTAGTGGAGTGCATCGAGTCGTTCGGTGGCGACGCACTCCGAGATATCTGGCTCTTCGACCCCTCACGGTACGAGGCGCTCTACATTCGGGAGGACGTGAAGGCGAACATCGACAACATCGAGGTGAACGACTTCGTCGACAACGAACGCTTCGGCTACATCACCCGCGATACGTACAACGCTCTTTCACACGCCACGTACCAGTACTCCGTCCACGGCTTCGACGAGTTCGAGCAGTTCCGGGCATTTCTTGGGTCGAACACGACTGACCCGGGCGTCTTCATCAGCTTCGACTGCGATACCGACGGCTACAACTTCGCTAAACTGTACGGAACACTCATGGATTTCAGCGCGACGACCGACAGTTCCAGACTCACGCCCGAAAACAGCGGACGCTGGGCGGGCGACTGACCAACCGGCCGGTTGGTTTCTCATCTCGGCTCGATTCCTGTTTGCCGAAATATTGATGAATTAGCGAATGAACTGTTCTGTAACATGATCGCAGCGTCCGAGCAACTGCAGACAGCAGTGCTCGAAAAAGCGGGCGATGCAGTGACTGCAATCGTCGCATACGACGGCGACTCCCACCGCGGGGTGTATCTCAGAGACGACGTGAAATCCAGATTCAGCGAGGCGGAAAACGACGAGATACGCAAGGAGTTCTTCCTCGCCGCGCTCTCAGACCCCGCAACGAATCCAGATTCTGCGTACTTTGGCCCCCTCGAATTCACGATACGGTGCTTTCGAAACGAGTTCATCGCCCACCTCCCAGTTGGAGAGTGGACTGGCGTTCTCGTCGGATTCGAGCGAAGGGAAATCACGAACAGCGCCCAGTTGTTCGACTGGCTCGAAGCCATCCACCGTGACCTTCAGGACGGCGAGACTGTCGCCTAGACCTGCGAGGTGCTCATGTAGAGCAATTGGTCGAGGGCGTCTTCGACAGCATTGGTGACGTCGTCGAGTGCGAACAGGAGTTCCCGGAGGACGAGCGCGTTCACCGAGGCCCCGGGGTCGAAGATGGTCGAGAGGAGGTCGTACTGTTTCTCGTCGCAGGTGACTTCGAGCGTGCGAATGTCTTCTTCGACAGTGGGCAGCGTCGGGTTAAGAGTAGGGTTACAGAGCGATTCGACGTAGTGGGTCGTCGCGTTGACGAGCGCGACCGTCGCCTCGACGGTCAGTTCCGCCATCTCACGGAGGCCCTCGTGGACCACGTCGGGGATGTCCGGTTGAATGGCGAGCAGTTCGTTCGCGAAGCGCTCTGCGTGGTTCGCGATGCGGTCGACGTCGTCTACGTACTCGACGAAATCGTCTGCACGGAGGTAGAGGCCAGTGAAGTTCGGCGACTGACGACGGCCGACGAGCGTCTGTACTCGCCTACCAGTGCGGTCACACTGGGCCTCTCTGGCGCTCAGCCTGAGGACGCTGTCACGGACGCGATCCCAGTCGTCGGGGTAGGCGTCGAGCGTCGTCTCGAGACAGGTGACGCACTCTCGAATCCCGTCCATAAAGATGCCAGTCGTTTCGACCACCGCCGTTGGAAGGTCCGCCGTCTCCTGCGTGCTCATACGCTGGCTTTCGCCCGCCGGTCTAAAGCGACTGCTAAGAGCCCAATTGACCACTCGGGAGGGCTCAATAGCCAGTCGCGCACGCCCGCCGGCGACTGGATGGTTTTTTGCCCTTCGATACCCCATCGCCGAGTAATGAGTGAGTACGATTACGAGGAACTCGGCCTTATCGCGGGGCTCGAGATTCACCAGCAACTCGACACCGCGAGCAAACTGTTCTGTAACTGTCCGACGGTCCGCCGGGAACCCGACGAGTCGGTGCGCAGTTTCACTCGCTATCTCCATCCGACGCGCTCCGAACTCGGCGAACTGGACGACGCCGCCGTCGAAGAAAGCCGCGTCGAACGCGAGTTCACCTATCTCGCCTACGACACCACCTGTCTCGTCGAAGAAGACGACGAACCGCCCCACCGCCTCGACCACGAAGCGGTCACGGTCGTCCTCGAAATCGCCCAATTGCTCGACATGGACGCGCTCGACCAGGCGCAAATCATGCGCAAAATCGTGGTCGATGGCTCGAACACGTCCGGGTTCCAGCGGACGACCCTCATCGCGGGCGACGGCGAGATTCAAACCTCCGAGGGGCCCGTGGGCATCGAGGACCTCATGCTCGAAGAGGAGAGCGCCCAGCGCATCGAGGAATCTGACCGCGCGGTCACCTTCGGTTTAGACCGCCTCGGCATTCCACTGGTCGAAATCGGCACGAAACCGGACATCCGAACGCCGGCACAGGCCCGCGAGGCCGCCGAACAGATCGGGATGCTGCTTCGCTCTACGGGGCAGGTCAAACGCGGTCTCGGGACCATCCGCCAGGACGTGAACGTCTCCATCGCCGACGGCGCGCGCGTCGAAATGAAAGGCGTCCAGAGTCTCGACGGCATCGAGGACCTCGTGCACAACGAAGTCCACCGGCAGGTTCGCCTGCTCGAACTCAAGGACAAACTGAACGAGCGCGGCGCGAGCGTCGGGAACGTACAGGACGTGACCGACGTGTTCGCAGACTCTGAGAGCGGCGTCATCAAGGGTGCACTCGACGCCGGCGGCAAGGCGATGGCCGTCCCCCTCTTTGGCTTCGACGGCCTCGTCGGCGCGGAGATTCAGCCTGACCGCCGCCTCGGCACGGAGTTCGCAGACCACGCCAAACGCAACGGCGCGGGCGGCATCTTCCACACCGACGAACTCCCCGCCTACGGCGTGACCCAGGAGGAAGTAGACGCCCTCCGCGAGGCAGTCGGCGCAGGCGAAGCCGACGCCGTCGCCATGGTCGCCGCGGGCGCAGACGTGGCCGAACAGGCAATCGAGGCCGTCGCCGCTCGCGCGACCGTGGCCCTCGAAGAAGTCCCAGAAGAGACGCGCGGCGCGAACGAAGACGGCACCTCCCAGTACCTCCGGCCACTCCCCGGCGCGGCCCGGATGTACCCCGAGACGGACGTTCCACCGGTGGACTTAGACCCCTCTGAAGTCGAGATTCCGGAACTCCTCACCGAGAAGGAAGAGCGCTACCAGAAGGAATACGGCTTCAACGCGGACCTCGCGAACCAGATGGCCTACTCGCGGCGCATGCCGCTGTTCGAACGCGGCGTGGAGATGGGCGTGGACGCGAACACCGCCGCAAACGTCGTCGAGAGCACGGTCATTGAACTCCGCCGCGACGACGTGCCCGTGAGGCAACTCACCGAGAAGCACTTCGAGGGCGTCTTCCAACTGCTCGCAGACGGTGAGCTGGCAAAAGAGGGGATTCCAGAACTCCTCGCCGCGCTCGCGAAGAATCCTGAACTGGACGCAGAGACGGCCGCAGAACAGGAAGGGCTCGGCTCTGCCGGCGCAGACGAAGTCCGTGAAATCATCGTGGAAGTCGTCGAACGAAACGAGGACCAGGTCAAAGAACAGGGCATGGGCGCGTTCTCCGCGCTGATGGGCGAGTCCATGGGCGCACTCCGCGGCAAAGCAGAAGGCGAAGTCGTCAGTTCGATTCTCCGCGAGGAGATTCAAAAGCGTTCGTAGCGTCTCGCGTCCTTTTCTTCTGCCGTAGGTGGCAAGATATTTAGCAGTGTGCTTCGAGCGGAAACTATGGATTTCCGTGTTTTTGGTGTTGCCCTTCTCGTCGTTCTTGCAGGGTGTGGCGGACTCGGTGGGACGGAAGAGGACGGCCATCCAGGCCCCGATGTCTTTGCCGATGTTTACGTTGCAAATGAGGACTCGAAACCGTACACGGTCGATATCCTCATCCTCCACAATGGGAGCATCGAACATTGGTCGACCCAGCACATCGCGGCCAGCAATGAGAGTGTCACCCACGGCGCGCTCATCAGGCCAGACGGAATCTCGAATACGACGCGTGACTACAGTATCCTCATCCGGTTGAACAACAGTTCGGAAGGGGTTCGCTACGAAACCGAACCGTACGCAAGGGAATGCTATGGTATCGGGGCAGATATCGTGGACGGCGAGTTGACCGGCCCGATTATCATGCATCACCAGGAGCGTTACTGCACCTTCCCGAACGATACGACGAGTAGTGCGTAATCCTCGTTGCCGAACCAACAAATCAGTTCTAACCGAAAATACGAAGCTTACGAACTGACCGTGTGAACGTTCGAGAGGTACTTCGCTAAGTCAGTCGTCGTGATGATACCGAGCACTTCGCCATCTTCGACGACGGGCATGTGGTGGAAGCCGTGTTCTATCATCTCGTCTGCGACGTCGCGAATAGAGACTTGCGCCGTCGTCGTAATGACGTCCGTGCTCATGTACTTGGAGACGGGCGTCTGGTCTTTCGGCTTTTGTTCGGCGACGATTTTCACGAAGTCGGTGGTCGTGAGGATGCCTTCGAGGTGGTTGGCCTCGTCCGTGACGATGACCGAGCCAATCTTGTTCTCCAGCATCAACTGGGCGGCGTCCTCTACGAGCGTGTCCAGGGAGACGGTCTTGAGCGAGGTGGACATGAGTTGCGCGACGAAAATATCATCCATACAGACACGAGAGGAGTCCCAGCCTTAAGCCTTGGCCGGGTTCCAGGTCGTTATCGGTCGAGCCACCAGCGCGTGTTGTGGACACGCAACTGGAGGCGCACCGGAAGCGTGTGAATCTCGCGGTTGTCGGGGAACAACTTCTCTGCGAGGCCGTACTCGTCGTAAATCTGCTTGCGATTTGGCCACGCGGGTTCGAACTCCTCGACGAACGGGAGTTTTCGGCGGAAAAAGCGTTCGAGCTGGTTGATTTTGTTCGAGTCGTGGGGTTGGCTCGGCGGGCGGTGATGGAGGATGTCGCCGTCGATGCGCAAGAGCGCCTTGCGGAACGTCTCGCTGTTGCGGTGTTCCGGCGGCGTCTTCAGGTGCCAGTCGAGCAGGCGGGTGTCGATGGCGACGAACGGTTCGTGGTAGTTGTCGGCCAGTTGTGTCCGGAAGGGCATCACCGGCTGGTTGCGGATGACCAGCAGGTCCATCGCGTTGTGGACGGAGTCGGTGCGGTCCCAGCAGCGGTTCAGTTCCTCTTGGAGGCTCGATTTGAGGAATTCCCGCGGGGAGTCGATATCGAGGTCGAGTTCCGGGAACGTCGCGCCGACGAATTGGGTCAACCGCTCGCTCGGGCCGGGGAAGAAGCCGAGGGTCGAGAGCAGCGAGTCGACCGGGTTCGGGTCGGAGACGAGCGTCGTGGAGGGGAGTTTCGAGCCGAGGACCTCGACACCGTCCCACTCGAGGAAGTACCCCTTGAACAGGGTGTCGAACAGCAGGCCGTGGTACATCACGTCGACGTCGAGCAGGTCGTCGTAGCCGGCGTGGTGGATGTGGAGCGCCTCTTTTATCGACTGAGAGTAGCGCAACTTCTCGTCGCTCGTAGAGAGGTAGCGGTCGCTCGGTTCGAGCACGGAGTGGGCGGCGTCGTACTGATTTGCGATTCGCCGCGCGACGCGTACCTCCCGCGAATTCTCCCGTCCGATGGTGTACGTCTGTTCGATATCGGGCAGCTGCGAGAGGAAGACTCGCGAGTCTTTACCACCCGAGAGGAGGATGCCCTTCTTCCCGGGGAAGTGCGAACGGAGGTGGACCGCCCGCCGGAGTCGGGTCGTGAGTTCGCTGACGTAGTCGAACTCCTGTGGTTCGTATGTAAACCGCGAGAGGGGACGAATGTCGGTCGCCGTCAAGCAGCTATCCAGCGGGGCGCGTGAAATCTCCTCGAACAGGGTTCGCTCGCCGAGGACGGTTCCGAGGTGGAGGAATTCGAGTACGGACCGGCGGTCTGGCGTCGGGTCTGAGACGAGGTGTTTCAGCATCGCGATGTCGGTGCTGAACACACGCTTGCCGTCCACCTCAGTGTAGTAACACTCCCAGGACCGAATCGAGTCCGTCGCCACGAACGAGTCGCCCTCGTACGCGATAAACGCGAGGTACGAGCCGTTGAGTTGCGAGAGTGCGTCGAGGCCAGAGTCGGCGTAGCGGTCGAGCAGCCACCGTGCTGTGTTCGGCGTGCTCTCGCCGCGCGGATACGCCTCGCCGAAGATGATACAGGTGCCTTCGGTTCCCGTGTAGAGCGAACTGCACCCGCGGATGCCCAGGCTGTGGGATCTGACCCCGACGGTCGCCGCCGATTCACTCACGACGGTGTCGAACTCGTCTACCGATCGGAATCGCTCGAAATCACCCTGACTGCCGAAGACGCCGAACAGTTCCGTGTTCATCGAGGCGCGCTGGGCCTGTTCTGTCTGCCCTTCGACACTCACGGGGACCCCTCCGGCGTGGACGGTTCCCGGTCCGCGTTCGGCCCGGTACCCAGGGTGAGGGAGTCGTCGGGAGACGACGAGCGGGCGACTGCTTCGGTGACGGGCATCTCGAGAAGCGTGAGGAGGGAGTAGAGAAGTGTCATGTGATCGTCGCCGTCGAGGTGGGCTTCGTAGGTCTCCTCGATTCCCGACGCGTCGAGGAAGGGCAGGGCGCGAATCAGGTCGGCCCGCCGGTCGAACGTATCCGGGGCGAACCACTTCGCGCCGAGCAGTTCGGTGCGGTTCGGCCACGGACTGTGGTCGATGTGCGGGGCCGGAGTCGGCCGGTCGTGGATGTGCTTTCTGTAGAAGGCAGTGATCATGCCACCAATGTATTCGAACGGGTAGGCGTACGAGAGTGGAACCCCGGTTCTGGCGTGTGGAATCGCGGCGAGGTCGGGACTCACCGCGTCGAGAGCCGCGTTGACGACGTTGCGTCTTGCACAGTACTTCATCGGAATTTGCTGGTGGAGGTCGAAGATGCGATTGTCTAACAGGGGTGTTCGGACGGGGCGCATGTGCATGAGACTGCGCGGGAAGATGGCTTCGGTATCTCCCCCGAACGGATAGTAATCGCTGTACATTGCGAGGTCTGTGAGCGATTCGTACCGTACCCCATGGCTTACGATACCGTCGCCGTCCCAGTAGATATTTGTTCGCAGTTCATCTCGCAATGAGTACTTTGGGGTAAAGTACGGAAGACGGTCGGTGCTCTCTGCAAGTTTTGCGTCGAGATAGTCGTCGATGGTGTCGATGGATTCTCGCGCCGGAAGCGGAACCGTCCCGACCGGGCCGAGCGACAGTGAGCGCGTCTCGAACGATTCGCCGTCGAACAGCATATCCGCGAACAGGCCCGTAACAAGCACGTCCACCGAGGAGACGATTTCGGCTTCGAACTCGCTGAAGTAGGCCTGGTCGAACCAGCCGCTGAAGTTCGCCCGCCGCGGCGTTCGCGCCAGCGTTCGTGCTTCGTGGTCGTCGTAGCGTTCGAGCAGGCGGAACTCGTCACCTGCGGTCTCCGCGACGCGCTTTGCCACCTCGGCTTCGTGGCTCATCCAGTCTGCGTTGTGAAAGCCAATCGCTGGCTGGTCGAGGGTGGCCTGAATCAATCGTGAGTCCGCGCCGCCGCTCAACAGCGTGCCGTAGGTAAGGTCGTCGCGCGTCCACTCCGCGAACAGGTCCTGTAACGTCTCTGCGAGGGTATCGACGAAGTAGGAAAACGGCTTGTCGACGGGGTCGTAATGGGGTCGCCAATAGCACCTCGATTCCAGGGACAGGTCCGCGAGGTCGATAGTCGTCACCGATGCCGGTTGTAATTCCGTAACGCCTTCGAGGGGCGTCTCGACGCCGAACACGCGCCTGAGCTGGAGGTACTGATACAGCTTCGGCAGGTCGAACGCCGCCTCGAAGTCGGGGTAGGCGGTGAGCGCCTGGATGTCCGAGGTGAAGACGAACGAATCCGCTGTCGGTCGTGTATAGTAAACGCTCCGACTGGCGAAGCGGTCGGTGATGAGCTTGAGTTCGTCCGCGCGCTCGTCGTGGATGACGATGAGGAACTCGCCGTTCAGCGCCGGGAGGATGTCGTGGCCGTGGTCAGCGAGGAGCCGTGCGACGTATGTTGGGCCGTCTACGCCCGACGGCTTTGGCGTGTATTCCGCGAGTCCACCGTGGCCATAGACGTCACCCCACAGCCAGAGCGTCCGATGGCCATCGACAGAAACCGGCTGTTCGCCGGCGAGTAACTCGTGGACCGAGAGCGAGAACTCGACGCTCGGTGCGTCGAAATCGTACGAGACGCTCTCGGGCCGGTCTTCCCACGATTGCATCTCAGTCGGGAGCGACCCCGAACCGAGCACTCCACGTAGTCCCACCATCACGGAACTCCGTGGCCCATCTGTCGCGCTCCGACGCCCGATCGGTCGCGTTGCCCGTATATTTCCTCTGACACGGTCTTCGTTGACAGATAGTGGTTCGTATTAATGTGCCCTTCGGCCAACGTGCGGCACGACAACACACGTCTCCTCGAATCCAGAACTGCGCGAGAGCGCCCTCGCTCACCCAAGTGAGCCGAGTCTTTGTGACATCCTCCCACGACTAAGTGGGCTTCCCACGCCCACCAACGGGCGGTTCGTTGGTCTCTTCGGGTTTCCGGTCCGACGTGCCGGTGGGAGTGCCACGCCCTCGTTACTCCTATCCCGCGAAGGATTCGGAGGTACCTGCTTATTTTGTGTCGGGTCTGGTGTCCACGGGCGTACGTTTTGCTGAGGCAAACACCGAGTCAACTGCCAGTTTGTGGACTGCCGAGAGTCGATGGGAGTCCATCGCTCCGACAGCCACAGAGACGACGTGTGGGCACTCATACGTGCGGGTTCAGTGGTTGCGAACCGTGCGGCGTGGACAAGACGCTTCGCGTCTTGTTCGCATCGCGCAGGACCACAGGTCCTGCGGACTCGTCGGAATCCAGCGGATACCGAGACACCAGAACGCATCGCGTTCTGGGGACGATTCATCCCACGACTGAAGTAGTAAGGTTTCTCGCCTAATCTCTATAACAGATGACGTGACCACCGAACGCTGGAGGGCAATCCCACGATTCGGCGACTCAGAATCGCTTCGCCAGCGGCGGGTGTGCAGCCAGTACGTCGTCGATAGCGTCGCGTTCGTCCCGCGCCGCGGCGAGTTCACGGTCGATGCTCCCGTCGCGGAGGCGCGCTCGCTCCTCGGCCGTCAGGTCCGCCTGCGCGCTCGCACTCGTCCGTAGCTCCTCAAAGTCCGACCGGCGACAACACTCGCGCACGTCCCGGGCGAGTGCGACTACGTCGTCCACAGCGAACCGGCCGACCACGGCGATGTACTCGCGGAGTCGAAAGCGGAGCGCATCGGCCGACTCGGGCGGCCACGAGACGCACAGCGGAGATGCGTCGAGCGTCGCGAGATACGTCCGGTTCGTCGCCACGTTCGCACGGAACGCCTGCGGGTCTGCCACGTAGTGGTCGAGTTTCGACGTCGAGTAGTCGGCGAGGTCGAGCAGGCGAGAGATAGACTCGTCTCCAGCAGGCGAATCGGCAAGGAATCGCCGAAGGTTGTCCGGCGGCGGCCGGAACCCGACGAGTGGATACGCTGTGGTGTCTGCGACGAGGTCGAGAACCTCCCGGGCCGATGTCGACCGCTTGAACGACTCGAACGCCTCGCGCACGGCGTCGTTGTACGCGTCGATAGGTTCGTGGATGAGTTCCACCGGTGCGTCGAGGTCCGCCGCGCCGAGTTCCTGGATTCGGGTCAGTTCGTTGACCTCATCTTCGCGCTCAGAGCGGTTGCGCTGGAGTGCGCTGCGCGCAGAGCGGTAGCGCTCTTTCGTCTCCGCCCACTCGTCACGCAGCTCGGCGAGTTCCCGGGCGGGTTCGAGGTGGCCGCGCGCCCGGTCGAAGTTGCGCGGCTTGAGCACGGACGTGACGCCCGTCGTGAGTTCCTCGTCTGCGGCTTCGAAGGCGTCTCGGTGTGGGAGGTCGTCGGGCAGCGACGCCAATTGCTCCGAGAGCTTCTCGCGAAATTCGATGTACCCCTGAAAGTCGTCTCGGTCGGTGGCGCGGTCCTCGTAGCGGTCGAGAATCGCGGTGAACTCGTCGTACGCCTCGCTCACGACATCGACGGTCGACCGTCCGTGCTCAGTGAGGTCGTCGTGCAGCGTTTGCAGTTCCGTATCCGCCTCGCGGAGCACCTGCTCGGGGTTCTGCGTCACGGTTCCCTCCCGGAGTCTGGTCGTGGTGGTCGCTGACGTTTGCCCATCGCTTGTCGTCTCTCTTTCGGCGACGGAAAAAGGATTGTTGGTCAGCGTCGCCTGACGACGTATTTGACGCCTCCACAGAGCGCGTAGAGACCCAGATACATCGGGCTCAGAAGCAGGGCGTAGTACACCAATCCGGCCAGTGTAGCGGCGCTGGGGGCGGAACTGGCGATTCAGTCGTCTGCGCGTTCGGGGTGCTCTGCGCGCTGGCGTGCCCGTCGAAGAATGCCGTGGAGGGTGGCGATTTCGCGACCGGTCGGATGGGCGCGGCCGAGCAGTCGCCGAAGCATACGCTGGGTCTTCGACCGCTTCTCGACGGGGTAGTTGATGAATTCGAGAAAGTCCGCGAAGTGGCCGTAAAAGCCCTCGATTTCGTCTTCCGGGGCGCGTTCGTGGACCGAGGCGGGCAACTGAAACTCATCGACGCCGAGGTCTCGCAGTTCGTAGAGGACGATGGTCGCCGCCTGTCCGAGGTTGAGCACGGGATACGCCGCGTTCGCAGGAATCGAGACCACTTCGTCGACGCGGGCGAGTTCCTCGTTCGTGAGACCGACGCCTTCGCGCCCGAAGATGAGGGCGGTGTCCGTATCGACCGATTTCAGCGATTCGCGCAGTTCGACCGGCGTCTTGAACGGCCAGCGCATGTGTTTCGTCTCGTCTTCGTTCGTGACCGCCGTCGTCCCCACGGTGTGGAAGTTCTCCACGAGGTAGTCGAAACTGACCTCGCGTGCGTTCGGGAGCACGTCATCACGAGCGTGGCCGGCAAAGCCGTAGGCCTCGCTATCGCGGCCGAGATACGGCGGGTCCACGAGGTAGAGGTCCGAGAGGCCGAAGTTCTTCATTCCTCGGGCGATGGTTCCGATGTTGCCCGGCGTCTTCGCGTCCACGACGGCGACGACGAGGTCGCTCATTTTCGCGGGTAATCCTGTCCGAAGTCGACGCTGTCGAAGTCGAGTTCGTCGATGCTCTCGACGCCGAGTTCCTCCTCTAACGACGGCAACTGCTGGTCGTCACGGGGCGATTTCGGCACGCTGTCCGGGTCGGTATCGACGTGCTCGTCAGGGCCGTAGCCCTCCGGTGCACGCCCGCCGTCTAAGAACCATTCGTGGAAGTAATCGTCCATGTCGAGATGTCCGGCGTGTTCGTTGCCGCCCTCTTCGCGCCACCAGTAGAGAAAGTCGGCCTCGTGGTGGTTGCACAGGAGCACTTCGCCGAGTGGTTCGCCGTAGACGACCTGCGTGATTCGACAGCGGCGAATGTCTTCGTCGCCGTGAATCAACCAGCAAGCGTCACAGGGCGAACCGACGATTTCGGTGAGGCGAAGCACCTGTCGTCGCGTCTCGACCGGCATGTCGGCGAGCGGTTTGAGGTTCCCCTCCTCGTCGAACACCTCGTCTTCCTCGAAGCGCCACCCGCGGACGCCGATGCTGACCTTGGCCATATCCGGGGGTAGCAGATAGGTGAATAAAAAGAGCGTGTCTGCGGCCGATGGCGGGGTGCTTTTTGCCGTCGCTCCCCTTCGGTCTGCCATGCAAACGGTCTACGCCGCCGGCCTCGGAATCGGGGACGACCACCCGCCGCGAATCATGGGCGTCCTGAACGTGAGCGAAGAGTCGCCGTACAAGCCAAGCGTCTTCGACGACCCCGCGGACGCGGCGAGCTACGTAGACCGAGAACTCATCGACCAGGGCGCGGACATCGTGGACGTGGGCCTCGAATCGGCGAACAAACGCTTCGACGTGCTCTCGGCCCAACAAGAACTCGACCGACTCGACACCGCAATCGAGGCAATTGCCTCGGTGTCGGGCGACGCCGTCTTCTCCATCGAAACGCGGTATCACGAGGTAGCCGAGAAGGGCCTCCAGAACGGCTTCGACATGGTCAACGACATCTGCGGGTTCGCCGACCCGAAGATGCCCGAAATCTGTGCGGAGTACGACGTCGCGGTGGCGAAAATGGCCAGTCCGCCCGACCTGACCCGCCCCGGTGCAATCGAGGACGTAGACGACATCTACGAGGCGCTGAAGATGAACGGCCTCACCGACAAGACCATCGTCGACCCCGCCTTCGGCGGGTGGTCGGAAGAAAAGACGCTCGAAGATGACCGGGAAACCTTCCACCGACTCAGAGAGTTCCGCGGCCTCGGGCAGCCGATTCTCGTCTCCATCAACCGCAAGAACTTCCTTCGGGACATCGCCGGGCGCTCGACCGAAGACGCGCTCGCGGTCAGCCTCGCCGCCACGTCGATGGCCGTCGAGCGAGGGGCACACGTCATCCGAACGCACGACGTGGCAGAAACACGTGACGCGGCGCTCATCGGGCGGGAATTCAGCCGCCGCCGTGTCCGCGATGACGACCTCGGCGTCGAAGAACTCGACGTGACGACGACCCGCGAGGCGGCGCGACACCTGACCCGCGTCGGCGGCGACCCGGGCCACGCCGCCGAGTCGGTCACGCGAGTGTTCGAGTTGACCGACCTGCAACCGGAGGAACGGGCCGCCCTGACCACCGCCGCGGCCGATGCGGGCGCGGTCGTGGCCGGGAGTAAGGGAGCGACGTTGCTCATCGGCACGCCCAGGTCGCTCGGACAGGTATCAGAAGCCATACCACCCGAATTTGGCCGACTCGAAGCCGTATGCGTCGAAATTTCTGACTTCTAGGGGTAAGAGAAAACTTATGCCGGAGGATTTAGTATTAGCCAATGGTAGCCGGAAGGGCCCTACGGGTAGGGGTACACGTATGCGCCATTCCGGCTCAATACAGATTTATCGAGTGGAGACACATGGACTATAGCACCTGGTCTCCCGTTTATCACGCCATTCTCGGAGACTTCGGGTTCCCCGAAGCGGCCGACGAGACCGCGCGCGACGAGCTCGCTGCGCGCACCGACCCATTCGACCTCGACAGACTCGGCTTCCTCGCGGGGGCGACTGTCGCCATCGCTGGTGCGGCCCCGTCACTCGCTGGCGAACTCGACATTGCACGCGAAGCGGACGCCGTGGTCGCCGCCTCGACCGCCGCGGACGTTCTCCGCGAGGCGGGCATCGCGGTGGACCTGATGGTGACCGACATCGACAAGAATCCGGAGACGATTCGTACCCTCACCCGCGAGGGGACGCCAGTCGCGGTGCACGCTCACGGCGACAACATCCCTGCCATCCGCGCAGAAGTGCCGACGTTCGTCCGCGAACACGTCCTGCCGACGACGCAGGCTGCTCCCGTCGCACCCGTCGAGAATTTCGGCGGATTCACCGACGGCGACCGCGCCGCCTTTCTCGCAGACCACTTCGGGGCGGGAGCCCTCACGTTTCTCGGATGGGACTTCGACGACCCGGCCGTAGACCCAATGAAAGCGAAGAAACTCGACTGGGCCGAACGTCTGCTCTACTGGCTCGAACGACGGCGTGGCGAGCAGTTTACCATACTCGACGGGCGCAGGGAAGCTATCGACACGAGTGACATTCCGCGCTGACGGGATACGTTTACGACACTGGAGCGTCGTGTGTGTGTCAATGCCTCACGATTGTTCATTCCTCTCTGACGTGCTCGACGAGCCACAGGTCTCCTTCGGCGAGTCCGCCAGAAACAGCCATGCGGGTGACTGGGGAACGCCAGAGGAAAGTCGAGTCGTGCCCGACGCGGTCGTGTTTCCGGAAGCGACCGCCGACGTATCCGCAGTTCTCGAAGCCGCGAACGACCGCGGCGTGCCGGTGACGCCCTACGCCGCCGGGACGAGCCTCGAAGGCAACGCCACGCCCTCCCACGGCGGCATCAGCATGGACCTGACGCGGATGAACGCCGTCCTCGACGTCCGCCCCGACGACTTCCAAATCGACGTCGAACCCGGCATCATGGGCGGGGCGGTTGACGAGGAGGCAGCGAAGTACGGGCTGTTTTTCCCGCCGCTTCCCTCCTCCGGGGATATTTCGACCATCGGCGGGATGATTGCGAACGACGCGAGCGGGATGAAGACCGTGAAATACGGCGAGGTCGGAGACTGGGTTCTCGAACTGGAAGCCGTTCTCGCGGACGGCACCGTCATCGAGACGGGTAGCAAGGCAGTCAAAACGTCGAGTGGCTACAATCTGAAAGACCTCATCGTCGGCAGCGAGGGAACGCTCGCGGTCGTCACGCGGGCGACGCTCGAACTCGCGGGCGTCCCCGACCAGATTCGCGGTGGCCGCGCGCAGTTCGAGTCGCTCGACGACGCTGCCGGAGCCGTCTTCGACGCGATTCGCTCGGGCGTGGACGTGGCCACCATCGAACTCATGGACGCAGAGAGCGCGATGATTGCAAACGCCTACACCGGGTCGAACCTGCCAGACGCGCCCATGGTGTTCCTCGAATTCCACGCGAACCACGGCATCGAGGAGGAAATCGAATTCTGTAAATCTATCTTCGAAGCCCACGACGTATTACGTTTCGAGATGGCCGCAGACGAGGCAGCGATGGCCGACCTCTGGGAGGCGAGAAAGGACATGGCCTTCGCCCTCCAGTCGTGGGACCCGGACCTGACGCCGCTCAGCCCCGGTGACGTGACCGTCCCCATCAGCAAATATCCCGAAATCATCGAGTTCGCAAAACGCCTCGCCGCCGAACACGACCTGCTCGTGCCCTGCTTCGGCCACGCTGGCGACGGCAACGTCCACTATACCGTACTCGTGGACGACTCGGACCCCGAGGCAGTCGAACTGGGCGAGAAGATTTACTCGAACATCGTCAGGCGAGCCATCGAACTTGGGGGAACGGCCACCGGCGAGCACGGCATCGGACTCGGCAAACGCGAGTACCTCGACTTCGAACACGGGCCGGAAACGGTCGAAGCGATGCGAGCGATAAAACGCGCACTCGACCCCAACGATACGTTGAATCCGGGAAAACTGTTTCCCGAGACGGCAGACGGAAAGCGGGTGCGACTCGAACCGAACTAGTCGTGGACGAGCACGTCGAGTACGTCCGTACACGAGGAATCGAGGGCCTCGGCGAGCGCTGACTCGATTTCGTCGGGCGTCTCGACGAGGTGGCCGCGTGCACCGTGACTCTCCGCGTTTTTCGCGATATCCACCGCAGGTTCGAAGTCCATGCCGACGAACTCGTGGTCGTCGTAGTCGCCCCCGAGCATCTCGACGGTGTTGTCCTTCAGAATCCGGTAGTTGCGGTTGTCCGAGACGACGACGGTGAGGTCGAGGTCGTACCGGGCCGCAGAGTAGATAGCATGTGGATAGTAGAGGTACGACCCGTCGCCGACGAACCCGAGGACGTCACGAGGTTGGTCGCGCATGGATTCTGCGAGTGCCGCACCGACCGCCGCTGGCAGGCCGTAGCCGAGACCGCCGCCCTTGTTCGAGATGTACTGCTCGGCTTCGAGCGGGAAGCGGGTGAGCAGGGCGTACTTCGAGGTGACGCCCTCGTCGACGATGTACGCGTCCGGGGCGACCTCGCGGATTGCATCCACGAGTTGCGCCTTCGAAGCGCGCGTCTCCCCCTCCTCCTTCGGGTCCTCCCCCATCTGTTCGATGGTCGATTCGAGCGACTGCTTCAGCGTCTGCACCTTCCGGCGGCGTTGTTCTGCCACGTCGGGGTCGAGCACCTCGCCGAGGCGATCCGTGATCGCGTCCATGACGAGGCCGGGGTCACCCACGACGGCCGCATCCGCCGCCTGATTCTTGCCAACCTCCCAGGCGTCCTGGCTCACGTGGATACACGTCGTATCCGCGGAGACGAGCGGTTCTGCGTGCCGGAGTATCGTGGTGTTGGTCGAACACCCGACGAAGACGAGCGTGTCCGTCTGCATGAGCATCCGCCCGAGGCCCTCTCGCGGCGGCAGGAACGACACCCACTGGTCGTGGTCGGTCGGGAAATTCACCTCACTGGAGAGCATCTCACCGTGAACTCGCGCCCCCGAGGCTTCGGCGAGCGAGACGGCGGCCTCGACCGCCTGTGACCCCGCCCGGGCGACGTGGTCGCCGAGGACGAACACCGGTTCGTCGGCTTCCACGAGCAGGTCTGCGGCCCGTTCGATTTGGGCTGGGTCGCCCCCGCCGGCGTTCTGGATGGGGCCGAGGCGTTCGATTTCCGCGTCCGTTTTGGCCTGCATCACGTCGGCAGGAAGCGCGAGGAACACTGGCCCAGTCGGCGGCGTAAGCGCGACCCGAACCGCCCGACGAAGCATCGTCGGCAGGGCCTCGACCGAGAGCACTTCGGCGGACCACTTACAGAACTGGTCTGCCAGTTCGGTGAGGTCGCCCGAAAGAATCGGCTCTTCGTGGCGAAAGTCGCGCTCGTGATTCCCGGCGGTGACGAGCAGCGGTGCACCCGTCATCTTCGCGTCGTAGAGGTTGCCAAGGCCGTGGGCGAGGCCGGGCGTGACGTGGAGGTTCACGACGCCGAGCGGATTCACGGCATCGTCGTGGTGGCCGTGGTAGCGCCGCGTGCTCGCGTATCCAGCGGCCATCCCCACCGCCACGTCCTCGTGAAGGCCGAGGACATAGTCGAGGTCGCTGTCAGCGAGTGCCTCCATGATGGGAAGTTCGGTCGTTCCGGGGTTGCCAAAGAGGTGGGTGACGCCGTAGTGTGAGAGAGCGGAGACGAAGTAGTCGGCTCCGGTGGTCGTGTCACGCATTTGCACGCAGATTCAAAGGGCGGAACCTTAAGCCCTCGTTTGGTCCTGGCCCACCGACTCCCCTGAGTTCTTACGTTCGGAGCGCCAACTATCGAGTATGACCCAATCACTGGCCACGGCGACGTTCGCCGGTGGCTGCTTCTGGTGTACCGAAGCCGCGTTCAAGGAACTCAAAGGCGTGACCGAGGTGACCTCCGGCTACACCGGTGGCGAGACGGAGAATCCGACCTACGAGGAAGTCTGCTCGGGCAACACCGGCCACGCGGAGGCGATTCAGGTCACCTATGACACGGACCAGCTTTCGTACATCGATCTCCTGCGCGTGTTCTTCACCGTCCACGACCCGACGACGCTGAACCGCCAGGGCAACGACGTGGGCACGCAGTATCGCTCGGCCATCTACTACCACGACGAATCTCAGCGCGAGCGCGCCGAAGCCGTCATCGACGAAATCGAAGCCTCCGGGACCTACGACAGCCCGGTCGTCACCGAAGTCGAGCCACTCGGCACGTGGTACGACGCCGAGGAGTACCACCAGGACTTCTACGAGAAGAATCCGAGTCAGGGCTACTGTTCGGTGACGATTCCGCCGAAACTCGACAAGGTGCGAAAGCAGTTCGGCGAATTGGTCAAGTCGTAGGCGCGAAGGCGGTCAGTAGAACGTTTCTCGCGAGTGAGACGGAGACACGAGTACGAAAAATTGCGGATGACTTGGTTACCGACGGGCCTACATCGCACCGAGCTGCTGGAGCAGTCCGGACATGTCGCCGTAGTTCCACTCCTCTACGACTTTCCCGTCCTTGAATCGGAGGATGGCGCTCCCCTGCATCTCGGCCTTGTTTCCCGTCGGAGCGATGCCCATCATCTCCCCGTCGTGGGTTCCTCGGACGGTGTATCGCATGGTCACCACATCGTCTGCGGGAATTAGCTCTTGAATATCGACCGTGAAGTCTGGGAAGGCAGTGCGGTAGGCCTCCACTGCCCGTTCGTAATCTTCCCGGGTGTGGAGGTCACCGACACCTGGCAGTTGCCCGCCCACCTCGTCCGCCATCACCTCTTTCAACACGTCCATTTTGCCCTCGCTCCAGACCTCTGTCGCGATTCGTGTGAGGATTCGTTCGTTCTCTGACGCAGGTACAGCCATGTTGTTTTCACCCCATGGAAAGAACGCCACTAACCGGCTCAATCGTGCTATACAGTGTCACGGCGACTTTACCCTCTGGAAACGCAGGTTGTGGATGTCGAGATGGATACGTGCAATTCAGGCGTCCGGTGCGAGTGCTTCGAGCGTCTGCTCGATTTCCTCTGCTGAGGCCGCTCGCGGGAACGAGACGTTGATGGCGTCCACGCCGTCGATGCTCGCAAACCGGTCGAGCGTGTCGCGGGCCTGTTCGAGCGACCCTGAAGCCGATAGCTGGTCGAGCAGTTCGTCGGGAATCGCGTCCATCGCCGCGTCCTTGTTGCGGTTCGCCCACTCGGTCGAAACCGTCGTGGCTACGTCCTCCCAGCCCTGTCGAGCGACCGCGTCGCGGTAGAACGTGCCCATCCCGCCGATGTAGAAGGCGAGGTGCTGGCGGGCGAGTTCGCGGGCGTACTCGGCGTCGTCCAGCACACAGCAGCCGAGCGAGACGGACACGCGGAGGTCGTCTGGGTCCTTGCCAGCGAGTTCCGCGCCCTTCCGGAGGTCTTCGAGGCGGTCTTTGAGTCCCTCCTCGGTCATCATGAGCGCGTGCCAACCGTCGGCGAAGCGCCCGGCGAGTTCGACGGATTTCGGTCCCATGCCGGCGGCATCGACGGGTGGCGGCGTCTCCGGCGGGTCACAGCGGAGGCGGAACCCGCCGAGGTTGAAGATGTCGCCGTCGTAATCGACCTGTTCGCCGGCGAGGACGAGTTTCACGATTTCGATGGTTTCGCGGGTGTAGCGAAGCGGCCGCTCGAACGACTGACCGTGCCAGCCCTCGATGACGATGGGGCCGCTCGGTCCGAGGCCGAGACGGAACCGGTCGTCTGAAACCTCCTGAAGCGTGGCCGCAGTCTGCCCGATGAGCGTCGGCGAGCGCGAGTAGATGGGCATGATGCTCGTCCCGATGCCGATTTCCTCGGTCTCGTGGGCGATGGTGGCGAGCGTGGTAACGGCGTCGCGGCCCCACGTCTCGGGCAGCCACGCCCGGTCGTAGCCGAGTTCTTCTGCGCGCTGTGTGTAGGACACGAGCGACGACACGCTCGGCTGTGCGGCGACCGGCAAGAACACGTCGTAGGCAACGTCAGTCATACGTCTGGGGTCTCCATGATGTTCGGCACGCCCTGTGCTGTAATGGTTTCACCGACGATGTACGACGACGCCGGACTCGCGAGGAACTGGGCGATGTCCGCAATCTCCTCGCTCAGTCCGATTCGGCGTTTGACCGCGGTTCGGTCGATGTCCTCGCCGGTGACGCCCATCTGACTGGCGACACCCGGCGTGGCGACGAAGCCGGGCGCGATGCAGTTGACGCGCACGTCGTCGTCGGCCCACTCGTAGGCGAGCGTCGAGGTGAGGTTGACCACGGCGGCTTTCGCCGCGCCGTAGTGGCTCATGTACGGTGCGCCCATCTGTCCGGCCACGCTGGCGACGTTCACGATGACTCCGCCTCCGTTCTCGCGCATGACTTCGCCGGCGGCCTGCGAGCAGTGATACGTGCCGTGGAGGTTGATGTCCACGATGGTTTTCCAGCCGTTTTCGGAGATGTCGGCGAAGCCAGCCATGAACGAGGCTCCGGCGTTGTTGACGAGTACGTCCACGCCATCGAACTCCTCTACGGTTGCTTCGATGAGCGCATCGACCGCGTCCCGGTCGGTCACGTCGCACTCGACTGCGAGCGCCGTGCCGTCGCCCCCCTCGTTGATTTCGTCTGCCACCGGCTGGACGTTGTCCAGTTCGCGCGAGCAGATGACCACGTTCGCCCCGTCGTCTGCGAAACGACCTGCGATTACCTTCCCAATCCCGCTCGACGCGCCGGTGACGAGGGCCGTCCGGTCTGCGACGCTGAACTGGCCCGTCGTCATCGCGTTTCCTCCGTCGTGTCGTTGCTTCCCATTGTAAACCAGTTTACCGGTTATCACCCCGGTGGTATAAAGGTGGCCGCGGCAATTTCCGGTGAAAAGAGAACCCTTTTCGGGCAGACGGGCGACTCCGAACCCAATGACTGCAGACCCACCCGCCGTCCACCGCATCGAATTCGAGGTCGATTGGACGCCGGGACACGTCGCCGCCTACCTCCTCGCAGGCGAACAAACCGTGCTGTTCGACGCTGGAACGCCCGGCGAGGCCGCCCACGACGAACTAACCGCGGGCCTCGACGCCGCGGGATACGCACCCGCAAACGTAGACCACCTCGTCATCACCCACCCGCACATCGACCACATTGGCCAGACGCAGACGCTCGTGGAAGCGGGTGCAACCCTTCACGCGCCAGCGAGCGTCCGTCGGCGCTTCGCCCGCGACCCGGACGACCTTGCGACGGTCGTCACCGCGAACGCCCGCGCTGCGGGAACGCCCGAAGCACAGGTGGATTCTGCGGTTGAGATGTCGGTGCGGTCGCTCACCCGCAATCGGAAATTGCTCGCACCCGACGCGGTCGACGACTGGGTCGAACCCGGCGATAGCGTGTCGATTGACGATCTCGAATTCGACGCCATTCACGCGCCCGGTCACCAGGCGGACCACCTCTGTTTCGAGACGACGCTCGGCGGAGAGCGGGCGATATTCTCCGGAGACATGGCCATCGAACCCTTCCGCCCAGTGGCGCTCCACGTCGGTCTCGACCGCGAGATTGGCGACACGATTCCCGCCTTCTACGAGGCGCTCGACCGACTCTCGACGCGGGAGGTGGACACCGTCTATCCGGGCCACGGCCCGGTTCACGACGACTTCGCGGGGGCGGTGGGGCAGTCTCGTCGCAGCCTCGACCGACTCGAAGAACGGGTCCTGGAGATGCTCGCAGACGGCGCGGAGACGGCGGTGGACGTCGCCGCCCGCCGCAGCGCCGAGGGTCGTGACCTCGCCTACCTCCTGCCCGAATCGCTCGGAATGCTCCAGTCGCTCGAACGCGACGGCGCGGTCGTCTCGTCGGTTTCCGGGGACGTCCGCCGGTACGAACCCGCGAACTGACCGCTGCCTCTAGCCACACGCTCTTGTGTTCGGTCGGTCTACGAGGTGTAATGACCGAGTTCGACGCGGTTTTCTTCGACATCGGCGGCGTGCTTCTCGACCTCTCGTCGGTCCGCGAGGGCCACGACGAGTTCATCCGATTGCTCGCCGACGCCCACGACATCACAGACCACGACGCGGCGAAAGCCGAGTGGCGCGGAGCGCTCTCTGCGTACTTCAGCCAGACCGAGGGAACCGACTACCGTCCGGCGGCGGCGGGCTACCAGCACGCCGTCGACGAACTGCTCGGCCAGGCGGTTCCCGAATCGGCGTGGAAACCGCTGTTCGAGGAGGCAACTTACGGCACGATTCGACCCCACGACGGCGCGAAAGAGACGCTCGCCGCCCTCGACGACGCGGGCGTCTACCTCGGCGTCGTGAGCGACGTAGACGACCACGAAGGCAAGCGTATCCTCGAAACGCTCGACCTCCACGCCCACTTCGACCACGTCACCACCTCCGAAGCCGTGGGCAAGAAAAAGCCAGACCAGGCCATGTTCCAGACCGCGCTCGACCACGCTGGCGTGTCCCCCGAAACTGGCCTGATGGTCGGCGACCGCTACAGCCACGACATGGTCGGCGGTCGAGAAGCGGGCCTCACGACGGTCGCCTACGGCGCGAACGACGGCCCCGCGGTCGATTACGTCATCTCTGACTTGCGTGAAATTCTCCGCATCGTCGGCGTTCGAGAGTAAACGCCGAAAAACTCCTGTCTGGTTTTCCTGCCAAAATCTTAACAGACACCCCCGAGAAGCGGCGGGTATGGATTTCGGACTCGAAGACCGAACCGCTCTCGTGACCGGGGGCGCAGGCCGAATCGGAAGCGAAGACTGCCGCGTGCTGGCCGCAGAGGGCGCAGAAGTCGTCGTCCTCGACCTCGAAGTTGACAACGCAGAATCCGTCGCAGACGAGATTCGCGAGCAGGGCGGGACCGCTCACGCAGTGCAATGTGACCTGACCGACCGCCCGGACGTGGAGGACACTGTCGCCGCATTACGCGAGGAGACCGGCGGCATCGACATCCTCGTGAACAATGCCGGCCTCGTGGACGCTCAGAGCCAGCTCAAAGACTACGACGATGAGAAGTGGGACCTCGACGTGGAGGTGAACCTGACTGGCTCGTACAATATCTCCCGGGAGGTGTTCCCCGCGATGTGCGAACGCGGCTGGGGCCGGGTCATCAACATGTCCTCGATGGCCGGATGGTACGGCGGATTCGGGCAGGCGTCCTACGCGGCGACGAAGGCGGCGCTCATCGGCTTTGGCAAGACGATGGCCCTCGAAGGCGCGAAACACGGCGTCACCTGCAACGTCATCACGCCGAACATTGTGATGGGCGCGCTCGCTGACCTCCCCCCAGAGCAATTAGAGCAGGTAAACCCGATGTTCGAGCGGATTCGGAAGGCGACGCCGATGGGAAAACTCGGTCGCGAAGAAGACGTGTCGAACCTCATCGCCTACCTGTCGAGCGAGCAGGCGAATTACATCACCGGGCAGGTCATCGGCGTGACCGGCGGCGTGGACCTCTTTTCGTTCTGAGAAGCCGTTGACTCTTCGGTTTAGGTTATGGCAAAAAATCCCGGAGGGCTCGGGATTGCAGGTGAAGGTTAGTTGCTCGTCGTCGTTTCCGTGCTCGTCCCCGTGGACGTACTCGTGGCGGTCTCAGTCGAGTTGCCGGAGGTGGTGGTTTCCTCGACGCCACCGTCTAAGTTCGGCGTCGGCTCGCTGCCGTCGGTGGAGATCATGACCCAGAAGATGTCACCGTCTTTGACCTTGTACTGGGTCGGGTCGATGGTGACGTCGCGCTGCTGGAACGCGATGTTCGTGTTGAACTTACTGGAGTCGTAGGTCTCCCCGTCGATGGTGAGTTTCGAGTTGCTCCCGACCTTCTGATAACTGATGTTGGGAACCTGGTTCAGACCCTGACCGAGCGTGACGGCTTCCTCTGAGAGGTGCCACTTGTTGTTGTTGTTTTTCTCGGTGTGGAAGTGGAACGGTTCCAGGTTCTCGTCGTCGACGAACTTTTCCGTCGAGAGGTTCATGCGCTCGCCGTCGATTTCGAGGTACATGGCACCGTGCCAGTGGTCGCCGTCCTCGGGACCGGGCGACGCACCTTCTAAGTCGGTCTCGGTGGTCGTGGTTCCGTTCTCCGTCGTCGTCATACCACCATCGCTGGTCGTCGTCTCGCCTGCGGTGGTCGTCTCTCCGGTGGTGGTCGTGTCGTCGGAACCGTTGCTCGAACAGCCGGCGAGGCCGACTGCGATTGCGCTGCCTGTCACCTGAAGGAAGCGGCGGCGGGTTTTCTTCGTCATCATTCTGGCAAACCGGTGCTAGCCCCTTTCCTATGCACCCCGTAAATCGGGACCTAAGCACTGATTAATCAGGAAAAATAACTGTCTGTAACTCAGAGGCGGTCGGGCGACAATTCTGTAATGGTCTGTTCTGATAACTGTTCAGCCGTCTGATTTGGAATGGTGATGAGCGGCCGGTCGATGACCGGATTTGCCATCACGTCGCGGAGTCGGTCGCGCGCCTGGTCGGGCGTTCCGGAGACGCCAAGCGCCATGACCATATCGTCGGTGACCGCCCTCGCCGCGGCTTTCCGGTCGCCAGAACGCCACGCCTCGGCGACCTCCTCTGCCTCCTCGGGGAACACCTGTGCGACGGCCCGCTGGTAGCCCTTCCCGCTCCCGACGTAGTAGGCGATGTGCCCACGAACCGCGTCGTGTGCCTCTTCCTCGTCTTCACTGACGGCAGAGGGAATGTACGGGGCGACCGTGATGTCGTCTGGGTCCCGGCCAGCCTCTTCTGCGTGTTCGGCCACGTACTCGAAGGCCTCTTCGAGTTGTGGGAACGGGATGTTGTGGGGAATCCAGCCGTCTGCGAGGCGGGCCACGACGCGGCGGTTCGCCGGGCCGAGCGCGGCATGGTAGACCTCCACGTCGGCGTCGAGCGGTGGGAAGTCCTTGGTTTGGAAAATTTCGCCGTCGTAGTTCACCCGTTCGTCGCCGCCGCCGAGGAACTGCTTTACGAGTTCGATGGTTTCGTGGGACCGTCGCACTGGCTGGTCGAAGGCCATCCCGTGGAGGTCTTCGACGGCTTTTGGCGTACTCGTGCCGACGCCGAGCGTAAAGCGGCCGTCAGAGACGCGGTCGAGGGTTGCCGCGGTCATGGCGAGGACGGCCGGCGAGCGCGAGAAGACGTTGAGAATCGCGGTGCCGATTTCGACCTCCTCGGTATGTGCGGCGATGTCCGTGAGGTGAATCGTCGAATCTGACCCCCAGAGTTCGCCAAGCCAGACCGACCCGTAGCCAAGGTCCTCTGCTCGCATCGCGAGGTCGGTCGTATCGACGGTTCCGATATGTGGAAGTAACAGGCCGAGGCGCATGGTTGCATTCCACGCGCCGGGCAGATAACTCTTGGTGGCCGAGGTTAGTCGATGACGCCTTCCTCGTGGAGTTTGTCGATTTCGAACGCCGAAAACCCGATTTCACGGAGCACGACGGCCGTGTGCTCGCCCTGCTCGGGGAGCGACTCGTCCGTGTCCACATCGCGGTCGGTGACCGCGGGAAACCCGATTCGCGGGCGACCTGACTCGGGACGGCGAATCACGTCCCGCGACTGAAGTTGCGGATGGGAGAGCGCCTCAGAGACGGTGTAGACGCCACAAAATGCCGCTTCGACGCCCTCCAGCGTCGATTCCCACTCGTCTCGGGTCTTCCCGGCGAACAGGTTTTCCAGTTCCTGCCTGAGTGCCTCGCGTTCCGCCTCGTCGTCGGTCATGTGAACCGAGATGAGGTCCGTACGACCGACCGCCTCGCAGAACGCCCGCCAAAACTTCGGTTCGAGTGCGGCGATGGTGACGTAGCCGTCTTTTGCGGCGTAGACGTCGTACCAGGGATACGCCCCCGTGAGCGGCGTCTGCCCGGGTCGTGGCGTCTCGCCGTCGAACGCGGGGGCGGCGAGTGCGTGTGAGAATGAGAGGACGACGTCCGTCATCGCCACGTCCACGTAGCCGCCGCCGTTGCCGAGTTCTCGCGAGAGCAGGGCACTCACGATGGAGAACGCGGCGAAGAGGCCGCCCGCCATGTCGGCGGTCGGGTAGCCCGGAATCTGCGGCGGCGAATTCTCGTCCGCTCGCGTCATGTCGAGCAGTCCGGAGAGCGCGACGTAGTTCAGGTCGTGTCCCACGGTGTCTGCGAGCGGCCCTGACTGGCCAAAGCCACTCAACGAGCAGTAGACGAGGTCCGGATTGTGCTCGGTGAGTGTGTCGTAGTCGATGCCCAGGCGGTCGGTGACGCCGGGGCGAAAGCTCTCGAAGACGACGTCAGCATTCGCGACGAGTTCGTAGAACGCGTCCTGTCCTCGTTCTGCCTTCAGGTCGATGGCGACGCTGCGTTTGCCGCGATTCACGCCGTCGAAGACCGCGCCGACGCCCTCGTCGGTGAGCGGCGGCATCGACCGGGCGTAGTCACCAGTGTTCGTATCCTCGACTTTGATGACGTCTGCGCCGAGATCAGAGAGCAGTTGGGTCGCGTACGGCCCGGGGAGCAACCGCGTCAAATCGAGCACGCGAATGCCAGCAAGGTCCATGCAACCCCCCACAGGGGCAGGCCACTTAATCTTCGATGTCCCCGCAAGCACCCCGAACGTTAACACCCACTCGCCTGTTGGTAGAGCCATGCACAAAGAAAACAACCAAAGTGGGGTTTCCTTCGAGACGGACGAGGAAACTCGGCTCATCCGCCAGAGCCTCGATGAGTTCGTCGAACAGGAAGTCGAACCACTCGAAGCCGACCTCGGCGAGACGTACACGAATCCGCGAAAACGGCACGAAGCCGATGGACGACTCGTTCCCGAAGTCCACGAAGCCATCGAGACAGTCCGCAAGAAGAGCGCAGACGCCGGGTTCTACGCGATGAACATGCCCGAAGCCGTCGGCGGCGAGGGTGTCTCGACGGTGACGTGGTATCGGGCGAAAACGCACGTCGCGTCGATGGGGCTCGGCCTCGCCCGCCACGTCCTCGCGGGACCGGAAGGCCCGAAACCGCTGCTCTTGCAGGCAGACGACGCCCAGACCGAGGCGTACCTGAAACCGGTCGTCCGTGGAGAGAAATCGACGGCCTTCGCCCAGACCGAACCCGGCGCTGGCTCCGACTCGCCGAATATGCAGACAACGGCAAAACGAGACGGTGACGAGTGGGTGCTAAACGGCCAGAAACAGTGGATTACGAACGCCCCCTACGCCGACTTCGTGCAGGTGTTCGCCCGGACCACCTCGCAAGAAGAAGCCGGCAGATACGGCGGCATCACCTGTTTCATCGTCGAGGCCGACGAGTACGAACTCGGCTCGATGAACAACGCCGTCGGGCTGGAGGGAATGCAGGCAGAACTCCTGTTCGACGATATGCGCGTTCCCAACTCGCGCGTGCTCGGCCAACCGGACGCCGCCTTCTACAACGCGATGGACTTTCTCTCGCTCGGCCGCCTCGAACTCGGCGCAGAAGCGATTGGCCACGGCCAGCACCTCGTCGAGGAGTGCGTGAATTACGCAAACGAACGCGAGGCCTTCGGGCGGCCAATCGGCAAATTCCAGCAGATATCGTCGAAACTCGCCCGCGCCAAAGCCCGTATCGACGCAGCGGACGCCACGGGCCTGCGCTGTGCGTGGACGATGGACCGCAGCGAACAGGCCATCGAGGAGTCTTCCGCGTTCAAGTGGCTCGCGACAGACGCCTACTTCTCACTCGCCGACGACGCGGTGCAGGTCCACGGTGGCAACGGCGTCGCAGAGGAGAATCCCTTCATGGACCATCTGCACCTCGCGCGCATCCTCAGAATCGTCGAAGGAACCGACGAGATCCAGTTGAACACGATTGCCAAGCAGCTCGGGCTGTAAGGTTGGGAAAAACAGCGGCAGCTCCGGTCAGAATACCTTGTCCATCTGGACATGGGGGATGCCCGCCTCCTCGAACTCGTCGCCGACCTGCAAGTAGCCCAGTCGGTCGTAGAAGGGTTTCGCGTGGGTCTGGGCGTTGAGGATGAGGTGGTCGTAGCCTCTCTCGTGCGCTTCAGATTCGACGCAGGCCATGAGTTCGAAGCCGAGCCCGTTCCCACGGTGGGAGTCGAGGACGGCGACGCGTTCTACCTTCGCTGTGTCTGCGTCGATAGGGCGGAGTCGCGCCGCGCCGACGGCCTCATCGTCGACGTAGGCGACGAAGTGGATACAGTCGTCTTCGTACTCGTCTACTTCCAGTTCTTCCGGAACGCCCTGCTCGTCTACGAACACCGTAAATCGAACGGAGAGGGCGTCTTCGTATTCCCCGTCGGTTTCGACGACGTGGATTGCCGAACGCATATTGACACAATTATCGCGGCCCGAGCAGATAAATCGCCGGTCTGGGGTGATGACTGCCAGCTCACTCAGCGGGCTGCGATTGCGGCTTCGATTTCCTCGCGTGGAACCGGTGAAATCCAATCGTCGCCGAGCCAGCGATACTCCACGACGCGCGCTGCGTCGAGGACGAACACGGCGCGGCGGGCGGTCTGCGTGCCAGCCATCCCGTCGCGTTCGGTGAGCAGGTCGAACGCCTCGATGGCGCGGGCGTCTACGTCCGAAAAGAGCGCAAAGGGGCTGTCGAGGTCCCTGAGGAAGGCGTTCTGGGCGTACGGTCCGTCGCGGGTGACGCCCGTCACCGACACGCCGTCGAAGTTGTCCCACCCGGCGTTCGCGTAGCGCGTCCACCAGTTGTGCGTGATGGCGCTTCCCGAGAAGCCAGAGAAGACGAGGACGCCGCCTCGAGGGCCAAGTCGGTCGGCGAGCGAGGTGGGCCTGAACGTCTCGCCGTCACAAAGGAGGCTGGTGAAATCTGGGGCGCGATCGCCGGGTGCTGGAGGCATACCCGTGTGGACAGACGCGAGGGGCAAAAGTACCCGGGCGGCACACACTTTTCACCGTGGACGTACCTCATTCGGGTATGAGCCGCACACTGTATCGACTCGAAGGCTGTCCGTGGTGTGAACTGGTCGCCGACAAACTCAAAGCGCTCGACGTCGACTACGAGAGCGTCTGGGTCGAAGCCCTCCACTCGAAGCGAAACGAGGTGAAGCGCGTCTCCGGCCAGCGCGGCGTCCCCGTCTTCGTAGACGAGTCCCAGGGCGTCACGATGGCCGAATCCGAGCGCATCAACGAATATCTGGAAACCTCGTACGCCTAATCGAGCTGGTGGGGGTCTAACCCGGGGTCTTCGACCGGTGGCGACCCGATAGCGAGCACGAGCCCAGTTTCGTCGCCGACGTTCCGGTAGCCGTGGCCGATTTCGGGGCCGGCCGCGAAGAACGTCCCCGGACCGGCTTCACGAATCTCTTCCTCGCCTGACTTCCCGAGTTTGAGCGAGAACTCTCCCTGAATGACGTAGTAGAACTCCTCCTGCTCTGAGTGGGCGTGGTAGCCGATCTGCTCGCCCGGGTCGAGATACCAGAGTTTCGCGTTCATCTGGTCTAAGCCGAGCGCCTCGTCTATCGCCCGAATGTCGAGGTCCGGGGGAAGTTCGTCTATCTCGGAGAGGTCGGTCACGGGTACGTCGTTCGTGTGGGCGACTCCGTATTCCATTCCGGTGAAACCCACGGGAGTCGATAGCAAAAGGCTAGGGCTTGCGGACAGCCCTGACGAGACGCGGTAGGACGTCGGTCACGTCGGCGGTGAAGGTGTAGTCGGCGTCGAATCCCGTTTCTTCGAGATTCACGCAGATGGTGGTCGCACCGTTTCGCGCCGCGGTCCGGGGCAGCGAGGCCGCCGGTTCCACCGACAGCGACGACCCGGCGACGATGAACACGTCGCTGTTTGAGGCGAGCGACTGGGCACGATGCAGTTCGGCTTGCGGCATCGACTGCCCGAACAGCACGACGGCTGGCTTGAGGACGCCCTCACACGAGTCACAGCGTGGTGGTGTGTTCCCTGCTTTTACCGTTTCCCACGCCGAATCTGCGCCATCGTGTTCGCCACAGTCCATGCAGACGACCTCCGCGCCGGTGCCGTGGAGTTCCACGACGTCGCCAGAGCCAGCCGCCCGGTGGAGGCCGTCGATATTCTGGGTGATGAGCGCCGAGAGATGGCCCGCGGATTCGAGGGCGGCGAACGCCTCGTGGGCCGCGTTCGGCGCGATGTCGCCGCCCGCGTAGATATCCTCGAACATCGCGAGTCGGTCGCGCCAGAAGCCTTCGGGGTCAGCGCGAAAGCGACTGTAGTGGAAGTTCTGGGGGTCGTGCTTCTCCCAGAGTCCGCCCTCGCTGCGGAAGTCGGGGATACCGGAGGCGGTGCTGACCCCGGCCCCGGTGAGCGCGACGACGCTGTCTGCCGCGCGAATCGCCCGCGCGGCCTCGGCAAGTGCCTCGTCCATGGCCCTCCTTCACCAGCCGACCAGATTGGTCTGCCGGTTCGCTCCGTCAACAGCCGCCGATACCCGCAGTTTTTCGTATGCGGCCGGTGTAGTCCTAATCATGTTTGTGAACGTCTATCTGTGGAGGGCACGATGACCGACCAGTCAGAGGACTACTTCTCGCGAATCGTCGACGAGGAGAAACTGGCCGACTACCTCGAAGCCGAACTGGGTGCAGTAGACGAGTACGACGTTCGCCACCACAAGGAAGGCCACTCGAACGAGACGCTGTTCGTGACGTGGGGCGACCTCGAACTCGTCATTCGCCGGCCACCTCCGGGCGAGACGGCCGAATCGGCCCACGACGTGCTCCGCGAGTACAAGGTGATGGACGCGCTCCAGGATACCCCCGTCCGCGTCCCGCGGACTATCCTCGGGACGGACGACCACTCCATCCTCGGCTGTGACTTCTACGTGATGGAGAAGGAGGCAGGCGACGTACTGCGCGAGGACGAACCCGAGCGATTCGCCACCCCCGAGATGCGAACGCACCTCGGCGAGCAACTGGTCGATGCGCTCGCGGAGATTCACGAGACGGACTACGAGGCAGTCGGCCTCGGCGAGTTCGGCTACCCGGAAGGCTACACCGAGCGGCAAGTCAAACGGTGGAAAAAGCAGTTCGACTGGGCGAGCGAGGTGACCGAAGACGACCGAAAAGTCGAGGGCGTCGAGGCCGTTTACGAGTGGCTGGTCGAGAACACACCCGAGAGCCACGACCACACGCTCGTCCACGGCGACTACAAACTCGATAACGTCATGTTCGGTCCGGGCACGCCGCCCGAAATCGTCGGCGTCTTCGACTGGGAACTCTCGACGCTCGGCGACCCGCTCTGTGACCTCGGCTGGATGCTCTCCTACTGGCGCGACCCGGAAGACGAACCGCCCGCCGTCCCCGACCTGATGGCGCGATTCATGGAACGCGAGGGCTACCCGAGCAGACAGGACCTCGTCGACCGCTACGAACAGCAGACGGGCCGCGAATTCGTCCACGAGCGATTCTACCGCACACTCGCCGTGTTCAAACTCATCGGCCTCGGCGAGATGTTCTACCGGCGCTACCTCGAAGGCAACAGCGACGACGACCTGTACCCGCAGATGGAGACGCAGGTGCAGGCGCTCACAGACCGCGCAAAGCGCATCATCGACGGCGAAGAACCGCTCTGAGCGCGGCGAGTACACCGGATTTCCGGTGGAATTCGACCACCACCGGCGGTGGAATTAAACCGTTGCCCCGCCCCCACCTAGGTATGGCACTCGAGGGGATTTCGCGGGTGGCAGTGCTCGGGGCGGGAAACATGGGCCACGGCATCGCCGAGGTGGTGGCCATGGGTGGCTACGACGTGACGCTCCGCGATATCGAGAAATCGTACGTGGAAAAGGGGTACGAACAGATTCAGTGGAGTCTCGAAAAACTCGAATCGAAGGGCCAACTCGCAGAATCCGCTGCGACCATTCTCGACCGCATCGAGACGACGGTGGACCTCGTGGAATCGGCCCGCGGCGCTGACCTCGTCATCGAGGCCGCGCCCGAGCGGATGTCGATAAAACAGGGCATCTTCGCCGACCTGTCGAAGGTAGCCTCGCCCGACGCGATTCTCGCGACTAACACGTCATCGCTCTCGATTACGCAAATCGCAAAAGTCGTCGAAAACCCCAGTCGGGTCGTCGGCCTGCACTTTTTCAATCCGCCAGTGAAGATGCCGCTCGTCGAAGTCATCTACGGCGAGGAGACGACCGAGGAGACGGCGACGACGGCCGCGACGTTCGTCGAATCCATCGACAAGACGCCCATCTACGTCCGCAAGGACGTGAACGGGTTCGTCGTGAACTCCGTGCTCGGGCCGTTCCTCGAAGAGCCAGCGTGGATGGTTTCGGAGGGCGTGGCGACCGTACCGGAAATCGACGCGACGCTGGTGTACGAACGAGGCTACCCGATGGGGCCGTTCGAACTCTCGGACATGACGGGCATCGACGTGTCCTACGACGTCAGAACCGAGGCCGGAAAGCCAATCGCCCCGGCCATGCAGGAGCGCGTCGATGCCGAAGAATACGGCCGGAAGTCAGGCAAGGGCTGGTACGACTACGAAAACGGCGGCGCGGACTACACGGAGGAGGACATCTCTGGCGACGTAGACACCCTGCGAATCGAAGCGCGGATGATAAACGAGGCGGCAAAACTCGTAGACGACGCCGTCTCCATCCCCCAGGAAATCGACACCGGGATGCAACTGGGCGCAGGGTTCCCCGACGGTCCCTGTACGAGAGGCGACGAAATCGGCCTGGACGTGGTGCTCGACACCTTGCGAGCCTACGCAGACCGAACCGATGCCGCCCGCTTCGAACCGAGTTCGTACCTCGTCGGGCTGGTCGAGGTTGGCAAGACCGGAAAGGCCGCGGGCGCAGGCTTCTACACCTATCGCTGACGACCGTCAGAGCAGACGGTCTGCGATGATGTTCTTTTGAATCTCAGAGGTTCCCTCGTAGATTTTCGTGATTCGCGCATCGCGGTAGAATCGCTCTGCGGGGTGGTCGGTGACGTAGCCTGCGCCGCCGTGGACCTGCAGACCCTCGTCTGCGACGCGGACTGACTGCTCGCTCGCGAACAGTTTCGCCATCGAGGCGAACTTCGCGGCGATGTCGTCGTCGCCGGATTCGACCGCCGTCGCTGCCCGATAGTTGAGCGACCGGGCGGCTTCGACGCTGGTCGCCATGTCCGCAATCTTGTGGCGTATCGCCTGAAACTGCGAAATGGGCTGGTCGAACTGCTCGCGTTCGTTCGCGTAGGCGATGGCTTCGTCAACCGCCGCCTGCGCGACGCCGAGTGCCTGCGAGGCGACGCTCACCCGTCCGTGGGCGAAGAAGTTCATGAGCTGGTAGAATCCCTTGTCAACTTCGCCGACGACGTTTTCGGCGGGGATGCGCAGCTCGTCGAAGGTGAGTTCTGCGAGGTCGGAAGCGTGGATACCGAGTTTGTTGTCGATTTTGTGTGCGGTGAACCCCGGCGTGTCTGTCGGGACGAGGAAGGCCGTAATTCCCCGGTGGCCCGCGTCGGGGTCGGTTTTCGCCATCACGATGGCCACGTCCGCGACGTTCCCGTTCGTAATCCACATCTTGTTGCCGTCGATGACCCACTCGTCATCGTCGCGGACGGCGCGCGTCTCCATCCCGGCGACGTTCGACCCGTGGGCGGGTTCGCTGATTGCGCTCGCGGAGACCGCTTCGCCTCCCGCAATCTTCGGCAACCACCCTTCTTTCATCCACTCGTCGCCGTAACGGATGAGCATCGCCGTGCCGAACCCGGCACTGGAGATGGCGCTGCCGATACCGGCGTCCGCCCGCCAGAGTTCCTCGGTGATGACGGCCGTCGAGAGGAGGTCGAGGCCCGCTCCGCCGTACTCCTCGGGGATGTTCGGCGCGACGAAGTCGTACTTCGCGGCCTGCTTGCGGATGGTTTCGGGATACTCGCGGGATTCGTCGAATTCGCGGGCGACGGGGCGAATCTCCTGTTCCCCGAACTCGCGGACGGCCTGTCGAATCGCTTCTTGTTCGGCCGTAAGTTGAAACGACATAGCCGACTCTTGGTAGCACGACCCAAATACCTTCGTGCGGCGGCGACGTGGGCGCTCAATCGAGGGCAGTAAGTGCCTCTACGTCCGGAATGTCGCGGGCCGCGTCTACGATTTGCTCCATGCGTTCTGTGTGCTTGCTCGCGGCGTAGGTCGTCAGGTCGGCCGCAGCAGGTCCCGGCATGCCGTCCGTAGCTTCGAGATCGTCGGTGGTCGTGGCGTTGACCAGCGGCAGAAGTTCTGAAACCGTCTCGTGGAGCAGCGTCGGGTCCACGCCGTCCTCGACCAGCGCCTTCAGCTTCGCCATGCCAAAGCCGACGTGGCGACCCTCGTCACCCCGGATTTTCGTCAGGCCAGCGGTGAGTCCCGGAAGCGTCGGCAGTTCGGGGTGGGTGTCCGGCCCGTAGGCCTGCTGGAGGCCGAAGTAGGCGGTCTGCGCGAGGATTCCCTCCACGACGAGGTGGTAGTGACAATAGGCTCTCGCCCGATTCGCCGGGCTGTCGTCGGTGAGCAGCGCCTCCATCGCCGCCTCCGTCCGGTCGAACAGTTCGACGTACGCGGGGACGTACCAGCGGTCGTCCTGTGGCGAGGTACTGGCTTCTCCCCGGGCCGCTTCCGCCTCGTTTACGACCTCTTGCCAGTAGCGGTCGAAAAAGTCGGTGTGTTTGGCCTCCTCGTAGAGTTGCGTCGTGATGAACGCCTGGTCTTCCGGCGCTTCGAGGACGACGGCGAGGGGTGCGAGGTCTGTCGTGACCGCCTGTTCACCCGCGCCGAACTTCGCGATGGCACCGCGAAACCGGTCGAACACGAGGTCGTTCATGGACTCGACGGCGGCGCGGTCGGCCGAGAGGTCGATGGCTCCAGGGTCCCAGTGGCGCGACACGGCGTTTTTGAAGTAGCGAAACGACCGGGTCTCACGGTCGAGGAAGTCGCCGCGTGTCGAGTCGAGATGCATACCCCCGTGGTCACCCCCCGCGACAAGAAAGATTGTGCAACGCTACCAAACTTCAATGTAGTTTATGGAAGGCGGTTCAGGGCGCTACAACCTCGCCCGTCAGGGCGGGGATACAGCGCCCGTTTTCGTTCACGTTCACCGTGTGGCAAAGGCCTGAGTGCCCTCGGTACGTTCGGATGCGTGTCGAGCCGAATGGTGAAGCCGTTCGGTCCTCGGCAGTCCACAAATTGGCAGTTGACTCGGTGTTTGCCTCAGCAAAACGTACGCCCGTGGACCGCAGCACCGACACAAAACAAGCAGGTACCTCTGAGTCGCCGTGTCCGTCTTGGACACCCGATAGGAGTATCGGGGGCGTGGCACTCCCATCGGCACGTCGGGTCGGTAACCCGAAGAGACCAACGAACCGTCCGTTGGTGGGCGTGGGAAGCCCCGTCGTTTACGGCAGGGAGGATGTCACTCGCCCGTGAACTCTGGAGAGCGCTTCTCCATGAATGCCGTCGCACCCTCTACGTGGTCGTCCGTCGAGAAGCAGGCGACCTGTGCCGCCGCCTCGTTCGTAATCGCCTGGTCGAGCGACTGCTCCATGCCCTGTCGGAGGAGGCGCTTCGACGCACGGAGCGCGACGCTCGGGCCGGTGGCGATTTCCTCGACGAATTCAGCGACCTCCTCGTCGAAGTCGCTCTCGTCGTAGACATGGTTGAACAGGCCGAGGTCCTCGGCGCGGTCTGCGTCCACGAGTTCGCCCGTCAAGACGAGTTCCTGGGCCGTGTTCTGCCCGACGATGCGCGGCAGGAGATAGGAGGTGCCCGAATCCACGGTGAGGCCGACCTGTCGGAAGCCGAAGCTAATCTTCGAGTCTTCGGTGGCGAGCAGGATGTCGCAGGCGATGGCGAGGTTCGCCCCGGCCCCGAACGCGACGCCGTCGATTTTCGCGATGGTCGGGAGGTGGAACTGCGCGACGTGCTTTACCGCCCGCGAGGTGCGCTGGACGATGAGTTGCTCGCGCTCTGCGAGCGAGTACTCCCCGTTCAGCCCCTTCATCATCGCATTGATGTCACCGCCCGCGCAGAAGGCTCCGCCCGTGCCCTGAATCACGAGACAGCGGGCGTCGCTTTCCTCGATTTCGTCGAGTGCGTCGATGATGCCACCCGCCACGTCGTGAGTGAGAGCGTTTCGCACGTCGGGTCGGTTCAGCGTGACCGTCGCCACGTCGTCTTCAATGTCAAGTAAGACTGCGTCGTCTGCCATATCACCACCACCGAGAAGTGGGGCGTACTTGATTCTACCGCCGACCGACCGAGCGACGTTTTACCTTCCCCGAGTCGGTCCGGGGCAATTCGTCGACGAATTCGACTTCACGGGGGTGTTTGTACGGCGCGAGCGTGTCGAGGCAGTGCTGGACGAGTTCTGCTTCGGTCACGGAGACGCCGGGCGTGGAGACGACGAACGCTTTCACCGTCTCGCCGCGGCGCTCGTCGGGAACGCCGACCACGGCTGCTTCGACGACTGCGGGATGATCGGTGAGACAGAATTCGACCTCCCGGGGATAGACGTTGTAGCCGGCGGTGACGATGAGTTCGTCCGCTCGCCCGACGAGGTAGCAAAAGCCGTTCTCGTCGTGGTAGCCCAGGTCGCCGGTGTGAAACCAGCGCCGCCCGTCGCGTTCCGTGATGGCCGCGGCCGTCGCCTCGGGCATCCCGTGGTAGCCAGCCATCACGGTGGGTCCCGCAACGACGACTTCGCCGACGTGCTCGGCGACGGAATCTGGGGCTACGGGGCCGGTTTCGACGGGCGGTCGTTCTTCGAACTCGTCGCCCACGACGCGCCACGCGACGCCTGAAAGTGCCCGCCCGACGCTCCCTCGGCGGTGCGCATCGGGACGATTAAAGTGCGTGACCGGCGCGGTTTCGGTGAGGCCGTAACCCTCGTACACCGGCACGTCGAGCAGGTCTTCGACGGAGGTGAGGAGCGACCCGGGCATCGCCGCACCCCCGGTTCCGACGAACCGGAGCGACGACGTTTCGAACTCGTCGGCGTCGGCCGCCCCCACGAAATCTGCGAACATCGTGGGGACGCCGTGGAACGTGGTGACGCCTTCCTCCTCGATGGTCCTGAGCGCCGCCCTCGGTTCCCAGTGTTCTTGCAGGTGGAGCGTCGCGCCCGAGATAAGCGTCGCGTGCACGACGGCGCTCAGGCCGTAGATGTGCGTGAGCGGGACCGCAGCGAGCATTCGGTCGTCGGTAGTGAGACCGCCCTCCGGAAGCGCCGCCGTCTGTTCTGCGTTCGATGAGACGTTCGCGTGGGTCAGTTCGACGCCCTTCGGGCGGCCGGTCGTCCCGCTCGTGTACGGCAGAAAGGCGAGGTCCCCCTCGTCCCGGCTGATTGGATTACGAGGCGTCGATTCGAGTAGCGACTTGACCGTCTCGAAATCCGGGTGCTCGCCCGCGCTGACGACGGTTTTGACCGCTGATTCGTCTCGGAGCGAGGCCGCCAGCGACGCGTCTTTCGCCCGCGTGACGACGAGGGTGGCCCCGCTGTCTGCGAGGTGATGGTGTAACTCGCGTTCACGGCACTGGGGGTTGATGGGAACGACGACTGCACCGGCTCGCAGTGCCCCGTAGAGACAGCAGACGTACGCAATCGTGTTCGGGAGGTGGAGCGCGACGCGGTCCCCGGGTTCGACGCCGCAGGCGGCGAGTCCACCGCCGATGCGCCCTGTTCGGTCCCAGAACGCCTCGAAACTGAGTCGCGTCGTCCCGTCGGTGACAGCAGGGACTTCCGGAAGGGTATTGACCGTCCGTTCGAGGGGTGTCAGGACGTTAGGCATCGGGGTCTGGTGCTCTCTGCTGAGGGAATCGACAAAACGTTCGGGGTTGCTGAAAACCGTGCCGCAATCGGCCTCAGCGGGCCGTCCAGCCGCCGTCGACGGTCAGGCACTCGCCGGTCACGTAAGAGGCGGCCCGGCTCGCGAGGAACACGGCGGGGCCGGCCAGTTCTTCGGGCTGGGCAAAGCGGTCCAGGGGCGTCCGGTCGCGAATCGACTGGGCGAGTTTCTCGTTGTCGGTCACGCCCTCGGTGAGGTCCGTCTCGACGTAGCCAGGCGCGATGGCGTTCACCCGCACGTCGGGGGCCCAGTCTAAGGCCATGCTCTTCGTGATGCCGAGCAAGCCGTGTTTCGAGGCGACGTAGGGATGCTGGCGCGGGAGGCCGACCAGACCGCCGACGCTCGCGACGTTGATGACCGACCCGCCGTCGCTCTCGTGGAGGTATTCGGCGGCTGCCTGTGCACAGAGGAACGCCCCACGCAGGTTGACGTCGATGACGAAATCGAGCGCGTCCACCTCGACGCGTTCGGGTTCGCCGAGTGCACCCCCCGGATTGACGCCCGCGTTGTTCACGACGCAATCGACGCCGCCAAACTCGTCCGCGGCGGTTTCCATGAGCGCACGCACGTCCGTCTCGTCGGTCACGTCCACCGTCGCGGCGAGGGCTTCACCGCCGCGGGATTCTATTTCCGCGGCGACCGCGGAAACGTCGTCTTCGGTGCGTGCCGCCGGCACGACGGCCGCGCCAGCGTCGGCGAGGCCGAGCGCGATTGCCCGCCCGATACCTCGACTGCCGCCCGTCACCACGGCCACGTGCCCGTCTAAATCGAACTGCTCCATCACGGAGTCCATGCGTGGTTCTGACTGCCGCCCGTCTTAACTTCCCCGAACGCGGTATACTTTGGCCGCCCGGCTCGAATGACTGCACATGCACCTGTGCTGGCACCGCCGTGACCTCCGAGTGGCCGACAATCGCGCGCTCGCCGCCGTCAACGGGTCGGTCCTCCCGGTGTTCGTCTTCGACCCGAACGTCCTCCAGTACGGGTCCCCAAACCGCGTCGCATTCATGCTCGACGCCCTCCGGGCACTCCGCGACGACTACCGCGACCTCGGCGGCGACCTGCTCATCGCACAGGGCGACCCGGCAGTAGTCATCCCCGAACTCGCCACAGAACACGACGCGGAGAAGGTGGTCTGGAACACGGATTACTCTGGGCTCGCCCGGGAGCGAGACGCCGCGGTGCGGCGGGCGCTCGCCGACGCCGACGCGCCCCGTGAAGCCTTCCACGACGCCATCTGCCACGAACCGGGGAGCATCACGACGAACGAGGGCGACCCCTACTCCGTGTTCACCTACTTCGGGCGCAAGTGGCGCGACCGTGAGAAAGCCGCCCCCTACAACTCGCCCGAGTCGGGTAGCGTTGCTGACGTTGCTGGCGAGGAGCTGCCGACGCTCGCCGACCTCGGCTTCGACGACCCGGCGGCAGACGTCCCACCTGCCGGCACCGACGCGGCCCGCGACCGTCTCGCCGCGTTCTGCGAGGGGCCGATTTTCCGGTACGCAGACCGCCGTGACTACCCCGCAGACGAGAACACCTCCCGGCTCTCGGAACACCTGAAGTGGGGGACCATCGGCATCCGCGAGGTGTTCGTCGCGACCGAGGAGGCGAAAGCACAGGCCGACTCCGAGGCGGAGGCAGAGTCGGTCACCGAATTCCAGTCACAACTGGCGTGGCGGGAGTTCTACACGCACGTTCTCTGGTTCAATCCCAACGTCACGTGGGCGAATTACAAGACCTACGAGAACCCCATCGAGTGGCGAGACGGCTCCGACGAACTCGCCGCGTGGCAGGCCGGGGAGACCGGGTACCCCATCGTCGACGCCGGAATGCGCCAGCTTCGGACGGAGGGATTCATGCACAACCGGGTGCGGATGATCGTCGCCTCGTTCCTCACGAAGGACTTGCTTATCGATTGGCGCAAGGGGTACAACTGGTTCCGCGAACACCTCGTAGACCACGAGACAGGCAACGACACGGGCGGATGGCAGTGGGCCGCCTCGACCGGGACGGACGCCCAGCCGTATTTCCGCATCTTCAACCCAATGACGCAGGGCGAACGCTACGACGAAGACGCGACGTATATCAAGCGGTACGTCCCGGAACTCCGCGACGCAGACCCGGACGACATCCACGACTGGCACGAACTCTCGGGCGACCGCCGCGAAGAGGCAGCCTCGGATTACCCCGCACCAATCTGCGACCACAGCGAACGACGCGAGGACGCCCTCGCGATGTTCGAGGCCGCTCGCGGGGATTAACCGACCGCCCCGTTTCAACGCCCGTTTTCGCTTACGTTTCAGCATTCGTGTCAGAAATACTAATCATGCGAACACCAAAATGAATTCGCGGAGTTGCGTACGTGGAGATGTCACGAACTGCAACAGCGGCAAGTATTCTCGGCACCCGACTGCACCGCCTCGGAACCACCATCGCGGCTCCGGCGGCTCTCTCTGAGACCGGCCAGCGATTCTACGACCTCGTCATCCACGGAACCCTGTTTCTCGGACTCGTCGCGGCGACCAAAATCCTCGTCGTCGCGTTGCTGTTGTCGGTTCCGCTGAACCCCGCCGTCCTCATCGCGTTCCTCGTTTCGTTTACCATCTACACCCACAACAAACTCACTGACCTGAACGAAGACGCCATCAACAACCCGGACCGCGTCGCGTTCATCGAACCGCGAAAGCGCCTGTTCCTGGCTCTCTCGGTCGGCGCGTACCTGCTCGCGCTCGTCGTGTCTGCGTTCGGCGGACTGATGGCTTTCCTCCTGACGTTACTTCCCGGTGTGGCGGCGGTGCTCTACAGCGAACCGTGGTTGCCCCTCTTCGAAGCAGACCGCCTGAAAGAGGTGTTACTCGTGAACACGACGCTCGTCGCGATTTCGTGGGCTGCGCCCGTCGCGTTCCTGCCGCTCGCGTTCGCGGGCAAAACTCTGGTCATCGGCGGCACGGTCGTTTTCGTGTTCTTCTTCCTTCGTACCTTCATCGCGGGCGAAGTGCTGAACGTCCGAGACGTGGCAGGCGACCGCGAAGAAGGAATTCCGACGCTTCCGGTCGCCGTTGGCGTGAAGCGAACGCAGATAGTCCTCTACGCGCTCGACATCGGGTCGCTCGGGCTCGTCGTCATCGCCGGTGTGTTCGGCACCATTTCGACCCTCCACGGCCTCGCGCTCGCCCCGGCCATCGTCTACTCGATGTTCATCACCTCAATGCTTACTGCGGACGTGAACCTGCGACACCTGGGGACGATGCGCGACTTCGAGTACATCCTGATGGCCGTCGCCCTGCTCGCCACGGTGGTTCTGTTTTGAATCACGAGTGTTCAACACACCTAGAGTAATTACGTTCCGGTGGTAAGACTCGAACCGACCCCCCGTGCCCCTCCCCTTCGACCTGCTCGTTTTGATGCTCGCCGCGGTGTTGACAGGCGGTGCGGCGACGGTGTTTGCCTGGCGGCAGCGACCCGAACCGGGGGCGACGGCACTCGCGGTTCTGATGGCCGCCGCAACGTGGTGGTCGGGGATGTACATCCTCGAACTCAACGCCGCGACGCTCATGGGCAAGTTATTCTGGGCGCGCATGCAGTGGGCCGGTTCGGTGACCGTGCCGGTCGCATGGGTCGTCTTTGCGCTCGAATACACTGGTAACGATGAGTACGTCAATCCCCGAAATATCGTGTTGCTCGGCGCGATTCCCGCGCTAACGGTGGTACTCGTCTGGACCAACGAAGCCCACCTCCTCGTTCGTCACTCCGTCGGCCTCAGACTGGTTGGCGACACGCTCGTCATGACCCAGACGTTCGGCCCCTGGTTCTGGGTCATCATCGGCTACTCCTACATCCTCGCGCTCGTGGGCGACCTGCTGTTTTTCAACCTGCTCGAAAATTCACCGATTATCCACCGCAAGCAGGCCATCGCCATCTTACTCGCCGCGCTTGCCCCGTGGGTCGGGAACCTCATCTACGTCGGCGACCTGCTCCCGTGGGTCGCCGTGGACCCGACGCCGGTCGCCTTCACTGTGTCGGGCATCGCGAGTCTCGGGGCGATTTCTCAGTACAAACTCCTCGATGCGAGTCCGGCACCGGGTCGCCTCGCGCGCACCTTCGTCGTAGACGAGATGGCCGACGGCGTCGTCGTGGTCGATTCGACGGGCCGCATCGTTGACGTAAACCAGAGCGCCGCTGCCGTCATAGGCGCGGTTCCGCTCGACCTTCTCGGCACGCAGCTTGACGAAACCTTCCAAGGGTACGACCAACTCTCCACAAAACCGACGGAGGGGACAGAACTAGTCACCCTCGGCACAGGGGGTGACGAGCGCCACTACGAGGTGAGTCGGACCGACCTCCAGGACTACCACGACCGGGTCATCGGTCGCGTGCTGGTGCTGCGCGACGTCACCGAGCGGTTTCGCTACCAGCAGCGACTCGACGTGCTCAATCGCGTACTTCGCCACAACCTGCGAAACGAGATGAACGTCGTCCTCGGATTCGCAGACCGCCTCGAAGCCGGCGGGGGCGACCCTGCGCTCACGAACCGGCTCAGACAGAAGGCCCTCCACCTCGTCGATATGGGGAACAAGGCCCGGGCGATACAGGAGATAATCGACAGCGACCACGCGGACCTCATGCAGATTTCGGTCGCACCAATCATCGAGGCTGCCGCCGCAGCCGTCAGCACCGCGCACCCGAACGTCGCGGTGCGGGTCAAGTCGCTCCCACCCGAGTCGACCACCTGCGGCTGGGTCATCGAACCAGCCATCGAGAACCTCCTCGAAAACGCCGCAGAGCACAACACGAACGACCGGCCGGAAGCGACGATCACCGGTTCGGTGTCCGGAGAATGGCTCACGATTTCGGTTACGGACAATGGGCCGGGCATTCCAGAGACTGAACTCGAAGTGCTCGACATGGGCCACGAGACGGCGTTACTTCACAGCCAGGGGCTCGGCCTTTGGCTCGCAAACTGGGCGGTCAAGGCTCTCGACGGGGAACTCACCTTCGCTGAGAACCACCCCGAGGGAACGACGGTGACGATTCGCGTGCCACTCGATCGCGGCGCCGAGGACACAGAAGCGACGAAATGACTTTCTGCCGTGCTCGCACATCTCAGGTATGCCAACCCGAATCGACATCCTCTGCTACGAGGGGTTCGACGAACTCGACGCAATCGGCCCCTACGAGGTGTTCAAATCGGCCGCCGAGCTTGGCGCGCCATTCGACGTGCGACTGGTGACGCTCGACGAGACGAAGACGATAACGGCGAGCCACGGCCTTCGCGTCGGTATCGACGGCGTGCTCGTGACCGACGACCCGGCCGACATCGTCCTCGTGCCCGGTGGGGGCTGGAGCAATCGCAGCGAGGCAGGCGCGTGGGCCGAAGCCGAGAAGGGCGCGGTTCCAACTGCGCTCGGGAAAGTTTACGACGCTGGCGCGACGGTGGCCTCCGTCTGCACGGGCGGGATGTTGCTCGCCCGCGCTGGCCTCACGGACGGACGACCGGCCGTGACCCACGCCTCCGCGCTCGGAGACCTTCGGGAGACTGCGGCTGAGGTGGTGGACGCACGCGTCGTGGACGACGGCGACCTGCTCACCGCGGGCGGTGTTACCTCCGGCATCGACCTCGCGCTGCACCTCGTCGCACGTGAGGCGGGCGAGGATATCGCGGCGCAGGTGGCGACCGAACTCGAATACGACCGGCGGTCGGACATCGTGGTCGGGAGAGACCACTAGCGGGCGACGGATGCATGCAGGGTGCTAGCAATCGCCTCCTTAAGGTTTAACAGGATTCCGCCGCATGCTTCAGACGGAGGTATATCTCATGAGCTACGAACTTTCGCCGCTTCCGTACGACTACGACGCACTCGAGCCGCACATCTCAGAGCAGGTCCTCACGTGGCACCACGACACGCACCACCAGGGCTATGTAAACGGATGGAACTCCGCAGAGGAGACGCTCGAAAGCAACCGCGAGTCCGGTGACTTCGGGTCCTCGGCTGGCGCAATCCGCAACGTGACCCACAACGGCTGTGGCCACATCCTGCACGACCTGTTCTGGCAGAACATGTCCGCAGACGGTGGCGACAAACCATCGGGCGACCTCGCAGACCGTATCGAGCAGGACTTCGGTTCCTACGAAGCGTGGAAGGGTGAGTTCGAGGCTGCCGCATCCGCCGCAGGCGGCTGGGCACTCCTCGTTTACGACTCGTTCAGTAACCAGCTGCGCAACGTCGTCGTCGACAAGCACGACCAGGGCGCACTCTGGGGCAGCCACCCAATCCTCGCACTCGACGTCTGGGAGCACTCGTACTACTACGACTACGGTCCAGCCCGTGGCGACTTCGTTGAAGCCTTCTTCAACGTCGTCGACTGGGAAGAGCCATCGTCGCGCTACGCGCAGGCAGTCGAGCTGTTCGAGTAAGTCCCAAATCTTCCACTTTTTATCGCGCTCGCCCGGTAAGCGACGGCTCTCGTCTGAAGGGGAGTGCGACCGGCACGCGACCAGCGAACGTACCGAGAACCGTCACCAATTCATCCCCGGGTTGTCGGCGGCCTGGCGAATCCACGATGAAACCTGTTCCTCGTCCAGCGTGTCCGATTCTTTCAAATCCAGGGCTTGCCGTGTCGGTCCCGTTCCGCTCGGCGGCACCGGGTCGAGATACTCCTCGGTCACGAATGTGAGTTTCACGTGCTTCGAGAGCGCGCTGAACGCCGCGAACCAGCCCTCGTCCGTGACGCCGTAGAAGGGTTGATGATATCGCACGGCGCGACGCACCTCCGGGACTTCCTGTTCGATGAGGCGGTCGAATCGCTCCGCAATCTCGCCCTTCCATCCCGGCAGGGCTGCGATGAACGCTTTCACCGACGCGGCTCCATCGGCGGTATCCTTCCGCCGCGCCGTCTGGTAGCGTTTTTCTCGGTCCTTCCACTCCTGTTGGGTCGGTACTTCGTCCGGGAGTTCGATTTCTCCGACGTCGTCTCCGATGGATCCCTCCCCCGCACGGCCCGCAATCGCGGTCACGACCACGACTGGGTCGGATTCGTCGTGGTCGGAAAACAGGTCAAAGGCAAGTCGCATCGTCGCGCCGCGCCAGTGGCGGGCGAAGGCGACCCACCCGCTTGACTCGTCCTCTCGGGTGTCCGGTTCGACCGCGAAGAGACCGAGCAAAGCGGGAATAGCGTCCGCGCCCCACTGGAGGCCCCGGTCTAAGTCAGTGTACTGAACCCCGTCATCGTGGGTCGAAGTGTAGTGAGGTGCCCTGATTGCACGGTTCGCCATTACGAGGGCGGAAATTAACTCGGGAGTTGGTGGGCTGGACTCGCGCATACTCACTCGCAGAAACGTAGTGTGAGTGTATCAACATTTCTACGGTTCAGATTGGGTGAAGCATCCAGAGAGTCCGACTCTGTGCTAATTTCGTCGAAATCGCGGTCACGGTCGAAGGGACGGAGCCATACTCCGCGACGGGCAGACTGGTTTCAGGTAGAGTGCTCCCGACACACCACCACACTCATTAGCCCAATCTGAGAACAGGTGGCCTGACCCTCGATTGGGCATGACTGGATAGGGGAGCGTATGAATAGGAAGGGACGTTCGCTGAGTCAGCGAATCACCACGTGAATTAGTATCCCGCTATGAGTGAGTGAACCGTGGGCGACGACGTCGAGGCGACCGAACTGTTCCAGCTACTGAACGATAGCTATGCACGCATGATTCTCACCGAGACGACCACCGAACCGATGTCAGCAGCAGCCCTCAGTGAAGCCTGTGATGCCTCCCTTTCCACGATTTACCGGCGGGCGAACGCCCTCATCGAACAGGGGTTGCTCGTCGAACACACGAAACCCGACCCCGATGGGCACCACTATACCATGTACGAGGCCACCGTCAGTCACGTCGACATCGATTTTACCGAGCAGGGAATCGACGTTTCCGTATCGACGCACGAAGATGCAGTCGACCAATTTGCCCGCACCTGGGCCGGCATCCGAGGTGACGACGAATGAGTCTCGCCCTCCTCGCCGGGAAGCTCCTCACCGTCGCCCTCGGGTTCATCATCGCCGCGAAGGGCTTTCAGGGCTACCGACGCCACCAGAGTGAGCCGATGTTCTATCTATCGTCTGGCTTCCTGTTCATCAGCGTCGGCGGCGTGATGGACTGTTCGTTCTTCACCCTCCTCGACATCGAGACGCTCATGTCGGGCGTCATCCAGACCAGTCTGGTCGCCATCGGGATGGTGCTCGTCCTCTACTCGATGTACCGGTGACCTGCGGGGACTCAGCGTTCTCCCGAAAGCGAGTTTCGATTAGAAGGGGTCCCCGTCGGTCACAACGTGCATTCTCGGGGGTCGCCTGCCCGGCCGAGGAAGAACAGCAAGAGTGCAAGCCCGCCGACACGGAGCAGGTCGCCGTGGAAGGGCATCGCGGCCATCGCCCCGGCAAATCCGAGAAAGCCGAGCATGCCCGCACCACAGCTCGCACAGCCCGACGCCAGCAATCCGGGGACGATACCCACCAGGTCGGAGACACTCGAAACCCCAACCATCCGGACCTGTGCGATGGTGTTGACGAGTGCGACGCCGGTGAGAATCGAGTAGGCGACGATGACGCCCAGGCCAAACCAGCCGTTCGACCGATAGGTCGTCTGCGTCAGCGAGATGACGACGTAATCGAACCAGTGGAGGCCCGCGCTCAACATCTGGATGGTGAACTCCGGCATCACGCTCATTATCAGGAGGAGATACGTGAGGACTCCGATAACGGCCATCGAAACGGTCCGCTGCCACGAGGTGAACGGATAGGTGAGGGCGCTTTCGAGATTGCTGCTGAACTGAGCGGTTCTGGACTGTACGTTCATCATTCGGCTAGCTTTTCGATTTCGCTCTTGAATCGCTCGTACGGCTGTGCGCCGGTGAGTCGTTTTGCGTTTTCAGTCTCGTGGTTGTAGAGGGCAAAGCCGGGCGTCAAGCCGATTCCCTGTTCGTCAGCCTGTTCCAGGTCCTGTTCGACCCAGCCTTTCATCTTCGACCGACGGTTCTCGAGACACGAGTGTACGGCTTCTGCGTCCACACCGCCGACTGATTCGGTAATCGCGTGGAGATTCTCTCTGACGGCCCACCCCGAATTTGGTTCTTTCTGGGCGTCGAACACCGCCGAGTGCCATCGGTAATACACGTCTGGCCGGTCAGCTTTGACCTGGTCCCACACGCACTTCGACATCGCGGCCGCAATCGTCGATTCGTCGCCGATGTTTGGGAGTTCGAGGAGCACGATTCGCAGGTTTCCGTTCGACACGTCGTTCTCGATGAGCTTCGGTGCCGTGTTCTGCTCGAATCGATTGCAGAAGGGACACTGGAAGTCGCTCCAGTAGTACATATCGACGTGCGCGTCCGGCGACCCGATGAGGGGATTCCCCGTGAGGTCCACGCCAAACGTCGTCGTATCCGTACTCGCATAGAGCGAGAGCGCTGTTCCCGTCGGATTGCTGTCTGCCGTAGGCGGTTGCGAGGTCGATTCCAGTTCACGTTGCTCCAGCGAATTGACGATGGACGTACACCCGGAGAGACTCGCGAGAATCGCTGCAGAGCTCCCGAGAACCGCCCGACGAGAGCGTTTTTGCGACGTCATTTTGAACGAAAGCGGGTGGCGTTCGTTCGGTGTGCCGATGGATGCTCGAAGTCAGCAGTTTCAGGGACCAGCAAACGTTCACACCGTCCGTCAGTAGTTGATGGGAAGGATTGCACGATTCGAACACGAGTGTGGAGAGACATAGTGAGAAAGGCACGTTCGCTGAGTCAGCAAAACTGCGGTGTCGTTTAACTGGAAGGGGGAACTCGACTGTTCGCAAATGTGTGCGCAACGACAGCATTTATCTCACTCAACCAAGTACCGAAAGGCAATATGGCCACGAAAGATGCTGAAGGTTCGGTGTCGTCGCCTGCCGAACATAACGCGCTGGCCGCGGCGCTCTCAGACGCAGTCCGGGGGGACGTTCGATTCGACGAGTACTCGCAGGTGCTCTACGCCACGGACGGGAGTATCTACAAAGCCCGGCCCGCTGGCGTCGTGTTCCCAGAAGACGTCGAAGACGTCCAGGCGGCAGTACGCACGGCGACCGAACACGACACGCCGATTCTTCCGCGCGGAACCGGGTCGTCGCTCGCGGGGCAAGCCGTGGGCCCGGGGTGTGTCGTCCTCGACCTGACCCGACACATGGACGAAATTCTGGACGTGGACCCCGAAGCGCAACTGACCACCGTGCAACCGGGCGTCGTCCAGGACCACCTTGACAATCACCTCTCGCAGTGGGGGCTCAAGTTCGCCCCCGACCCCGCCTCCTCGAACCGGGCGACGGTCGGCGGGTCCATCGGGAACAACTCGACGGGGGCGCACTCGGTGCGCTACGGCATCACCGACGCCTACACGGAGGAACTGAAAGTCGTCCTCGCAGACGGGTCGCTTATCCACACCCGCGACGTGGTGCTCGACAGTCCGGAGTGGGACGACATCGTTGCACAGGACACGCTCGAAGCCCGCATCTACGAGACGGTACGCGCGCTCGTCGAGGAGAACGAGGTGGAAATCGAAGCGCGCTACCCGACGCTCAAGCGGTCGGTGAGCGGTTACAACCTCCACAAGGTCATCCGCGAGCAAGACGGCGAACGGGTCATCAACCTCTCGAAACTCCTGGTCGGTTCGGAGGGCACCCTCGGCGTCGTCGTGGAAGCGACGCTCTCGCTCGTGACGAAACCCGAGGAGACGGCGCTCGTCCTCTACTGCTTCGACGAGTTGACCGACGCGATGGCCGCGGTGCCAGTCGCGCTCGAATACGACGCCGGCGCGGTCGAACTCATGGACTCGGAGGTGTTTCGCCTCGCCCGTGAGTCAGAGGAGTACGCCCAGTACGCAGACCCCATCCCAAAACGCGCGAAGGCGGCGCTCATGCTCGAATTCGATTCTGAGTGCCACGACGATTTCGAGGCGGCCATCGCCGCGACCAACGAGCGATTCCTCGAAAACGGCACGGCGTTCGACGCTATCGAGGCGTACACTCCAGAGGCGCAGGGCGACCTCTGGAAGCTTCGGAAGGCGGCGATTCCGCTCCTGATGAGCTTACAGGGCGACGCCAAACCCTACCCGTTCATCGAGGACGCGACAGTGCCTCCCGAAGAACTCAAAGAGTACGTCAAAGAGTTCGAGCAGGTGCTCGAAGATCACGGCACGTCTGCGGCCTACTTCGCCCACGCCGGGAGTGGGACGCTCCACATCCGGCCGATTCTCTCGCTCAAAGAGGAGGAGGGCATCGAGAAGATGCACTCCATCGCCGAAGACGTGACTGACCTCGTGCTCGAACGAAACGGCTCCTTCTCGGGCGAACACGGCGACGGTCTCGCGCGGACGGAGTTCAACCCGAAGATGTACGGCCCGCAGTTGTGGGCAGCATTCCAGGACCTGAAGACGGCGTTCGACCCCGAGTGGCTCATGAACCCGGGGAAGGTCGTCTTCGGCGACGAGGTGACGGACATGCGCGAGAACCTGCGCTATGGGGCGCAGTACAGTTCCATCGAGCCACAGACGGCCCAGGACTTTTCGGACGAGGGTGGGTTTTCGCACCTGGTCGAACTGTGTAACGGCTGTGGCACCTGCCGCCAGACGGACACGGGGACGATGTGCCCGACGTGGCGCGCCTCGAAAGAGGAGATTCAGACCACTCGCGGTCGAGCGAACCTGTTGCGGGCGGCCATCAGCGGCGACCTGCCCGAAGAGGAACTGTACTCAGAACAGTTCCACGAGGAAGTCCTGGACCTCTGTGTCGGGTGTAAAGGCTGTATGACCGACTGCCCGACGGGCGTGGACATGGCGAAGCTCAAAGCCGAGGTGAAACACCAGACCCACCAGAAGAAGGGTACCTCACCCCGCGAGCGACTCTTCGCCGACATCGAGCAGTTCTCCAAGCTGGGGAGTGCGCTCGCGCCCATCTCGAACTGGGCGACGGAACTGCCCGGCGCGCGGACGGTCATGGAGAAGACCCTCGGCATCGCGAAAGACCGCGACCTGCCGCACTTCGAGCGCGAGTCGTTCCGCGACTGGTACGCAAAGCGCGGGCCAAAGGTTCCGACCAAGGACGCCACCCACCGTGTGCTCCTGTTCCCGGACACGTACATGAACTACGCCTCGCCAGAAATCGGAAAGGCCGCCGTGCGCGTCCTCGAAGCCGGCGGCTGTCACGTGAAACTGCCCAAAGAAACGACTGCGACGGGTCGAGCAGCCTACTCGAAGGGGTTCCTCGACAAGGCAAAAGAACAGGCGCAGACGAACGTCCGGGCGCTCGCCCCGCAGGTCACCGACGGCTGGTCGGTCGTATTCGCAGAGCCCTCTGACGCCGTCATGTTCCAGGACGAGTACCGCGACTTGCTTCCCGGCGACGAAGCCTGCGAAGCAGTCTCGCGGGCGACCTACGGCGTCTGTGAGTTCATAGACCGCCTCCAGGTGGACGAGGAGATGTCGTTCGACGACCCGCGCGAATCCATCGCGTATCACGGCCACTGCAACCAGAAGGCGGTCAAGCGCGACCACCACGCCGTGGGCGTGCTGCGTCGGGCGGGCTACGACGTGGACCCACTCGATTCGGGGTGCTGTGGGATGGCCGGGAGCTTCGGCTACGAAGCAGAACACTACGACCTCTCGAAGGCAATCGGCCGGTTGCTGTTCGAGAAGGTAGACGAGAGTCCGGCCTCGCAGGTGGTCGCCCCCGGTGCGTCCTGTCGCACCCAGCTTGGGGAGCGAGAGGGCGAAGGCGAAGACCGGCCTCCACACCCAATCGAGAAGGTGGCCGAGGCGCTCGCCCGGTAGCGGGACGTTTTATTTGCTCGAACGCCAAGCGCCGGCCATGCCACGCGACAAAGACGCGTTCGAGAACATTCGACCGCTCGATTTCCGCTCGCCAGCCGAAGTGCTCGACGACGACAAGATGTACACCGTCTTCGAGATCGCGCGGATGCTCCAGGGCTTAGAACCGGACCACGACCTCGACTACGACACGGAGGACGTCCTCCTCTCGTGGGCGATTCCGTGGGTCATGGTGAACGCAGACGAACTGTCGTTCGCCGACCCACAATCCGACGAGGACCCCGGGTTCTACGGCCTGCGATGAACCTGCTCGTCGCCGGCAGCGACCAGGTGGACGCGGGAAAGACCACCTTCTCGGTCGGCCTGCTTCGCTACATCGACGGCACCGGCTTCAAGCCACGCGCCGGCAACGACCACTGGTTCGACCACGACGACTACCTCGTGGCCGTCTCCGAAGGACGGTTGTACGGCAAGGACGCCAGCCGACTGGCCGAGGCGAGCGCCGCGGACGTAACGCCCGAGGACATCAACCCAGTCCATCGGCTGTGGCGACCGGCTCCGGGCGGGGGCGCAGGGCTGCTCGGCCGACAGGACCGCGAGTTCGTCTGCGACCGGGCCGGCGACGCGATGGTCGTGAACGCGATGGCCGAAGTTCCCGGCGAAGTGGCCGACCTGCTCGCAGACGCCATCGAAATCTCGACCGTCGAAGAACTGAACGAGGCGATGAGTCGCCATCACCTGCCCGCGCTCGAAGCCTGCGCGAAGCGCGTCGCAGAGACTGAGCGCGTCGTCGTCGAATCCTACGCTGACATCGCCAGACCGCTTCGGGGCTACGAGGCGGACGCGGTGGCCATCGTCGAACCCGGCAGAGCGCGCATTTACGACGGGGCGCGCTACGCGAAGGCCTGTGAAGTCGCGGGGAACAGCCCCCGTGAAGGACAGTTAGAAGAAGTCGTAAGCGGCGTCGTCGAACTCATCGAACCGCGGGCGAGCGTATCCTTGCCGGCGCTCGACTCGGAAACACGAACCGACCCGGACGCCGTGTGCGAGGCGTACGAAGTCGCCTACGAGGCGCTCGTTGCGGTGGCGCTCGACTGACTACTGCATTCGCGCCATGCGGGCGCTCAGTTCGATATCGTCGTAAGGGTTGCTCGTGATGCTCGGGCCGTGGCCGACGTGCATGACCGAGAGTGATGAGTCGAGCGTCGCGATGAGTCGCTCGATGGATTTGATGAGCAGTTCGCGGTCGCCCTCCGGGAGGTCCGTCCGGCCGAAGCTCCCGTTCTGGAACACGAGGTCGCCCGCGAACAGGACGCTCGCCGTGGGGGAGTGAAAGCAGAGGTGGTCGTTTTTGTGGCCCGGCGTGTGGAGTGCGGTGTAGTCGTCGTCGCCGAGTTGCACCGTCTCGCCGTCTTCGATTGCGTGGTCGACGAACGGAGAGTCGGGGTCGTAGCCCCACACGTCCACGTCGAAGGCGTTTTTGACGGCGGAGACGTTGCCGACGTGGTCGGGGTGGGTGTGCGTGAGGACGATAGCGTCTAAGTGCTCGGTGCGCTCTTCGAGTTTGCTCACGACGTCGAAACCGCTGCCGGGGTCTACGAGGACGGTGCGTTCACCGCTCACGAGAAAGACGTTGCTGGTGAATGCCTGCACGCCCTGGGCGAGGTTCGATATCATATCCGACCCATCGAAGGGGCGGGGTTTGATTGTGTCGCTCTATTGAGGCGGCCGGCCCGCTCCGGCGATGACGAGGCGGGCGCGTTCCTCGCCGGTGTTTTCGACCTGTCGCGTGTCCCCGGGATCGACGCGAAGGGCTTCGTTCTCGCCGAGGAAGACGCGCTCGTTGTCGACCGTGACCGTCACCTCGCCGTCGACGACGCAGTAAACCTCCTCCTGGCCGTCGCCCGCGTGGTCGTGGACCTTGTTCTTCCCGCCGGGTTCGAGTTCCATCACCGAGAGGCCAATCGCCTCGGTTTCGAGCGAGTTGCGGAACATCCACATCCCACCGAACTCTTCGGGAATGAGCGAATCCACGTCGTCTGCGGTCGATTTCTTGTAGCCCATGGGCGGGCGTACACATGGCGCTAACTTGAACGACGTGGCCGAAATCCCGCAGAATTATCTGTCCTCCCTGCGCGCCTTTGGGTATGAAAGTTCGTCTGCTCGAAGCCACCGACAATCCGGAGGAACTCATCTGCACTGCGGCGCGAAACGACTACATGGCTGACTTCGTCGGCGACACCTCCTTCGAGGACATCATGAAGAACGTGAAAGGCGACTCGCTGGAGGCGAAAAAGCGCACCCTCATCGGCCACCTGCTCAACCACGGCCACTTCGGCCCGTTCGAACACGTCCAGGCCACGTTCGCCGTCGAGGGTATCAGTCGGTCGTGTATGGCTCAGATTACGCGCCACCGCCACGTTTCGTTCGACGTCCAGTCAATGCGCTACGTCGCCTTCGACGACGTCGACGTAGAAGACGTCGCCGCCGGTGAGATGGTCGTCTGGCCCCCCTCTGCGACGGACAAAAACTGGGTTGGTCGCAACCAGAAGACCGGCGAGGTCACAGACGAGATGATGGAAAAACGCGAGGAACTGTTCCGTGAGTCCGTCACGAACTCCGTCCAGACCTACCAGGACCTCCTCGACCTCGGGATGCCCCCCGAAGACGCCCGCTTCGTCCTCCCAATCGGGACGGAGGTCAACATGGTCATGTCGATGAACGCCCGGATGCTCATGCACGTCGCCGACATGCGCGCAGCTGCAGACAGCCAGTGGGAGATTCGCGACCTGACCAATCAGGTCCTCGACCTCGCCGCCGAGTGGTGTCCGCTCACCTTCGAGCATTATAACGAGAAGATGAAGGGTCGGAAGAACCGCCTCGCGCCGTAGTCAGCCGAAAAAGAGGTCGAGCATGTTGCCCTTCGACTGGCCGCGGTACAGCTCCGTGTAGCCGCAGTTGGTACAGGTAATCGCCTGGAAACTGCGATTCTGAATGTCGAACATCTTCGAGAGCCCGGTGCCGGAGGTGGCGATTTTGTCGGTCGAGACTTCGTCGTGACCACACTTGATGCAGCCACGTTTGTCGTCCACTGGAGGCGTCATACACCGGACACCTCTCGGGCGAGTGGTAAATACTTCTGGGTGCGGGGAAACGATTACGTCGCGCGATTTCGAACCGTGAACCATGGCCACTGGAAGCATCTTCTTCGTAATCATCCTGCTCGCCATCGCCGTACCGCTCGTCCTCTACTTTTTCATCCAGTCTGAGACCGCAGACCAGCCGGTGATGAAACGCGAGGACGCAGAGCGCAAAGCTCGGACGGAGTACGAGGACACGAACGACGCGAAGCGGCGATAGCTACGGAGCACCTCTCTTTCTGTATGCAGAAGGCGACGTTCGAACTGTACCGAGATGCCGAGGACGACTATCGCTGGCGGCTGGTTCACGCCAACGGGAATATCCTCGCAGACAGCGGCGAAGGGTACGCGAGCAAACAAAAGGCGCGACAGGGAATCGAGAGTGTGAAGAAAAACGCACAGAGCGCACCTGTCGAAGACCATTCCTGACCGGGCGTCGCGTCCATCGATTTGCTGGTCTGCCGATACATGTAGAGTCACAGCACTTTTATAGCGACCAAGTAAGGTTTAGGTTAGATGAAAGGGCTGTCTGCGGCGTGTCTCGCGTTCCTCCTCGTCTTCGCGGCGACAGCGCCAGCAGTTGCCGCTCCGCCCGACAACCCGGAGGGTTCTTCGGGCTCGATCGCCGCGGCTCAGGAGTTCGACCGGACGGAGTTCATCGTCGAAGTCTACGAAAACGGCTCGGCGCGATGGACGTTCTCTTATCGATGGACGCTGGAGACGGACGAAGACCGCCAGCAGTTCAACCAGTACGCAACCGAGTTCAACGAAAACGAGACTGAGCTCTACAAACAGTTCCAGAATCAGTCACAGGCGCTCGCCACTTCCGGCGAGCAGGCGACCGGGCGGACGATGAGCGCGAGCGACTTCTCGAAACAGGCGTACGTGAGCGAACTCGGCAACGAAGGCATCGTCGAGATGCAGTTCACCTGGTCTAACTTCGCCCAGACGGGCGACGACCAGGTCGTCGTCGGCGACGTCTTCGAAGGCGGCCTCTATATCGGTCCGAATCAGTCGTTTGTCATCAAACACGACGGGCCACTCCAGTTCGCTGAGGCGGAACCGGAACCCGGCGCGGTGTCAGGCGGGTCTCTTGCCACCAGCGACTCGCTGACCTGGTTCGAAGACACCCAGTTCGCAGACCAGCAACCCCGTGTCGTCCTCGCGCCCCCGGGCAGCGACGTAGGCCAGACCACGACCGATGACAGCATCGTGCCCGAACAGAGCGGAAACTTCCCGCTCATCCCGGCCGCCGTCGTGTTCTTCCTGCTCGCCATCGCCGCCAGCGCGTTCGCCTACCGTTCGGGCGCGTTCCCAACCCGCGGGGGCGGTGGAAGCGGTGGCGCAGGCGCAGGTGCCATTAAGAAGTCGTCCGGCGGCGGTACGTCCTCACCCACCCCCGCCGCGGCCGCCGTCGCGGACGACGAACTGCTAACCGACGAGGACCGCGTCCTCAAGATGCTCCAGGACAACGGCGGGCGCATGCGCCAAGTCAACATCGTCGACGAGACCGGCTGGTCGAAGTCGAAAGTCAGCATGCTCCTCTCGGACATGGAAGACGACGGCCTCATCAGCAAACTCCGGATGGGCCGCGAGAACATCGTCAGTCTCTCCGGCCAGGAGCCAGAGGCGACCCGCTCTGCGCTCGACGATGAGTGACACGAGGATTCACCTTCACGACGTGCGTACCGGCGCTCTCAGCCTTGTACGCTACCATGTCGATGAAGGTTCGTCACGCGGCGTGTGCCACGTTCTGACTGTTCCGTTGCTTTTCCACTAGTCCAGTAACGTTGAGGTCTTCGACGGCGATGAAGTCGTGATTCTTCACGTACCACGACGACAGTGTGTGCAGGAAATCTCGGTGGTGATTGATAAGTCGGGCGTGCGCCTTTGCAACCACGACTCTTCGTAGTTGTTCGACCCTTTATCCGAGGCACCTTGGGCTGTTCACTGGCGAGACGGTCGCACGTCTCTGAGCAATCGGGGAACTTGACTGAGAGGTTGTTGGAATCGTGTGTGTTCGTCAACTACCCCGCCCTACTCGCTTCTTGAGGACAGTGACTTAGCCTGTTGAAATTCAACTCATCGAGCGGAGAGAGTCTATGTACAAAATCGCCCGAGTGAGTCGTGTTTACACAGTCAGAAAATTTCAAGGGTTTTTTATACAACCACGTCCTCCAAACGAGTAAGGACGCCCCGTCACTGGCGCAAAAGCGCGTGATGGAAGTCCCGTGTGATCGGCTCCGTTGGTGTAGTCCGGCCAATCATCTTGCCCTCTCACGGCAAGGACCAGGGTTCGAATCCCTGACGGAGCATTTCTCTCGAACTCAATCGCCAAGCGAAGCCTGTCCTTCGGCGTGCAGGAATGGAGAGGTCGTTGACGCACGACGATGGGTGAGTTGGTAGGTCCAATTGTACAGTAGTTGAGACCAATCGAGGCCGTTCGGTGGACACTTTCACTCCGCACTTGGCGCAGGTATATCGGCGCAATGCTCGTAGGAATATTACGGAGAATCAGCGTGGAAACTATCCAGTTACGTGCCGAGAGGTTGGTGACCAGAACCAACAGCAAGCGCACAAGCAACAGCAATCCAACGGGCAGTCCGGGGACTCGTCGCGCCGTGAGTGACAGACTACGCGGTACCGAGAGGGGGTACGCATGACCGAACACCAGACGCAACACCAATCAACAGAAAGAGAGGGAGCTGCAACCGAACCGGAGTTCGCGCCGCCAACATCGACGGCTCACTACGGCGATTCGGAACTCGAAACCTCCAACCGGGAATCGACGTTCGCCATCGAAGTGACTGGCTTACAGAAGTCCTTCGGAGAGACGCGAGCAGTAGACAGTCTCGACCTTCGAATCCCCCGAGGCTCCGTCTACGGACTGTTGGGGCCGAACGGTGCGGGCAAGACGACCGTCATCCGAATCCTCACGACGTTGCTTCGTCCAGACGCCGGAACCGCAACCGTGCTCGGCCACGACGTGGTTCGTGAGGCCCCACGCGTTCGCGAGCGAGTGAGCTTGACCGGCCAGTTCGCCTCGGTCGACGAAGACCTCACCGGCCGTGAGAATCTCGTCCTCGTCGCCCGTCTCCTCGGCTTCTCGTGGCGTGATGCGAAGGTGCGCGCCGACGAGCTGCTCTCTGCATTCGGTCTGAGCGACGCCGCCACGCGGCAGGTTCGAACGTACTCGGGGGGGATGCGACGGCGACTCGACATCGCAGCGAGTCTCGTCGTCACGCCAGATGTGCTGTTCCTGGACGAACCGACGACTGGGCTCGACCCACGCAGTCGGAATCAGGTCTGGGCAATCATCCGAGCCATCGCTGCCGAGGGGACTACGGTCCTCCTCACCACGCAGTACCTCGACGAGGCAGACCGACTCGCAGACCGCCTTGCCGTCATCGACAACGGCCGAGTTATCGCCGAGGGGACGAGCCGCGAGTTGAAGGCAGCCCTGGGTGCGAGCACCCTCCACATCCGCCTTCGAGACCCAGCGCGGAGGACGGACGCAGAAACCGTTCTGAACGAACTGACCGGTGTGAGCGTCCACAACGGCGCTGACCGCGATGCGCTCGTCGCGAGCGTCCCCTTCGACGAGGAGGCGACGTCGGTGCTACAGGCGCTCTCGAACGCGGGCGTGCAGGTCGCCGAATTCTCTCTCGGACAGGCGAGCCTCGATGAGGTGTTCCTCGCACTCACGGGACGGCCTGCTGAAGAGACCGCGGAGGGACTTGCATGAGCACAGAGACGACGCCATCGGCCGCAATCGTCGAGGAGGAACTCGAGGGGGTCTTCTCCCGTATCGAGCGACCCCGCCGACCTGGCGCAGTCTCTGCCTCGCTCACGCTTGGCTGGCGTGCACTGTTGAAGATCAAGCACGTGCCGTTCCAACTCTTCGACGTCACGGCGTTCCCGCTCATGTCCACCATCCTGTTTACGTTCCTCTTCGGTGGTGCGCTCGCGGGGTCTCCACAGGAATACATCCAGTTCCTGCTGCCAGGCATCCTCGTTCAGGCCATCGTGTTCGTCACCGTCTACACGGGCGTTGGCCTCAACACGGACATCGACAAGGGATTGTTCGACCGCTTCCAGTCGCTCCCTATCTGGCAGCCTGCGCCGCTCGTCGGGGCGCTCCTCGGTGATATCCTCCGGTACTCGATTGCCGCGTTCATGGTCGTCGGCCTCGGCGTGATTCTTGGATTCCGCCCCGAAGCCGGGTTCGCGGGCGTGTTGCTCGCGCTGGCGCTCGTGCTCGTCTTCGCGTTCAGTCTCTCGTGGATCTGGATCGTCGTCGGGTTACTCGTCGACACGCCGGAGTCGGTCATGACGACGAGTTTCCTGTTGCTGTTCCCGATTACGTTCGTGAGCAACATCTTCGTCGACCCCGCGACGATGCCAGCGTGGCTCCAGACCGTGGTCGGCGTGAATCCCGTCACGCACCTCGTCGACGCCGCTCGCAGTCTCATGCACGGGACCGTCGTCTTCGCCGATGTCGCGTGGGTACTCGGCGTCTCTGCCGTCATCGTCGCTGTGTTCGGGCCGCTGGCCCTCCACTTGTACCGCACGGAGCGATGATTGAGAGACCGTCCTGACCGACATCACCTGCAAGACGGTCCGGTTGGTTGGCTGTCGAAACGCAGTCCACTCCGCGATGACGTCGCCAGTGGCAACATTCAATGAAGAAGAATTGGACGAATAAGGGAAAATAGAGAATTTTTGTCATTTCTAGTTCACCTGTAATTGATTTTGAATTGTGAATTCAAAGTCCATCTTAATTCAAGCAGGGAATCCCGTCCTTTAGGACGGGAGGGAATGCGACCACTGATGGATTAACTACGTTCAGACGCTCAGACTGAATGCCAACCGCCATCTTTAACTTACGCTACTCCTTACGTTTTAGTGGATGAGAGCAGACTTCGATATGGAGCGAGGCGGGCCACTTCACGAAGCCGTGAAAGAGTACGCCCGCGACCACGGGATACGCCACTCACGAGCGTACCCCGAACTCCTCCGCAAAGCACTCGAATCCGAAGGCTACGATGTCAACGACTCAGACAGCGAATAAGATGCTGGAAGCCACGCTCGCACCGCCCACGCGGTGTAAAGAGCAACGCCTCCAGCAAACGCTGTCTGAATACCGAGACGCACTCAACGACGCCTTCGAGCAACACTGTACGACGATGAGCGCCACAAACGACGTGGTGACGCCGTACAACCTGCCGTACCAAGCAAAAGACGCCCTCAAATCCTACGTTCCGAAACTCCACAAGACGTACAACGCCAAGGAGTTAGACGACGAACACCCGCTCCGCTTCGTCAATCGAGCCGGGAAGTTCGACCGCGACTCCTCGCGTGAATACGAACTCTGCTGGAACGTTCCGCAACCCGGTCGCGGAACCAACTTCTGGATACCACTCCGACTGAACCCAGACCAGCAAGAATTGTGGGACGACATGCTCGATGACGAGTCGAGTACCAAAGTGGGCGAACTTCGCTTGCAGAAGCACCGCAAGACGTGGAGCCTCCACGTTACCGTCGAATACGAAATCAAGGACACCTCTGAACTACCCACTAATCCAACTCGGGTTGGATTCGATATTGGTGAGTCGATGTTGGTCGCGGGCTGTGCCCTCCAACACGACACTCCCACGAAACCACTGTTACTCAACGGGAAAGAAGCCAAGCGAATTCGTAAGGAGATGTTCACGACGCTCAAGCGACTCCAAGAGCGAGACGCCTCTGAGTGGCGTATCGGGGAACGTTTCTCGTACTACCAAAACCGACTCACGGACATTATCGAGAAAGCGTCTCGTGAGTCTGTGGAGTACGCTCGGCAGTTCGAGAACCCTATCATCGTGATGGAGGATTTAGCGTACATCCGTGAGTCGCTGGACTACGGGAAGTACATGAATCGACGCCTACACTCGTGGGCCTTCGCTCGCTTGCAGGGACGCATCGAGGACAAGGCGAAGGACGCCGGGATTCCGGTTCGGTACATTCACCCGCAGTACACCTCAAAGACGTGTCACTCGTGCAAACACATCGGGTATCGGCCTCGACAAGCCGAGTTCAAGTGCAAGAACTCAGAGTGTCACGTATCGACGTTTCAAGCGGATATTAACGCGAGTGCGAACATCGCACGTCGCGTAGACCCGTGGGGAGAGAGTCTACCAGTGAAACAGGTAGACGATGACTCGCCACAGGACGGGAGCGGTTGTGACACCGCCACGACTCAGTGTGAGCAGAGCGAGACACCCTCGCAGATGACACTCACAACGTTTCAAGAGTCGAAACCCACTGCCAGCGACGACTAACTGGCATTCCCACCGTGTGGGAAGCCCCGTCGTTTACGACGGGGAGGATGTCACGGAAGAAGGATAGTCACAATGCATTTACTTGGGTGTCACGTTGTGTCAAAGGAATGCGGTTGAGTCTCCCTGAACGCGCACACGAGCTACTCTCGAGTCACGACGTTCCGCTGGAGATCGTGACGCTGAGTGAACCGCATGCCTTCCCGGAGAACGAACTCATCGTGACAGGCATCGCGAAACGCGACGGGGAAACCCTGTTCGTGAAGAACACGAAACCCGACCGAGAATGGGAACTTCCGAGTGGCACTGTCGAAGACGGGGAATCTCTGGAAGAAGCGATGCATCGAGAGTTCCTCGAAGAGACCGGCTGTCCAGTCGAAGAGTCAGAACCGGTAATGGTGTTGGTGTGGGCGTTCCCCGACAGTCTCCTCACGCAAGTCATCTACCACATCACGTGTGGGCCTCAAGAAGGAGAAACCGTGGACGAGATAGCGGAAACCCGCTGGATGGACGAAATTCCTGCCGACGTTTCGTTCGGGTCGATCAGCCGAGAAGCCTTCGAGGACTTGCTGGAGTTAGACAATGAGGATGCACTCTCACGGCTTCGCGACCTGCTAGATGGCCCAATTAAGTCACGGAAATCGTTGGCAGCTGGCGCCGCAACCGGGGGACTCGCTGTGCTGGCCTTAGCTCACCGGTACCTTCCACGGAAAGAATCCTCGACCGAAGAGTAAAATAACGGGGACACTCATCCAGGTACCACGCAGTTCGCATCCGACACCTAGAACAAACAACGATTGCTTGCCACGACACCCTGTGGTTCCGTGCGTGCGGTCTGACAGCAGTCAGGGAGGCAACAGCGGTCGTGCTACATAATGGATACAAGCGGGTCAGGGGCGAGCCAGCACTCTTGACCCAATCGGATCGTTCGAGAATGAGTGTGGATTGACCACTTCGAACACTCCCTGTTTTCAGAGGAACGTATTTCTCGCTGTAGATGAAACACAGTGTATGGTTTCTTATCTGTCACTTGCGGTGGGGATATTTGCGCTGTGGGTTGGCTGGACATTCTATGCAACCCCCCAAACTGCCTTTCGGAGACGCCACTGGCCATTCCATCCAGAAGGCAATGGACTGACTGAAGAAGGTGAGTACTCCTACCGAGTTCTCGGGGTGTTCTTTCTCATCACCGGTGTGGGGTCTCGTGCTGTGGGGAGTACTCGTCTGAGTGACCGCACCGCTGGGTTGGGATATTAGGGTTTGCAGTCTACCACTTGTTCGCTCGGTGAGAATCCGTGGGACAAGTCATGAAGGTAGACTCCGGGCTGTGCCAACCAGCCGGTACTCCTATCCCCACCCACACTGGCCGGAGACTCGGAGTTACGTTGATTGATATTTAGACGGATATTCTCCGCTCCGTTCACGTCAGCGTTGAACGCTGCATCACACCCTTCACAGACGTACAGGCCACGCTCGACACGCTGGCGGTCGTCCTCTCTACCACAGACGCAACACGTCTTGCTCGTGTCGCGCTCCGACACTTCCACGACTTCGATGCCCTCGACTTTCGCCTTGTAGGTGAGTATCTTCGTGAAGCGGTCGAACGCCCACCCGTGCCGGTCGAGCATCTCATCCACTTGGCTGTGGTTGACGATTTTCGCCCGGTGGATTCGGTGGACTTCCAGCATTCTGAACGCCTGTATAAGCACGTATACTCACGTCTCTTGTAACGATTCGGTTTGGGAACGATGGAATATCCGACCCTGCCATCGACGGTGGATTGTGGAGGAATTGTCGGATTCATCCTGACCCTAAAGGGTCAGGTATTCTCCTTGATTCTGTATAAGTGGTGGCTACTTTTCTCTCTTCAGTCCGTATTATATAAACTGGATTCACCCATGCCTGGCTATGTTACGAACATCGAACGTGAGACACAGAACAACGATGACTTTCGCCATGTCCTGTTCACCGCTGACCACGTCTAGTTAGTCCTCATGACCCTCCGTCCGGGTGAGGACATCGGACTCGAAACCCACCCCAACATCGACCAGTTCATCCGCGTTGAGTCAGGGACGGCGACGGCCGTCCTTGACGGCGAGGAGTCGAGGCTCGGTGACGGTGACGTCATTGTAATCCCTGCTGGCACTGAACATAACGTCACGAATACGGCTGATAACGAACCGCTCCGGTTGTACACGTTATACAGTCCACCCGCCCACCCAGACGGTACCGTCCAAGCGACGAAACCACAGGATGAACGGCACTGATACGGCGACTACACACGACCACCCAACGGAGATTTGAGTCGTGTTGTTCGCCGGCCACTTGCGCTTTGCCGAAAAGACTGAAAATTGACACAAAGTTGCTGACTCAGCGCAGTCAGTTAGCCTGATCGAGACGTACTCCATCTCGTTCGCACATCAGAACGCTTTGCATAATACTTTGCATTCTGGGGACGTCTACAGGCACGGGAGGATGTCAGTGGGACTCAGAGACACTATCCTACAATGAATGAACCCTCCGACGCTCGCCGCTCTTCCTCGTCCAATCCGTCGGACTCGAAGGGCGAATCTGCTGGTCACACGAAGGGAACCGAGAGTGTCGCAGCAGACACGACGTACGGGCGTTTCGTTCTCGATTACGATTCAGAACAGCTCTCAGCTCGCGAGGCAGAGTCAGGTCTGTGTTGCAAAATACCGAACTGGGCTATATATTGGTTCGCTCGTATGCAACAGTATGCTCACAGAAGGCGAGGTTCGTGCCCGCACTGCCCTCCACGGTGAGCAGACGGTCTCTGAACTCGCAACAAGTCTTGATCTGAGTCAGCTACAAGCGGTGCTTCTTCAACTGGGATACGATATCGTTCGGGAGCCGGACGAAGCGTACGAAGAACTCGGTGCCCAGCGCATCCGTGAGCGGAGTTCCCGCGAGTGAAACGAGTGGGAGCACGGAAGACGAGCGAAGCGCGTCTTCAGGCGCGAACGCTATCTCGACCCGGGGAATCTCGTAGTCGAGGTCGTGAGTCCAGAAGATATCTTCCTGTTCAAAGCGGTTGCCGGTCGGGTGGACGACATCGAGGATCTGTTCTCGTTGCTGCAGACCGGCCTCGAGTTCGACGTCGCCGAAGCAGAACTCGAGATGTAGGTCGAACTCTTGGGCCAAGAGCTGTTCGTGACGGACGTGAACGAAGCGTTGACCGATCTTACCGACCAACACAACGTGACGACGCCGTTGCACGGCCCCGTAGCGAAGATCACCAGGCGCGTCTACGAGGAACTCGAAGTGCTGTACGCGCTTGACGACCCGAAATCTGGACCTGCACCAGGAACGTGACTGGCCTGCAGCGGACGTCCAGGAGATGGTGCAACGGCTGGAAGCAAAAGACGCCGTCGCGGTAATTGCTGGCCGTGTCAAACGTCGCTCAACGACGATCTGACCACGGAGGGGAGGAAGTGAGGCTGAGAACAGCCAATCAGGTGGACTGCTCTTTCAGTCGGGCCAAACGTGCTGGAACTTCTCCGCCCCGCTAGTTGTGGGGCCTCGGATGCCCTCGGCCAGCAACGATTATTTGTCTGGTTGGTGATTCTGTGAACGATGCTGAAAGAATCACTCGAATCGGCGTTGAACGAGCAGATCAATGCGGAGCTACGTGCGGAGTATCTCTACCTCTCAATGGCCGCGTATTTCGAGGATGAGGGGCTCCCGGGATTCGCGAGCTGGATGCGCGCCCAGTCCGAGGAAGAGCATGCCCACGCGATGCGCATCTATGACTATGTCCTCGACCGGGATGGACGAGTTCGCCTCGAAGGCATCGACGCCCCGCAATCGTCCTGGGAGAGTCCACAGGCCGCCTTCAAGGCAGCATACGACCACGAAGTGATGGTCACGGGGCTGATCGACGACCTCGTCGCGCTCGCCCGTGAGGAGAACGACAACGCAACCGAGAATATGCTCCAGTGGTTCGTCGCAGAACAGGTCGAAGAAGAGGCGACTGCACAGGCCATTATCGACAAGCTCAGGCACGTCGGCGATGACGGCCCTGGGCTCCTTATGATCGACCAAGAACTCGGTGACCGTGGCGAGGTAACCGGGAGCGAGGAAAACGAAGCGGCGAAGCACCCAGAGTAACAGACTCACCGAACCGATTGAAATCCGATGCGGTAGGCATTTTCACCAGTGGCATTTCGTGTGACGCTGCATGACACCGTCTGCAAGTTGACGCCCTTCAGCGAACAGTCATCTATTCGGGCGATATCCTCGTGCATTTCAGTGACTTCCTCAGGATTGAACACCCACTGGTGAGTTTCCCAGAGTTCTCTGCATTTCTTCCAATGGGTTCGCGCGTTCCGGTTAAAGTCAATAGCAACTGAAAGGGTGAGGAATCGTGCTCGTGATACCGGATTTTCGATACCACTGACCGCCTCTTTCTCCGGCATCTCGTTGGTGCTGAAGGGACCAATCTTGGCTTCGTAATTTGAAATCAGATTTTCAACCAAGGAGACCACGTAATCCGGATTTGTTGAAGGCGAGTCCATGTTTACTTCATCACACAGGATTTGTAATGAATTATACCGCTCATCCAGTGTTCCCCTCAACCATGCGTACAAGTGCTACGGTCTGACTAACTATATGTGTCTCGGGGCTTCTGTACTTCTTTGTGTGTGTGTCGGGTAACATTATCCCATGCGGCTTGATAAGTTGAATGCAGATGTGCGAGAGTTCTGCGAACGTCGAGATTGGGGGCAGTATCATACGCCAAAAGACCTTGCGATCGGTTTGACAACGGAATCAAGCGAGCTGTTGGAACTATTCCGATTCCAAGATACTGATGACCAATCAGACCTCCTCGGTGACGCCGAATCCCGCGAGGACATCGAGGATGAACTGGCCGACATTCTGTTCTTTTTGCTTCGATTTGCAGACCTCTATGACATCTCCCTCGAAGCAGCCCTGGAACGAAAACTCGAGAAGAACAGCGACAGGTATCCAGCGAAGGAATATAAGGGAAGCAACCGAAAGGCGGACAATTAGCCAGGATGCTCGTCTACGAAAACACCAAATCCGGCTTCTTAGAAGATAGCCTGACGGATCAGTTGGTCCCGGAGATCAAACGGGGGTACGAATCTAAGGGGCTTGGAATGGGGAGTGAGAGCGAAGTCCGGTCCTGGGAGAACTCCTTTCAGTACATGCACAAGGTGTTGAGTGGGAGTTCGCTGCCCGACGACGCAGGCGTCGCAATCGAGTTCAAGATCCCGCTCACATCTCGGCGAATCGATTTTCTGATCTCCGGGTACGATGCAGCCGAGAATGCGAACGTGGCGATCGTCGAGTTAAAGCAGTGGGATGGACCCAGCACAGAGGCCGTTGAGGACAAGGACGGAATCGTCAGGACATTGCTCGGGGGTGGTATTCGGGAAACGACGCACCCAAGCTACCAGGCGTCGTCGTATGCACAACTCCTGAAAGACTTCAACACACGCATTCAGGACAAGCCGATTCACCTCTATCCTGCAGCCTATCTTCACAATTTCGAACCAGCCCATCGAGAAACGCTAGAGCGCGACGTCTATCGGCGGTATACTGATGAAGCTCCACTGTTTGTTCGCGGCGATGCAAAGAAACTGCGGTCGTTCTTAGAGTCACAAATCGAAGTTGGAGACAACCTGGAGACGCTCTACGAATTGAACGATGGGAAGCTCCGCCCAGCAAAGTCGCTGCAGGATTCGCTCCTGGCGATGCTCGAAGACCGCGACGAGTTCACCCTGATCGACTCACAGAAAGTCGTCTTCGAGAAGGCCGTCGAGTTAGCCAAACGCTCCGCTCGTGACGGGCAAAAACGCGTGTTAATCGTCGATGGCGGACCTGGAACTGGCAAGACAGTCGTCGCGATCAACATTCTGTCCGAATTGATTCAACAGGATCTGGTCGCCCAGTACGTGTCGAAGAACCGTGCGCCCAGAGAGGTGTACAAGCAGAAGCTACGGGGCGATAAGCTGGTCAAGGAGATCGACCATCTGTTCACGGGCGCGGGAAGTTTCGTGGAGACGGCGTCGAACGCACTTCCTGCCTTGATCGCTGACGAAGCTCATCGCTTGAACGCAGAGTCCACGTTCTTCGGTCGGGGTGAGAATCAAATCATGGAGATCATCAACGCCGCGAAGTTCAGCGTGTTCTTCATCGACGAAAGTCAGCGCATTCATATCGACGATATCGGCTCGAAAGCCGAGATTCGAAGGCATGCCCGTGACCTGGGTGCCGAGATTGAGGAGGTCGAGTTGGATTCACAGTTTCGATGTAACGGCTCGGAAGGCTACATCGCGTGGCTCAATGATGTTCTGGAGATCAGGGCCACGGCGAACGCAGACGGGTTCGATCTCGACTACGACCTACAGGTGTTCGATACGCCGCAGGCGCTTCACGACGCAATCGCACGCAAAAACGAGCACACCCGATTATCGCGAGTCGTCGCTGGGTATTGCTGGGAGTGGGACAAGGAGGGCCGGTCTGACCCCGACGCCTACGATATCAAGATTGGCGAGTACGAACGAAGCTGGAATCTCGATACGAGTGAACCATGGGCCATTGCAGAAGGCTCGATCGACGAGGTCGGGTGTATCCACACCTGCCAGGGCCTCGAATTCGATTACGTCGGCGTAATCATCGGAGCGGATTTGAAGTATCGTGAAGGTGAGATCGTCGTCGATCACGAAGCCCGCGCGAACACGGACCGTTCACTCTTCGGTATCAAGAAGATGTTTCGTGAGGAGCCGGAGAAGGCGGCAGCAAGAGCCGAAGAACTGATTAAGAACACGTATCGAACGCTGATGAGTCGTGGAATGAAGGGCTGTTACATCTATTGCTGCGACGAACAGCTGCAGGAGTACCTCAAAACCCGTTTGGCGACTGGCAGTGCGGAACCGCGATAATGCAACAGTAGAGTCGGTCGATGGCGTCGTCACGGGAGGCAGCGGGAAATGAGTGATAGTGGTCGCGAGCGTTGTGTGGGGTTTTCGTGTCGGTCCCATCGACACTTGATACGCTCACCTGACCACTGCTCGACGTAATGGATGAAGAAGTCGCCGCTCAGCTCACGTTCGATATCGAGTAGACGTGAGAGATATCGTCAGCATAGACGCTGTGACTCTGCTGAAAACCTCATAATCTGACAGATGTCGCGTGTTGAATAGAGAGGGTGAGTTCAGCAGCCAGTTATCGTTCGTTTCAGCCCACAGAAATGCATCAGCCACGAGATTGGTGTGCTTATGTACCAGAATCCGAGCGGGACTCGATGATGGTTCGCTCGGTCACAACGACGATACCGTCCGGGGCCGTCTCGTAAACCCGCGGAAAGACGCCTTGTGTCGCTGTCCCCTTCCTTCGATAGGCGGCCATTCGGGTTCCTGCCACTACGAGTCTCCCCACGAGATTCCCGGGGGCGAGTATCGAGCGAACCTCCGATGCGGTTCCGGGCGGGAACGACTCATGGACGAGTCTTCGCGCAGGTGACGGAGAGGTTGGCCGAACCATGACGCTCTGTCCAAGAACATCCTCTCTCCGTTCACCAATCAGCGTATGGACGTCGAAATAGACCACATCACGTTCAGCCTCCTCTAACCCCCGTTCGTCGGTCGTCGCCGGAGCCACATATGCTCCGACCGTCCATTCGTCCGTAGAGATTGCAACGACATCGCCCGACGACAGCTCCATCTCTCGCATCGTGTCGGGGTGGAGCCGACATTGTCCCAATGATGCGTCTCTTGGGTCGGGACCGGCAATACGGAGTCGTACTCCGTTGTCCATATTCAATCGGTAGTACTTGGAACCCTGTACCAATAGACCTTCTTCCTCCACCAGCTATAGATGTACAATCGTTCCGTTGTATGTGACACGGAGGATAAGGGAAACCCAATGACCGACTTGCGCCCTGAGTTCAGCACGTCTACAGAGACCTCTCCAGGCACTGTCAGTAGCGGCGTACACCACACAGAGGGTGTGTCAACCGGCTGATTATGACCACAGTGGCTACAATATATTTATACGTCACAGAACCATTCGTTCACCTAAGCACCATGGACTTCAAGAAGACCGTTCGAAACCTCGAACGTCGGTACAACTTCGAGAACGGAGAGTACTGCCGAGCGGTTGGTCGGTCGAACGCTCACCTCCAGGACTGACTCGTCGTCCATTTTCAGCTTCAACACCACGTCAAGAGCTACGGTTCGTGTCCGGCAAGTAACGACGCAAAGTCTGCCTGAGAGAGTCCAACCCGCTCGCTCAATTCAGGAACGCCCGCTCGCTCAGCGATTTCCTCGGCAAATAGAACACAGAGTTGTTCGTGCTTTCGGGCGTAGTGGGTCCACGCGTCTCGATAGTGCATGCCGAGGTCCCATTCACCCAACGCGATCTCGATACCGCCTTTCCGGATTACAGTTTCAACACCGTACTCACTGAGCTTCTGGAACCGAACGTTGTTCCGTCGGACTGTCAGAATCCGCTTCGACTGTGTGATGTACGGATCGACCCACGCTCGCCACTCGTTGTCAGCAGTGTGGAGTCGAAGTCCGTTGTACTCGACTTCACGGCCGAACGTGCAGAAGTCGAGATAAATCTGGAGCATCGAGATGCTGGACCGATGGTTTGCGTTCGGAAGGACATGTCTCAGGATGAGGTTCGACATCAGTTCCCCGGCCACGTTGGTTGCTGTCCCGTTCCAGTTCACTTCATCGATCGCTTCCGGGACACGACTGAGTTCCAACTCTTTGTAGATCTCTAGTCCATCACCGGTTTCTTCGGCTTCCTCACGGACGCCTTCCCATGCCTCGAATAGACCGATTGCAATCGGACGCTCCCGATCTGGATGCATATCGTCCAATGCAGCAACAATCTCGGTCTCGCTGGTTTCGAGGTCGTCAGCTGTCCCAGACTCGCCAGTCTGCGTGTACAGACAGTAGATTTCGGCCTCTCCAATCAGATACCCGAGTGCCTTCACCGTCCCTGAGTCGTATCCACCGTATCGCTCAGCGAACTGTGTCGCATCGTCGTCAACGTACTCTAACGAGTATCGCTTATCAAGCGGATAGTGATAGTGGACAACTCGGTGCTCCATACTAGAGAGCCTCAACCGAGTGGGAAAATGGTTCCGTCGTGGGTTTTCCAACCGAAACTGAGCGCTCAAATCAGCGAGCTTACAGAGACCTCACCGAATGCTGTCAGAAGTGGTGTGCAACACTCAGAGGGTGAGTTCAGCACCGATTGCCGGTTGGTTTCACGTTATCAGGGCTGATTCAGCCGGTGAGTTGTGTAGCGTATCGAATGTTCATTTTCCGCGCTGGAATGTTTATTCTGCTCCTGAAACAACAGACTGTATGACTGATCACGATGAGTTGGCACGGAAATTCAACAATGCAAGTAATCTCGACCAAGCAGCGACGCATTTCGCACTCGCTGCATTCGAGTTGATGGTCACGAAGAAGTTTGAAGACACGAAGACGTTGTCACTCGGCGCAGCAGAACTCTTGCGAGCGATAAGCTGTGATGTGAGAGTGAACAATACCGGTCGGGCAACCCACCTGTTTGACTTTGCGAAGGTACTCTGCGAGCGGGTGCGGGCAGACACTGACGACGAGATACTAGAGGGGCTATCGTACGAATGGGTCGGCGACGGCTATCTCATGCTGGGTGACCAGCGTGCGATTGAGTGTTACGAGGTGGCTGCCGAAAAACTCGCTGACGTGCCTCCCGGTCACGGATGGGGAGGTGAGTAGGAATTTGATTATGCGCTGTGGGCGTTTCAAGATTACATCGAGGCACGGGGCTACGAGCTGACCAAAGACCCGTATGAGAAAGAGCCTTCCATTGATTTCCAAAATCGGATTAAAGAAAAGATGGCAATCACAGACATGTTACTGAACGTACGCTAATCAGACAACCGTACATCGGTCAACGGCAACTCTGCATCGAACGTTCCAATCGACTCATTGGTAGCCACTGTCCCGTGACCGACTCGCGCTGTGAGTTCAACACGGTCGTAGAAACCTCACCAGCCCCTGTCAGAAGAGGCGTGCAAGACTTAGAGGGTGGGTTTAGCATTATTTCTCCGATTGGTTGTGTCGCCCGGTCATAGTACAATGCAAGCCGTCCGAACGCTTATCTGTAGACGTCGACTCAATTCTAGTAGAGATGGCCAGCACGACTCGTGACAACCGTAACGGTGGCGTTGAGTTCATTCGCGAGGATGATGGTCGAGTCACCGCGAAGGACATCGAGACGGGTGTGGCTTCCTTCGGCGACGATCGTGCGGAAGCATTGCGGATGCTTGCTGACGCACTCGATGCGTACCATGGAAAGGGCGAGCCCGTAGACGAGAGCGAACTGGCCGAAGAACTTGGTCTCGATGAGAACGAAGCTGGGAGCGAAGGCCGTCCGCCGTGGGACAAGTAGCGTGGGCCGAACGACCTTCACAGGTCGAGAAGTTGCGAAGGTGCTGATGAAATTCGATTACGAGCCGAAGTCACGGACTGGGAGTCACCTCACACTAGAGTACGTCAATCCAGACACTGGCGAGGTCCGACGCCCAACTGTTCCACTCCATGGAGAGATTCCTCGTGGAACACTTGGAAGTATCGCAGAGCAATGTGGTGCAGAGGATTTCCACTCATTTTGTGAGTGGATCGACGACCACTGTTAGATGTCGTCTGAATCGGATGAATGACCAGCGTGAGCGGGCACTCGGCGCGATTGTTCGACTGCCGAGTGTTTGTCCGTCGGTTCAGCGGCGAGAAGTGATTCCAACTCCTTGCAGAACTCACCGAGGAGGGCCATCAGTACGTCCTTGTCGGTGGGTATGCGGTGAGACTACACAGACCACAGGGTGGGAGGACGGGGCCGGGCGCTCGCGCGTGTCTGGTCGCCTCAGCGACCCCTATCGGCCGTGCCGATATGTCGCCTGAGCGACCGCGAGCGGCCGGGGGCGCTCGACGTGGTACCGTCGCCTGCCTCCACACTCACGAAATCTCGACGACCAGGTAGAAACACTCGACACGACACCCAGAACCCCTTACCGCACAATCATGTCGCTTGCTATCACTATCCGAGCTATTATAGCACAAGCCATCCCCAGGAAGAATACTGCAGATTTCGATGCCCGCCGCCGACGCTTCCACCGACGACCGGTCGATCGCTCCTGAAACCACCTACATTCGCATTCGCCCGACGGACGATTCGCTGCACCCGAAAACCGTCACGACCCATCTCAGGCGACTCCACGGGCTTGGCCCGGACCCGAACACGAGCCTCGTCTCACGACTCACCAGACGAACGCCCGAGCCACCGACCATCGAATTCCGGCTCGTCGCCGATGGCACCGAGGACACGACCATCGACTACTACGTCGGTGTGACCGACCCAAAAGTGACGGATGCACTCGAACGCATTCTCAGAGGATTATTCCCGAATTCGTACGAACTCACGCGCGTCGATTGTGTGGACCCACTCACTGACGCCGAGGCCCACCCACTCGCCGCCGTCGAATTCTGCGGCCAGCCAGAGCGCCTGAACGACTGGCAGACCCAACTCACCCCGTTCGAGGACTTCCAGCACGAAAGCCACTCCCGCCTGCCGCTCGGAGCCCTCGTCGAGACGATGGCTGCGAGTGCCGTCCCACTCGTCTACCAGACGCTCCTTCGGCCGAAGCCAGATTGGTCACGCAGAGCAGAAGAGCGCAGCGCCTACATCGAGGGCGGCCTGGACACGTACGGTGGGCAACTCTTGAACGCCATCTGGGGGCCACCGCCGAAAGACGAACTCACGATCACCGCCAGTGACCAAGCCCGCATCCAGGAACTCGCAGAAAAAGATGGACGTCGCTCGTTCGAGGTGAACGCCCGCGTTGTCGCCATTAGCACGGACAACCCGGATACCCCAGACGCACCTATCCGCGAACTCGCCACCGCGTTTGGCGACGTGAGCCACACCTGCTACGAGGTTACGAGCGTAGTCCACACCGACGGCGACGCCACGCGCGTGTACGAAGACATCCAGACACAGCGATTCTACCCGGCCGATTACGGCCGCCTGAGGAACAAGATTCCGTGGACGACGAACACGAGCAGGGCCATCGTCGCAGACGCCCGCGAGGCGTCTAACTTCTGCGTACTCTCTGGAGATTCGCTCACGGGTGCGGGCAAACGTGCCGTCGCGCCGACGCCAGGCGAGCGAACCGCCCTGCCACGTCCACCCGCAGACCAGTTGCGGGCGTACACAGACGGTCTCCTGTTCGGCCACCCGCTCACGCAGGATGGGGCGACGATAGACCAGGGCCTCTCACTTCCGCCTGCCCTCCAACCGTTGCACGTCGCCTGGTTCGGGAAGACGGGTTCGGGTAAATCGACGGCGCTCGTGAACGCCATCCTCGAAAATCAGGAAGCGACCGAGGGGGCGAATATCCTCATCGACCCGAAGGGCGACGGCATGGGCGAAGACTACTGTCGCGCCCACTTCGCCCGCTACGGCGACCTGGAGAACGTGCGCTACTTCGACTGTGCGGAGGTCCTCCCCGCGTTCTCGTTTTTCGATATTCGCGACGAGTTGGAAGTTGGCGTCGCCCGAACGACCGCAGTGGAGGATACCGTCGACCACTACATCGAGATTCTCACCCAAATCATGGGCAAGCGGCGCTTCGAACAGGCCGTTCGCTCACCCGACATCATCCGCTATCTCGTGAAGGCGCTGTTCGACCCCGTCAATGGAGACGACGCCTTCTCGCATCGAGACCTCCACGACGCCGCCCGACGGATGCACGAACGACAGACGGCACCCGCCGTTTCTGATGACGAACTCGAACGCATGCTCGGTGGCGTAGTCGCAAATCGCGCTCGCTCGTTCGACGAGATCATGCAGGGTGTGGCCAATCGTATCGAGAAGATTCCCGTCGACAAGCGCCTCGCGCGGATGTTCAATCACGTCGCCGACGGGGACGAAGCGAGCGATACGCCGCATTTCGACCTCGCAGACTGGCTCGACGAGGATGCGGTGATTATCTTCGATACCGGCGGCCTGCGGAGTGAAGCCCAGCGCGTGTTGACGCTCGTGATTCTCTCGAATCTGTGGACGGCACTCCGGAGACGCACCCAGCAGAGCGACGAGGAGGACCACCCGCTCGTGAACCTGTATATCGAGGAGGCTGCGTCTGTCGCGGTGACGGACCTGCTTACGGAGTTCCTCGCAAAATCCCGGAGTTTCGGGTGTTCGGTCACGCTCGCGATGCAGTTCCCCGGCCAACTTAGAGAGGCCAGCGAGCGGGCGTACAACGAGGTGTTGAACAACGTTTCTACCTTTGTGACGGGCAACGTGCCCGTCGACCGCAGGTTGGCCACGCGGCTGGCTACCGACGAGATGGATACAACGGAAGTCGGGAATCGACTTCGAGCACTTCGTCGCGGCCAGTGGTTCGTGAAACTCCCTGCCGCGTTCGATACCGACGAACCGCGCCCGTTCCTCGTGCGGTCGGCACCGCTTCCGCCGGGTGACCCAGAGGGCCCACAGCCACTGACGGCGAAAGATGCGACACGATTTTCAGACCAGTTCGAGGAGACCCTCGACCGCACCTATTTCGAAGCCGGCTTGACGCTCTATCAGCCGAGCCTGGCAGACGATTTCGAGGAGGACACGCCCTCGGTGGTCCGGGTGGATACCGCACTCGCCCACACGAAACGCATGCCCGAGACGGTGGAGTACGACGCGGAGATTCACGCCCTGCGGTGTGTGAGTTGTGACAACCGCTACGACCGGTCGCTCGACGGCATGCAGCGTGCGATTGCGTGTTGTTCCTCGCTCGACGCGGTCGACCGCCACGACATCCCCGTCTGTTCGGTCGGGCTCAAACTCACCGACGACGAGCGCGAAGCCTCCGAGTGGACCGACCGACAACTCCTGTTCTTACAGGTCGTGTACAACGCCCAGCAATTGCGCTACGACCCACTCGAGTACGACCTCAGATACGACTCGATGCTCCGCCTGCAGGAGTACACCGGCATCGACAGTGACACAGTCCAGGAACTGGTCGAGGGTGAGTTGCTTCGCCACGACACCGACCACCCCCACCGCCTGTTCACGGTGACATCTGCCGGCCGAAAGGCAATCGGTGAGAGTTACCGGGAGGGCGTCGATTACGGCCACGGGAAAGGCGACTTAGAGGAATCCAGCCAGCACATCTTCGGCGTCGAAGTCCTCCGCCAGTATCTGGAGTCCGCGTATGTCGAGAATCCGGAATCTGCAGTCGTCGACGTCGTGCCCTATTACGAGATTCGCGAAGGCAGCGTTTCTGCCGCCGAGTTCATGGGCAGTTCCGTGAGTGCTCCCACCGAGGAGTTCCAACTGCATCGCCTCGACTGCGTTGGCCTCGACGCGAACGAGAACGTCGTCGTGACGGGTGAAGTCGAGCGTATCAACAACGACTATCGACGCGCTATCCCAGAAGATTACGACAAGATGGCCGCCTGTGAGCCAGACGAGGCGATCTGGGTGGTGATGACCCAATCAGCTGGGCACAAAGTATTGGGGGTGTTGAACGACCCACCAGAGGGAACGCCACGCGTCGAGAAGACCTACGCGAAGACCACGCCACCACAGCATTTCAACATCGATTCGCCCGGACTGACGGCGGTGTATCCAGCACCGTGGTTGCGTGACCGCATGCAGGAAGACGCGTAAGCGTGCTCGGCTCACGGTTGGTGAACTAGCCGTGTCTAGGTAGTTGTGATTCCGGTAGCAGTCGACACTGGATTGTGATTCGTGGGCAGATTCGCCAAGACCGTCTTCGGACTGCTGGGCCCGGCATCCGTGGCTTGATGGTTCATTTCTGACGAGGCGCTCCGGCGAAGGATAGTCGTCTGACCGTTATCTACTGGTGGTGTCGAGCGCGATTTGGATAGTGAAAGTATGAATTGGCTATCTTAGAGTGCTCTAACAGCTATTTTGGATAGTAATATTGGTTATTCGTTATCTATAAGCCGCTCCGAACGTGTGTTGGATACCAATGAGGCCTGAAGACTTTGTTGACGACGCTCCGGGAGAGGTTGAGATGGTCGACGGTATCTTCACGTTCAGCCCAGACCCGCTCCCACCAGACCTCGACGCCACACACGACCTAGTCAGCGACAACGGGGAGGCAATGTATGCCGTGGGTCAACTCTCAGACCTGGATACCTGGCTGGATTCGCCGGAGGTTATCCTCAGTCCCCTCATCCACCGTGAGGCCGTCGATTCCTCGAACATCGAGACGACGACCCGACTCACGCTCTCGGACATCTATCGACGCGAAGCCGGTGAAGAGCCCGGACGAACCGCGACCGAGCGAGCCGACATCACGGAAGCACAGAACTACGTCGAAGCAATCACCACCGGCATTCAGGCGCTCAGAGAAGGCGCCGAGTTAGACCGGGACTTGCTGTGTCGCCTCCACGAAATATTGCTGCAGGGTGCACGTGGCGAGCAAAAGAACCCCGGAGAATTTCGCGAAGACCTCGTGGGAATCGACAAGCCGGGAACGCCACTCAGTGAGGCACGATTCGTTCCGGCTCCCCCAGCGAGTATCCCCTATGCACTTCGGAGCCTGCTCCAGTACATCCGCACAGGCCCACGGTACGCTCCACTGGTTGACCTGGCGCTAATCCACTACCAATTCGAGACAATCCATCCGTTTCAGGACGGCAATGGGAGACTCGGTCGCCTCCTCGTGATGCTCGCCCTCTACAAGTGGGAGCTGTTACCCGGTCCGTATCTATATCCGTCGTCGTATTTCAACGCGAACCGTGATACCTATCTCGACAGGCTGCTGGCCGTAAGTCGTGACGGGGCGTGGATAGAATGGGTGTCATTTTTCGTTCAGGCAATCGCCGAACAGGGTCGTGAGGGATATACTGTCGCCCGAGAACTGCTCGCGTTGCGCGATCGGTATCGAGCCCAGTATCAGGGCCAGGGTGCCGTGATTCGCGAACTCATCGATTTTATCATCGAACACCCGTATCTCACAGAGCCACAGGCGGTCGACGCTCTCGGGCGGTCTCAACCTGCCGTGAACCAGGCGATTCGGCGCGTATGGGATGATGGGGTCCTGCGTGAGACGACCGGCCAGCAACGCAACCGACGGTATGAAGCGCCCACGATTCTCAAAATCGTCGAACCGTACAATCCGTAACTCGCGAGACAGTGGGGTCGTTCGTTGACACACCGTTCGTTGTGATGGTGATTGCCTGTTCATACTCGGAATCGTGGTTTCCACGCGCCTGAACGGGCATCTAGGCAATTCTAGGGGGCTGATTTATCTTTCCTAGTCGGGGTCTGAGTCCGGAAGAGAGCGAAACAGCACAAAAAACGAGCACGAGGTCGATTCGAGCGCGAGAGAGCACAGGCCAAAATGGTCGTAAATGGGAGAACGATACGAAACCCGGATGCGTGAGGCGATTATATTCCGATTTCTCTGAGCGCGACGCACCAAAAGCAACATCCCAAAACCACAAGAGGGAATCCGATTATGAAGCGCAGAGAGACGGATTTGGAGGCATTCGCGAACGCCCGCAATTCCCCCTATCTAGCGAATTCAAACCCCACAAGCGCTCAAACCCCAAAATCATCCCCGCGAAAATCCCACACTAGTCTGGAACTCAATACCTCACAACAATCCTCTTCCGGGATTTCCAACCGGTTAGGATTCGGAATTGGGTGGTTCAGATTCCTCATAATCTGCTAACATGGGCTCTCCGCCCGTTATTCCGACAATGAGCGGTCAACTCCTGCATCAATCACGGATGGAATTTCTCTATAACAGACTGACAACGCCACTTCGAGAAGCATTTCAACCATCGATTAGACCTTGAACGGTAATGAAATCGCAAGACTAGAACCGATTATGAAAATCGAGGGTGGTGATTGATTCTTTGAATATAGGGTCCAGGGATGACGTTGAACCGTTCAGGCTTCTCTACATCATTAGCCCTGCGCCACTCTTTTTCAAACGCCACATCGAGTAGCTAGCATGCACGCCCACTCTGTCATCGAAGCCGTTGGAAACACGCCGCTCATCGAACTTCCCGGCATCCGTCCCGAAGGTGGCGCACGCATCTTCGTAAAGTGGGAGGGCGGGAATCCGACGGGGAGCATGAAGGACCGATTCGCCCTCTCGATGATTCGGGGAGCGCGCCGCGACGGCTTGCTCGACCCCGGTCAGCGCGTCGTCGAGTACACCGGCGGCTCTACCGGCTCTAGTCTCGCGTTCGTCTGTGCGGTGATGGACCATCCGACGACGATGGTGACCGCAGATTGCTTCGCCCAGGAGAAGATTCGGACGATGCGAGCGTTCGGCGCGGAGGTCATCGTCCACGAAACACCTGACGGGAGTGTGTACCCGGGTATCATCGACGACATGATGGCGTACGTCGAGGAGGTGAAAGCCGAGACTGAGGCGTATCACACCCATCAGTTCGAGAACCCGTACCTGCTCGACGGCTACACCAAGATGGGCGAAGAGATTCTCGACGACTGCCCCGACGTGACCGACTTCGTGATGTCCTACGGGACCGGTGGCTGTCTGACCGGAAACGCGGAGGTGCTCAAGCCGGCAGGTGCGCGAATCACAGCCGTCGAACCCGCCGAGTCCCCGCTTCTGAGCGAAGGTCGTTCCGGGAACCACCACATCGAGGGCATCGCCGTGGGCGTGAACCCGCCCATCTTCGAGCGGGAACCGTACGACGACGTTCGCGCGCCGTCCGAATCGACGGCCAGAGAGATGATTCAGCGAGTCGCCAAAACGGACGGACTGTTCGGCGGATTATCGACGGGATTGAACTTGACCGCGGCGGTGGAAATCGCGAACGAGCGCGATCCAGACGACGCCGTCGTCACCGTCGCCTGTGATACCGGACTGAAATACCTGCAGGGTGACCTCTTCGCCAAAAAACAGTGAGTCGGGTGGGCTTCAGAGTGCCATCAGCGCTTGCCACGTGTCGTGGCCGATGACGCCGTCGACGCGGATGCCGGCATTCGATTGGAAGTCTTCGACCGCACCCTTCGTCTCGGGGCCGTAGTAGCCGTCGACGGAGATGGAGTAGCCTTGACCGTGTTTCAGGTGGTGCTGTGCGCCGTAGGTCGCCAAGTAGGGGTCGTTGTTGGAGTCCCAGACGGTGGCAAACAGCTTGACCCACGTGTTCGGGCCGACTCGGCTACGTAGCGGTCCGAGACTCGGAGAAGTAGACGCCGATATAGCCACCGAGTGCACCGAGACCGACGGTGTAAAGACCAACGAGTAACAGCAGGACGAACCCCATGATGCCGAACCCGACGAGCGGGCCGACGATGCTGTTCCCCTGGGTGACGACAACCGGCGTCAGGAACGTGACCAGGAACATCACGACTGCGACGACCGGGATTGCTGCGAAGAGTCCCGCGAGTGCGCCGACCTTCACGCCGTCATGCTTGTGGAGATAGCCAGCTGCTGCACCACCCAAAACGGGCGAGAGTGGGATGAACGAAAGGACGAACATCAACACCGCACCGATGAGCGCGTGGAGAAGGATGCCGTCGCGTTGCTGTGATGAGGACTGTACCACTGTTGTTTCTACCATAGGATAATATACGTCTGCTGAGGAGATACACCTATCTCCGCCGGTTCGTTCGGTCTCGTCGGAGTGCTTCCGTCCGCATCTCGTCGTGCGTGTGCCACGTCCGCGGGCGAATCGCGATGAAGATGAGGCCGAGGAAGAACAGGCCGACGAACATGGACACCATCGTGCCGGGAAGTTGGCCGATGGCGGCGCTCTCGGGCCACGGCTGGTCGCCGAACACGACGACGCGGGCGGTCCACGCGCCGAGGATGACGCCGAACAACGGCAGGTAGACGCGCCGGAGGCGGTGAGCGAGCGCCTCCTCCATGGTGATTTTGAGTGTCGGCGTTCGGTAGTCCTGGCTCAGGTCCTGTCGCCAGTTGGGATTCACGGGGTCGGTCGTCGGGTCGAGTCCCGGGGCGAAGACGTTTCGTTGGAGACAGCGAACCCGGGAGCGCCAGATGTCGTAGCCGCGATAGCGTCTGGCCTCGATGGTGAGGAAGATACTGAGCGCTGCGATACCAGCGAGAATCACGTAGTGGGGGTTCTCCTGGCTCGAAAACGACCACGTCAACACGGCGGCCATGACGATGACCGACCAGTTGGTCGTGCGGTCTAAGCGCTCGCGCCAGAGTTTCATCCGGTGGACTTCGCCACGGTAGAGATGTGCGAGTGCGGAACTCGGCCCCATCTGCTCGTCCAGGAGTCCCTTCCCGATGTCAGTAAACAGGGTGTCTTCCGACTCCGTCTGCGGCGATTCGTCCGCCATAGTTGTTCATAGATTGGGCAATACTGTGGATATCTCTTTCGGATATTGATGGGTTTCGTGGGCACCGGTAGAGCATCTCACGCGCACAAATGTGACAGTTTTGCCGGTATCTACGTGCCACCATCCGGTGGCCGGGTGACCGCCGAAAACAGAGATAACTCGTTTCGAGCGGAGGACCACCAGTTTCCGCACGTGTGGGCCGAGAAATTTGGCAGTTCAGTCGAATCGGTCGCGAGGGAGGCGTCGTAGGTACCTGCAGCGGACGCAGGATGCGTGAGTATTACCCGGATAGACGAGGTAACACGGGCAACTCATGGCTACCCCCTTCCGCTCGCTGTGGCATCGCTATCGAACCGTCCCGCTCATCTATCGCATCTTCGCGGCGTTCCTGCTTGGGTCGCTCGCCGGGCTTGTCTTCGGCGAGGAGATGGCCGTCGTCCGTCCGCTTGGCGACCTGTTCATCCGGCTACTCAACATGCTGGTGCTCCCCATCATCGTGTTCACCCTGCTGACCGGGATTCGCCAGCTTTCGCCCGCTCGCCTCGGCAAACTCGGCGGCGCGACGGTGTTCCTCTACGCGGTGACGACGACCATCGCGGGCATTATCGGCCTCGCCGTGGCGAACCTGCTCCAGCCGGGACTCGGCGCAGACCTCGCGGCCGGGCAGGCACCCGAATCCCAGTCGCCACCCGCGCTCATGGACGTCATCCTCAACATCGTTCCGGCGAACCCGGTCGCGGCCATGGCGGAGGGCAACCTGCTCGCGACGGTGTTCGTCGTCATCGTCTTCGGAACGGCGCTCACCTTCGTCCGCGCCCAGCAAGATGACCTCGCAGAGAAGGTAGATTCGGTGTTCGAGGCGTTCGAAGTCGCGACCGAAGCGATGTTCGTCGTGGTTCGCGGCGTGCTCGAATACGGCGTCATCGGCGTGTTCGCGCTGATGGCCGCCGGCATCGGGGCCGAAGGAATCGGTGTGTTCTCGGACCTCGGAATGCTCGTCGTCGCCGTCGCCATCGCGGTGGCAATCCACATCGTCTTTACCTATCTCGTCGTGCTGATGGGGCTGGTCGCCCGCGTCTCGCCGCTCTCGTTCCTCAGCGGTGCGAAAGACGCCATGCTGACGGCGTTCGCCACCCGGTCATCGAGCGGGACGCTCCCCATCACGATGTCGAACGCAGAGGAGAACCTCAAAATCGAGGAGTCGGTCTACTCGTTCGCGCTCCCTGTCGGCGCGACGGCCAACATGGACGGGGCGGCCATCCGACAGGCGATTACCGTCATGTTCGTCGCCAACGTCGCCGGCCAGCCACTCGCCTTCGGCGAGCAGGCGATGGTGCTGCTCGTCGCCGTCCTCATCAGCATCGGGACAGCGGGCGTGCCGGGCGCGGGCATCATCATGCTCACGGTCATCCTGAGCCAGGTCGGCCTCCCGCTCGAACTCGTCGGCCTCGTCGCGGGCGTCGACCCGATTCTTGGGCGCATCGCGACGATGAACAACGTCACTGGCGACCTCGCCGTCTCCACCGTCGTCGCGAAGTGGAACGACGCCATCGACTTCGACAGCGGCGTCTGGAGTCGGGCGTCTGCGGCATCCGGGCAGTTCGTGCCTGGCGGCGACTGACGGGCCTGCTTCGCTCGTTCCGAAAGGTATGGTAGGCTATCACATATTTTTTTGAGTCATCAAGTTGAATCCATACCTGCGATGAGTACCCAGAAAGTCACCCGCAAACAGGCCGGAACGGTCGGTGAGAACCCGGTCCGCCTGGATACGGACAAAGCAGAACAGATCGTCGACGCGCTCAACACTGACCTCGCCGACGCGTACGTGTTGTACCACCAGTTGCACAAGCACCACTGGAACGTCGAAGGCGCAGAACACCTGCCGATTCACCGGTTCTTGCAGGAAGCCTACGAGGCGGTCGAAATGGCCGCAGACGAACTCGCAGAGCGACTCCAGGCCATTGGCGGGGTTCCCCACGCGAGCATGAAGGCCCTCTCGGAGGCGGCCACTGTCGAACCCGAAGACGAGGACGTTTACGACATTCGCACGTCGCTTACCCACGACCTCGAGATGTACGGCGACATTATCGAGAGCTACCGCGAACACATCGAATTATCGGAGGGACTCGGCGACTACGCGACGGGCCAGATTCTGCGCGGGCACATCGTCGAACTCGAAGAACACGCCCACGTCATCGACCACTACCTCGAAGACGACACGCTCGTCCTCGAATCGGCGACGAAATAGGCTGCTTATTCGACGCTCGGGGCGGACTCGTCGGTGCGCCCCGGAATTTCCAGTTCGATTTCGAGTTCGGGGCCGTCCATCCCGTCGAAATCGATTTCTAGTTCGATTGGCTCACCGAAGGCAAAGGGGAGTTCCCACTCGTCGGTCGAAATCGTGAGTTCGTCGCCGTCGCGCAACTGCTCGCCGAGTTTGATGAGGAATTCACCCACCTCGCTCGCGTCGAGGCGGAAAGTGTGTTCGAAATTGCGGCCAGCACGAATCGTGGTGCGTTTGCTGTCGGGTGTAGGTTCGTCGTTTGCCATGGGGTTACTCCAGTACCGGTACCGTCACGTCGCTCGAAATCCACCCGTCCGTGTTGCCCGACTCGAGGAAGACATTTCGCCCGGGACAGGTCTCACAGACGACGATATCGGGAGCTCGCTCGACGGTAGAGGGGTGTTCGACGCGCAGTTCGGGGCTCACAGCCATCAGCGAGGTTTAGGCAGACCTAAAATAAAAAGGGAGCGGTTCGTCTCGGCACGCTCACGGAGGGCGAGGATCTTTTGAGATTGCCCGTGAGAAGGTGAGAGTCACGCTGAGTCGAACGCATTTGGCCTTCGACAGGAGTTTGCACTCAGCCGTCAATTTGATACGCGAGCGACGTGTCGAGGAACCGTTCGAGGTCGGTGAGTTCGGCTCGCAGGAGTCGTTCCTCGGGAGTCGAAAGCGCAGAAAACGGCGAAACCTCGACTGTTGGCTGCACCCGAGACCGGTCGAGTTTCCACGTCGCGATGGCCCGACCGTCGGAAATCACGGTCGGTCGAATGAGACCACCGCCCGGCCAGATGTAGTGTTCGTCCTCGGCGCTGACAGCGTGTGCGCGGTTTTCATAGCCGAGCAGGTAGGTGTCGTAGGCCGGAAGCAGGCGGAGCGTGGGTTCAGCTTCGGGCAGCGATTCGGAAGCTACGTCACCGAGTATCGACAGTTCTCGTCCATCGACGTCGACTGCTGTCGTCTCCGTCTCGATTGCCTCCCAGCCCTGTCGCACGTCGGCCATCGGCAGTCCGGACCACGCAGCAAAGTCGGCGAGGGTTGCGGGTTGGTACGCCGCGAGATATCGCTGGGCCAGCATCGCCAGACAGGTCGTCCGGTCAGGCGGGGATTCGAGCGGGACCCACTCGTTGAGTAAGTGGTACGCCTCCTGGCCCGCCTCCGGAGCGACTTTACAGAGGACACCGAAGAGCACGGCGCGGCGAAGTAAGTGAAACGTCGCCTGCCCCTTCGGGTCGAATTCGAATCCCGCTCGCTGGAGCGTCTCCGTGAGTTCGAGACGGGTGAGTGGGCCGCGAGCGACGAGCGCATCTCGCAGCACGCCTGTCGCGGATTCTGCATCCGCATCGACGAATCCGAGGTCGGCCAGTCGCGTCCGTCCGCGAGCGACGAAGACCGGGCCGAAAACCGCGAGTAACCACGGCACATCCTCGGTGGCGACCAGGTGGAGTGTCCCACGCATACACCACGTTCGGACGAGCGTGCGGTCGTCGAACAGCGCGTGCTGGATGTCGACAGCGGTCACGTCCTGCGTCCGAACCCGAACGCCGAGGGCAGCGGCGGCGGCGTCCTGTGCCTGCAACCCGCAGACGGTGGCGACGGCATCGGTTGCGTCAGTCAGGACGGGAGCTGAGAGGCGCTGGGCACGAAGTCGAAGGCGCCTGCAATCGGTAGTAGCGAGGGTGGCGGTCATGGAAATCGAAGCGGATAGCGCCCTAGACGCCAGAGTGGAGGGTAAGCACTTCGCCGGAGTTACTGACGGAGTTAGCAGAAGGGCAGGCGGGGACTTAGGGCCAGAGGCCGCGCGAGGCGTGCGATTCCGCGATGCGAGAGAGCGCGACGATGTAGGCGGCATCGCGCCAGGTCACACCGCGGGCATCGACTTCCGAACGGACGTCGGCCCACGCCGTCTGCATCTCCGATTCGAGTTCTTCGTTCACCTGTTCGAGCGACCAGGCACGGCGATTGATGTCCTGGAGCCACTCGAAGTAGGAGACAGTGACGCCGCCTGCGTTCGCGAGGATGTCGGGAATCACGGGAATCTCGCGTTCGTCGAGAATCGCGTCGCCGCCAGAGGTCGTCGGGCCGTTTGCACCCTCGACGACGATGTCGGCCCGAATGGCGTCGGCGTTCTCCTCGGTGATGACGTTGCCAACGGCGGCCGGGATGAGCACGTCCACGTCGAGTTCGAGCAGGTCCTCGTTCGAGAGCACGTCGGCCGCGTCTCGCGTGACGGCTTCCGGCTCCTCGTCGTGGGAGGGGATTTCAGCGACAGCGAGGCCGTCGGGGTCGTAGATTGCTCCGTTTACGTCGCTCACCGCGACCACGTTCGCACCCCACGAATCGAGCAAGCGCGCCGCGTTCGCGCCAACAGACCCGAAGCCCTGAATCGCGACGGTCGTATCGTGGAGCGGGCGGTCGTAGTAGTCGCACGCGAGGCGCGTGATGATGGCGACGGAGCGACCGGGAGCCTCCTCACGACCGTACGAGCCACCGACGATTGGAGGTTTTCCGGTGACGACGCCCGGCGTCGTCTCGCCGACTTGCATGGAGTAGGCGTCCATGATCCACGCCATCGTCTCGGCGTCGGTTCCCATGTCCGGGGCAGGGATGTCACGATTGGGGCCAATCGCATTCCGCATCTCCTGGGTGAACCGCCGGGTCAGGCGCTCTCGTTCGGCGGCGCTCAGGTCCTTCGGATTGACCACGATGCCGCCTTTCGCGCCACCGAATGGGATATCCATGACGGCACACTTCCAGGTCATCCACATCGACAGGCCGACACACTCGTCGCGGGTGACGCTCGGGTGGTACCGAAGGCCGCCCTTGTACGGCCCTCTGACGCTGTCGTGTTGGGCTCTGTAGCCCGTGAACACCTCGACGGTTCCGTCGTCTCGCTTTATCGGGACGGTGACCTCGTGGATTTTTGCGGGGTACTTCAGTCGCTCGACGATGTTCTCGTCGATGTCGAGCAGGCTCGCCGCGCGGGCGAGTTGTCGGCGGGCGGTCTGGAGGGCCGATTCGAACTCGGCCGGTTCACCCTCGGCCTGCGCTGTGGCTGTGTGCGTCGCCATCACTCGAGTGGGGTGTTTCGGCTGCGCATCTCGTTGCCGCAGTCAGAACACGGACCGGGATTCGATTCTGCACGCTCGATGGTCCCACACGCGAAGCACTCGTAGGCGGATTTCTCCGACGGGTCGTAGGTAATATCTCTCATTCGGCGAGCGAACCTACGGAGCGCGCAAAAATGACCGAAGTAGTTGAATAGAGAACCGTGTCGAATCGGAAAGGTTTGTTATTGAACCACCGTACTCGCTCAGGTCGATGGCGCGGTGGGCACGCCAATGTCCTCGAACAGTGTCGTGAAGAGTTTCCGCTGGACGACGCGGGCGTGCTTGTAGAACGCGGGCGGGGAGATGCCGAGCGTTGCTGCAATCTCCTCGCCAGTCCGCTCGCGCGGCGATTCGAAGAATCCGCTGTAGTAGGCCGTCTGTATCACTTCGAGTTGCCGGTCGGTGAGTTGGCCGAGGAACTTCGCGTATAGGTTCTGGGTGTCCTCTCGGGCGACGGTCTTCTTCGAGCGCAACTCGATAGTCGCGAACGAGTCGGCGACGAGGCTCGTGATGTGTCGAACGTCCACGCTGTCGGGAACGTCGATGACCACGTTGGCCGCTTCCGGACTGCTCGACGCGCTCCGGAGCACCGCCCCGTGGTCGGCCAGTTCGAGCGCGAGAAACGGCTGTGAGAGGCGCAGGCGAAGGACACCCTCCGACCCGCTCGCGCTGATTCGCTGGACGTCATCGATAGCGACCAGTCGGTTTGCCGCCGCCTCAACCGCCTCCACGTCGGCCCCCTCGACCGTGACAAACACGTAGGCTCCCGCGTCCGTCTGCTGGACGCCGCCCTGGAACGTAATCGTACAGCCCACGTCCCGCGCCAGCCGCGAGAGCACGAACGAGGGGTCGGCCACATCGAATTCGAGGCGTGTGACCGACGTGGTGAGCAGGGCGTTCTTTCGCTCGATGGCACTCGTCGCGGAGGCGATGGTCTCGCCGAGTTCCGCGAGCACGGCCTGTGACGTTTCGTCGAAGGCGTTCTGCGAGGTGGCGTAGACGGTGAGGACGCCGTAGGTGAACTCGTCGTACGCGAGTGGGACGCTAATCACAGAGAGGTACTCCCGGGAGAGCGCCTCCTTTCGCCAGGGTTCGGCTCTGAGCCTGTCGGCGACGTTTCTGACCATCGTGACCTCCCGCGTGGCGGCGGTTCTGCCGGCCGGTTCAACGGACGCGTCCGTGACCGAGAACGGCACGCTGTCGAGGTAACCCTGCTCTGCACCCGCCCAGGCCCGCGGTTCGAGGGTGTCGGTAATCGAATCGGCGACCCCAATCCAGGCGAACGAGAAGCGGTCGGCGGCGGTGAGCAGGTCGCACACTGCGTGGTCGATTTCTGCGCGCGTCTCAGCCTGTACGAGCGCCTGGTCGATTTCGCGGATGATTTCGTTGATGCGGTTGAGTGCGGTGAGTTGGCTGTTCCGTCGCTGGAGTTCGCGGTCCTGTTCGCGCAACCGACTCTCGCGGGAAACTCGGTCGAGGGCGGCTTCGGCCGTGGCGGCGAGCAGGTCTGCGAGTTCTCGCGTCACGGCATCGAACCGGCCGACAGTGGGCGACCCACAGAAGAACACGCCGTGGTCGCCAAGCGGAATGTAGGCTGCGCTGCGAAGTTCGGTGGCCGGATTTTCGAGCGCGTCGGCGTCGTGAACGTCGTCGAAAAACAGGGACTCGGCTTCGAGGAAGCTGTAACTCACCAGGCCAGACCCGTCCGCGCCGACGCTCGTGAGTGTGCCGTGGAGTCGTTCGAGCGAGTCTGCGAAGGCGATTGGCGTGAGTTCGGTTTCGACTGCGTCGAACAGGTAGACGGCGCTCGCGTCCATGTCGAGAACGCCCGCCGTGTCCTCAACGACGTGGTGGGCGATTTCGTGGTGCGTTTCGGCGTACAGGAAGTCACGCGCCAGTTCCTGCAAGGTCGCGAGCGCCTCCTCTCGCTGTTTTCGCTTCGTGATGTCGCGACAACTGTAGAGAATCGTCCCGTCCTGAATCGACACCTCGCGGACGTTGACCAACAGCGTGTGTTCCCGGCCACGCTTGTCGGAGGCTGTGCACTCGATGTTCTTCAACACGCCCTCTGCCGCGAGTTCCTCGCGGTCGAACAGGTCCGCGCCGAGCAAGTCGTCGATGGTTCCCAACTCGCGAATCTCGTCGTCCGTGTAGCCGAAGATGAAATGGACGTTCGGACAGACGTAGGTGTACTCACCGTTCTCGTCGGTCATGAGGACGGTGTCGGTCATGTTGTTGAGCGTGACGCGGTGGAGTTCCTCGGAGCGACGCAAGTCGCGTTCGAGGCCGACGCGCTCACTGATATCGACACCCTCGACCACGATGGAAGCCAGGTCGCCCCGCGCGGAGAACACCGGTCGCGCCGAGAGGTCCACGACCGACTCGTCGGTGGCGGTGGTGCGCGTAATCACAGCGTTCGAGAAGGTTCCCTCGCGCGCCGTTTCGACGATTTGCTCGACGTCCGCCCGCGTCGTGGCATCGTCTGCCCACCACGCGAGCGACCAGAACGGCTGGCCGACCAGTTCGGAGACCGGTTGGTCGGTCGTAGCACGGGCGGTTTCGTTCGCCCGGACGACCGCTCCCTCCGTATCGAGCACCCAGGTTGCCGTCCGGTCGTCGTGGAAAATCGCGTCGAACTGTCGCGCCCGGTCGCGCTGGGTCACGGTTCGGCGTGCCTCACGGATGCGCCCTTCGATGCGCGCCACGAGGTCGTCGAAGCGTTCGGAAACGTCGCCGTCGAGCGGGACGTACTCCGTGACGCCGGCCGCAATCGCCTCGCTCGCGAGCGACTCTGAGCCGTCTGCGGTACAGAGAAACACGGGGAGTGTCGCGGTGCGCTCGCGAATTTCGCGGAGGAGGGCCAACCCAGACTCGGCTTCGAGGGCGTGTTCACAGAGGAGACAATCGACCGTGCTGTCTTCGAGAGCGTCGAGGGCACCCGTCGCGTCGGGAACGTTCGAAACTGTGGCGTCGCTGTGGCGCTCCAGCCACGAGGCGAAACTGGACACCCACTCGATTTCACCGACGAGCAAGAGGTGCGGAGAACGGAGCCGATTAGGGGAAGCCGCCATGACGCGGTGATTGCGCGCCCGGATGGAAGAACGTACCGCCCCCTCGGCTGGTTCGAAGCGCGCCCGTCAGGTGTCGCGTGGCCCAATCGTCACGTCGTTGTAGGTGTGTTTCGAGAAGCCCGCAGCCCCCGTCTTCGGGAGCGAGAGCCAGGGATAGTAAAAGCCCTCGCCGAGTGGCTGGTACTTCGGCAGCACCGTGACGTCCTGCCAGTTTGCCTCTTCCATTTGCCGGTAGGCGGCCGCGCGAATCTCCTGGTCCTCCGCGGACCGTGTCGAGTGTTCGGTAATCTGCTCCCACGCCTCGCTCGCCTGTGCTGCGGCCTCTGTCCCGCCCCAGTTCGTGAACACCGGGTTGTCGGTGCCGGGGACGAGGATGCTGAGGAAACTCTCTGCGGCCGGATAGTCCATCGCCCACGCCCACGAGAACATCTCGAGCGTTCCGTTCTGCCCGCGCGAGTACATCGTCCCGAACTCCGCCTGTTCGATGTCGATGTTGACGTGGACGCTTTTCAGTTGATTCTGGAGAATTTGTGCGCTCTGTCTCCAGGTGCTGTTCTGGTAGACGGTGAACGTGACGTCGGCGGGGTTCGACTCGCTGTACCCGGCGGCTTCCATCACCTCGCGGGCAGCTTCGAGGTCAGAAGTGTCGAGGCCGTAGGGATACGCCGAGTCGGCGTGTTCGGTGCGGGCCTCACGGTCATCGAAAAGCAACGGCGGCGGCGTGACGTGTGCGGAGAGTGCACCGCGACCCTTGTGGACCTGTTCGAGGTGCGCTTGCTGGTTCATCGCGTAAGCGACGGCTTGCCTGACCGGTTTTGCGACCGATTGCGTGTTGAACCCGATGAAGTACATCCACAGCAGCGGCACGCCGAGGTAGTTCGCGGTGATACCGTTTTCGGGCAGGGGACCGTAGGTCCCGACCAGCCGACCCTGTTCGTCTACGTGGTCTACGTCGAGCAACGACCGGTCGAATCGGGCGTCGGGCACCCAGAAGGCGTCCGCGTCGAGGCCCATCGCGTAGTCGTAGGCCGTATCCGACTCGATGACCGCCCAGTCGATGCCCGCGATGTTCGGACCATCGCCGTGGTAGTCCTCACGAGCGCGAACTCGATAGTGGTCGCCCTGTGACCACGATTCGAGGGTGAACGGTCCGGTTCCGTACGACGACTGCGTGGCGAACGTCTCGTATTCGACAGACCCCTCGTATCCCTCAATGTCGCCGACGAGTCCTTCGGGAACGACGGCGAAGGCGGGGTGGGCGAGCAGTTCGAGGCCGTTGTGGGTCGCCTGCTGAAGTTCGATTGCGACGGTCGAATCGTCCACCGCGGTCACGCCGAGACTTCCAGGCACGTACTCGTCCCCTTCCATCTCGTGGACGACGCCGAGCATCGAGAGGAGGTAGCTTCGCCAACTCGAATTCGTGGACTGGGCAACGCGCTCGAACGAGTAGGCGACGTCGGCGGCAGTGAGTCCGTCGCCGGTCGAAAACTCGACAGTCGGGTCGAGCGAGAACGTGTAGGTCAGTCCGTCGTCGGAGACGGACACATCGTCTGCGAGCAGCAGTTCGGGGTCCGGGTTGCCCTTCGGGAAGTGAAGGAGCCCCTCGTAGAGCTGGGTGAGCACCTTCACTGAGTTTTCGTCTGCGGCTTTCGCCGGGTCGAGCGTACGAATGGGGCCGCCGATGAGGGCGAGCGTTCGCGACCGAGAACCCGGGTCCGTCGTCGTCGCTGCCGTGGTGTCACCGGTGGGTTGTGACTGACACCCGGCGAGCGCGCTGGTGGCGACGAGACCGCCCGAGAGTCGGAGAAGGTGGCGTCTAGAGAATCCGTCGGTCATACCGTGCCCTCCCGACGGACGGGACGTGCGTGCATACGTGTGGGTCGAAGGAATGGAGATATATAAAATTCGGAGGCACGTCATTCGTGTCAGTAATTCGTCAGAGCTGTGGTGTGCGGCCCCAGCCATTATTGTTCATCGATGAGCAGGCCTAAATAATGGTGCAAACCACGACGCGGAGACGACTGCTTCAGTCGAGTGGCCTCCTGTTCGTCGCGGCTACGGCGGGGTGTACCGGCGGGGGTTCCGACGATGGTGGGGGTGACGGGGCACCGGCAGCTTCGTTCACGTTGGGCGGGGAGACGAGTGGCTGGCAGGGTCAGTCGCCCGACGAGATAGCAGAAACGACGAACCCGACGCTCCAACTCACCGCCGGCGAGACGTACGAGCTCACCTGGGAGAACCTCGATGGGATGGAACACGAACTCATCATCGAGGACGGAAGTAGAAGCGAACTAGAGGCGACCGAATCGAACGACGAGAAAGGCGCGACCGAATCGATAACCTTCGAAGCGACGAGTGAGATGGCGTCGTACTACTGTGAGTACCATCCCGAGCAGATGCGAGGAAGCGTCGAAGTCAGCGAGGAGTAGCGTTACGCCGGTGTGGGGAGTGAAGTTCCAGAAGAGTTAGCATCTGTCATGCCGAAGCCGTCGCTATGAGTACGTCATCGAGCGAATCGACCGTCCTCCCCGAGTGGGTCTGGCGGCGTCACGCGAACCCGTGGAGTGGCTGGAGCCGGGCGGCCACGACGCCCGTGCTGGTGTACGCGCTCTATCACCGCAAGTGGCGACTGGTCGCGACCGCGCTCGTCTGGCTGGTCGTCAATCCCGCAGCGTTTCCCGTGCCCGAAACGACCGACGCGTGGATGACCCGCGGAGTGCTGGCAGAGCGCGAGTGGCTCCGCGACGGTAACGGAACCGTCGGCCTGTCGTGGCCGAACCTCCTCAACCTCCTCAATGCTCCCGTGACGGCTTACGTCGGGTGGGCCACGCTCAAGCGCAGGCCTGTCCACGCAGTCGTCGCGACGGCGCTACTCATGGCGCTCAAGTTGCTGTGGATTCGTGAGATTATCGGACTGACGGGCGTCAAACCCGGTGAGAAATTCCCCGAGGAGTGAGCGGTCAGTCGTCCATCGGAGCCGCATCGGGGCGATAGGAGCGACTAATCTCCTTCCACTTGCCGGTCGTAAACCGGTAGTAGGTGATGAACGCGGGCACGAGCGTCTCGCCGAAGAAGGCGAGGTAGATTCCCCAGATGCCGAGTGCCGTCGTCGCACCGAGGTACATGAACGGGATGGCGACGCCGAACATCCCGATGACGAAGGCGTAGAACGGCCAGCGCGTGTCCCCCGTCGAGTCGAGCGCCCCCGAGACAGTGCTCGTGACCCCCTGGAAGATAACCGCGACGGCGGAGACGTAGACCATATCGACGGCGACCGGAATCGTCGGATCGCCCGAACTGCCGACGAACAGTTCGACGATGGGCCGGGCGAAGGTGACGACGACGACTGCGGCGACGACGTAGGTCGCCACCGAGAACCGGACGATTTCCCGCCCGTAGGACTCTGCGTTCTGTTCGTTGTTCTTGCCGAGTTCCTGGCCCACGAGGCTGCTCGCGGCGAGACCGAATCCCCAGCCGGGAGTGTTGATGAGCCCCCAGATACGCCGGGCGATGATGTACGCGGCGGCGACCGGTGGGCCGAACATACCGACGATTGCGAGTGCGGGGAACCGGGCGACGGTCCAGACGGAATTACGCCCCACGACGGGCGTCCCGATGGTCGCGACGTCGCGCATCGTTTCGCGGTCGAGAAACCGACCCGTCGGCGAGACGGTGACTGGGAGCGCGCCGACACCGGGCAGCGACCCCCGCGAGAGGCCGACGACGAACGCGGCCGTCACGATGACGTTCGAGACGACGGTCCCGATGGCCGCGCCGACGACCCCCATCCCGAGGCCGAAGATGAGCACCGCGTTGATGACGATGTTCAACACCGCGCCGGTCGCGCGGAGGACCATCGGCGTCCAGGCGTCGTCCGCGCCGATGAGCGCGCGACTCCCGATGAGGTTGAGCGCGCCGAAGGGGACGCCGAAGGCGACGATTCTGAGGTAGTCAGCACCGTAGGCGACCACCTGCGCGTCCGAGGAGAGCAGCGAGATGAGTTCGACCGGGAACAGAAAGTAGAGCGCAGCGACGGGAATCGTCACGAGAACGACGAGCGCGGCACTGGCGCGGATTGCCTGTCCGAGCTGGTCGAAGCGTTCTGCGCCGAATCGCTGGGAGACGAGGGCGATGGTCCCCGCGGCGAGCCCACCACCGATGCTGAACACCATCCCCCAGAAGGGACCGGCGAAACCGACGCCCGTGATGGCAGTCGACCCGAGCGCGACGCCGACCATCGCCACGTCGGCCGCGTTCTTCGACATCCGCGCGAGGCCGGTGACGATGCGGGGCCACGCGAGGTCAGCGGTGTGGCGCGCTCGCTCCTCGGCGATGAGGCCGAATCGGGAGAGCAGAAGGCCGATGCTGAGAAGGAGGGCGCTCAGCGGGTTCGGAATACGGGGCACTTGGCTACGCTTCGACGTCGAGGCCAAAAGCCGTTCGTTTGCCGGAGAGGATATCTGCTATTTCGCGGGGTTTGGTAGCCCGAGCCGTGCTTATCGCTCGTCGCTGGACTCGCGATTACGGTTGGTCTCGTGACCGAGTTTTTCGAGGACGGACTGCATCATCGAGCGCACCTTGTTCGAACCGTTCGGCAGGCTCGAACCCTCCCCGTCACTCTCGCTCACCGCGTCGTCAGCTGTGTCGCGGGCCATGTGCTCGGTCGAAGGTCGTCGTTGGTCTGTCATAACTGTAGGGGCCTCACAGGAGCGCCACCCCGAGACTCACACCGGTCACCACGACGCCGAGGATGAACGCGTTCTGGGCGTAGGCGAACAGCGTCGAGAGGTTGTCGAGTTCCACCTCGTTCCACCGCACCCACGCCTTATAATCTCCGAGGAGGCGTTCGAGCCATTGACGCTCGCCGAGTTCACGCTCGGTGAGCGAGTTCGCGTGTCGGGCTGCCACTCCGGCTCGCATGTCCGGGTACTGCTGGACGCTCACCCCGAGGACGAACGAGACGAGGAGTAAGCCGGTCCCAAGGACGATGCCCGCGTTCAGCGGGAACTGCTGGGGGAAGATGCCAACGCCGGAGGCGATGACCCCCATGATGACGAGGACGAACCGCGAGAGTTTGGCCGAGGTCTGTTCTACGTCTTCGGCCTGCGAGAGTTGGTCGTTCACCACGCGCCGGAACTCCTCGCGCTCGACGCGAAGGCTCTCGACGTAGCCGTCACCTGTCTGGGACGTGGTGACGCTGGTGCTCACGGTGGGCCTCCCGAGCGCGAGGCGTGGGCCATTGTATGGGATAGGTCAGTGAACTAACGTAATAATTTCGGGAATCGAGAGTATGGGATTAATCGACGCGCATCCGTTCGCGAATCTGCCCGTTACAATCTCCAGAGTACATGAGAGATACTCGATTCGTAGATTCAGCGATGATACTCACGAAGGTGCAATCAGACGGTGCGACTGCAGAAACGTCCATCACTTCCGGTTGCGCGCTCCCATCGAGGTAGGCTTTTATCAGAAATTCCCCTGGCTCTTTCGGCAGGTCGTCAGTGAAGTCAACAGCTGGAGCGACGTTGTTTCGCATCTTCTCGAATTCGTGGACTTCGTCGTAGGCCACTTCGCCGTTGAATTCGACGACAACTCTGATGGTATGGCCGCGCTCTGAATCACGATTTCCGACAGCGGCTTCGCCGATTCGGACTTGGTTGGCTGGGAAATACTGGGTGCAGCCGGCGAGACCTGCGCTTCCGAATGCTACGCCCAATTGGAGGATTTTTCTTCGGTTCATCGTCGTCGCCGTGGGGCTTCTGTAGAAAAGTCAGCCAAACAATATATAGATGGTCGCAAAAAGGTACGGATCGATTGTGCCTACTCGTCAGCGGAGTCCGCGGGTGAGAAGTGCAGAATCGTCTCCGAGGCTGTCTCGCTCAATCGTGTGACGTCGTAGTCACCGGGTGCGACCCAATCAGCACCCAGCGTTATCTCGGTTCCCTCCGACGATTGTTCGACCGTCGCTTCGGTGGTGGGCCATTTGCCGTCGCCGTCACCGTTGGGTGGCTTCTTTCCGACCGTTGCCCCGTAATCGACCAATCCAGCCCCGTCTTTCGGCTGGTCTTTGATGTCGCGGGCGTGTTCCTCGAACACCTGCATAATCTGTTTGGGCTTTACTTTCGGGTTCTTGGTGCGGTACTTCGCGACCATCCCGGCGACTTCCGGAGAGGAAAACGACGTGCCGGAGGCCTTCACCCATGGCCCCGAGAGTTGCTCGCCCATCGTCGTTCCCTTCGCCTGCGCGAGGCGGTTGTCCTTGCCGATGGCGGTCACGTCCGGGTTGTCGAGTTCGGGGTTGTACGAGGAGAACTCGGCCATCTTGCCCGCCTCGGTGCAGGCCCCGACGCTAAAGGCGCGTTCTGCGGTTGCGGGACTCCCGCTCTTGCCGCCGGAGTTCCCAGCGGCGACTACGTCGCGGACGCCCTTCTCGACAAGTTTGTTGTGGACGCGGTCGATCTGCTCGGAGGGCTGGCTCGCGCCCCACGACATGTTCACCACGTCGTACTCGTCGGTGTGGTTGTGCAGCCACTCGTAGGCGCGCATGATGACGTTCGTCTTGGTCTTGCCCTGGTCGCCGAAGATTCGCAGGGAGATGAGTTCCGATTCGGGTGCGAGGCGGGTAATCTGGCCGAGGACGGCGGTTCCGTGACCCACTTCGTCGCCCTTGCCGCTGCCGGTCACGTCTACCTGTTTAATCGAGTCGTCGCTGAACACCGGGTGGCTCGGGTCGACGCCCGAGTCCATCGCGACGACGGTCTGCCCCTTGCCCGACGCGCTGTCGGTGGGGACGTTGTGGAGTTTGCGCACGTCTTCGATGGTGGCTGTCTCCTGTTTCGCTTCGCTCGTGGCTTCCGGTGCGGTGGGAATGCCGATGTCGAGGTTCTCCTCGACGCTCTTGATGCGCTCGTCCCACGTCTTTATGCTCGCGTGGGAGTCGTCGGTCCGGACGTAGGCCGCCGCGCCCACGTCGTCGCCGAAGTTGTAGGTTTCGAGGACGGTGCAACTGCAATCGTACAGGAATTCCGGGCGTCCTGTGGTAAATAGCATCAGGTCTGTCATGGCGGGGAGTGCGCGGACGTCAGGGCGGGCGACGACACCGTGAACGGTTGCCGTGCCTGACAGTCACGTACAAGTAAATTTCACGCTACCCTGTGGTAAAACATGCGGCCAGTGCAACGGGGCAGGCGGGGCTGCGAGGGACGTTGCAGATGCAGGCAGCGCGCCTAACATCCTTCCCACCTATTTTTGAACTGCACGACAATGACTGTAACAAACCTGCGTGACTTCTTCGTACACAACGTAGAGGACATCTACTACGCCGAAAAGCAACTTCTCGACGCGCTCCAGCAGTTCGAAGACCAGACCGAAGACGAGGACATCGCCCAGGAGTTCAGCGACCACCGCGAGGAGACCGAGGAGCACATCGAGCGCCTCGAGAAGGTGTTCGAGAAACTCGACAAAGAGCCAGAAAAAGAGGAGTGTGAGGCCATCGAAGGCCTGCTCGAAGAGCACAAGGGCTTCGCGGACAAGGACCCCGACCAGCGGCTCCTCGACCTGCACAACCTCGTCGCCGCACAGAAAGTCGAGCACTACGAGATTGCCTCCTACGGCAACCTCGCGCTGCTCGCAGACCGACTCGACATGGACGAGGCAGGCGACCTCCTCCACAAGAACCTCGAAGACGAAGAGGAGGCCCTCGACACCCTCTCGTCGTTCGTCGACGACTACGACTACGAAGAAATCGTCGAAGCGTCCGCCGACTAGACGCATACGGGCAGGTCCGGTCTCCAGGTCAGTGACGGCGTGACGACCCTGCATCCGAATCGCCGTCTCGCTTTTCTCGCTGCCGTTCCTACAGCACGCGTGAGTGCAATCGCCGCGACGCTGTTCGACTTAGACGGAACGCTGTGTCAGAGCGATCAGGACGCAATGACCCTCTATCGCGGGTCGTTCGACGTTGCGGGCATCGACCCCTTCGGCGAGCCGGGTGACCTCTGGCGGGCGCTCGACGGCCCACCCGACCCTGGCGACGAACTCGGCTATCTGACCGCCGGGTTCAGCGCGGTGGCCGCCCAGTACGGCCGGTTGGAAGCGGACGCCAGCGCGCTCGCTCGTGGCTTCATCGAAACGCTCGATCTGACGGCCGTCTCGTTCCATCCTGGAGCAGAGGAAGCCCTGGAATTGGCGGGCGACCACGGTCTCGTCGGGCTGGTGACCAACGGCCCTGCCCGACGACAGGCGGTGAAAGTAGACGCCCTCGGCATCGCGAATGCGTTCGACGTTATCATCTACGCGGGCGACTTGCCGCGACGAAAACCCCACGCGGACCCGTTCGACCGGGCGCTCGCGGCGCTCGGCGTCGACCCGGACCGCGTCCTTCACGTCGGTGACTCACTTGAATACGACGTCGCCGGTGCGCAGGCCGCCGGCCTGCTTGCAGCGTGGTATCCCCACAAATCGAACCCGGACCCGCGGGAGTACACACCCGATTTCATCCTCACCCACCTCTCCGAACTCGAAGTTGTCCTCACGGCCCCGGCTGACTAGTGAGGAACTGGGCCTTTATCCCGCGCCATCGAACCTTCGGTGATGGCCTCGGTCCGTGAAATCGTCGCCCGCGAGTTTCCCGAGCGTGCCGTGGCGACGGTCGCTCCCTCAGCACGCGGCAACCGCAAGCGAACCACCTTCGTCACCTTCGAAGATGGGGGCGGGGTCGTCGTCCAACAAGCCGCAAATCGAGCGGCGCTCCGAACGGAGGCGCAACTCGCGAGTAGACTACAGGCAGAGACCGTCCTGCCGATTCCAGCCGTCCTCGCAGACGGAATCCGCGAAGCAGACGCCTACGTCGTGGTCGAACGCGCCCCGGGCGAGGACCTGCACGAACGGTTCGCGAGCCTCGACACCACGCACCAGCAATCCCTCGCTTCGACATTCGGGCGCTACCTCGCGACCCTCCACGAACTGACCGCTTTCGACGCCTTTGGTCAGGTGACGTGGACGGACGGACGTTTCGTCGCTCGCGGGACGGTCGACTGGCGCGCGTGGTTCGACGACTACCTGCACGCGGGTCTCGACGCGCTCACTGCCGATTTCGACGACGTTCGAGCGCAGGTTCGTAAGTTCGCGACGATGGCGACGCTCCCCGAGCGCCCGGAATCACGACTGTATCCGTGGGACGTTCGCCCGGGGAATGCGCTGGTTTCTGACGGACGGCTCACCGCAATTCTCGACTGGGGCGACCCGCTCGCCGCCGACCCGGGCGTGGCCGTCGCGAAGGCAGAACATCTCGTCTGCGACTGGTACGTCGCGGATGGGGGCCACCTTCGTGAGGCATTTCGGTCGGGTTACGAGCGGGTGCGAGCGTACCCAACGGTACGACCTGTCTACCGGGTTGCCGCCGTCGTTCACTCGGCGGTGGACTCGAACGGCATCGTCACGAGACCCGGCTTCCCGGAACGGACGGGGGGCGCGGCGGTGGCGTTCCACCGCGAGCGATTACGCGCCGCGATGGCGAACTGACCCGTCTGTACCTGTGGCTCCCTCCAGAACGGGACCCCTCTGGGAGGGGATCGCGATTGAGGAGGGAGTGGGCGTGAGTGTGTGGGATGGGTGTCTCCAGACCGTCCGCCAAGATACATTGGAGAGACAATACTTCCCCCGACCACAGCGAGCGACAGCTAGACCACCGACGGTTGCGTCCGAGAAACGTCAGACAACTACTGCCAATGTCTATCAATTTTGATGATAAATCACCAGACGTCGTCCGGGTGGTTCGTGATACCATCCATCCGCCCCCCAATTGTTTAGGGACAGCGAGTATCCCTCTGGTGACTGTATGACCACGAGTTGAGATGGTGACGAAGGACCAGCCCCAACGTTCGCTGTTGCAGGCGATACTATATCGCCTCAGTGGCATGTTCGGGGTTGAATTAGATGACGAAGCAGGAGGCAACGCGACGGGTGAATCTGCGTCAGTGCGGGGGCAAACCGGATCTGAGACGGTTGCGACGAACGATTTCGTCGAATATACCTATGAGCACTCGAAGGCGGATTTCGTCGTCGAGACGGGCTTGACGCCAGAAGAATTGGTGTTGGAACTCGTCGAAGAAAACGACGGACGAATGCCCCAAAAGGAGGTGGTCTCGCTCGTTGGCTGGTCGGATGCGACAGTGAGCAGACTTCTGCAGGACATGGAGAAGTCTAAACTGCTCAATAGATTCAGACTGGGACGTGAGAAGATCATCTGCAAACCTGAGCTCTCGCCAGGTGGGTTCGACAGCCGACTCAAAAGCGAGACGCCACAGGGTCCACCGAGAGTCCAAGAGGACGCGAAGGTAGAATCCGACTGAACGCAGTCAGTCCGCCGTTGGACTCCCTTCGAACAGCGCCGCCAGTAGCTTTCGCTGGGCGCGACGCAGGTGTTCGTGGAACGTTGCCGGTGACACGTCGAGCGACTCAGCCACGTCTGTCCCCGCGCTTTCTCGCGGCCAGTCGAAGAAACCGGCGTAGTATGCGGACTTGAGCGCCGTTCGCTGGCGGTCTGTAAGCTGTCCGATGAGACTTTCTGCGAGCTCTTCGGGCATGGCGACTTGCCGATTGACCGTGTTTCGCGAGACGAGGTCGATGTCCGGGTAGTGCTCGCGGACGGCGTCACTAACCTGCCGTACGTCGACGGTCTCGGGGAGTTCGGCCTCGATTTCGACTCGTCCCGGCGCGAACGTGACTGTGTGCAGTCGCCCGCCGTAGGTTGCGAGAATCGACCCGGCGGTCGGTTCTTCGATGAGAATTTCGAGTCGCGTCACCGTTTCGGAGGTGGTAATCGTCCGAACCTCACGCACGCTCGGGTCGTCGGCGATTGCCGCTTCGTAGGCCGCAGCGTTCATTTTACGGACGGTATGGTACTGCAACACCGTCCCGTTGTTGAGCGGAACGGCCCGGTCGATGGTCACCTCGCCGAGGTCGTCGCCAAGTGCGGCGAGCGTCTCGGGGAGCGTGCCAGACCGGAAGGTGACTTCAGTGATGCGGTCTGCCATCAGTGCCGCCTTTCGCTCCATCGCGTTTATCGCGTGGCCGATGACGTCGCCGACCTGCGAGAGAATCTTGCGTTCGTTCTCGCCGAAGGCGTCGGGCCGGGCCGAGTGGAGCGTCAAGACGCCGTACTGGAGGTTCTGATAACCGATAGGAATCGCCGCCACAGAGTGATAGCCCCGCTCGCGAGCGTCGTCGTGCCAGTGTTCGTAGGCCTCGTCTTCGAGGATGTTCCGGCTGAACACGGCAGTTCGCTCCTGGAGGGCCCGACCGGTCGGGCCGAAATCCGTGGCTTGCGCTGTTGGGTCGCCCGACCACTCCTCCAGGTAGCCAGAGACGCCGGCTTCCGCGATTGGTTCGAGCGTCGAGTCGTCTGACTCCGTGGCCAGCCACGCGAACTCGTAGGAATCTGCGGCGGCGAACCGCTCACAGACGAGGCGTTCTACGTCCTCTCGTGCGGTGGATTCGACGATGGCGTGAGTGATTTCCCGGACCACTTCGTTCAGTTCGTTCAGCGTCTCGACCTGCCGCTCCCAGGCCTTTCGCTCCGTGATGTCCCGGACGACGCCCGCGCGACCGTCCACTTCGTCGGAGTAGGGGTACGGTCCGAGGCGCGCCTCTGCGGGAATCGAGGTGCCGTCCTTTTTCGTCAAATCGAACTCAAGCGTCGCCATCTCTCGATAGCCGCTGCGTATCTCGGAGGCGAGTTCGTTCGCCTGCTGGCGAACCGTTTCGTTGTGGGCGAGGTTTGCGTGATTGCCGAGCAGTTCTTCGCGGTCGTACCCGGTCATCTCACAGAGCGCATCGTTCACCATCACGAAATTCTCGTTCGGGTCGAGGGCGTACACGCCGTCCCAGATGGTTTCGACGATGGTTTCGTAGCGCTCTAACTCGCGTTCGCGTTCCGTCCGCGAAATAGCCGCGGCGAGAATGTTCGCCACGTTGCGGACGAAAGAGACGTCCTGCTCGGTGAACTCCCTCGTGGTCTTCGTGTGAGCGCCGAAGACGCCCCACGGGTCGTCTGGTGGGCCGATGACAACGCTGACGCCGCTCACGACATCGTGGTCTACGAGGAGGTCTGGCCCGCTAAAGCGCGTCTCTGCGTCGAGGTTGGTGACGACGACCGGTTCCGCCGAGAGCAGCGTATAGCCGGCCTGTGAGGTCTGCTCGGTTCCGACGGTGGCGGTTCCGACGAGGCCGTCCCGCCAGCCGACACCGGCCCTGAGACGGAGGTGTGACTGCGTTTCGTCAAGGTCGAGTACTTTTGTCAATTCGATGTTGAGCGTCGATGAGACAAGGTCTGTGGCCGTCTCGAACAACCCGTCTAAGTCGCGGTCGGTGAGCGCCTGCTGACCGAAGTCTGCGAGTGCCCGCTGTTGGCGTACCTGCCGTTCGAGGCTGTCGACGCGTTCGGTCCGACTTTCGAGATTTCTGACGACGCCAACCGTTCCTTTGAATGAACCGTCGTCGCTGGGGAGGAGCGCAAAGCGAGTCTCTGCCGCGACCTCCTCGCCGTCTGCCCGCTCGAGCGTGATGTCGACTGCGCCACCCTCGCGCTCCCCGTCACGCATCGCTGCGCGCAGTCGATGACCCTGTTTGATGACCTCGTCGTCGACGACGGTCGAAACGTGCTCGCCGATGAGCTCCTCACGGTCGTAGCCCACCATCGAAGCGTACCCGGCGTTGACCATCTCGAACTCGTCGTCTTCGTTGGTGATGTACACGCCATCGTGGATGGTCTCGACGATGGTCTTGTAGCGTTCCAGGTCTGCTGTCGGCTGTTGGGAATCCGATTCCGGTTCTGGAGGTTCGTCTTCGGGCGTCGGTTTGACGACCACGAGTATCGTCCCCGATGCCGCGTCGTCTCCAAGTCGCTGTAACCAGAGGTCGCAGTGGACAGGGTGCCCATCGGCCTGCAATATCGTGGTGGACAGGCGCGCCGGGTCTGCGTCGCTCCGGTCCAGTTGGCCCCGGACGCTGTCTATCACCGCCGTTTCGGTTGGGAGGAATGAAGTGAACAGTCGGCCGTGAAGGTGGTCTGCTGGCTGGCCGACCAACTCACAGAACCGGTCGTTTGTGGCAACGATGGTTCCGGAGTCATCAAGTTTGATGGTGCCAACATCTGTCGCCTCGACAACTGCGCTGAAGGCGCGTCCCGCCTCTTTGGAGTTGTCGGTCAACGGGGATGTGGGAGGCTCCCCGCCGGAAGCACGGGTCATCTCATCGCCGCCTTACGAGGCGTCCCAAATAAGTCCAATGGCTGAAATCAAACATATCAATAATATTATAATATCGGTAATTGTCCAGAAAATAGGGCGATTTTCAAAATATTCAAACTAAAAAACCAATATTTCTTTCCCAAATTGTTGGATGTGCATCGGAATCTGTTTGCGACCTGTGGGCAAAATATGTCATGTCCTACCACGAATGTGACGTCCCGACAGCCCCCGAATTCCAAACGACGTTTCTAGTACCTGTAGCGGGTGAAATAACACAATTTATTAACTCTGAGGCCTGTTCTAATAACAGAATGCAACGATTTTCACGGCGTGCGCTCCTCCAGTGTGGAGGGGGTGCGCTCGCAGTATCGCTCGCAGGCTGCCTCGGCGATTCCTCTGGTGAGGCGGGACAATCGACGGCGACGGCGTCGTTTTTCGTGCTCTCGGATTTCGCCGAGCAGATCGTCGGTGACGGGCTTACTATCGAAAATCTGGTTCCCGTCGGCCAGCACGGCCACGGCTGGGAACCCGGGCCAAACGTTCAGCGGTCGGTCCTTCAGTCACTCGCCTTCCTCTACGTGGGCCACGGATTCCAGCCGTGGGCCGACAACATCGTGTCGAACCTCGCCGCGGACGCCCCCGAAGTCGTCGTCGTCGAAGCATGGGAGGACATAGACCTGCTTGCTGCAACCGGTCACGACCAGGGGGAAGAAGACGGAGGTCACAAAGAAGACGAAGACCACGACGAGACCGGTGTCGATCCCCACTTCTGGCTCAACCCCCAGCGTGCCGCCCAGGCAGTCGAGACCATCGCCGCCGGCCTCGGTGCCGCGGATGCAGACCGCGCCCAGCAGTATCGCGACGGAGCGGCAGCCTACACGGAGGTACTCTCCGACCTCGACACCGAGTTCGAAAATGCACTCTCCACGCGCACGCGAGAGGCGGTACTGGTCGCCGGTCACGACGCCTTCCAGTACCTCGCCACTCGATACGGCTTCGAGGTGCACGCCCTCTCGTCGCTCTCGCCGGACGACGAGCCGACGCCACAGGACGTGCGACACGCCCAGGAAATCATCGAAGAACACGACATCGAGTACGTCCTCGCGCCGGTGTTCGAATCTGACCGCGCGGCGCGACAACTCGTCGAAGAGACGGATGCCACTGGCCTCCTTCCCATCACGTCGATTCCCTCGATTTCCGAGGAGTGGCGCGATAAGGGATGGAGCTACGAAGACATCATGCGCGAGGTCAATCTCGCGTCGCTCACGGAGGCGCTCGGAGCGTGACGGCAGTCATCGACGTCGACCACGTCACCTTCGGCTACGGTCCCACCCCGGTCGTCGAAGACGTGTCGCTCACCGTCGAAGAAGGCGAGTTCCTCGGCCTCGTCGGACCAAACGGATCGGGAAAGAGTACGCTCTTGCAGCTCATGCTCGGGTTGCTCGAACCCGACGAGGGGCGTGTCGCGCTGTTTGGCGAACCGGCGAGCGAGTTCAGCCACGGCGAACGACTCGGATACGTCCCCCAGCAGGTAACCAACTCGACGGTCGGGATGCCCGTCACCGTCCACGAAGTAGTGACGATGGGGCGCTATCCGCGGGTCCGATTCGGCCGACTGTCTAGCGAAGACCGCGACATCGTCGCCGACGCCATGGAGACAGTGGGCATCACGCACCTCGCCAAACGGCGCATCGCCAACCTCTCCGGGGGCCAGCGCCAGCGGGTGTTCATCGCCCGAGCGCTCGCGGCTGAGGCCGACCTGCTCGCGCTCGACGAACCGGCCGTTGGCGTCGATGCCGAGTCTCGCGAACGGTTCTACGACTTGCTCAACCAGCTCAACGGCGAGGGGATGACCATCATCCTCATCGAACACGACATCGGCGTCGTCACCGAACACGCGACGAAGATTGCCTGTATCAATCGTCGCCTGTTCTTCCACGGTGCGTCTGCCGGATTCACTGAGAGCGACGCGCTCGCCGAAGCCTACGGCGCGAACCAGCGCGTGTTGCACCACGACCACTCCCACGGCCACGATTCGGACGGTGACCGTCCGTGAGCGTCCGGCCGCTGGTCGTCCTCGCCCTCGTGACCGAGTGGTTGAACGCACTCCTCGACGGCGTCGGTGCCGGGATGTGTGCGCTGACCGCCCCGCTCGGCATCGAAATGCTGTGTTTTCCCTTCATGCAGCGGGCGTTCGTCGCAGGCGTCGCAATCGGCGTCGTCGGGCCGCTCATCGGGTCGTTCCTCGTCCACCGACAACTGTCACTCATCGGCGAAACGCTCGCCCACACCGCCTTCTCGGGCGTGGCTATCGGCCTGTTTTTGAGTTCTACGTTCGCGTTCGTCGTCTCGCCGTATCTCACCGCACTCGTCGTCGCCGTCGTCGCTGCGCTCCTCATCCAGGCTATTTCCGAGTACACCAATGCCTACGGCGACGTGTCGATGGCAATCGTTCTCGCCGGCGGGTTCGCCCTCGGGACGGTCATCATCAGCGCGTCGGGCGGCATCGCCGTCTCCGTAAACCAGTACCTGTTCGGTAGTCTCTCGACGATTACCCGCGAAAACACCGGGATACTCGTCCTGCTCAGCCTGTTCGTCACGAGCGTCGTCGCGCTCACCTACCGCCAACTCCTGTTCATCACCTTCGACGAGACGGCCGCGCGGGTGGCGAGTCTGAACGTCGAGGGCTACAATCGCCTCCTCGTCGTGCTCACCGCGCTGGTCGTCGTCGCGGCGATGCAACTCATGGGCGTCATCCTCGTCGCGGCCCTGCTCGTCGTGCCGGTGGCGGCGGCCGCACAGGTTGCGGGAAGTTTCAAACGCTCGCTCTGGTACTCGATTGCCTTCGCAGAACTCTCGGTCGTCGTCGGCCTCACCATCTCGTACGCTTACGGTCTCGCGACGGGTGGAACCATCGTACTCGTCGCAATCGCTGTCTACGCGGGTGCGGTGGTCGTTGGAAAAGTTCGTACCAGAACAGTGGTAGCCGAGCGAACGGTAGATGCGGAGTGACTATTCGACGCTTGCGAACGTGCCGAACTCGTCTACCGGGATGACCGAGTAATCGACGGTCAGGATGTCCTTCGTGGCGCGAATCTTCCCGACGAAGGTCGAGATGTTTTCGAGCGACCCTTCGAGGATGAACAGTTCCATGCAGTAGTGGTCGCCGACGTGGCTGTGGAAGTTAGAAGCGACGAGGTCTTCGTGTTCGTGGCGCAGGTGCATCATCTTCTCTTCGACGCTCGTCGTCTGGAACTTGAACAGGACGGTGACGACGCCCATTAGGTCGCGGTCCTCGAGGCGTTTGTCCTCGAACTCGCCGAGGAGGTTGCGACTCGCTTCGCGAATCACTTCACTGCGACCCGTGTAGCCGTGTTCGGAAGAGAAGGCGTCGATTCGTTCGAGCAGTTCGTCTGGCATGGAGACGCTGACGACGGTCATGTATTAACTCAGGGGCACTTCGATATTAAAGATTGAGTAACGACCCGGGGTGTCCGTCACCGAGACACACCTTTTCACGCCCACGTCTCGACTAGGAACCATGGCACTCTCGGTCAGCACGAACGAGCGCGTGGAGCTGGTGGATATCTCAGACCGCGTCGCCGGTGAACTTCCGTCCGACGCGACTGGTATCTGTACGGTTTTCTGCACCCACACGTCGGCGGGCCTCCTGATACAGGAGAACGAATCGCGGCTGAAACGCGACTTGCTCGGGCTGTTAGAACGCGTGGTTCCGGAAGCCGGCGGGTACGAACACGACGAGATAGACGACAACGCAGACGCCCACCTCCGCGCCACGCTGCTCGACAGTAGCCTCTCGATTCCCGTCAAGAATGGCGCGCTCCAGCTGGGGACGTGGCAGACGATTTTTCTCGTGGAATGTGACGAGCCTCGCACGCGCAAGATTATTGTTACTGTCACTTAGAGCGCGAGGACGAGGTCTTCACCGTCGCGCTCAAACTCGGTGTCGAACGGGGCAGAGCGGTCCCGCATGGTCTCACGGCACCATGTGGCGGCCTCCGGGCGCGCGATGTGGACCGAAAAGTCGTAGATTTCGGTAGGGCTGCAGCGCAGTTGTGAGAGCCCCTCCGGGGTGAGCGTCACCTCGAAGATGAACCCGTGGTCGTTGTGGAGGTGAGAGTCAACCGCGTAGTCGTCCACGAAGTCGCCCGTGTCGTACAGAATGAGCCCGTCCTCGTACACCTCGACGCCGTGAAAGAGGTGTGCGGAATGCCCATAAACGATGTCCACGCCCTCGTCGACGAGCCAGTGGGCGAAGGCGACGAAGTGGTCAGGCGGACTCGTCGTCATGTTCGGCCCCCAGTGGAGGGCGGCGACGAGCAACTGTGGATTCCACTGGCGGGCGCGAGCGAGAACCTCACGAACCCTGATTCGCGTCGGGCCGTGGCGAGGATCTACCTCGATGAGGGCCGTCCCGTACTTGTCGTGGTCTGCGGCGTACTCCGGCGTGTTGTCGGTGAACGACACCATCGCCACGCGAACCCCGTTCAGCGCGAACACGGCGGGGTCGAGCGCGGTATCGAGGTTCCGGCCCGCACCAGCGTGGGCGATTCGCGCCGCGTCGAGGTGGTCTAGCGTGTCGCCGAGGGCGGTCGGGCCGAAGTCCATGACGTGGTTATTTGCGAGACTCACCGCAGACACTCCGGCCGCGGTGAGCGCGGGAATCGCCCACATCGGGTCCGCCCGGAAGTGAAACGGTCGGTAGGTTTTCGTCCAGGGCATTCCGTTCGTCGAGAGACAACACTCCAGATTACAGACGAGGCCGTCAAGGTCCGTGAGGCGGGAACGGCAGTCTCCCCAGACCGTCTCCGGGGGGAGCCAGCGCTGGCGCTCGTCTACGAGTCGCCCGAGCATCACGTCACCTAAAAGCCCCAGCCGACGAGTCGGTGCCATTCACAGAGATACGACGGCGAGCGAGAAAACGTCATCACACCCATACAGGTTTTCTCCGGGCGAAGCGAAAGTTCATTGAGGCGATTTACCGTGGAAGTAGCCTGGACTCGCCGGTCGTACCTCGCAGTGTCACTGGTAACACTGTCTGGTATCACTGGCTGTGCGCAGGTGAGCGACCCGGCGCCGGGTGGGGACGAGACGATGGCAGACTTGCAACTCAGGAGTGAGGCGTTCGACGACGGCGCACTGATTCCGCGAACATACGGCTACAAAAACGAGAACGTGAATCCACCACTCTCGATTTCGGGGGTTCCGGCGGACGCACAGTCACTCGCGCTGGTGATGGACGACCCCGACGCGGTAAAACCCGCGGGCAAGGTGTGGGACCACTGGGTCGTGTGGAACGTCGACCCGGAGACGACCGAGATTCCCGAGAACTGGGACCAGATGGAGGCGACGGTGGGGACGAACAGTTTCGGCGAGTTGGGCTACGGCGGGCCGAGTCCACCCGACGCAGAACACACCTACCGGTTCTTCGTCTACGCCCTCGACACGACGCTCGACCTCGATGCGGGCGCGACGAAGGCCGACCTGCAGGCGGCGATGGAGGGCCACGTTCTCGCAGAGGTACTGCTCACGGGAACCTACGCACCCTGAGTGCCGGTAGTCGGTCGTGAGGAGGGGAACTGATTACGCCTGAGTGCTTACGTCTCGCCATGTACCTCTCCCGTCCCGTCCGCGCCATCATCGACGACCCCCACCGCGGCGAGACCGTCACGCTCATCCTCCGCTTGCCGGATGGGTGGACCGACGCCGACATAGACCGCGTCACGACGGCTGTCGAAACCGCCGGTGGCGACGTGGTAAAACGACTCTCGACCGGGGGCCTCAAAGTCGCCGCCGACCACGAGGACGTGGCCGCGATTACCGCCATCGACGGACTCGACGCCGTGGAGACCGACGACACCCTGCGCATGGCACTCGACGGCGCGGGCGAGGACGTGGAGTACCCCAGCGAGACGCGCTGACCGAGGGGCGAATCCGGGGCGTACACAGTTTTAGGGCGGTGGCGACCAATCTGCCGCCATGGAGTTCAGCGTCGTACAGGGCGACATCGCCGCACAGACCGCAGATTGTCTCGTGAACGCCGCGAACACCGGCTTGCGAATGGGGTCGGGCGTCGCAGGGGCGCTCAAGGCGAAAGGCGGAGACGCACTCGACGAGGCCGCCGTCTCGAAAGGCCCAATCGACCTCGGCGACGTGGCGGTCACCGACGGCTACGGCCTCGACGCAGACTACGTGGTTCACGCCGCCGCGATGCCACCGGGCGGGCAGTCCTCGGCCCGGAGCATTCGGCTCGCGACCCGACGAACCCTGGAAGTGGCCGACGCCCTCGGTTGTGCGTCGCTGGTCCTCCCGGCGATTGGCTGTGGCATCGCCGGATTCGACTTCCGCGAGGGGGTGGAGATTATCTGTGAGGAACTGGCCGTATTTAGGCCCCGTTCGCTTGCTGACGTGCGTCTCATCGCCTACAGCGACGAGGAGGTCGAGACGATGCGAGCGGTCGCCGAGAAATGAGCGTAAACGTTCACGGATTGCAGAACGACTCGATTTTTTACCAGTTCGGACCGAACAGCCATCTATGCCCGAGGAATCCCTGCTCTCGAACACCGGCGTGACGTTCACGGAGGACGACCCGGCTGCCGAGGCTACCATCTCGCCGCAGGTGGCCGCGTTGCTCGTCCCCAATCAGGACCGGGCGGACGCCATCGGCGCGGATCTCCTGCGGATGGCTGACGACCGTTTCAAAATCGTGTTCGGCCCCGCACTCGACGGGTTGCGAGCGGCCGCCTGCGAACTCCCCGAGGGACCGGCCGTCTACGTCGTCGGCGTCGAACTCGACATGCGCAAGGTCGGAACTGAGACGAACCTCCACGAGGACGCTCCCGGAATCATTCACAATGCGCGCTTGCTGTTCGCCTACGTCCCGAATGAGGCGGGGACGGGCGCGACGTTCGCCCACCTGACCGAGGATTTAGACGGCGTGGACGACCTCCTGCTCGCCCTCGGCGACAGCGAACGCATCTCGGGCGCTGAGACGACGCTCGAAGCGTTCCGGCGTGAGCTCGCAGGCCAGCAAGCCCGCCGCATCAGCTTGCTGGCGGAAGATCCGGAGGCGGCGAAGGCGCAGTTCCAGTCTGTGTTCGCCGCTCCGCTGTACGCCTTCGAACAACGCAATTCGTGACCGCTCATTGCTCGGTAAGAATAGTTACCTAGACACACATACTGCCGAAATATTATTTACATATTACTTATGTTTCTGGCGTTGCTACGGACTAGCAGATGGAACACACCGTGGGAAAGGTGGGGTTGTTCGTACTGACTGCTGCGATGGCACTGGCGATGGCAATCGCGCTGAGCCTGCTGTACGTGAGCCTCACGCCCTGAGTCGAAGAACCGAGCGACGGGGTGCGTGTAAGCCCCGAGTAACGATTCGGAAAGACGGGCGTACAACCTGGCAGGTGGCAGATAACTATCGTGGCTTTTTGCGACTGTCCGGTATGAACCACATCTTAGAAGACGTCGGCATCATCCTCCTCGTGTTGTTCGTCGTCATCGGCTACTGGCTCTTCCTGGCGATGGCCTACCAGCAGTTCGTCTGACCCCGACGGTGGCACACCTATTTGCACGACGGCAACGTAGTGTGGACCATGGGTACTCAGGATAGTCCACAGATAGACGTGCTCTACGTCGGGCACGGAGATTCTGCGGACACGGTCACGGCGGCGTTCGGCCGGGCAGGCGTGAACGCGACCGTCGTGTCCAGCGTAGCAGACGTTGCGTCGGCACTTTCCCCCGAAATCGACTGTGTCGTGACGGAGGCGACGTTCGACGCAGGCGACGCAAAATCGGTCGTCCAGACGGTAAACGAATTCGACCTGGACCTCCCGCTCATCGTCTACTCTCACGGCGCGAGCGAGGCGCTGGCGAGCAAAGTCACCGCACTCGGAATCACCTTCTACCGACTCGTCGCGGAGACCGACGCAGACGAGTTGACCGCAGACGTGTTGGCCGCGGTGCGGGCCCACCGGTCGCGGCTCGAAACACCGGTTGACGAACTCAGGCTGAAACAGCGGGCGATGAACGAAGCACCCGTGGGTATCGCCATCTCAGATGCGACACAGCCTGACAACCCGCTCACCTACGTGAACGACTCGTTCGTGGAGATGACGGGCTACACCGAGACGGAAATTATTGGCCGAAACTGCCGATTCTTACAGGGCGAGGACTCGGACCCCGCCGCGGTCACCGCCATGCGCCAGGCAATCGCCGCGGAAGAGGAGGTCGCCGTCGTGGTGAAAAATTACCGAAAGGACGGCGAGATGTTCTGGAATCGCGTGAACATCGCGCCGATTCGCGACGCAGACGGTGAGGTTCGTCACTTCGTGGGCTTCCAGAACGACGTGACCGCCCGCAAGGAGGCGGAACTCGCACTGGCCGAAGAACGCGAGCAATTGGCCTACCTGCTCGACCGGATTCAGGGGCTCATCCAGGACGTGACCCAGACGCTCGTCCGGTCGGTGAATAGAGAGGAGATAGAGGAGACGGTGTGCACGCAGTTGGCAAACGCAGACCCCTACGTCTACGCGTGGGTCGGCGAGGTGGACGTGGCCGCGAACGAAGTCGTCCCGACGCAGTGGTCCGGCGAGGCGCTCGTCTCGGTGGGCGACATCGGCGTGAGCCTCTCGGACCCCGATTCGGCGAACAATCCCGTCGCCCGGGCGGTGAAGACCGGAACCATGCAGACAGCGCGTGTCGGTGTTCGCGGCTTCGGGCGGGGCTACCCGAAGCGCGTCGTCGAGGTCGCGGCCGTCCCACTCGTGTACGAAGACGTGACCTACGGCGTGCTCACGGTGTGTGCCGACCGCGAAGACGTGTTCAACAGCCGCGAGCGCGTCATCCTCGAATCGGTGGGACGCGCCGTCGCGAGCGGCATCAACTCGCTCGAGAGCAAGAAGATAATCACCGCAGACAACATCGTCGAAGTCGAACTGGAGTTCGAATCGACCGCGCTGTTCTTCGTCGATATCGCCTCGAAGACCGGTGCCGAACTCGAATTCAAACAGGCGATGTACCAACCGGACGATTCGCTGGTACTGTTTTTCACTGCGACAGGAGCAGACCCGGAGGTGGTCGAGGCGGCCGCACGCGAATGTGGCGAGATCGCGAACGTACAACTGGTCGCGACGGGCGACGACGAGAGCCTCTTCGAACTCACGCTCGCGAGAGAGTCTATCGTGACCGACCTCGCGAACTACGGCGCGAAGACGCAGGCAATCACCGCACACGACCGGGTCGGGCGCATGAAAATCGAGCTCCCTCAGGAGGCGAACGTCCGCCAGCTCGTCGAACTCGTGAAAAAGGAGTATCCCGGTACCGAACTCGTAAGCTACCGCGAACACGACCGGCGACCGACGACGAAACAGGAGTTCGTCATGGCGCTGCGAGAACGACTTACCGAACGCCAGCTTTCGACGCTCCAGCGAGCGTACGTCGCCGGCTTCTTCGACTGGCCACGGCCCGTGAATGGCGACGACCTGGCGGCGACGATGGGCGTCTCACGTTCGACGTTCCACGAACACCTGCGCGCCGCGGAACGGAAACTCTGTGCGGAGTTGTTCGAGCGGCCAGCGGAACCCCCACTAGTGAGGGAATGAGAATTAGTCACTAACTGGCGTCCATTTATGTAGGTGCGAGGCACGAAGCGATTCGATGCAATCACCTCACTAAAACAATGCCAACCTGCACGAACTGCAACGCACACGTCTCGAAACGATTCGCCCAGGTATTCTCGGACGCACAGGGTCGGATACTCGCCTGTCCGGAGTGCTCCGCGAATGCTGGAATCGCAGAGGCTGCACGGATTCGTGGTCAACAGGTCTGAGGACCCTGGACCACTCTTCGGCGCGCACCGAAGACGAGTATTCCAGTGGTTTCCATACGGGACCTCACTCGTCGCCTGTCAGAAAGCTCGCAACCGGGCAATTTCACCACCCATCAGCAGTCACACGGAATCCCAGACCCATCCGTGTCCTATTTTGACGAATCGCAATACGACGGCCGCGTCGCGTAGTCGATGGGGTCTGTGACGCCGATTTCTTCGAACGCTCTGAGCCGGATGGCACAGGCATCACACACGCCGCACGCGGGCGCTTCCTCGGAGTAACAACTCCACGTGTGCTCGAACGGCACGTCGAGGGAGACGCCGTGAGCGGCGATTTCCGTCTTCGACCAGTCGACGAACGGCGCTTCCAATGAAATTTCCGTCTCCGGTTTCGTCCCCAGGTCGGCCACGGCCTGAAATGCCTCGAAAAACTCGGGGCGACAGTCCGGATAGCCGGAGTAGTCCTCGCTGTGTGCACCGATGAACACGGCGTCACACTCTTTTGCCTCTGCGTAGGAGACGGCCATCGCGAGCAAGTTCGCGTTTCGAAACGGAACGTAGGTGTCCGGAATCTCCTCGCTGTCTAAGTCAGCGGCGGCCACGTCGATGCTGTCGTCGGTGAGCGCGGACGCCCCAATCTGGGCGAGATGGCTGGTTTCGATGTGCAGGAAGTCGTTCGCCTCGAAATCCTCGGCGAGCTGTCGAGCGCACTCGTACTCCTTGCCTTCGGTGCGCTGGCCGTAGGAGGTGTGCAGAAAGTAGAGGTCGTAGCCGCGGTCGCTCGCCTCGGCGGCGGCGGTGGCGCTGTCCATCCCACCAGAGACGAGGACGACCGCTCGTTCGTCGCTCATCGCTCCGCCTCCGCACGGTCTGTGGCGCTCCTGAACTGCGTGCGCTCTTCTGCGGTCGGTTCACCGACGGTGACGGTCGTTCGCGTTTCCGTCTCGGTTTCGACGCCGCGCATCGCCTCGCACATGTGGGTCGCAGCAATCTCGACCATCACGGCCTCAGCGTCAAGTTCGTCTGCGAGTCCTTCGGCGATTTCCCGGGTCAGTCGCTCTTGCATGGAGAGTTTACGAGACTGCCAGCGGACGTAGCGCGTGAGTTTCGAGAGCCCCACCACCTCGTCACCCGGACGGTAAGCGACGTGCGCGATACCGTAGAAGGGCAGCAAGTGGTGTTCGCACATGCTGTAGACCGGGATGCTCGTCTTGATGACGAGCCCCGAGCCTTCGGCGGGGAAGGTTCGCATGGTAGGTTTCTCCGTCTCACGAAAGCCCTCTGTCAACGTGCGAAATGCGTCTGGGACGCGCCGTTCCCACGTCTCGACGAGGCCATCGCGGTCGGGGTCCGTGCCGACGGCTTCCAGCAGCATTCGAACCGCCCGTTTTGCCTTCTCGTGGTCGTACGTCGATTCGTCGTCGTGAATGAGGGTAGCGTCAGTCATTTCAGGTGCCGGGAGCGTCGTTCCAGAGGTCGACGTGGAGTCGGGGGGTGTAGCGAAAACCGTACTCCATCGCCAGGTCAGCCGTTCGTATGCGCGTCTCGTCTAAAGCCTCACGGGTTTGCCCTTCTGGCATGAGCAACACGTCGTGGTCGTGGAGGGGCGTCGCGGCCTTCGCCCGGATACGCGAGACGATGTCCGCCACCTCGGGCATGTCGTCGGGGCCGGTGACGACGAACTTGAGTTGCGTATCGTAGGCATCGACGAACTGCGCGAGGACGTCGACGTCGATGCGAGCACGTTCGTGTCGCGCTTCCCATTCGCCCTGACCCTTCGGGTCGCGTTCGGGCGTTGGGGTGCTGGATGCGAGTTTGGGGCTCACGCTCGCGAGGTCGATAGGGGCGTCACGGAAGATGGTTCCGTTGGTTTCGACGGTGGTGTGATAGCTTGCATCTGCAAGTCGTTCGAGCAGTGCCACCGAATCGTCGTGGATGAGCGGTTCACCACCCGTGAGCACGACGTGTTCGGCTTGCTCGTACTCGGCGACGGCCGCCACGATGTCGTCTACGGTCATCCACGCGTGTTTCGGTTCCCACGAAGTGTGATACGAGTCGCAGAACCAGCATCGCAGGTTACAGCCGCTCGTGCGAACGAACACGGACGGGACGCCAGCGAGGACACCCTCGCCCTGCAGCGAGTAGAACAGTTCGTTGATGGGCAGAGCCTCCCTGTCTGCCGGTCGCTCACTCACTGTTCCTTCGGCGTTGACCGGCATTAGCAGGTCACGCCACAGAGTTCGCTCGTTTCGCGAACCATCACCGAGACGGCTTCGACGTTATCGGGGAGTTCGGCGAGCAACCGCTGTTCTAAGATGATGCCCATGACTTCGGCAGTCGGCGGGTGTTCGAGGACGACGAGCGCGTCGCCGTCACCGGCGGCCTCGAACGCCTCGATAAGCGGGTCGCCCTCCTGGAGCAGGAATCGGTGGTCCCAGTCGTCGATGACGTCAGTGACGTCGCCCTTGTCGACGACCCATCCCTCGTTCGTCAGGTTGCCGCGAATCGTGACCGAAATCTCGTAGTTGTGGCCGTGCGGGCGAGCACACTTGCCGTCGTGGTGCAGCAAGCGGTGCCCACTACTGATGCGAATCGGGCTGTCGTGGCCGATTCGCAGTTCGTGAACGCGCTCTGTGAGCGCAACCTCGTCGCGCATCGAGGTTCTTGAGAGCATACTGTGAGATTATTGAGAGAGTATATAGATGTTTCCACTTTGCGGACTATCAGAAAAATAGTTAGCAAAAGGGACGCTCTCAGTCCGTGTGCGCGTGTTTTTTGGACGAATAATGATGAGACGTACCCGGCGATGCGTTGGGGGTTACAGGGGTCGTCTGGATATTCGAATCAACTGTGACGTGGGCCGAAAATCGGCCGCTCAGGCGGACTCTTCGGCCGGTGGCATGAGATGTTCCTGGCCCCAGTCGTGCATCGCCATGATGAGTGGTTCGAGAGATTTGCCGCGGGCAGTGAGCGAGTACTCGACGCGGAACGGTTTCTCGCTCACGACTGCCCGGTTGACCAGGCCGAACTCCTCTAAGTTTTCGAGGCTATCGGAGAGCACCTTCGAGGAGATGCCGTCTACGGCCGCTTTGAGCGCGTTGAACCCCGAAGGCCCGTGTTTCAGCAGGCGGTGGATGATGACGGGATGCCACTTCTTCCCGAGAATCGTCGCCGTCGAGGTGATGGGACACCAATCCTCGCCCACACACGGGATTTCGAGCGGTTCCGTACCGTCGTCCATGACGGCAGTACAACGCCCGCCGATAAAAGGTTACCCGCGACTACCGGATTACCGGGAGTAACTCACTTGCGGAGCACAACCTGCCCTTCGTCGGTGACATAGTCAATACCCAACCTTCGCCTGCGAGCGGCTTGAGTATGAGTCACGCCACAGCGGCGACAGGGTTTACGGCGCTCGTAGCGAGTATTCAGACGTATGGAAACCGCCGAATCCACGCATACATGCGAGGCCTGTGGCCGGGAATTTGAGACCGAAGCAGACCTCGAAGCCCACATCAACGCCGTCGGACTCGCCGAATAACGCACCCCCTATCAGCTGAGACGACTGGTATCATTTTTGTCAGACAATAGTATGACACATTGTAGCAAGGGTTATGACTCGTGGGTTGGTACCGTGGTATGTAGCGTACCAAAACACATCGCTACCTACCCCAAATGACCCCCACATCAGATCCGAAGCGTCGGGACGAACCCCCTACCGACGACTACCTCGAGTACGCACAACTCGAACTCGCAACGGGCGAGATCGTGATCTACGACCGAACGAACCCGGAAGCATGGATTCAGACAGACGAAGCCGTAATAATCGCGGCTAATGCCTGATTTTTTCGTTACCAGTTACTGACAAACAGGGATCAGAACCCTCCCTGAGTCGTCAGGCCGAAACGAGTTGCGTGACGCCTACCGTTCGAGTGTCTGGCGGAGTTTCCTTCGTTCCGAAGTTTCGTGTAGTCACGAAACTCGGGGATTGAACTGTCGATAGCTGAGAAGGTTGGCGTGAACAGTAGTTATTTACCGATTCTCAACAGCCATACGTAACGAATGAACTTGCGAGCGTGTCAACCGAACCGGACACACGAACGACGCCCAGCTGTAATCATATATGCCGATTCGGTGCGTCATTCGGCGGTCGCGAGGAGGCGGGGGCGGTGATCTTCGTCGAGGTGCAACTGGACACGCCAGTCTTGCAGGCGGCCCTCACGGCCAGGACAGATGTGGTGGTCACCGTCGAAGAAAAACGCGCCCTCCCGTCCGGCGTGGTCCGGTTCCTCTTTTGGGCCTGTACTGAAGATTTCGACACCTTCGAGACGGCTCTCGCCGACGACCCGACGGTCAAGGCACCGTCGGTGTTACACGAAGTCGAGGACAAACGCCTCTACCGCGTCGAACTCACTGAGGAAGGGAAGGCGACGACCGTCCACCAGGCTTACGTAGAACTCGACGCAGTCCTCCTCGAAGGGAAAGGAACCCGAGACGGGTGGTTCCTCCAGATGCGGTTTCCAGACCACGCGACGTTCAAGGAGTTTCGACAACGCTGTGACGACGTGGGCGTCGAAGTCGACCTTTACACCATCTACAACCAGACCGAATCGTCGTCGGGAGACCCAATCTACAACCTCACCGAATGCCAACAAGATGCACTGGTTGCAGCCTACGACATGGGGTATTTCGAAATACCGCGGAACACCTCGCTTGCCGACCTCGCGAGTGAACTCGGCGTCTCCAGTCAGGCCACCTCTGAACGACTCCGGCGCGGAACCGAACGACTCGTTCGCCACTCACTCGCCGAGCAGGCCAGCCACCGTAGCGGATGACAGTTCAAGGCCACCACGATGGATGACGTTTCCCGCTCCTCGCAGTGCGTTCGAAAACAGTTATCAATGGCCCGTTCGTGTCATTCGAGTATGGTTTTAGAGGCCGAGTGCAAACGCGCGTGTGCTCGGAGCGATGCGTGGGGGAGGTCTGTCGAAATCCAATGTGGGCCGTCACGGGACGACAGCACCTTGCCGACCGGAAAGCCAGCCCACCGGAACGGGATAGCGAACCGATGATTCTGGTCGAGTGTAAACTCGAAACACCGATACTCGCAGCGACGCTCGCCGAGAATTCCGCGTTCACGCTCACGTATGAAGACGAGCGATTGCTTCCCGACGGGCGAATCAGATTCCTGTTCTGGGCCAGTGGCGGGGAGTTCGACGACTTCGACGACGGCCTCGACGCAGACCCGACGGTGGAGAACCGGGCCGTCCTCGGCGTGGACGGCTCGAAGCGTCTGTATCGCGTAGAACTGGCCGACCCCGTAGACGAGATGACGGTGTATCAGGCCTACACGGAGGTCGATGCCGTGCCCATCGACGCGACGGGGACGGTAGACGGCTGGAACGTAAAGATGCAGTTCCCCGGTCGAGCGAATTTCAAGCAGTTCAGGCGGCAGTTGCTCGAAAGCGGCGTGAGCGTCGAACTGTTCACCATCTTCACGACGCGCCCGAACGACCAGAACACACCCCGTTCGCTCACCCAGTGTCAGGAGGACGCACTCGTCACCGCACTCGAAGACGGCTACTTCTCGATTCCGCGGGAAACCTCACTCGCCGACCTCGCGAGCGAACTCGGCGTCTCCAGCCAGGCCGCCTCGGAGCGACTTCGGCGCGGAACGGAGCAGTTAGTACGACACACACTCACAGACCAGCCGTAGTGACGATGCCGACCGACGAGATTCACACGCGAACAGCCCTTCTCGAACGAGCGAGTGCGCACGCGGAGACGGTCCCGCTCAACGTGAATCTGGAGACGGTGTCGTGGGAGATTTCAGCACGCGCTCGGCGTCGCGCTGGGCAGTGTCGGTATGACGAGCAAACCGGAGAGGTGACGATTCAATTGACGTGGGCGGCGTTCGAGGCCTACGGCTGGGAGCAGTTTTCTGGTGTCGTCCGCCACGAACTCGTCCACGCCTGGGAGTTCCAACAGTTCGGCGAATCGAGCCACGGCCCGCGATTTCGCGCGAAAGCGGGTGAGGTGGATGCACCGCGAAGGTGTGAACCCTTCACCGACGGGCGGCTCGTACTCACGTGTGTGGACGACCGGTGTGATTGGCGAGCAGAGCGCCACCGCGCCTCCGCGGTGGTGACCAAACCGACGCGCTACCGGTGTGGAGCCTGTCGGAGCAAACTGGTCGTCACCCACGTCCAGACGGCCGAATCCTGGCGGACGAACGACGGCTACGAGGACGCTCGCGCCCGAATCGGGGCCGAGTGGTGATGGACAGATGATTAATCATTATACACCTAATACGGATATGCAGAATTTAACATGAACGACCATTAACTTTATCTGCATCTTCCGTCTCGAACAGGATGCAACATGACACCCGCCCAGTACACAGACGGCGAGAACACCGGCGCACCAATCGTCCCGCTGGTCACAGATACCGACATTGCTGCCGACGGCGGCCCGGACACCACGCTCGAATATCTCCGCGAGATGGTCTGGAGTCACCGAGCAGAAGAGTAATGTGCCCGCCACCAACCACACACGCCCACCCTGTACGGGGGCTGGCCCCGAATAGTTTACATAAATCGACCCGTGAATAGCGTTTATTTTTAATAAATTTCGCCGAATTAGATTCAAGTCAATGGACTAACAGACGTGGGTCTGTAGGCATGACGGACGAGAACGAACCAAGTAGTCGATCCGACCAGTCGGGACTGTCCCGTCGTACCGTCCTGAAAAACACGGCACTCGCCGCTGGCCTCAGCGCGGTCAGCCTCACAGAGGGAACCCACGTCGCGAAAGCCACGGAACGCGACGGCGACCAGTACGTCTCCGGGAACGTCGTCGAGGCGGCAGGTGGCATGGTCTCCTCGCTGCACCCCCGCGCCTCCGAGATTGGCGCGAAGGTCCTGAACGACGGGGGCAACGCCGTCGACGCGGCCGTCGCGACCCACTACGCGCTCAACGTCGCCGCCCCGCCGACCTGCGGAATCGGTGGCGGTGGCTTCATGATAATTTACTCAGCTGACGACGACGAGTTCACGCTCGTCGATAGCCGTGAGGCCGCTCCTGCAGGGGCGGAACCGGACATGTTCCTCGGCGACGACGGAGCGCCGATTCCGTTCGACGACCGCCACACGCACGGGCGTGCCGTCGGCGTCCCCGGCACCGCGATGGGCCTCCAGAAGGCGCTCGACCTCCACGGAACGCGCCCGCTCGCCCAGCTCATCACGCCCGCGATGAACCTCGCGAAAAACGGCGTCGAGGTTGGCGAGGTACTCGCAGAAGAAATCGCGAACAACTGGTGGAAACTCAACGACGCCGCCCGCGAGGTGTTCTCAGACGAATGTGGCGACCCACTCGAAGCGGGCGATCTCCTCGTCCAGCCGGAACTCGCAGAGACGCTTCGCCTCATCAAAACCCAGGGCACGGAAGCAGTGTTCGAGGGTGAAATCGCCGAGGGAATCGCACAGACGGTCCAGGAAAACGGCGGCACGATGACTGTCGAAGATCTGGCCGAATACGAGGTCACGCTCGACGAACCGACCCGCGCGGAGTACAAGGACCTCGAAGTGGTCTCCCAGCCGCCGCCGAGTTCGGGCGGCCTGATGGTCTCCGAGATTCTGAAAATCGCAGAGGAGCGGGCCGTCGGCGAACACGACATCCGGGACGCAGAGAAGTACCACATCCTCGCAGAGGCAATGGGGCTCTCCTACGCCGACCGCGAGGCCCACGTCGGCGACCCCGAGTTCGTGGACGTTCCGCGTGAGGGCTTCCTCGCCGACGGCTACATCGAAGAACGCGCCGCAAACATCTCGATGGACGCGACGCTCGCAGATTACGAGGCCGACGAGTGCGTCGAAGCTGGCAACCCGTGGGCGTATCAGGAGGGTGACGGCGAACCCGCCGCGGAGGAAACCGCGTCGAGTACCGGCGGGCAGACGAGTCACTTCACCGTTGCCGACGCGGAAGGGAACCTCGTCAGTTACACGACCACCATCGAGCAGTTCTTCGGGACGGGTCTGATGGTGCCCGAGTACGGCTTCATGCTCAACAACGAACTCACGGACTTTAACGCGATTCCGGGCGGCCCGAATCAGGTCGAAGCCGGCAAGCGCCCGATGAGCTCGATGAGTCCGACCGTCGTCATGCGCGATGGCGAACCGGACCTGACGGTTGGCTCACCGGGTGGCTCGACCATCATCTGTTCGGTCGTCCAGACGATTCTTCACCACTACGAGTACGGCCTCTCGGTGTACGAGGCCATCAACGAACCCGCGTTCTACACCGACGAATGCCCGCCAATTTATTGGGAACCAGACTTCCCCCAGGAGGCGAAAGCGGACCTCGAATCACTCGGCCACGTCTTCCGCGACGAGTCGATGGTCCTCGGGAACGTGAATTGTATCGAGGTTCTCGAAGACGCCTACCGCGGCATCGCGGACCCGGCCCGCGACAGCGAGGCCGTCGGCGTCACAGCTCGCGGCGAGAGCGACGACTAGGCGCCAACTGCGGCTATTTTGTTTGAACTCGGCAAAATGGATTTTCGGCGGTCAGAACAGCGGGTCGAGCGACTCGTCCGTGTCCATCAGGTCAGCGAGTGCGCCCGGGGCAAGTTCCGCGCGGTCTGCGATGTTGCGCTGGGCTTCGATGGCGACCTGCTGGAGTTCCTTGATGCGCGGCACGTCGTACACCCCAGAGAGCAGGACGACGGCCCCGAGGTGGTCGGTCTTCGCGATGGGATAGTCTCCGCCGCGAACCTCCATGCTTCCGGTCTCGGCTTCGAGCCACCTGCGGGCGCGTTCAATGCCCTTGCGGTCAAGGTGCCGCGGCTTGCCCGCGACGACGACGAGCGCCCGTTCCGCACTCTTTACGTTACACGGGAGGCTGAGCCGACCGAGCGTCGCCCGGCGCACCACCGACAGGACGCGATTGGTCGCGTTGTCGTCTGGCGTCTCCGCGTGGCCGTTGCGGAAGCGCGCGAGCAATCCCGGTGGCTGGTGTTCGACCGCCGCCGAGGCATACCCGATGGTCGAGACACCGCCAGAGGCGAGCGTGTTGATGAGTTCACTCGCGTCCACGACGCTCTCTGCGACTTCACCTTCGGCGGGTTCGCCGGCACTGAGCAGGAGGCCGATGTGGCGCGCGATTTCGCGGTTCATCTCGGTGTACCCACCCTGCAAACTCTCTCCGCCTTTCCGCCAGGCGTCGTTGTCGAAGACGATGAGGTTGTCCACCTCGCGGACGAACGTGAGGAACGACCGCGCGGCGTTCAGCGTGTAGATGCCACCTTCCTCTGGACTCGGCAGCAGGCCGAGGCCGTAGACCGGTTCCGTGTAGAGACGCTTCAGTTCGCGGGCGATGACCGGTGCGCCCCCGCTGCCCGTCCCACCGCCGAGTCCGGCGACGAGAAAGAACGCGTCTACGTGGTTCATCGCGATGTCGTCGATGGCCGCGAGCACCTCGCCGATGTCCTCAGACGCGACGGTCGTCCCGAGTTCGTTGTCCGCGCCGACGCCGTGGCCCTTCACGTGGTACTGCCCGATGAGCACGCGGTTCTCCTCTGGGATGTGTCTGAGTCCCAGCAAGTCTGCCCGCGCTGTGTTCACCGCGATGGCGGCGGCGATGAAGTTCACTCGCGACTGTAATTCGTAGTCGATGAGCGCTTCTACGACCTTTCCCCCTGCCTGTCCGATTCCGATAAGTGCTACTTTCATCCGTAGTCCCCCCAGACTGGACGATAAAACGCGCTGAGAGGAGAAAAAGACGACTGTGAGCCAGGTCGTTTCGGGGCTGAAACCAGCGAAGAATTTCGATTCTGTGTCCCGTTCACCCGTCGCCAACCCATAAACCCATCCCCGAGGGAGACGAACCTGTTCCAGATGCTCACGGTCGATGGCAGTGACGGTGGCGGTCAGATTCTCCGGACAGCATTGAGCCTGAGCACCTGTTTCGGGCGGCCGGTCGAGGTGACGAACATCCGGGGTGCACGACCGAACCCCGGACTTCGAAATCAACACCTGACCGTCGTGGAGACGCTCGCGGAAATTTGCGATGCCACGGTGAGCGACGTGGCCGTCGGCACTGAGGAACTCACCTTCGACCCCGGGCCGCCCGCGGGCAGTCACGTCAGCGTGGACGTGGGCACGGCGGGGAGTCTGACACTCTTGTTCGACGCACTCCTCCCGCTCGCGACGACACTTACAGAACCGCTCACAGTCACCGCAACCGGCGGAACCGACGTGAAGTGGGCACCGACAGCGGCGTGGTACGAGCAGGTGAAACTCCCCCTGCTCGCACGATTCGGCCTCGATGCGCGTCTCACCGTCGACCGCAGCGGCTTTTACCCAGTCGGGGGCGGCGAAGCGACCCTCCGACTTCGTCCGTCGGAGATAACGCCCCTCACGCTGGGGACTCGGGGCAATCTCGAATCGCTCGCGGTCACCTCCATCGAATCGAACCATCTGTCGAACGCCGACGTCGCAGCGCGCCAGGCCACGGAGGCGCGTCGCCTGCTCGACGCCGCCGGCCACGAGGTGGCCCGCGAAACCGTCAACACGGTCGAGAGCGCGTCCCCGGGTTCCACGATACTCGTTCGGGCCGCCTACGAACACTCGCTCGTGGGGTTCGACGCACTCGGTGAGAAGGGGAAACCCGCAGAGAAAGTCGCTGCGGACGCCGTCAACGCTTTTCGAGCCTTCCATCAGTCCGGGGCCACCGTCGATTCGTTCCTCGCGGACCAACTGCTCGTCTGGCTGGCGCTCGGGGGCGGAGAGTTTCTCGCACCCAGACGCACGTCCCACCTCGAAACGAACCGGCGAGTCCTCGACGCCTTCGGCTACGCAATCGAGGTCGAAGAAGCGAACGATGGACTCATTCGGTGTTCCGCGCTGTCGTCGTGACGTAGATGCCGGCGAGGACGACAGCCCCGCCAGCGATGGTGAGCGGCGTCGGAACTTCCGCGAGCAGCACGAGCGCGAGTAGCGTGCTGCCCACGGGTTCGCCGAGTAGCGAGACGCTCACGACGCTCGATTCGACGTGCGCGAGCGCCCAGTTGATGACCGTGTGACCGAAGATGCCGGGACCGATAGCCATCCCGAGAAACAGCAGCCACTCCTCTGTAGGGTACCCGGTGAGCGGTTCGCCCTCCGCGAGCGAGAGCACGAGGAGGACCACCGCACAGACGACGTAGACGACGGTGACGTAGGGGATGAGCGAGATGCGCTGGCGAAGCGACCGCCCGGCGAGGACGTAGGCCGCGGCGGTGATGGCTCCGACGACGGCGAGGGCGTTTCCGAGCAGTGGATTCGCTCCCGTTACCGCGCCCCCGGTGAGGAAGTCGCCGAGCGACATGACGGCCATTCCGGTGAGGGCAACGGTGATGCCCGCGACGGTTCTGCGGGTGACGCGCTCTGAGAGCAGGAAGAACGCGCCGAGCGCGACGAACAGAGGCTGTGACTGAACGAGCGTGACGGAGGCGGCGACGCTCGTCCAGTTCAGGCTCTCGAACCACGTCGCGAAGTGGAGCGCGAGGGCGATACCCGAGAGCGAGGCGAAACCGAGGTCACGCCCCGAGATGGCCCGAAGGTCTGCCCGGTAGCGCGTAACCGCCACGGGTGCGAGCAGGAGGATCGTAAACAGCACCCGGTAGAACGCTTTGATGAGACTCGGCGCGTCGCTCCAGCGGACGAGAATGGCGCTCGTGCTCACCGCGACGATGGCGACGGCGAGCGCGGCCATCGGCGGGACGCGGGCCTCGAATCCTGACAGGTCAGCCACAGCGAAGGTTCGCGCCCGACCCGACTTACGTGTATGGGTCCCGGCGGATTGGTTCGGGAACCGACTCATCTTTGTAGCTTCCCCGTGGGTGCCAATGTATGGAATCCGACCGTCTCGGCGTGGGGCTGATTTTCGTCTCAGCCGTCGGATTCGGCACGCTCGGCATCTTCGGGAAACTCGGAGCGAACGCCGGCCTCTCGAACGCGACGATGCTCGTCTTTCGGTTCGTCATCGCCACCGCCGTCGCGTGGGCGTATCTGCTCACCACTGGGTCGCTGCGCCCGCTTCGTGGCCGAAACTTGCTCGTCGGCCTCGGCCTCGGCGCGCTCGGCTACGCCACGATGAGCGGCCTCTACTTCCTCGGGCTCGAGTTCATGTCCGCGGGCCTCGTCGCCATCATCCTCTACACCTACCCCGCGTTCGTCGTGCTCCTGTCGGTGGCCTTCCTCGACGAGCGCGTAACGTGGAAAACCATCCTCGCCCTCGGGTTGGCCCTCGGCGGCGTCGCGCTCATCACGGGAGCGAACCCGGCCAACGCCGACCCAGTTGGAGTGGGGATTCTCCTGTTCGCCGCGCTCGTCTACGCCTCCTACATCACCGTGAGTCGGGCGACGCTCGCGGACGTCGAGTCCTCGACACTGACCGCCCACGTCATGCCTGCTGCCGGGGTGAGCCTCGCCGTCCTCGGCACGATGCAGGGCACGCTCTCGGTGCCGTCGGGGGTAACAGAATGGAGCATCATCGTCGGCCTCGGCCTCGTCGCTACGGCGCTCCCCATCTTCACCTTCTTCGCCGGTCTCTCGCGGATTCAGGCCAGTCGGGCGAGCATCGTGAGCACCGTCGAACCCGTCTTCACCGTCGCGCTCGGCGCGCTCCTCCTCGACGAAGTGGTCACGCTCACGACCGTCGTCGGCGGGGCGATCGTTCTCTCGGGCGTCATCCTGCTCCAGCGCGGGTGACTATTCAGCGTCCTCGGGCGTGTCGAAATCGTGGAACGGTTTGCCCTGCTCTTTCGAGAGGATGTCGAGTGCGGCGGCCGCCCCACCGCCGACGGAAATCGCGGCCTGAATCTTGTCCTTGCGGGCGGCCCATCCGGCGGCGTAGACGTTCTCGACGGAGGTTTCGTTGTCCGCATCGACGGCCACGGTTTTGTCGTCGTTCATGTCACAGTCGAGGTCCTTCGCCACGTCGCGGGACTGCCCCGTCGCGAGGACGACGTATCTCGCGTCGTACTCTCCGTCCCCGGTCGTGACCTGAAAACCGTCGTCCGTTTGCTCGACGGCGGTCACTTTCTCGTCGCGGCGGTCTGCGCCCTGTTTCGAGACTTGCTCGCGGCCGATGCGCAGGAACTCGTCGCCGTCGATGCTCTTGATGCCGAGGTAGTTGAACAGGTGGGCGTAGTGCAGGGAGGTCTTGTCCGTGTCGAAAACGATGGTGTCGAGACCGTTTTTCGCCGTGAACAGCGCGGCGCTCAGTCCGGCCGGGCCACCGCCGACGATTGCTACGTCTGTCATGGCGTGTCATACGGACGACGCGACCAAAAGGGTGTGGCCGGTGGGCGTCGCTTACTCCAATTCGCGTTTCGTCGCCCGGTGGCGGCCCGCGAACATGGGTTCGAACCCGATGCGCGAGGCGGGCGAGACGGCCTTTCCGAGGTCGCCGCCGGGGAGTTCGTACTCGACCCGGTCGTGGAGGATGGTCTCCTCGCCGTCGCGGGAAAACGAGTGGGTGTGGACCCACCGCGGGAACGGCCCACGCTCCATGATGTCCTCGAACATTGCCTCGCCGTCTGCCTCCTTTCGCTTCGTGATGACGGAGGTCCAGCGTTGTTTCGGACCGATGCCGAACGGCTGGAGCGACATCTCGATGCGCGTGCCGGTGTCGAGAATTTCGGGGTCGGCCTCGCCGTCCGGTCCCGTCACCGATTCGATGGTGAGGTGCATCCAGTCGGGCGTGACCGCCTCCAGTCCCTCGACTCGCGAGTGAAAGTCCCACACCTTCTCGAAGGGCGCGCGAATCCGCGTTTCACGCTCGAATACGGGCATGGCTGACAGTACGCTCGTGAGACGTAAATCTCCGATGGTGAGAGCGACGAAGAAAGCGGAGTCGTCGGGATTACTTCAACCGCTCTTGTAGGAACGACGGGTGCGCGGCGGTAACGCCTTCGATAGAGAGAATGTCGTCGGAGATGACCTTGCCAACCGAGTCACCGTCGGAGGCACGAACCTCGGCCATCAGCATGTGGTCGCCACTCGACGAGTAGAGTTCCTCGACGGCGTCGAGTTCCTTCAGCGCCCGGGTCGCTTCGACGTAGCGTTCTGAGGCCACCTCGATGCCGACGATGGCGATGGTCTGACTCGTGAGTTTCTTCGGGTCCACGTCGGCGGAGTAGCCCACGATGACGCCCTCTGCTTCGAGTTTCGAGATGTACTTGCGGACCGTCGGCTTCGAGACGCCCGCCAACTCGGCGATTTCGGCGTACGACGCCTGCGCGTCCTGCTCCAGAACCGCAAGAATGCGATTGGCCGTAGACTCCGCGCTCATGGCAGGAGGTTTTCCGTCCGCGAAAAAATATCTTCCGTTAAAGAAAACTCCGTGATGGAGTTGGAAAGTTACTTGTGGCGGTCGAGCAGCGAGTCGGCGACGCGCTCCCACTGGTAGTCTTCGTCGAAGTAGCGCTCTGCGAGCGGTTCCTCCGGCATCTCGCCGGTGGCCTGCTTTTCTTGCTGGTAGGATGGGCGCTCGTCGTCGACGTAGAAGCGACCGGTGAGGACCTGGCCCTCGTGGAGGGCGTTCTCGGCTTCGAACATCATGTCCGCGGCTTCGCGGCGGTCGTGGGTGTCGAAGTCGTAGTCGTCAGAGTCCTGGATGTCCACGTACGGGACGTACTGCCGGGCGTCCTTGTTCCACGTCGGACACTGGGTCAGGAAGTCGATGTGGGCGAAGCCGTCGTGCTCGATGGCTTCCTTGATGATTTCCTTCGCCTGGTTCGGGTTGACCGCGGCGGTGCGAGCGATGTAGGACGCACCGGAGGCGAGTGCCAGCGACAGTGGACGGACGGGGTCCTTCGCGCTGCCGGATGGCTGGGTCTTCGACTTGTGACCCTTCGGGCTCGTCGGCGAGGTCTGGCCCTTCGTGAGGCCGAAAATCTCGTTGTTGAACACGATGTAGGTCATGTCGTGGTTCTCGCGGGCGGTGTGCATGAAGTGGTTGCCACCAATCCCGTAGCCGTCACCGTCACCGCCGGCGGCGATGACTTCGAGGCCGGGGTTCGCGAGTTTCGCCGCGCGGGCGATGGGCAGACTGCGGCCGTGGAGGGTGTGGAACCCGTAGCTCTCGAAGTACGAGGAGAGCTTCCCGGAACAGCCGATACCAGTAACCATCAGCACCTCATCTGGGGTGCGCCCGACGTCGGGCATGGCCTGTTTCAGTGCCTTGAGGACACCGAAGTCACCGCACCCTGGACACCAGGTCGCCTGTGGTTCGATGCCGGGCGTGAACTCGTTGCTGTCTATCTCGCGCTCTTCACCGATTGCGCTGAATGCACTCATTGGGTAACACCTGCTTCTGGAAGGAACTTCGTGTGTTCGTTCGAAACGTCGTCCTTACCTTCGACGATAGTCTCTTCGAACGCTTCGACGATGTTACGCGGGATGAACGGGTTGCCGTCGAACCGCAGCAGGCTCGACATCTTCTCGCCGTAGAGGCCGAGTTCCTTGCGGGCGAGGCCGCGGAACTGGCCGGTCGCGTTCATCTCGACGACGATCGCCTTGTCCACGCTCTCTAAGAACGCGGCGAGGTCTTTCTTCGGGAACGGCATCAGGTCGCTCACGCCGAGGCCCTTGACCGAGTGGCCGGCGTCGTTGAGTTCGGAGACGGCGTCCATGACGGCGCCCTGCTGGGAGCCCCACGTGATGATGCCGTACTCTGCGTCTTCCGGACCGAACGTGGTCTGGTGGCTCCCGTCCTGGGAGTCCAGGTCGTCGCGGATGGCTTCGAGCTTCTGTGCCCGACGGGCCATCTGCTTGATGCGGTTGACTGGGTCTTCGCTGATGTGACCCTCCTCGCTGTGTTCGTTACCGGCAGCGAGGAATCGACCGCCCTTCTGACCCGGAATCGTGCGTGGGCTCACGCCGTTTTCCGTGTCGTGGAGGAAGCGTTTGAACTTGCCCGACTCGTGGTGGGCCGCCTCGGCGATTTCCTCTTCGGAGAGGACGGTGCCAAGCGATGGGTTCGGTTCGCGGTCGAAGAACGATTCGTCCACGTTCACCATCTCGCCAGAAATTTTCTGGTCGATGACGATGATGGACGGAATCTGGTAGTCGTAGGCGATGCGGAACGCCTGTCGCGTCTGGTCGTACGCCTCTGCGGCGTTACCGGGCGCGAAGACGATGCGGTTCGAGTCACCCTGACTGGAGTACAGGATGGACTCTAAGTCGGATTGCTCCGGCTTGGTTGGCATCCCGGTGGATGGACCGGCGCGCATCGCCTCGATGAGGACGACGGGCGTCTCGGTCATCTCCGCGAGGCCGAGTGGCTCGCCCATCAGGGCGAAGCCGCCACCGGACGACCCGCTCATTGCCTTGACGCCAGCGTGGCTGGCACCGATGGCGAGAGCCGCGGCGGCGATTTCGTCCTCCACCTGCTCCGAGATGCCGCCGAATTTCGGCAGGTTCTGGGACATGATGGTGAACACTTCGGTCCACGGCGTCATCGGGTAGCCCGAGATGAACCGACAGCCCTCGTCGAGTGCGGCGTACGCGATACACGCACTCGCCGAGATGAGCAGCTGGTCCTCGTCGTGGTCGCCCGTCGGGACGCGAAGGTCGTGGGTAAACTCCTCTTCGGAGACGATGTCGTAGGCCTCCTGGAGGATGGCCAGGTTGGCTTCGAGCACGTCGCCGCGCATTGCGCTGCGCATGAGGTCCTCGATGTACTCGAGTTCGATGTCGAGGAGTGCGGCGGTGACACCGACACCGGCGGTGTTGCGCATGACCTCGCGCCCGTGTTCGCGGGCGAGCGAGCGCAAGTCCATCGGGTAGACGTGCCAGTTATTTTCTTCTACGCGCTCCTCGAAGTTCGGCACTTCCGAGATGTCAACGAGCCCCTCGTCGTAGACGATGATGCCGCCTTCGTTGAGCTCGTTTAAGTTCTCGGTGAGCGGCTTGATTTCCTCGTTGCCGTAGATGGCGTTCTCCTTCGGGTTGCGAGCGAAGGAGTCACCGAGGGCAAGCAGGAAGTTGTATCCGTTACCACGCGAGTTGACGGGATCTGCGCTCGCGCGAACTTCGACGTACGTGTGGCCGCCGCGAATGCGCGACGGGTAGTGGCGATGCGTGAATACGTGCAGGCCTGCACGCATCAGGGCCTTTGCGAAGTTCTGGCTGGTCGAGTCGATCCCGTCACCCGAACCTCCAGCGATTCGCCAGACAAGGTCCTTAGTCATTGAGAAATCACGGCGTCTGTGTGGGCCATACATTCACATAAGCCCTTGTGATTAAAGAATTTGCCATCCAATGGCACAGATTAATTATGAGAGATTGGTATATATTCACACGAAAGATAACGTAGAACGGAACCGCACTATTCTGCCGTTAGCCTTCCCCACGGGTAGGTCTTGTGTACGCTCCCTCGACACAGGTGGCTAGATATCGCCTCGGCGTGTACATCCGTGGAGGGCATGTCGCTCGTAGAAATCATCGCGGGAGTGGAAGCACACGAGAAACTGCTGACGGTGTTCAACCCACAGGCAGACCAGTCGCTCGTTCCGCAGCTCCGCGACGCGCTCAAAGACAGAAACGTTCGGGTCGAACTGGAGACCACGAAAGACGGCGCACCGTACGATTTCGCCGTGTTGAGTCGTGACGGCGAGTTCGAGACAGCGTTTCCGCTCTCGACGCTGGAGGCCATCACGAACCCTACCCCCGGCGACGACGACCTGGGGTGGAACGACGAGGCCTACCGGCCCATCCTCCAGCACTTAGACGAGACGATGTTTACGTCTCGGAGCATCAAAGAGATGGTCCAGGCTTCTCGTGAAATCGAAGATAGGGCCTGGCGTCTCGGGCGGGGGAGACTCCACGCGGGATTCCAGTACCTCTCTACGCTCAGCGGTGAACTTCACGTGTACGAGAAATTGGGCACGAAGGACATCGAGGTCCACGCGTACGCGACTCCCGACACGGACGTGCCCGACCACGAAGGGTTCATCCTTCACCTCGAACGGGCTTCGGAAATCGAAAAGACGTGGTTCGTCATCTTTGACGGAGCGGGCAACGACATCGACAAGTGTGCGCTGCTCGCGGAGGAACGCGCTCCCCGCGAGTTCTACGGGTTCTGGACCTACGACCCGAAAACGGTCGACTGGATACTCGACTACCTCGACGAAACCTACGGCATCGTGGAACTATCATAGATAAAATAAAACTATACTTTAGTTTATAATCGTTCATGCTATCTTATACGTGAGCGATACTACATTATCGTCATGCAAACACTGGCGGCACCCAGCGCAGTCAGGGGGCAGAGATGAGAGGGGCCATCGCAGTAATTTTCGTACTTCTGGTCGCGGCGGTCACACCGGGCGTCGTGGCGGCGCAGGTCAGAGGTTCTCCCGACCTCGAACTATATCTCTCTGACAATCGCGTGACGCCAGGGGAGGAGACCGAGCTCTCCCTTTCGATTCTGAACACGGGCGACATCGACACCGGCGGCAACCCGGCGAACGAAGCGCGGGTGACGACGGCGCGCGGGACGACCCTCGAAGTCCGCGAGGGTGACGCCCCAATCTCGGTGAAGACCGGGAAAATCGCGGTCGGGTCGGTTCCTGAAGGGACGACCGGACCGATTCCGTTCTCCGTCGTCGTAGATGAAGACGCCGAACCGGGGACGTATACCATACCGGTTCGCGTTTCCTACACGCACACGAGTCAGATTTCCGAGCGCGAACCGTTCGTCCAGCAAGAGCGCAGCGTCAGCGAGACGCTCGAAGTCACCCTCGTGGTCGAAGACGAATCACGCTTTGAAATCCTCGGCACGTCGAGCGACGTGGCCGTCGGTGACTCCGGAACTGTCACTATGCAGGTCCGAAACACCGGCAATGCACCCGCGAGCGACGCGACGATTTCCGTCCAATCGCCCAATTCCGACGTGACACTCGGTGCGGGTGCGCAGGCCGCAGAATCGTACGTCGGGTCGTGGGCCGCAGGCGAGACAAAGGAAGTTACCTACCGGGTGAACGTCGCAGAGGAAGCCGAACGCCGGACCTACTCGTTACAGGCGACCATCGGCTACGACAACGAAGAAGGCCAGGCCCGTGAGGCCGGTCCGCTCGCGACTGGGTTCGTTCCGAGTGGGGCACAGGAGTTCGAAATCGGGAACGTAGAGAGTACCCTGCGGGTCGATTCTGAGGGCACCATCAGCGGAAAGGTCGCGAACACGGGTGACGTGGTCGCGGAGAACGCTGTGCTCGTCCTCGAAACGCAGACGCAGAACCTGAACCCCGTCGAAACGGAAGTGGCTCTCGGCACGCTCGAACCCGGTCAGGGGGCCGACTTCGCCTTCGACGTGGAAGTCGGCTCAGAGGCGAGTGCGGGTCCACGCCAGTTCACCTTCCGCCTCGAGTACCGCAACGAAGAGGGAGAAAAGCGCCAGAGCGACCCGCTCGACACCCAGGTAACCGTCGGTGAGAAACAGAAGGAGTTCACCGTCCAACCGGTGAACGCGACAGTCGAAGCAGGCAGTGGGACGACGCTCGAAGTCACCGTGACCAACGACGGCGACGAACCGCTCACCGACATCTCCGCGAAACTGTTCGCAGACAGTCCCCTCTCGACGAGCGATGACGAAGCGTTCATCCAGTCGCTCGGCCCCGGCGAGTCGGCGACCATCAAGTTCGCCGTGAGCGCCGATGGTGCTGCCCTCGAAAAGGACTACCCTGTCTCCATGGACTTCCAGTACGACAACGCACGGGGCGACACGCTCCTCTCTGACACCTACCAGGTGGCGGTGCAGGTGGAAGAGCCCGAAGACGGCGGCCTCCCGGTCATCCCAATCGCCGCGGGCGCAATTCTGGTCGCCCTCATCGGATTGTACATCCTCTATCGCAGACAATAATGGACACGAGTCGCTTCCTCGACTGGGCCGACCACCTCATCGTCGACCGGTCGTTACAGGTCGTGTTTGCCTTCCTCGTCATGACGGCGATATTCGCCGTCGGACTCGGTAACGTAGAGACGGAAGCGGGCACCGAGCAGTTCGCAGAGGAGGTTCCGGCCCAGGAAGCACTCGAATCGATCAACACGGAATTCTCACCGACGTTTTCGACGGGCGGCGGGAGTACGCAACTCATCCAAACGGGCGAGAACGTCGTCTCGAAACAGGGGATGTTGCGGATGCTTCGCGCCCAAGAGCAGATGAGCGAGCGCGAGTCGCTGCGTGTCGCCCAGACGTCGAGCGCCGCGGCCATCGTCGCTCAGACGATAAACCCGAACGCGACGACGCTCGAAGCCCAGATTCGGACGATAGAACGCGCGACGCCCAGTGAGATTCGAACCGCCGTGCGAACCGCGACGGAGCGTCCCGGCTTTACCGGGCTGTTGAGCAACGACTTCAATCCGAGCCAGCCCTCCGCCTCCGCGACCATCGCCGTCGTCCAGCACAACCTGCCTATCGAGTTCAGTCAGGGAGCGGGGACCGGCGGTGCCGACCCGCTCACGAACATCCAACTCCAGATGCAGCGCATCGCAGACCAGCAAGGCGGTGACATCCGCGTGTTCGGCAGCGGCATCATCTCGGACGAGTTCTCCTCGGTCATCTTCGACTCGCTCATCATCGTCATCCCCGCCGCCGTCGTGTTCATCGTCTTCTTCCTCATCTTCGCCTACCGCGACCTCGCGGACCTGCTGCTCGGGGTGGTTTCGCTCGGAATGGCCATCGTCTGGACGTTCGGATTCATGGGTCTCGCCGGCATCTCATTCAACCAGATTCTCATCGCCGTCCCGCCGCTGTTGCTCGCCGTAGGTATCGACTTCGGGATTCACGCGGTGAACCGCTATCGTGAGGAACGCGTGGAGGGCAAGGAGATAGACGAGTCGATGTTGCTCACGACCGACCAGTTGCTGGTGGCGTTCTTCATCGTCACGACGACGACGGTCATCGGTTTCATGTCGAACCTGACGAGCCAGCTGCTCCCCATCCGCGACTTCGGCATCGTGGCGAGCGTGGGTATCATCTTCACGTTCTTCGTGTTCGGCATCTTCCTTCCGGCGGCGAAGGTGTCGCTCGACCGCGCCCGAAAGAAATACCCGATTCCGACGTTCAGCCAGACGCCGCTCGGGCAGGAAGGGTCGCGTCTCGGCCGAGTGCTGTCGGGTGGGGTGTTCATCGCGCGGCGTGCGCCGCGAGCGTTCCTCGTCCTCATGGTGCTGCTCAGCCTGGGGTCTGCCTACTACGCCACCGGCATCGATACCTCGTTCACACAGGAAGAGTTCCTGCCGCCGGAGGAGACGCCAGTCTACCTGTCGAGTCTGCCAGAACCGTTCAAGCCAAGCGACTACACCATCGTCGGGACGCTCAACTTCTTAGAAGACAACTTCGAGGCGAGTCAGGACAGTTCTGTGACCATATACATCGAGGGGGCGATGGAGAGAGACATCGCCCTCGAAATGATACACCGTGGGGCGGTTGACCCGCCCGACGCCTTCATTCGCGATGGCCGACGGGCGGAGGGGACGAGCATCGTCACCATCGTCCAGCAACGCGCCCAGAGTGACCCCGACTTCGCCGCGCTGGTCGCCCGCAACGACCGCGACGGCAACGGCATCCCCGACGACAACGTGGACGAGATTTACGACTACCTGCTCTCCTCCTCGTCACGTGCGGAGACGCTTCGCTACCTGAGTGAGGACCGCCGGAGCGCGCGGGCCGTTTACTCGGTGAAGTCGAGCGCCTCACAGGAAGAAATCGCTGCCGACGGCGAAGCGCTCGCGACCCAGTTCCGCTACACCGCGACGGCGACGGGCGGAACCATCGTGTTCCAGGCAATCTCCGACCTCATCTTGCAGTCGGCCATCGTGAGCCTCGCCGTCGCCCTCGGGGGGACGGTCATCTTCCTGATGTTCATCTTCTGGTTGTTAGAAGGCCGGGCCTCCCTCGGCATCGCGAATGTCGTGCCCATCGTCATCACCGTCGCCATGTTGGCGGGGACGATGCGCTATCTCGGCATCTCGTTTAACGCCTTCACCGCGACCATCCTCGCGATTACCATCGGGCTGGGTATCGACTACTCCGTCCACGTCGTCCACCGCTTCGTTGACGAACTCGAAGAGCAGGGCGCGACCATGCCCGCACTCGAACGGACGGTCCGCGGGACGGGCGGGGCGCTCACCGGCAGCATGTTCACCACCGTCTTCGGGATTGGGGTGCTGTTCCTCTCTGTGTTCCCGGCCATCGGCCAGTTCGGGACGCTCACGGCGCTCTCCGTCGTGTACTCGTTCATCGCGTCGATGGTCATTCTGCCCTCGACGCTCGTCGTCTGGGACCGCTACTTCAACCGGGGGATGCCGACCGAAGCAACAGCTCCGAAAGGCGTGCCGGCAGACGATTAAGTGTCGAGCAACGGGGAGAGACCCCACACCGCGGCGATTGTCGAGGGAACGAACGCGAAAATTGCCGCCGCCATCTCTATTGGCTTGAGAAACTGGTCAGTCATGAACGGCCCACGGAGGAGTAGCCACGAGGCGTAGAGGGCGATACCGAGGGCAACCGACCCGACCAGCAATCGATAATACTGGGTTTTCATCGTCGTTTGCTCGTTTGGAAATTCCGACAGTTACCAGTACTGTCGGGAGAGTTGGTAATGAACTTTGTCCCACCTATCTCCAGCGTTTCTGCAAGTCGTGGAATTGCGAGAGGTCGTGGCCGAACAGGACCGTGGCGTCGTGCTGGCGTTCGAGTTCGCGCACCCGGTAGAGACTCTCCTGCCACGCCTGATTGCTCCAGAGAAGACTCGTCGCCATTGGCCAGGCCTGCTCGTAGTTCTCCCGGAGATACACCTCGTCGCCCGCGACGATGACTGACTCGTCGGCTGTGTGGACGAGCGCCCCGAGCAGGCCGGGCGTGTGGCCGGGCAGATGGTGGAGTTCGACGCCGTCGAACAGGGTGTGGCGGTGGCCTCGGACGATTTTCCAGTTCAGATCGTGGTCGAAGTCGCTCGCGAGGTAGGCCACCGAGCCCTCCTGGGTCTTCGCGCTGAAGTAGGCGAAGGGAATCTCGTCGCGGTGGACGTAGATTGGCGTCTCGCTTCCAGCGAAGTGGTGGAGGCCGCCTGCGTGGTCCAGGTGGAGGTGGCTCATCACGACGGCGTCGATGTCTTCGATACCGTAACCGGCGGCGTCCAAGTCGTCGTCGAGTCGGTGGTTCGCCGGGTCGTCGGGTTTGAACGCCTGATAGAGCGGCGGCGGCCAGTAGCCCGCTGCGGCGTCGTGGTGGGGGCCAGTGTCCCAGAGAATCGTGGCTTCGGGGTGGTCGATGACGAGATTCCAGACCGCGAAGTCGTCGTAGGCGAGTTCGGGGTTCGGTTCGTCCGCTGTTCCCACGACGTAGCCGTCTAAAACGAAGTTGAGGTCCGCACTGATGGTGCCGCGGTCGACGAGGGTGAGCGAGGGTGCTCCCATGGCTCCCCTTAGGGCGCAGACAGGAAAAACTCAGCCCTGACGGTAGATGAGGTTTCGCTGGACGGCGTTCGCCCCCTCGTAGATGACCGGAATCCGCACGTCTCGGTAGACGCGGGCGATGCGACGCTCTGAGAGCACCGAGCGGCCGCCGTGTAGTTGCATGGCGCGTTCTGCGACCTCGACTGCGGTCTCGGTCGATTTCGTCTTGGCCATCGCCGCCCAGAGGCCGGGGCGCTCTCCCTCCGCGACCTTGTCAGCGGCGCGCCAGTTGAGCGAGCGGGCCGCCTCGAACTCCATTCGCATGTTCGCGAGGTCGTGCTGGACGGCCTGGAACTCGCTGATGTCGCGGCCGAACGCGCGACGGTCGTGGACGAAGTCCCACGCCTCCTCGATGGCGGCGGCGGCGAGGCCGAGGCCGTGGCCGCCGACGATGATGCGGCCGTGGTTGAAGAACTCGGCAAGCATGTAGAAGCCAGCGCCCTCGAAGCCCACGAGGTGGTCCTCGGGGATGCGGCAGTCGTCGAGAACGATGTGGCCCTGCTTCGAGGCCCGCATGCCCATCTTCTCGGGGATGTGCTCTGCCTCGTAGCCGGGTGCGTCGGTTGGCACGATAAACAGCGAGTAGTTGCCGTAGCGGTCCTCCCCGTCGCCGGTTTTCGCGTACAGGGTGAGCCAGTCGCCTTCGACGGCGTTGCCGACCCAGTATTTCTCACCGTTCAGCACCCACTCGTCACCGTCTTTTTCGGCGGACGTGGTCATCCCGGCGAGATCGCTTCCGGTGTCGGGTTCGGAGACCGCAAGGCCGGAGATTTGCTCGCCTTCGGCGACGGGACGGATGAACTCCTCTTTCTGTTCTTCGCTGCCGTATTCGTAGACGAGTTCGCAGCCGAAACTCGCCAGTTGGAGGGTGAGTGCGATGCCGGCGTCGGCTTTGAAGAACTCCTCGCCGATGGCGAGCATTTCGTGGAGCGACAGGCCGCGACCGCCGTACTCCTCGGGAATGTCCTGGGCGACCAGGTTCGCCTCTTGGCCAGCCGTGAGGATTTCCCACGGATACTCGCCGCGTTCGAAAGCCTCCGCAGCGTTCGGTTCGATGTACTCTTCTGCGAAGGCGCGAGCTTCCTCCTTCACACCGCGGGCGTGCTCGGGGACAATTCGGGCATCGAGTAAATCCATACGCCCTCTTGGGATGCCATCCTATTATATTCAGTCCCGGCCTTGTTTGGCGTTACATTCATCCAGTCACCGGTCCGAGTTAGCATATGGCACTGGCTACGCCAGTGGCGCAGATTCGAGGAGGCGTAAAATGACTCCCGTGGGGTGGGACAGGAACGACATGCCCGGGATGGGCGAAAAGACCGTCGTGGTGACTGGCGCGAACAGCGGCCTCGGCTTCGAGGCGCCGCGAGCGGTGCGCACGTCGTCCTCGCGTGTCGAAGCCGCGACCGTGGGGAGGAGGCAATCGCCCGAATTCGAGCGGGATAGCCAGAGGCCTCGCTCGAACTGCTGGAACTCGACCTCGCGGACCTCTCTTCGATTCACGGGTTCGCAGAGAAACTCACGACCGCCCACGACAGACTCGACATCCTCGTCAACAACGCGGGCGTGATGCACCCACCTCGGCGCACCACGGCGAACGGGTTCGAACTCCAGTTCGGGGTGAACCACCTCGGACACTTCGCGCTGACTGGCCTCCTGTTGCCCCTGCTCTCGAACGCGCCCGGTACCGCACGCGTGGTGACAGTATCCAGTCGGTACGCTTGGAGTGGGGACATCGACTTTGCCGACCTTCAGAGCGAGGACTCTTACGACCGCTACGCCGCCTACGCACAGAGCAAACTCGCGAACGTCCTGTTCGCCGTCGAACTGCACAGCCGTCTGGAGGCGGCTGGCATCGACGTCGAAAGCGTGGCCGTCCATCCGGGATGGGCGGAGACGAACCTGTTCGACTCGCTGGCCACGCCCGCGTCGGTCGCCGAGTTCGGGTATCAGGCGATGCTCGACGGGAAGGTGGTAGCTGTGCCGCGCGGCCAGCGCCGCGTTCCCCTCGCCGCTCGTTTCCTCCCCCGGTCTACGTTGCTGAAACTCTCTCGTGACCCGATGGAGACAGAATAGTTGACAAATCGACACGACCGGGTGATTCATTTGAATGGAGCAGCAAGCCAGTCATATGGCAAGCCGTAGCATACGAAACGCCATCCTGTTCGGGCTGGCCTTCGGCTATTTCGCCGCATTTGCCCTGAGCGGGGTCGTGTGGTCCGTGGTTCCGAACCCGCTCTCCTTCTACGTCGTTTACGCGGTCGTGTTCGTGTGCAGCGTCGTCGCCGCGCTCTGCGTCCAACGTGACGGGAAGGAATCGAACAAAGACGACGTGTGGGATGCCATTCCCGACTGGCAGTACAGCGGTCGGCACGCCGAGTCGGGTGGCATCTCGCGGAGCGAACAGGAACGAGCGATTCGAGACATCGAGCGACAGGCCAGTGAGCGCGAGCAACGCTGACAGAGTTCTCACGCGCACGAAAGAGAGTACTAGTTTGTTGCCTCAGCGACGTGCCAGGAGGCCCTCGTAGATTGCCGCCGCGGGCGCGGGCGGGTCGAGCGCCGCGAGTTCAGCCTCGAAATCGAGTGCCGTGAGTGCCTCGTGGCCGGGCTTGTTCGCGTAGATGAGCGCGTAGTAGAGGTAGTTCGCCCTGAGCAACCAGACCGCGCGGTCCGCACCTGCCGCGTCAGTGACGTAGAACGTCGTCCAGCCGGCGTCCGGAAACAGATGGTGGGGGCCGGTGAGGCGTGCTTCGACGAGGGCGTCTCGGAGGCGCTTTGGGTACGGAATGTCGGTCATGCCGTTTCGGTGGATGTGACCGATTTCTCGACCAGCGAGCTGGAATTCGACGCCGCCAAAGCGGTGGGATTCAGCGGTGACACCGGGCCACCCGGTGACGGTTTCGAGGATGGACGCGAGCGGCCCATCGAGGTGGGGGCTGGAGGTTGCCATGAGTATAGAGAGGCGCGCTATGGCATTAACGGCGCGTGGGGTTGCAGCCGCGATACGTTTTTCATTAATCGTGGTGAATATACACTGACACGCGTGGGGTACCCACGTCGTGGGGGATTTACCATGGCAGACAAACCGCACCAGAACCTGGCCGTCATCGGCCACGTCGACCACGGAAAAAGCACGCTCGTCGGACGCCTCCTCTACGAGACGGGGAGCGTCCCAGATCACGTCATCGAACAGTACCGCGAGGAAGCCGCATCGAAGGGGAAGACAGGATTCGAATTCGCCTACGTGATGGACAATCTCGCCGAAGAGCGCGAACGCGGTGTCACCATCGACATCGCCCACCAGCGGTTCGACACGGACAAGTACTACTTCACCATCGTGGACACGCCGGGCCACCGCGACTTCGTCAAGAACATGATTACCGGCGCCTCGCAGGCCGATAACGCGATTCTCGTCGTCGCCGCAGACGACGGTGTCGCGCCCCAGACCCGCGAGCACGTGTTCCTCGCCCGCACCCTCGGGATTGAAGAACTCATCATCGCCGTCAACAAGATGGACGTCGTCGATTACTCGGAAGACACCTATCGAGAAGTCGTAGACGAAGTGAAGAAACTGTTACAGCAGGTGCGGTTCCGCTCCGAGGACGCGACGTTCATTCCGACCTCGGCGTTCGAGGGCGACAACGTCTCCTCGCAAAGCGACAACACGCCGTGGTACGACGGCCCGACGATTCTGGAGGCGCTGAACGCGCTCCCAGAACCGCAACCGCCCACCGACGCTCCGCTTCGCGTCCCAATCCAGGACGTGTACACCATTTCCGGCATCGGTACGGTCCCCGTCGGCCGTGTCGAGACGGGGATCCTCAAAGTCGGCGAGAGCGTGACGTTCATGCCCTCCGATGCGACTGGTGAAGTGAAGTCCATCGAGATGCACCACGAGGAAGTTCCCGAGGCCCGCCCCGGCGACAACGTCGGGTTCAACGTCCGAGGAATTGGGAAGGACGACATCCGCCGCGGTGACGTGGCCGGGCCGTCTTCCGACCCACCGAAGGTCGCAGAGACCTTCCAAGCGCAAATCGTCGTCATGCAACACCCGTCGGTGATTACCGCCGGATACACGCCGGTTCTGCACGCCCACACCGCGCAGGTCGCCTGCACAGTCGAATCTATCGACCAGAAAATCGATCCCGCAAGCGGCGAGGTCGCAGAGGAGAACCCGGACTTCATCAAGGCCGGTGACGCCGCCGTCGTGACGATGCGACCGCAGAAACCGCTCGTCGTCGAGCCGTCCTCGGAGATTCCCGAACTCGGCTCGTTCGCGCTGCGCGACATGGGCCAGACCATCGCGGCCGGCAAAGTGCTCAAAGTCAACGAGCGCTGAGTCTTTCGTTTTTGCGGCGAATCACCACGACAGCGAGAGGGTAGCGTGCGGTTCGAGCACCGACTGCCGAAGGGACCCCGGTATTTGCTAGCAAAAGGTATAGGCGTCGAACACCATACCTCTCCCGTGGGAAAGGACGACTTCAGTTCGATACTCAACCTGCCAGACGACTTCGGGCTCGGCGAAGACCTCGCTCGAAGTGAACAGCAACTCCGCATTCGCACGGAGAGCAGACGCTACGGCAAGCCCGTCACCATCATCGAGGGCTTCGATTCGGCGATAAACCTGAAAGAACTCGCCTCGACGCTCAAGAAGAAACTCGGAACGGGCGGCACGGTCGAGGACGGCACCATCGAACTCCAGGGCGACCACCGCGACCGCCTCCCCTCCCTGTTAGAAAACGAGGGCTTCACCGTCCTCAAGTGAACAGGGGGTCGTGAGCGGACGCGCCGGAACGCGTCGATTTTTTCGTGTGACAGTCCCCCATTGGAGGAGCGGACGCGCCTGCGGTGTGGCAACCAATGGGCCTAGCGCGTGTTAATATAACATAAGGTCATTAATATTATGTACTGGCGCTCGTAAGGGGGTAATCAATGGTGTGAAACCCCGGGGCGACCGCCACCTTCTTCGGCAGTTGCCCGTGGGTCCCCCACGCCGGGCAAGATGCGCCTCCCAGCGTAGTACGAGTCATGTCCACGACACTACCCAAAGACCAAGAGGAGACTGACGAAGTGACAGACCAAGAACCAGAAACGGCGCTCGCCACCGCACGACGCCAGCTCAAGCAAGCGGCAGCACACCTCGACATCGACGAGAACATCGTCGAGCGGTTGAACCATCCAGCCCGCGTCCACCGCGTGGCCGTTCCCCTGGAGCGCGACGACGGCAGCCTCGAGGTATTCACTGGCTACCGCTCCCAGCACGACGCCGTTCGCGGCCCGTACAAAGGTGGGCTCCGCTTCCACCCGCACGTCACCGAAGACGAGTGTATCGGCCTGTCGATGTGGATGACCTGGAAGTGCGCCGTGATGGACCTCCCGTTTGGCGGTGCCAAAGGTGGCGTCGTCGTGAACCCGAAGGAACTCTCCGACGACGAAAAGGAGCGCCTGACCCGGCGGTTCACCCAGGAACTGCGCGACTCAATCGGCCCGATGCAGGACATCCCTGCCCCGGACATGGGTACGGACGCCCAGACGATGGCGTGGATCATGGACGCCTACTCCATGCAGGAAGGCGAAACGACGCCCGGCGTCGTCACCGGCAAGCCGCCGGTCATCGGCGGGTCCTACGGTCGTGAGGAGGCTCCCGGTCGCTCCGTCGCCATCATCACGCGCCTCGCGTGTGACTACTACGACATGCCCCTCTCCGACACGACGGTCGCCGTGCAAGGCTTCGGGTCTGTTGGCGCGAACGCGGCGCGCCTCCTCGACTCGTGGGGTGCGAACGTGGTCGCGGTGAGCGACGTCAACGGCGCAATCTACGACCCCGACGGCCTCGACACCCACGACGTGCCGACCCACGAGGAAGAACCGGAAGCGGTCATGAAGTACGACACGCCACAGAAACTCGAGAATCACGAACTGCTCGAACTCAACGTGGACGTGCTCATCCCCGCCGCCATCGGTAACGTCCTCACCGAGGAGAACGCAGACAGGGTGAAAGCCGACCTCGTCATCGAGGGGGCAAACGGCCCAACCACGACCGGTGCCGACCGGATTTTCGAAACGAAGGGTATCCAGGTCATCCCCGACATCCTCGCGAACGCGGGCGGTGTCACCGTCTCCTACTTCGAGTGGCTCCAGGACATCAACCGCCGTCGCTGGTCGTTAGACCGCGTAAATGAGGAGCTAGAGACGGAGATGAACACGGCGTGGGAAAGTGTGCGAGAAGAGTTCGATTCGCGCGACGTGTCGTGGCGCGACGCTGCCTACATCGTTGGACTCAAGCGGATTGCTGAGGCGCATCAGGCACGCGGTGTGTGGCCGTAACGCCGGGTTCCACGACTCGAATCCGATAGAACGCGGTGAATTTTACGAATTCTCGTTCTTCGAGGTCGCCGATGAGCTTCGGCGCCAAATCTGTTCCCCGCGCTTCCCCCTCGAGCAACCGCGGCAAGACACGCTGTTCCGCCTCTGACAGCTGGTCGTAATCGCAGACGGTTGCGTCGACGGGGAGGTTCTCCCGACGTTCGATGACGATTTTCAACGACATAGTACGTATGCTACTCGTTAACAGTCTACATACTCGTATATAATGATTGCGGCTAGAAAATATCTGAAAAGCGGTGGGAATCCCTACTCCGGGGCGGCGTCCTCGGGCGTCGAGCCGTCGAACACGGACGAGTCTGCGTACTCGTCGCGCAGCACCTTCTTGTCGAACTTCCCGGTCGCCGTCTTCGGAACCTCGTCGATGAACATGACGTCGTCTGGGACCCACCACTTCGGATACTCGTCCTCGATGAGCGCGAGCAAGTCGGCTTTCAGCGACTCCTTGTCAACGCCCTTCGCTGGGACGACGAACGCAACCGGGCGTTCCTGCCAGCGCTCGTGGGGAACGCCAATGACGGTGGCCTCTGCAACGTCATCGTTGGCCATCAGCGTGTTTTCCAGTTCGACCGAGGAAATCCACTCGCCACCGCTCTTGATGACGTCCTTCGCGCGGTCGACGATCTTCATGTAGCCGTCTTCGTCGATAGTGACCACGTCGCCCGTCTTCAGATAGCCGTCCTCGAAGTCCTCCTCGTTGGCGTCGGGCCGCTTGAAGTACTCCTGGGTCACGGTCGGGCCACGAACCCAGAGTTCGCCGAAGTCTTCGCCGTTCCACGGCACCTCGTCGCCGTCGTCGCCGACGACTCTGAACTCGATGCCGGGGACCATCAGGCCCTGCGTCTTGCGCTTTGCCATGTACGTCTCGTCGTCTGCGTCTTCGAGTCCGGCTTTCATGTGGGCGACCGAGCCAATCGGCGACATCTCGGTCATCCCCCACGCGTGGAGCACCTCGATGCCTTGGTCTTCGAAGTAGCGAATCATCGCTTCGGGGGCCGCAGAGCCACCGATGATGACCTGGTCGAGCGACGAAATGTCTGCGTCGTTCTCTTTGAGGTAGTCCATCAGGCCGAGCCACACCGTCGGCACGCCGGCGGTGATGGTGACGCCCTCTGCTTCGATGAGTTTCGCGAGGTCTTCCGGGCTTGGCGATGGGCCGGGATAGACGTGTTTCGCGCCCGCGGCCGTCGTCGAGAAGGGAAGCCCCCACGCGTTGACGTGGAACATCGGGACGACGGGCATCAACACGTCCGAGTCGTCCATGCCGAGGCCCTGCGGCGTGAGCGACATCAGCGTGTGCGCCCAGAGCATCTTCTGTGTGTACTCGACGCCCTTTGGCTTGCCCGTCGTCCCCGAGGTGTAACACATGCCCGCTGGCTGGTCTTCTGAGAGAACCGGCCAGTCGTACTCCGTGTCGTGGCCCTCGATGAACGACTCGTAGTCGACGACGTTGTCCAGATTCGTGTCCGGGACTTCCGAGTCCATGACGATGAACTGAGAGACGCCGTCGAACTCACTCGCGCCCGTCGCTGCACCTTCGAGCTTCGGGAGCAGGGAGGCGTCGACGAAAATCAACTGGTCGTCTGCGTTCTCGACGATGTACTGGATGTGTTCGTCGGGGAGCAGTGGGTTGATGGTGTGGAGTTGGGCACCGACGGTCGGAATCCCGAAGTACGTCTCGAAGTGCCGGTGGTGATTCCAACAGAAGGTGGCGACGCGGTCTCCTTGCTCGATGCCCGCCGCTTCCATCGCATGAGCAAGTTGCGCGGTCCGCCCGGCGAACTCAGTGTACGTGTAGCGCTCGATACCGCGATTCGTCCGGGAGACTATTTCCCGGTCGGGATACATCTTTTCTGCGCGCCACAGGAACGGTCGAAGGGTCATGTCTGTTCCGCCTGGCATACGTCATCAACAGTGCCGCCTCCTTATGATTCTTGTTACCACGACACCAGTGCCATCGCGGCGCAAGACATTAATATTCTAACACATAGTCCCACCACTAAGAATATCAAGACCTGCGACATATGTGATTTGTATGGACAGGAGAATGTTTCTCGGAATTACAGCAGGTGTCGGACTCGCGTCCCTCGCAGGGTGTGGGTCCGTCCTCGCGTCGGTCCCCGCCCCGGAAGTATCAAAGGACAAACTCGAAGCGGGCGGGTGGGAACTCATTGACGAACGCGATGGCAATCTGTTCACCGAACGCTACAGCGGGGCGACGGTTTCTGCGGCCGCGCACACGCTCACTTTCGAGGACCGGGCACTCGCAGACACGTTGGCAGAGCGAACGCTCGACACCGTCGACGCCCAGATGGCGGTGTTCTTCGCCGGTCGCGTCGACTTCTCCCCTGACCTGGACGACCTCCCGGCTGCTGTCGGGCGAAAGGAAGTCATGGAGCAGGTGAAACAGAACGCGAAAGCCGACTTCGAAACGCGCCTCGAGGACGCCGGCCTCACCGATATCTCGGAGGGCGAAGCCACGACGTTCACCCCCGACACCGGTGAAACTGGCGAACTCGTCGAGTACACCGCACGCTTCCCGTTCGAGGGGTTCACCTTCGACGTGACGACGGAGAAATCGGTCGCTATCTCGGGCGGCGACATCGCGATTACCGGTTGGCTCGCAATCTGGCACCACGGCGATTCGACGCTCGTCGCGGGTGGCGCGGCTCCAGCCGAAAACTACGCTGAATCTCTGACCGAAGAACTCTCCTCGGGTGTGAGCGTCACCGTGGACATCGACCTCGGACTGGAACCAGACGCCTACCGCGAGGAAATCTTCGCGCTCATGCGCTCGGTCAGATAGTTCGATAGCTCACGGCGATGCCCTCACCGACCGGCATCACCGCCGTCTCGAACGCCGGGTCCGTTCGAACCGTTTCGAGGTAGTCCGCGATTCCCTTCGTCTCTGCGTTCATCTCTGGGTCGCCGCCTTCCGCCCACGCGAGCAGTTTGTCGAAGTCCTGGACGCCCGAGGTCATCGCGTTGTCCGCGACGACCACGCCGCCGGGTGCGACCTTGTCTCGAACCGCCGCGAACGCCTCTGCGTACCGGTCTTTTTCGTTATCGATGAGCACCACGTCGAACGGGCCGTCGTAGTCGTCTACGATGTCGATGGCGTCGCCGTGCTCGAATCGAGCGCGAGTGGCGAAGCCGCGGCGGTCGAAGTACTCCCGGGCCCGGTCGAGTTCGCCCTCGTCGATTTCGGTGAGGACGAGTTCGCCCGTCTCGGGTAGCGCGCGGGCGAACCAGTACGCCGAGTACCCGAATCCCGACCCGAACTCGAAGACGCGTTCTGCGCCCACCATGGTGGCGAGCACCTGAAGCCAGCCGCCGACTTCGGGGCCGACGGTCGGAAAGCCGATTTCCTCGCCGTAGGTGTCCATCTCGACGAGGATGTCGTCGGGTTCGGGGCCGAGCGCGCGGACGAAGCGGGCCGTCTCATCGGGGACGAGTTCCGTCATGGACAGAAGTTCACCCTCCAGCGTGAAAACGCTTCTAGCGGTTCCGTCCGACCGGGAACTTGATGCGCTCTGGGTGTTCGTTGAACGCGACGAGGATGCGCTTGTAGAGTTCGTTTTTCACCCGCTGGCCCTGGCGAGGATGGGTGAGGTAGCGCAGGCGGAGGTCCACCCACGATTCCTGCTGGCGGATGTTGACCGTTGGGCGGTCCCTGACTTCGAGTTCGACCGGCGTTTCCGCGAGTTTCCGTCGGTAGTTCGCGATGTGTTCTGCCATCTCGTCGCCAAGGTAGTCGTCTGCGACCTCGGTGAGCAGCGATTCCGCGAAGTCCATGTCCGTCTCGAAGGCGACCTGCACCGAGAGTTCGTTCCAGACGTGGGGAAACCCTTCCCACGAGTAGTTGTGGACGTGCGAGGACAGCACCACGCTGTTAGGCAGGGTGATGATTCGCCCAGAGGGTTGGTTCGAGGAGACGAGTTCGCCGTTTATCTCCCAGAGCGTTGTGATGAAGAAGTCCACCGCGACCACGTCGCCTTTCGACCCCTCGATTTCCACCCGGTCGCCCACCTGATAGGGTCGTTTGACCATGATGTAGAACCAGCCGATGAAGGAAAACAGCGGTTGCTGGAGGGCGAACGTGATGGCGAACCCGACCACGCCGAGCGAGACGAGCAGACCGACCCACTGCTCGGTGATGATGGCAAACGCGGAGACGAGCGCGAACAGGATGAACGCGAGTCGCACCACGTTGCGAATGTCGTGTTGCCGTCTGCGGTCTGCGAAGCGGGCGACGACGAACCGACTCGTGAACAGGTAGAGGCCGTAGGCGAGAAAGGCGATGGCCAGCGCAGAAAGCGTCTTTGCGACGACGACGGTCACCTGGAAGCCGCTCAGGACGAACTCGTCTGCCGGCAAACTGTTTACGAACGCCGCGAGGAACGAAAAGAGCCCCGTCAACAGGAACGACGCGAGTACGAGCGGACGTTTCACGCTCAGACAGTGTCACCCCGACAGTAAAATCATTGTCCACCCGTGTCACGCACGATTTTCCATGAGACGACGACCCTAGACAACCACTACCATAATTATCAATTCTGCGATAGGTTTATCACTGGCCGCGTATTTGGCATCCAGCACAGACAATGGAAGCACTCGAAACACTCTCCACGGTGTCGCTCCTCGGCGTGGCCCTCGCGGTCATCGGGGAATTCGCGGGAATGCAGTTTGCGACGGTTACAGGGCTTGCGGCGTTCGCGCTCGCCCTCGTCGCTTTGTTCGCAGTCATGACGTTCCACCTCGCTCGTGCGACGGCAAACTGGGGACAGACTGGAGACCACCTGGTCGACCCGCTGTTCAAGTAAATAGTCCAGATTTTTGATTGATACTCGACGTTCACGAGCGACAGCTCACTTCTCCCCGGCGTCGATTTTCATCCCGGCCGCGACGAGCGCATTTTCGAACGAGCCGAACGTCCGATGGTACTGGTAGAGCGCGAACGTTCCGCGTGCGGTCACATCCGCTTCAGCCGGCACGCGCCCGAGGCGGTCAGCGAGCCCAGTGAGGGCGGCGAGGAGTTTCGGCTCCTCGACCTGCCAGTCCGTCGCCCCGACTGTTATCGACCGGTCGAACGCCGACTCGACATGGACGCCGTGTTCGTTGCTGGTGAGGCGAGTCCGCATCGCCGTGACGTGTCGCTCCATCGGGGTGAGGTCTGCCCGGATGAGGTCGAGTTGCGACTGGTGGTCTGCGAGACACCCCGCACACAGCACGATGTCCTCGAACCCAGTTTTCGCGAGCGCCTTCGACCCGGGCGACTGACAGGCCACACAGGTTGCAGCCCGGGTCACGGCCGTCGGTTCTTCTGCGTCTTCGATTCCCATCCGAACGCGGTCGAGCGTCGTCTCTGCTTCACGGTAGGTCCGCAGTGCCTCGCGGTAGTTGCTCCGCGAGAACTGGTGGTCCGCCGCTTCGACGAGCGTCGCCGCGTTCTCGATGCCGTGTCTGAGCCGTCTTCGCATCGCGTCGAGCGCGAGTACGGCGCGTTCGTGGTCCAATTGCCCGACCAGCGTCGCGAGCGCATCTGCGAGGTGCCCATCCTCGACGACCGCCCGAGCGTCGAGAAACCAGTGTTTCGCCCGTTTCAGTTCCTCACCGGCGGCAAGCGGCGCACCCTCGGTCCGACGCTCGTCCGCCCGGGCGACGTGCTTGCGTCCGGCTTCGACGTACGCACCCATCTCCGTGGCGCAGGCCGTTTCGAGCGTTTCGTGGCGTTGAGAAAGGGCGGCGATTCGCGCGTCGAATTCTCCTGCCGCGGTGCCCTCGGCGCGTTCTGCGAGGCGTTTTGCCCGTCGGTAGTGACGGAGCGCCGCCGTGAATTCGTCGCGGGCGGTGGCGAACTCGCCACGTGAGAGTGACGCAGTCGCCGTCGCTGCATGGCGCTCTGCTCGCTGTCGCAGGCGGTCGAGGTCGGTTTCACTCCCCGGGTCCACTCGCTCTCGCCCCATCCGAACGTATTGGAAGTCTTACAGTGTTAATCTTTCCCACACTACAGGAACGACCGCTCGCGGAAGTAGACGACGAGGAGGAGCGTCATGAGGAACATCCCGAACAGGACGGCGGGATAGGCGTAGGGCCACGCGAGTTCGGGCATGTTGAGGTCGCTCCCGGTGATGTTCATCCCGTACAGTCCCGTCACGAGCGTGAGTGGCAGGACGATGGTGGCGACGACGGTGAGCGTCTTCATCACGTCGTTGGTCGATTGTGACAGGACGTTGAGATAGATGTCGCGCGCGCCGCTCGCGAGGTCGCGGTAGGTCTCGATGAGGTCGACCACCTGAACGATGTGGTCGTACACGTCGCGGTAGTACTTCTCCGTCGGTTGTTGAATCTGCTTTGGGTCGCCCCGGGCGAGCAGACCAATGGCCTCCCGAGAGGGCCAGGCGAGCTTTCGAAACGAGAGCAGGTCGCGGCGAACCGCGTTGATGGCTTCGAGCGTGTCGATGTTCGTAGAGGACGTCACCTCGTCTTCGATAGCCTCGATCTGGTCTTCGAGTTGGTCGAGCACGTCGAAGTAGCCGTCCACGATGCCGTCGATGACGCGGTAGGCGGTGAAGTCCGGGCCCTGCTGGAGGAGGCGTTCGTCCTCGCGGAGGACGGCCTCCCACGTGTTGTCGATGGCCTTGATTTTCCCCGTCGAGAGCGTCACCACCCAGTCGTCGCCCATGTAGACGCCGACTGGAATGTCCCGAATCTCCTCGCTGAACGTCGTCTCTCCTTTCCGGAGTCGAGCCGTCTTCACGAGGACGAAGGTGTATTTGCGAAACTCCTCGGTCTTCGGGCGCACGTCGTTGATGAGGTCCTCGACGGTCAGGGGATGTATCTCGAAGGCCGCTGTCACCGACAGCATCTCCTGTTCGTCTGCCTCCGTTGCCCGCACCCACGTCGTGCCGTGTGCGGCTTTCGCTTCCTCGATGTCGTCGTGGTGGGTGATTTCGCTGTCTGCGAAGACGATGGCTTCGACGGTCATGTGTTCACCCCGTCTATCCAGCTAATCGAAAGCAGGGTGATGCCGACCATCACGCCCGTGAGTGAGAGTTCGCGCCCGGGATAGGGGGCGAGGACCCCGATGGCGTACCCAACGAGGCTGAGAGCGGTAATCGCGAACCCAGCCCCCAGTACGGTGTTCATATACTCCGTGACACAGGCCCACAGGAAAAGGGTTACCGCGCAGGACAGCCGCGGTGCCAGCCCGGTTCAGTGCTGGATGCCCGAAATCAACTGGTCGACGCGCTCCTGTTCGCCGTCGATTTGTTGTGGGTAGACGGCGAGGCCGATGACGAAGTCCTCGCCGTCTGCGACGGGTTCGGTGACGTGGATGAATACGTCCACGCTCTCGCCGCCTTGCACCTCGGCTTTGGCGCTGAACTTCGTCACGGTTCGCGACTGGCCGAGCATCTGGACGGAGCGTTCGCCCTCCTCCTGTACGTCGTTCAGGCCGTCGTAGGCCGACTGGAGTTGCATGACGAACTCACGGGCGGTCCACTCGCCGACCGGATTGAACGTCTTGCCAGCGATGTCAACCTGCGGCGTCGAGAGGACGATGAATCGCGCGAGTTCCTGTTCGCCGAGCACCGGGAGACTCACGCTGCGTTTGTACTCCTGGATGTGGTTGGTCACGATGACCTCTCGCTCCTGGCCCGCAACCGAGAACGTTCGCTCGATTTCCTGTTCACCCGACGCGTCCGGAGCCTTCTCGTAGCCTGACTCCTCCAGTGATGCCTCGGAGACGGTCGCCGTCTCGGCAGAAAACTCGAGTGCTTCCGACCCTGTCAAAAATCCAATACAACCACTGAGCGCACCAACTGCCCCCATGGACAGCATGGCAAGTGCTCTACGTCTACGTATCATACGTTGTGGGCGTCTACCCCCTTCTGACATATAAGTCCCGTGGCCGACCAATCAGAAACCCTAGAAGCGGTAGGTCGGACCGTCGTCTGAATCTTCGATGGTCACGCCGAGGGCTTCGAGTTCGTCGCGGAGTTCGTCCGCTCGCTCGTAGTTGCCCGCCTCGCGCTCCTGTTCGCGCACTCGGAGCACGAGGTCCACCACGTCACCGGCGAGCGAAACGTCGCTCTCGGGTTCCCCGCCGAACGTGAAGCCGAGGACGTCGCCGCCCAACTCCTCGAACAGGTCGACCGCCTCGGTGAGTCCCCGATAGTCGTAGGTTTCGGCCTCGTCGGTGTGGCGGTTGACCGCGGAGACGAGTTCGAGCAGCGCGGCGAGTGCCTCGCGGGTGTTGAAGTCGTCGTTCATCGCGTCGGTGAACGATTCGCGGGTCTCCGCGACTGCCGTACGGAGGTCCGCGTCCTCGGCCTTGCCGGAGGCGTCCACACTGTCGCAGGCTTCGACGGCGCGTTCGTAGCCCCGCGAGAGCGTCTCCCAGCGTTTCTTCGCCTCGTCGAAGGTCGCGTCGTTGAACAACTGTTTGCGGTTGTACGCCGCGGACATGAGGAACATGCGAACGACGTCGGCCCCGAACTCCTCGACGAGGTCCTTGGCCGTAGAGAAGTTCCCGAGACTCGTGGACATCTTCTCGCCCTCCGTTTCGAGCAGACGGACGTGGAGCCAGTAGCGGGCGAACGGTTTGCCCGTCGCCGCCTCGCTCTGGGCGACTTCGTTTTCGTGATGCGGGAAGACGAGGTCCTGGCCCCCGACGTGGATGTCGATGGTCTCCCCGAGGTGGGTCATCGACATCGCAGAGCACTCGATGTGCCAGCCGGGTCGCCCCTCGCCCCACGGCGACTCCCAGACGTCGCCGCCCGCTGGCGCGTCGTCAGGATGGGCCTCACCCGCCTTCCAGAGCGCGAAGTCGGCCGGGTTGCGCTTGTCCGAGCGTTCGTCCGGGTCGCCCTGCGATTCTAATTCCTCTATCGACTGATTCGAGAGTTTGCCGTAATCCGGGAACTTCGTCACGTCGAAGTAGACCGAACCGTTCGACTCGTAGGCGTAGCCCTTCTCCGCGAGTTTCTCGATGAGGGCGACGATTTCGGGGATGTGCTCTGAGACGCGGGGATAAATCTCCGCGCGTTTCAGATTGAGCGAGCGCATGTCGGCGAGCGTCTGCTGGATGAAGTGGCGGGCAACCGCCGCCTCGTCGTCACCGAGGTCGTCGTCACCGATTCGCGCGACGATTTTCTCGTTTACGTCAGTGAAGTTCTCGACATGGTGGACGTCGTACCCGAGGTGTGAAAGCCACCGGTGCATCACGTCGACGTGAACCCACGAACGGGCGTGGCCGAGGTGTGCGAAGTCGGAGACGGTCAAGCCACAGTAATAGAGAAGAACGGAATCGGGGTTCTGTGGCGTGAACGCCTCGCGCTCACCAGTGAGCGTGTTCGTCACGTGTAGCGTCATTACGAATTGATACTGAGCAAACCCGTTTGAATCCGTCGGTGGACGGTCAGGCCGTCGGGTCGATTGGCACGAGCGAGACGAAAAACGTCGCCCCGCCAATGTCGTTGTCCTCAATCCACACGTCGCCGCCGAAACTTCGGACGACGGTATCGACGAAGTAGAGTCCGAGCCCCGAACCTTCGCTTTCGAGCCCCTTCACATCGCGCTGGAAGATGGATTCCTTGCGGTCGTCGGGGACGCCCCCGCCGTTGTCCGCGATGGCGACGACGACTTCGTCCGCGTACACTACACATGAAACGTCGATGGCGGGGGCAGCCGAGGAGTTGTGGGTCACCGCGTTGCCGAGCAGGTTGTCGAACACTTGCGAGAGCACGTCGTTCGCCCGGACGACGACGCCTCCGGGGATGCTCGTCGTGAGCGTGAGGCGTTCGTGGGCGTCACCGAGCTTCGCCGTCGAAGCCGAGAGGATTTCTGAGAGGGTGACCGGTTCGACCGCCTTCCCCGCGGAGTTGCTCATCGTCTCGACGATGAGCCGCATCTGCTTGGTCATCGAGACGATGTCGTCACACCACGCGTCAATGGTCTCCAGATACCGTTCGCCGGCGTCGTCGGTGTGTTCGTCCAGCATCTCCGCCCGCGACTGGATGACGAACATGCTATTCAACACGTCGTGGCGAAGGATGTGGTTGAGAAAGTCGAGCCGCCGGTTCTGGAGTTCGAGTTCCTCCTCATGTTCGAGGCGATCGAGGGCGGCCGTCGCGCTACCGGCAAGAATCTCGACGAAGTCAGCGTCGTTGTTGGTAAAGGCATCACACTCGCGTGCGCCGATGCCGAAGACCCCGTGGTCGCCGAGGGGGACCATGATTGCGCTGTGAATCGGCGTCTCGGGGATGACGAGGTCCTGGCTGTGGATGTCGTCGAAGACGTAGGTTCGACCCGCCCGATACACCGGCCAGACCAGCCCCCTGTTCGGACGGATTTCGTCGTAGAGGCTGAGTTCGGCGAGCGAGTCAGTCTGCGCCGTGAGACGCATCACGTCGCGGTCGTCGGCTTTCATCCAGACCGCAGAGAGCGACTCGCCGAGGACGTCCTCCGCGACAGCGACCATCGCCGCTGCGACGTCGTGACTGGAGTGGGTCGTGACCAGTTGGTTGCTCGCTTCTCTGAGCGCAGACAGCGTCTCCTCGCGTTCGACCCGCGTCGACACGTCCCGAGTATTGACGATGAACCCCTCGATGTGCGGGTCGTCGAACCAGTTTCGACCCCGCGATTCGAGCGTCATGTACGAGCCGTCTGCGTGTCTAAATCGGTGTTCGATGGTCGGAATGTACCCGGGGTTCTCCATCGCCCGGAAGAACTCCTGGAGCATCTCGTCTCTGTCGGCGGGGTGGACGTAGTCGAACGCGTTGTCCTCGAGGATGTCGCCGGGTTCGTAGCCGAGAATACGCGTGACCGACGGGCTCTGATAGACGATGGTTCCGTCTGTATCGAGAATGGTGATGATGTCGGAAGAACCCTCGATGAGCGCCTGAAACTGTGTTGCGCTCGTTATCGTATCGCCCATTCTACCTCTCAGTCGTCCGTTATTACTGATGAATATTACCTTTATTAATTTTACATGTTCGGAGTGGATGAAAGTGACGCTTCGACGACACGCAGCGCGGTGGGGGCGTCTCGCCGTTCGACGACGAACACGTGGAACTCGGCCGTCCCCGCACAGGCGAGTGGTTCGATGTCTGCGGCAGCGAGACGGGAGAGGGTGTGCGCGAGTGCTGTCACGTCGAAGTCTCCAGCGGCGCTGATGGCGGTCAAACGTCCGTTGCCAGGGGCGAAGTGTTTGTCTCCAATCGTGACCAACGCCTCCGCGGCAGGTCCCTCACCGAGGCCGCTCTGCATCGAGACGCGTGGCCGTCCGTCCGCCGTATCGAAGTCGGGGAGGTCCGCCGCGAAACGACGTAACGCCGCCGTCACGGCTTCCGTGTCGCCGATGTCGAGAAACCGTGCGGCGGCGGTGTAGTTCACCACGCCTGCGGCGAGCGCAGCGCGAAGAAAGGGATGGTCGCGGACGGCGGTTCGCGTCTCCGCTGCGAGTGACGACATACCGCTCTCTCACCGTCGTGCGAAAAAAGTGGTTCGGTGACACCAGTGCAAACACTCATATGCAGCGGCGTGTGACCACAGCACATGCTTCGGGCAACGCTCTATCTGGACTTGCAGTGTGACTGCGTCCTGAGCAAGATAACGAGTGAGGGTGACGAGGCGTTCACGGTGACGCAGGAGGAGGTGTTAGACGACGAGAACATCACGTTCCTCATCGAGGCGGGCGAGCGAAGCGACCGGTTCGAATCACGACTCCGCGCAGACGAGATGGTGAATTCCGTAGAGCGCGTCGGCACCTCTGGCCTGCTCGTCACCAAACAGTCCTGTGGCGCACTCCCCATCATTCGTAAGAATCACGGAATGCTCCAGGGGTTAGACCGCGTCAACGGGAACGAACGAGTGTTCGACGTCATCGTGTTCCGCAGAGAGGACCTGAAGGCAATCGTCGCCGACCTCCGCGAAATCGGCACCGTGAGGCTCCGGCGGTTGACGCCCGTCGGCGACACCACCGGGTCGCTGTCGCCGAGACAGGAGGAAGTAGTCAGAACCGCGCTCGAACAGGGATACTTCGACTGGCCACGGAAGATCGACGCCGAAACTCTCGCCACACAGCTCGATATCACCCATACGACGCTCTTAGAACACCTGCGCAAAGCGGAGAAGAAACTGCTCGCCGAAGCCCTCCATCGGTCGCCAAGCCAGGTGGCCGTCGGAAATCCCCCAATCGCCCACGGGCGGTCGGATTGACGTCGATTTTCCGGACGGTTCACATAAAACCCCTTCATATGTAGGGTAAAATCGTTACTCACGGACTATGCTAGTCCACGTCATGGCACAAGGGACAGGTAATCCAACTAGACGCAACACGACCCGACGACGATTTCTCCAGGGGACAGGAGCCACCGCATCGGCCCTCGCTCTCGCTGGCTGTCTCGGCGGTGGTGGAGACGGAAACGGCGGCGGTGGCGGAGGCGGTGGTGGCGGCAATACCGTTCGCTACCTCTCAGACCGCGGCGATTCGAAGGAGGTCATGGACGCCATCATCGCCGAGTTCGAGGACGAGACTGACTACACCGTCGAAGTGACCTACACCTCGAAAGGCACCTCGACGGACCAAGAGATGCAGAAGATGGTGGCGGCGGGCAACCCACCGGACATCCTGTTCGACACCTCGACAGACGCCTACCGCCTCCAGCGCGACGGCGTCCTCGCACCGCTCACCGACGCGGTTTCGAACAACGACCTGCCGGACCCGGTAAACGTCGACGGCGAATCCTACTTTGCCGCCGCGATGGTCGAACCGTTGATGGGGTGGTATCGAAACGACATCTACGACGGCAACCCCGAGACCTGGGAGAACTGGCAGGCAGAAGCAAAGCGCGTCTCCGAAGAGGAGGACATGAAGGGGTACATCGTCCAGTCAGGCCAGACGAACAACGCCGACACGCAGATGACCCAGTATCTCTGGCAGAACGACGTCGAGATTTACTCCGGCCCCTCTGACAACATCGAGGTGACGCTGGACAACGGCGACAACCGCGCCGCCGCCATCGAGACGTTCGAGTGGGTCCAACAGATGGCCGAGTACTCCCCGAACGGCAGCGGCTGGGAGTGGGGTGACGCCATCGGCGCACTCCAGCAGGAAAACGCCGCCGCAGGCGTCTCTGTCGGTGGACTGCCCATCCTCATCATGTCGAGCAACCGCCCGGACCTCGTCGAGAAATTCAGTCCGATGCCGTTCCCGGTTCCACAGGGCAAAGCACAGGACAAGTGGTGGGCCTACATGGAAGGGCACCTCGTGCGAAACGACGGGCAGGCGACGGAGGGCGCCCAGGAGTTCGTGAAGTTCTTCAACCAGTCCGAGAAGTTCTTCGACTTCGTGCTCTCTGCGCCGCTGTTCCAGTTCCCCCCGAGTCGCGAACAACTGGACAGCGAGGCCGTCAAGAACAACGAGATGCTGAACCAGTACCCGGAGGTCCTGCAACTCGTCAAGGACAACTGGGACGTGTTCACCTCCGTGCTCGCGACGGGCGACGAGGGCGCACCGAACCTGCTCGCTGCAGACGGCTACGGCAACCAGGTGTTCGGACAGGCCGCAGACCAACTGCTCGTCGGCGGGAAATCTCCCGAAGAGACCGTCGATTGGCTCGCAGAAAAACTCCGTAGTCTCAAGCGATGAGCGTCGGCCTGCGAGAGCGGTTTTCCCCCCGCGAGTTGGACGGAAGTGCGTGGCTCCTGCTCGTCTCGTTCGTCCCACTGGTGGCGTTTTTCGTCGTCGTGTGGGTCGTTCCGATAGCCTACGCCCTCGGGATGAGTCTGTTCGAGAATCCAGTGCGAAATCCGGTGTTCGTCGGCCTCGGCAACTACGTCTCGTTGCTCACCGAACCCTCCTTCTGGGGGTTCCTCTGGAACAGCGTCGTCTACGCCGTGGCGACGACGGGTCTGAGCCTCGTGCTCGGTCTCGGCCTCGCACTCGTCGTGAACCAGAAGATTCGCGGCGGCGGGGCCCTGCGGACGCTGATGATTTTCCCGTACCTGCTGCCCACGCTCGTGGTCATCTTCATGTGGAAGTTCATTCTGGACCCGAACATCGGCATCCTGAATCAGGTGCTCGAAAACGCGGGACTCATCGACGAGCCAATCGCCTTCTTCTCGACGCTGACCTGGGCGATGCCCGCCGTCGTCATCACGAGCGTCTGGAAGTTCGCCTCCTTCGCCTTCTTCATCCTGCTCGCCCGGTTGCAGGCAATCGACCCCGACCTGTACGAACGAGCGCGCGTCGAAGGCGCGACGACGTGGCAGGCGTTCCGCGACATCACGATGCCCCACCTCCGGGGAGCCATCCTCATCATCCTCCTCGTCCGGGGCATCTGGATGTTTAACAAGTTCGACATCATCTACCTGACCACGCGCGGGGGGCCGCTGCAAGAGACGACCACCTTGCCAATCCGCGTGTTCCAGATTGCGTTCAACGAGGTTGACTTCGGTCGGGCCACCGCGCTCGCGGGCATCATGTTCTTCCTGCTCGCGGGGGCCGCCGTCGTCTACTTCCGCACGTTCGCCCCCGAGGCGGAGGTGAGCCACTGATGGCGACCGCCGATTCGAGTTGGTTCGACCACCGGACTCAGCAACGACTCCAGCGCGTGGCACTCTACATCACGGCGTTGCTCATCACGACGTTCGTCATCGTGCCCGTCTACCTGATGGTAGTCATCGCGTTGCAGTCACCTGCGGCTACCTTCGCGGGCGGCCAGGTGAACCTGATTCCAAAGGAGATTACGGCACGGAACTTCCTCGTGCTTCTCGAGACGACAGAGACGGTTCGCTACTTCACGAACAGCCTCATCGTCACGGCGAGTTCGACCCTCCTCTCGACGGCAATCGCCATCGCGGCGGGCTACGGCCTCACGCGATTCGAGTTCCGTGGAAAGTCCATCGCGGCGCGGGCAGTGCTGTTCAGTTACATGTTCAGCCCAATCGTGCTCGCGATTCCGCTGTACGTCATCTTCTTCAGCCTCGGACTGTTGAACAGCTACTTCGCACTCACGCTCGCGCTCACGGCCATCTCCGCGCCGTTCACCATCTGGCTCATGTGGCAGTACTTCCAGACGGTACCGCTCTCGCTCGAAGAGGCGGCGTGGGTTCGCGGCGCGAGTCGCTTCCGGACGGTCTGGGACGTGGTATTGCCGGTCGCCAGACCGGGCTACATCTCGGCGGCCATCTTCGCGTTCGCCGTCGCGTGGAACGATTTCACCATGGCGCGTATCGTCATGAGCAACGACGACATGTACACCATCAACGTGGGCGCGAGTCTGTTCTTAGACCGCGTCACCATCGGCTGGGGTGAGACGATGGCCGTCTCGCTGCTCATCTCTATCCCCCCATTCCTCATCGCGCTGTTCCTCCAGCGATACCTGCTGCAGGGGTTCAGTGTGGGAGGCCTCGAATAACTATGGCACAATCCATTCGACTCGACACGGTTCGCAAAGAGTTCAAAACGCTCGGGCAGACGCACGTCGCCGTCGATGACGTGTCGCTCGAAATTCCCGCCGGGTCGTTTACGACGCTCGTCGGCCCCTCCGGCTGTGGGAAGACAACCACCCTGCGGATGCTCGCCGGGCTCGAAACCCCCACGTCGGGGCGCATCCACTTCGGTGACGACGACGTGACCGACCTGCCACCCCAGAAGCGCAACGTCTCGATGGTGTTCCAGTCCATCGCGCTCTACCCCCACATGAGCGTCCGCGAGAACATCGGCTATGGCCTCAAGATTCACGGCGTCCCAAAGGCAGAACGCGACGAGAAAATCGAGGAGGCCGCCCGCGTGCTCCAAATCGAGGAACAACTCGAAAAGATGCCCGCGGAACTCTCCGGCGGGCAACAACAGCGCGTGGCCCTCGGCGGTGCGTTCGTCCAGGACCCCGAAGTGCTGCTGCTCGACGAACCGATGAGCGACCTGGACGCGAAACTGAAGTCGGAACTCCGCGTCGAGATTCAGCGACTCCACCAGGAACTCGACACCACCATCGTCTACGTCACCCACGACCAGACGGAGGCGATGACGATGTCGGACCGCGTCGTGTTGCTCCGCGAGGGCCACGTCGCACAGTTCGACCCGCCGCGGACCCTGTTCCACCGGCCGCAATCTGCGTACGTCGCCAGTTTCATCGGCACGCCATCGACCAACTTGCTCACGTGCTCGGTGACGAGCGTCGACGGCGTCCCGACCATCGAGGGCCACGGCATTCGGATGCCCGCGGGCGAGGCGCTCTCCGCACACGTGGGTAACTCGGTCACGCTCGGCATCCGTCCGCAGTACCTCCGCCCGAGCGGCGGCGAAATCCGCTTCGAAGTGACCGCCGAAGTCGTCGAACCGCTCGGCACGGAATCGGTGGTACACGCGAAAACCGCCGATGGAACCCGAGTTGACGTGGTCTCGCCGGAGGTAGACGACGCACGACCGGGCGACAGCATCATCGTGGGATTCGACCGCGACGATTGCTACGTGTTCGCCGCCGACGGCGAGACCATCTGCTTTGGCGACGATCTCGAAGCGAATCCGACCCAACTCCCATGACCGACCGACCACTCGCAGACGTGACGGTGCTCGAACTCGGCCACATCATCGCCGGGCCGTTTTGCTCGCTGTTACTCGCCGACCTTGGCGCACGCGTCATCAAGATAGAACACCCCGAGGGCGGTGACATCGTTCGCGACTCCTCGCCGCTCGGCAACAGTTCGTTCAACTACGTAAATCGGGACAAAGAGAGCATCACGCTCGACCTGAAGACCGCCGGTGGCCGCGAAATCTTCCACAGTCTCGTCGGAGAGGCGGACGTCGTCGTCGAGAACTTCAAGCCGGGCACCGCAGAACGCCTCGGCGTCGGTTACGACGCACTCAGTGAGGAGTTCCCGTCACTCGTCTACTGCTCGATAAAGGGCTTCAACGAAGGGCCGTACGAGGACCACCCCGCTCTCGACCCGGTTGCGGAAGCACTCTCCGGGCTGATGAGCGTGACCGGCCATCCCGGCCAACCGCCAGTGCGCTCGGGGACCAGTGTGGCCGACATGGCCGCCTCGTTGTACGGGGCGATTGGCGTCCTCGCCGCCCTGCGCCAGCGCGACCAGACCGGCGAAGGTCAGAAAGTGTCCGCGCCGCTGTTCGAGAGCACCGTCGCCCTCATGGGCTACTGGCTCTCGTTCACGCAGGCCTACGACGACGTGCCAGAGCCGCTCGGGGCGGGGCACCCGAACTGGGCACCCTACGACGTGTTCCGCACGGCGGACGAGAAGTGGGTGTTCGTCGGGCCGTCGGGCGAACGCCAGTGGCGGGCATTCTGTGAGGCACTCGACCTCTCGCTTCACGAAGACGACCGCTTCGAGACGCTCGCCGACCGCCGGGAGAACGTCTCGCTGCTCACCGACCTGCTCGCCGTCGAGCTCAGGCAGTTCGACCGGGTTGAAATCGTCGAGCGACTTCGCGAAGCGAGCGTGCCGGTGGCTCCGGTCAACAACATCCGAGAGGTGTGCAACGACCCACACCTCGCGGCGACGGACGCGCTCACGTCGGTCGCGGTCGCAGAGGGCGCAGGCGACACGGTTGCCGTACCCCGGTCGCCGATTCGCTCCTCCGCGTTCTCCCGTGTCGAGTCGCGCCCACCACCGCACCTCGGTCAGCACACGGCGTCGATTCTCGAGTCACTCGGCTACTCGACGGCTGAAATCGACGCACTGCGCGAAACCGGCGCTATTTGACCCGGCGGGCGAGCGAGAGCGCCTCGTTCAAATCTACTTCTTCCCGGTTTGCCAACGCATCGAGGAGCGTCGCAACCCGTTCGTCGGTGGGTTCGATACCGGCGCGTTCGAACAGTCTGCGGGCCGCTCCTCGCCCCGTGTCCGGGCCGAACAGCAGGCGTCGCTCGCCCCCGAAGCGGGCGGGGTCGAACGGTTCGAACAGCGCAGGGTCGTCGAGCATCGCGGCGGTGTGCAGGCCCGATTCGTGGGCGAACACCTGGTCGCCGAGCAGCGGTTTCCACGCCGAGACGTCCTCACCGAGGGCGGCGAGCACGGCCCGCGAGTGAGTGAGCAGGTCCGACTCGTCGATTTTCGAATCGACCGCTTCCTCGCCGAGGAGGCCCGCGACGACGAACTCTTCGAGCGGGACGTTCCCGGCGCGTTCGCCGATGCCGGCCACAGAGACGTCAACTCGCCCGACGCCCATGTCTGCGGCGGTGAGGGCGTTTGCCGTGGCGACGCCGATATCGTCGTGGAAATGGACGCCGACGCCGGAGAGGTCTGCGTCGAGGGCGGTGAGCGTTTCAGTGACGCCTTTGGGAGTTCGACTGCCGACGGTGTCCGCGATGGTCACGAACGCCGCTTCGACCTGTTCGACGACTTCGTTCAGAAACGCGAGTTCGGTCCGAAAGCCGTCCATCGCGGTGAAGTGGACTTCGAGGCCGGTGTCGTGGGCCGCGTCAAGAGCGTCGTGGACGGTTTCGAGCAGTTCCTCGCGGGAGGTGCCGAGCATGAACTCGCGCTGGGCGTCGCTCGTCGGGGCGAACAGGTCGATGACGTCCACGCCAGCTTCGACGGCGGCGTCAATGTCGCTCTGGATGGCGCGAGCGATTCCTGTCGTCTTCGCGTCGCCGTCGTACTGTTCGCAGACCCGGCGCGTTCGGTCGTCTGCGACGGGAAAGCCGAGCTGGATGTAATCGACGCCGAGGGCGTCTAAGTGGCTCGCGGCTTCGACCTTCTGGTCGACCGAGAAGCGTCGGCCGGGTCGTTGCTCGCCCTCCCGAAGCGTCACGTCGAGCAGTTTCATGGCTGGACAGAGGAAGCGGAGGACCAAACGGCTTCGCCCTGCATGTGTGGGCTTCCGCGGGCGAAGCCGCTAAGGCCGACCTGTCCTAAGAAGTGACAACGATGAAGGCGCTCGTGATAGCCGCACATGGCTCGCACCTGAACGCGGAGTCCAGCACCCCGACGTTCTCACACGCCGACACGATTCGGGCGACCGGCGTGTTCGACGAGGTGCGCGAAGCGTTCTGGAAAGAAGAACCGTCGTTCCGGGAGGTCATCCGCACTCTGGAGAGCGACGAAGTGTACGTCGTCCCGCTGTTCATCAGCGAGGGCTACTTCACCGAACAGGTGATTCCCCGCGAACTCAGACTCGCCGGGTGGGACGTGGCCGACTGGAACTCGGACGGCCTGAGCGCGACCCACGTCACGCTCGAAAGCGAAGATACGGGCAAGACAGTCCACTACTGTGGGCCGGTCGGCACCCACGAATCGATGACCGACGTCATCATCCGCCGGGCGGAGTCGGTGACGGGCGACCCCGACGTGGGGCCGGGCTTTGGCCTCGCCGTCGTTGGTCACGGGACGGAGCGAAACGCGAACTCGGCGAAGGCGATTCACTATCACGCAGACCGCATCCGGGAGTCCGGTCGGTTCGACGAGGTAGCGGCGCTGTTCATGGACGAAGAACCCGAGGTGGACGACGTGACCGACTACTTCGAGGCCGAGGACATCGTGGTGGTTCCGCTGTTCATCGCGGACGGCTTTCACACCCAGGAAGACATTCCCGAGGACATGGGCCTCACCGACGACTACCGCAAGGGATACGACGTGCCTGCCGTCGTCGACGGCCACCGCATCTGGTACTCGGGGGCCGTGGGGACGGAGCGACTCATGGCCGACGTCATCCTCGAACGCGCCGCCGACGCGGGCGTAGACGTTGGAGACACCCTCGAAACGGTCCGTGAAGCGACGCGGGCGGCCGGAGGCGCACGATGACCGAGCTTCAGCGCGTCACCCTGCGCCGGGCGGCCCCCAACGGTGTGGAATGCGACGGCCTCGTGGTGTCCCACGACCGAAGCGGGTACACCTTCGAGACGCCCGCGACCCGCCACGAGCAACTGGACGCGGAGGCGTTCGACGACGTGGCCGCAGACCACCCGTGGCTGGTGTCGAACTGGCACTACTGGCACCAGTTTGCAGAGCCGTCGCGACGCGACTTCCTGCGCTGGGTCGAGGGCGCGGACGACCGGAGCGTCGCAGACCGATACGACGCCCTCCCCGAGGGCCTCTCCCGGGAGTGGGGGCAACTCCACATCACCGCCGAACTGGCCGGTGCGGGTGAGCGGCGGTATCACCTCCGACACGTCGCCGACGCGGGTGCGGAAGTCGATTCGCTCGACACCTACACCGACCCACTGGACGCCCGCGACCTGGCGAAACACGACGACGCAGGGCGGTATCGGCCACTCAAGACCGCGCCCACGCTCGTCGATGGCTGGGCGTTCGTGGACCTGACCGGACGCGAACTGCTCCAGACGGTCGACTTCTTCTATCCGGCGACGGTGGCGAACTGGTATCGCGAGCAGGAAGGCGAACTCGACGTGACCCACTTCCGCGAGACGGCAGAACGCCAGACCGGCATCTACGACGTGATAGACGAACTGCCACAAGAGGCGGTCGAGTGGGTGGCCGAAGCCTGCTGTGTGGACTCCCAGTGTCTGAAGCGCCGCGAGTGGGACGAGGATGTAGAGACGCCCCTCGACGTACCCCGTGGTGACGGCGAATTCCCGTGCCGTGAACCGTGTTCACTCGTCGTCGCGGCGGCGCGAAAGTGGACGAAGTTAGAGCAAGAGGAGGAGCAGACCTACGAGGTGACGATGACCGAGAGCGAACTGGCACAGTTGGCCGACCTCGTGGATGCCGTGGCAGAGGGGCGCACCGACGAAATTCGCGAGGCGGACGTGTACGACGGCGCGAACCGCTATCGGGCGCGCTACCTGCGGGCGAAGCGAATGGACGACGCGGGCCGATTCGAGAACGTCACCGAGCGCTAGCGCAATCGCCGGTACAGCGGCCAGAACGGCAACACGAGCGTCACGGCCACGGCGATGATGAGCGGCATGAAGCTGATGCCGGTGACGGTGGTTCGACTATCGACGACGAGCAATGCGACGAGGCAGGCGAAGAGGTACAGCCACGCGAGTACCGCCTTCGACTCCAAACGGTCCGCAAGCGGAATTCGCCACGCACCAAACATAGCTACTCAGTACCACAGTTGAGGTTATAAATTTCAGTCAGACAGACGTAGGACAGTTAAAAACTCTCGAACACCTGAGTGTTCACGAGCGCAAGAAGGCCACCGCGACGAGAACGCCCGCGAGCAACGTGAGCACGCCGAGTAAGAACACCATACTGTCGGCGATAACCAGTGCGACGAGCGCGAGGACGAGCGCCGCGAACCCGAGCAGCAATACGGCGATGTCGCCGCCTTCGAAGGAGAGATTCTCCATCAGCCCGGGGGCCGGGTCAGGCTGTGGAACCGGCTTGCCGAGCGATTCGTCTACCTCGACCGGTTGTTTCTCGACGGTGGGTTCTGCCACCTTCACGTCCACGAACTTCGTCTCCGCGCCGTAAGCCGAGACGACCTTGAGTTTCCCGCGGACGGGACGTTTGCCCTCCCGCACGGAGATGCGAACCGGGCGGCTCGAATCGGATTTCACGTGGTGGTTTCCGGCCTCCATCTCCGCGACCTCGGAGAGCGCGTCGTCTAAGTGCAGGTGAACGTGGACCGCCTCGCCGTGGTTCACGAGATTGACGGTGAACGTGCCACCGGTCTCGAAGGAGTCCGGTGTCTCGAGTGCGTGGAGTCGGCCACGGTTGACGTGCACGGGAAGCGTATCGGACACGTCACTCAAAATGAAGCGCCAGTAGAAAAAGGTTCAGGCTGCGACGTCCTCCCGCATGTCCGGCGGGAGGAGATTCGGAATGCCGTCCTCGATGGGGAACTGCTCGCCACACTCGGTGCAGACGAGTGTTCCACTGAGAACTTCGTCGTCGTCACGTTCGTCGACCTCGAGTTCGAGGTCGCTCTTGTCCATCGGACAGCAGAGAATGTCCATCAGCGATTCCTTCATCGAAGCTCACCCTCGGTCATAGTGAAAGTGTAGGAAGGTATCGCTAAAAGCGTGACGGGTCGCAGTGGCGCGACCGCGTTATTCGAGCGGGTTCTCTAAGATGACCGTCTGGTCGCGGTCTGGACCCATGCCGACGGCGAAGATGTCGGTGTCGAGTTCCTCGCTGATGTATTCGAGGTAGGTCTGGGCGTTATCTGGAATCGCGTTCCAGCCTTCCTCTGCGACAGCGCTCCAGTCTACGTCCTCCCAGCCGTCGAACTCCTTGTAGTTCGGTTCACACCGCGCCCACTGCTCGGTGGTCGGTGGGACGGTGAAAATCTCCTCGCCATCGAGAGTGTAGGAATGGCCCACTTTGAGGTCGCCAAGGCCGGCGAGCACGTCGATGTGATTGATTGCGAGGCCGGTAAAGCCACTTGCGCGTTCTGCGTGGCGGAGCATCGGCATGTCGAGCCAGCCGATGCGGCGTGGGCGACCGGTGACGGTGCCGAACTCGCCACCTTTCTCGCGAATCTCGTCTGCGAGGTCCTCCATGTCGCCGGTGAGTTCGGTCGGGAGCGGTCCCGTGCCGACCCGCGAGAGGTAGGACTTCACGATGCCGACGACGTCGCCTTTGCCGACGATGGTCGGGGCGACACCCGTGCCGACGGCTGCGCCGCCGGAGGTCGGGTTCGAGGAGGTGACGTACGGGTAGATGCCGTGGTCGATGTCGATGGAGGTGCCCTGTGCGCCCTCGAACATGACGTTCTTGCCGTCTTTGATGGCGTTCGTGAGGAACTCACCCGCGTTGACGGTCATGTTGCCCTCGGCGAGGCGCTCGCCGTATTCTTTGTACTGTTCGAACAGTGCGTCTACGTCGAACTCTTCGCCCGTTTCGACGCCGAAGACGTCCTCCGCGAGGGCGCGTTTCTGCGGGACGACGTATTCGAGGCGCTCGCGGAGCACCTCGGGGTTGAGCAGGTCGCCGATGCGGATGCCGCGACGGCCGGCCTTGTCCTCGTAGGTCGGGCCGATGCCCCGGCCCGTGGTTCCGGCGTCTAAGTCGGAGTCGGACTTCGCCGTCTCCTCGATGCCGTCCAGCACTTTGTGGTACGGGAGGATGACGTGGGCGCGTTCTGCGACGCGGACGTCGGGGGTGAGGCCGCGCTCTGCGAGCGCGTCGATCTCAGAGAAGAGCGTTTCGGGATTCACGACACAGCCGTTGCCGAGGATGCCGATTTTGCCCCGGACGGCCCCGCTCGGAACGAGCGAGAGTTTGTATTTTTCGCCGTCGTGGACGACGGTGTGGCCGGCGTTGTCGCCACCCTGGTAACGAGCGACGATGTCGGCGTTGTCGCCCCAGAGGTCGACGACGCCGCCTTTGCCCTCGTCGCCGAGTTGCGAACCGACGATGGTTACGGTCATACGCGGGAGTTCCTGTTACCGGGGTAAACCGATTACGGAATTGGCGACCGGATAAACTCACGACGAGTGTCATGTTTTGTCTCGAGCCGAAGCGTTAATAAATCACACACCCGAAGTCGGAATCTACGATTTTGTTTGGCCTCCGACGACAGCAACCTTTAAAGGCTTCAAACACAAGTTAACAAATGCCATGATAGACCGACTTGAGAAGGAAGTCGACATGCTGGAACGTCACCTTCAAGTCCTGAAGATGGTCATCGAAAACGAACCAATTGGGATCGTGAAGATGTCCAACGAAACCGGGTACCCGCACCACAAGGTCCGCTACTCTCTCCGCGTGCTCGAAGAGGAGAACCTCATCGAGCCGTCGAGCCAGGGCGCTATCACGACCGACCGCACGAAGGAGTTCGTCTCCGACTTAGACGGGAAGGTCGACCAGATTATCGAAAAGCTCGAAGGAATGAAAATCGAAGGCGCGACCGAACTCGCGTAACCGTTCTTCGCTCGCTGTTGAAACTCCGTCTGCACTGCGCAGACTCCTCTCTTTAGCCCGGGCAGTCGATTCTCTGCCCCGCTACAGTTCGGGGAGGTTCATGTAGAACTCCCCGCCCCGTGCTTCGACGAGACAGAGGTGGTAGCCCTGCTTGCGCGATAACTTCACGTAGCTCTTGCGCTTGTCACGACTGAGCAGGCCGCCACCCGTCGCGTCGGCCGCCGTTTCGAGCGCCTCCGGGTCGTAGAAACTCGACGTGACGAAGAACGCAGCGCTCAGACTGTCTGCGGTCTCTGCGACGCGACTGCCCTCCGTAATCAGCGAGGCGAGCATCGATTCGGTCGCCGGGTCGCGCGAGTCGTTGAAGTCCGCGACGACGAGCGGATTACCCATCCGGTCGCGCAGGACGACGTCGAAGGTAAGTTGCTCTCTGTGTTCTTCGCCATCCTGCTGGTACCTGATGCTCACCTTCGCGTTGAGTTCGGCGCGGTCGATTTTCGGTATCGCGGCGAACAGTTCGCGCACTGCCTCCTCGTTGCCCGTATCGCGTATCTCGAACAACAACGAGCGCGTGAGCCACTCGACGAATCGATACTGCACCGTCTCCGTGAGGAACGCCTCGAACTGCTGGCCATCGACCGACACGTCCGCGGCGTCGAACTGCGTGTGATACTCGATGCGGAGGTTCTCGACAATGTCCATCGCTTCCGCCTCGCCTTCGAGAACGGATTGCAGGGTCGTCTTGGACTTCGAGTTGTACCGGACGAACAGATTGGTTCCCGAAAGCGCCTCTGCGGGCGTCATGCGCTCGTCGCGTCCGACGGCCGTGCCGTTTTCCCGTGCCTCGTCTAAGAGCGTTTCGAGCCGAGCAACCTCGGCTTCGAGGCGGGAGACTTCGGCTTCGAGTTCCTCGCGCTCTGCTTGCAACACTTCCCGGTCGTCGGTCACCGATTCGAGTTGCGTTTCGAGGCGCGCGACCTCATTTTTCTGGTTCTGGAGTGCAGCACGCAAGTCCTCGACTTCGGAATCCGGTTGCGGTGACTGCGGTGGGTCCTGTTTCGGCGGGGCGTTGGGCGTGCCGGTCGGCCGCCGGGAACTGGACTCGCGGACGAGCGACTGCTCCGTGCGCTCCGGTCGGTTGGCCGTATCGATGCGCCCGCCGGCCCCCTCGTCGGTCTTCGCCGGGTCGAGCGACGGAATCGACCGAGTTTCGAGCGCCCGTGTACTCAACCCCGACGCCGGAGCACGGCTGACTTCGGCTGGTTCGCGGTCGTCGGGCAACGGACTGTCCGGAGGCGTCTCAGACGGGTCTGCGAGCGGGTCTGGTGGGGATGTCGGCTCTGCGTCGTCGGACGCGGCGTCGGCGTTATCGACTGTCGTACCCGGGCTCTCCGTCCCCACGTCAATCTCCTCATCCTCGGCCGCTGCGTCGGCCTCCTCACTGGCGGCAGCCGCCGACTCGGTGGGCTCCCGTGCGTCGGTACCCGGCGCGGTCGGCGTTTCCTCGGTGGTCGGCGGTGCCTCGCCTGCGGTCGCTCCCGCGTCGTCCGCTGGTTCGACTGTGCTGTCCGCGCCGTCCGGCGAATCCGACGTGGATTGCGCTGGTGCTTCGTCGGTATCGACGACGGTGGCCGAGGCCGAGTCGGGTTCCGCCACGTCAGGGATGTCGAGGATGTCCACGTCCACCGCTTTGACGGCGTAGATGCCGACTTCGTCCGCTGCCCGGTCGAACGCTTCGTCGTCGGTCAACATTCGACCGCTGTTGCCCACGAACGCGACGGCCTTCGAGCGCCCGGCGTAGTAGACGAGATAGTAGTCACCGGAGAGGACGTTGTCCGAGAGTTCGACGTAGCCACTGAAGTTGCCGCTCGTCAGTTGGTCGTCCACCTCGCGAAGCGGCGTGTCGTTTGTGTAGTACTTTGCGCGCGTCTCGCCGCCCTCGTGTTGCATGAAATAGAGCAGCGGGAGCGACGAGTGCGGCGCGGCGTACGCTGTGCCGCTCGCGTCCTCGAACGCCGAGAGTGCCCCGTCCGCGATGCCGACGACGCGTCCATTCTGCATGAAGAGCCACGCGCTGCCCGCCACAACCGCGCCCGTGAACTGGTCGTCCGCGAGCGCGTGCAGGCCACGATAGCCGCCTTCGAACGACCGAGCCTCCCAGTCTCTGATTCGTTCGACGGTCGTTTGGTCCATAGTCTCACAACCAAGAATAACGGCAAATAGTTACCGCACGACTGGTCAGCGTTTGGGGAGGACGGCGCGGGGAGAACGGGTCAGTTTACAGCTTCGATTCCGCATCTTTCGCGAGTTCAGCCATCCGCTTTCCGATGCGGCCGGCGTTCGAGAACTCGTCTTCGCTCATCGCGTTGGCGAGCGCGTTGCCGAGGACGAACACGGCGTGTTTGTGTTCGCTTTTCGACTTGTGAACGTCGTCCGGCGTGACGTCTAACTGGTAGTACGGGTCGAAGACGCTCGCGTCGACGCCCGACATCTCGGCGTAGTTCTCCATGATGGTCACCATCTGCTCGTGCAGCTGGAGCAGTTCGTCTTTGTGCATTAGCGGGTGTTTGGCGAGTACGCCGCTTAAGAATTTCTGACAATCAGTACCACAAACCGCCAAAACGTGTTAGAAGACGTACTCGTCTTCGTGGCCCATCATCCCGTCGTCTTCGAAGCCGCCGACGGGTTCGTCCTCTACGTGACCACTCGTTTTGTACGCCTTCAGCCCGGCTGAGATGAGTTGCTGAACCGCCTCTTCGCGGTTCATGAATTCGCCCTGTTCTACCATCTGGGTAATCTGCATCTCGAGGTGTTCCGGGATTGTGAGCTCAACTTTAGGCATCGGAATAGTCGCCGCTTCGTGGGAGCCGTATTTAACTCTGACGGGGAGGTGATTCGTATTACGTGAACCGTGCTGACTGTTTTGCGAACAATTATCTTGAACGCAGGCGCTAAAACCCCGTCCTGAAGGACGGGGATACAGCGTCCCCAGAACGCTTTGCGTTCTGGTGTCTCGGTATCCGCTGGATTCCGACGAGTCCGCAGGACCTGTGGTCCTGCGAGATGCGAACGAGACGCGTTGCGTCTCGTCAACGCCGTCTGTGTGTGGAAAAGAGTGACATTGATTCCCACCGTCCACCATCCGTCGGCCCGAAGGTTATGACCCCTTCGGTGCCCGATGGCCCGAAACTGGCGGTTCGAGTGTCCGCCCACCCCGGCAACGGGATGCGCCCCTCGTGGGAACCAAAAACCAAGCATCGGGCTTCGGAACGCGGTCGAAGTAACTCCGAGTCCGCTGACGGCCCAACCGAACCCGTCGGAACCGAAACGGCGGGTTCGGGCGGGAGTGAGGAGAGGAGTACCGGCGGTGTGGCACCGCCAGCAGTCCACCAGTACCCTCACGGGACTGCGCTCGGAGATTCGGACTCCGACTGCGGTAGTGGAGTGCAAACCTGCAACCACCCAAACCAGCACGCCTTCGCGTGTGGGAAGCCCCGTCGTTTACGACGGAGAGGATGTCACTTCGACGCCCACACGAGTCGGTGGGTCAGGCGGAACTCCCCATCGCTGGCGGTGAGTACCGGTGCTATCGACAACTCTTACGGCTATCCGACACGTATCTCGGTGTATGAGCGCGCGAGACGTTACGAACCTCTATCAGGAGTTCGGCGAGAAACGATTACCACCGGGACAGCGAGAGACCTCCCGGTTCCCCGTCCTGTCGAAAGGCGGGACGCCGAAGTGGAACCGCGAGACGTGGAAATTCGAGGTGTGGGGCGCGGTGGACAACCCCCTCACGCTCTCGTGGGAGGAGTTTACCGACCTGCCGAGCGAGACGCAGTTACAGGACTTCCACTGCGTCACGGGCTGGAGCAAACTCGACTGTACGTGGACGGGCGTCACCTTCCCAACGCTCGCAGAGGTGGCGCAGGTGCGCGACGACGCCACCCACGTCATGTTCTACGGGATGGACGACTACTCGACTGACCTGCCCCTCTCTGAGTGCATGCGCGACGAGGTACTGTTTACGTGGGCGTTCGACGACGAACCACTCGAACCCGACCACGGTGGCCCGCTGCGCGTCGTGACGCCCCACCGCTACGCCTACAAGGGGGCAAAGTGGGTGAACGGCGTCGAGTTCCTCACCGAGTCAGAGCGGGGCTACTGGGAGAAACGCGGGTATTCGCAGAGTGCGAACCCGTGGAACGAGGAACGGTATAGTTAGGCTAAATAGTCGCCAGCCCTGAATGCCGGTAATGGAACCCCTGCGCAGCGACGAGACGGTGGCGCACGCGTCGGGTGACGCCACCCTCGAAAGCCGGGTGTGTGAAATCGAGCGGCTTTCCCTCCACCGACTGCTCGATGCCGCCGACGCGCCGCGCATCGCGTGGAGTACTCCCGACGGACCGACGATCGTCGCCTTCGGCGCAGCAGACGTCCTGACCGCCGAGGGCACCGCCCGCTTCGACGACATTCGCTCGCAGGCGGAGACGCTGTTCGCCCGCAGTTCGAACGCCACAAGCCTCCCCGAGGCGGCCCGCCCCCGCCTGTTCGGCGGCTTTTCGTTCAACGAAGGCCCGACCACCGACGAGCACTCTGCGTGGGCGGGCTTCCCCGATGCCCAGTTCATTCTCCCGCGAGTACAGGTATCCCAGACAGCCGAGAAGACGTATCTCACGGTCACGCTCGCGGGACCGGGAGCAACCCCGGAAGCGGCCAATGCACTGCTCGAACAGGAACGCGAGTCGCTCGCAAACCTCCCGACAGAGCCGCCGACCGCGGCAAAACCCGGCGTCGCCTCGCTCGAACTGACCACCCCACGCGAGACGTGGACCGAGCAAGTAGAGGCCGCCCTCGCTCGCATCGAACGCGGCGAACTCACGAAGGTCGTCCTCGCGCAGGCACTCACCGCGACGCTCGAAGACGACCTCTCCGTGCCGGGGGCACTCACGCGACTGGCGGAGGCGTACCCGGACTGTCACCGATTCCTCGTCGCCCCAGACGAACACGGCACCTTCTTTGGCGCGACGCCAGAGGGCCTCGTCTCGTTGCGCGGACGCACCGTCTCCACCGTGGCACTTGCCGGGTCCACCGGCCGCGGGGAGACGCCTGAGGAAGACGAGTGGCTCGGCGCGGAACTCCTCGCGAGCGAAAAGGACCGCCACGAACACGACGTGGTCGCAGAGACCATCCGCGAGCAACTGTGTCCGTTCGCCTCGAGCGTCTCGCTCGGCGAGCGCGGCCTTCGACGACTGGCCACAGTCCAGCACCTCCAGACGCCCATCACGGCCGAACTCAAGCGTGACGAACACGTCCTCTCGCTCGTCGAGGCGCTCCACCCGACGCCGGCCGTCGGTGGCCTCCCGCCAGAGCGGGCGAAACGCACGATTCGCGAGACAGAGACGTTCGACCGGGGGTGGTACGCCGCACCCGTCGGCTGGTTCGACGCGGCCGGAAACGGGTCGTTCGTCGTCGCAATTCGTTCGGCGATTGCCCGCGGTGACGAAGCGACCCTGTTCGCCGGGGCGGGTATCGTCGCCGACTCGGACCCCGACGGCGAGTGGGACGAGATACAACTGAAGTACCGACCGATGTTAGACGAACTCGAATGACTGCCCCGAACCGAAATACACTCTGGGCGCGGGTCATCGCGGACGAGTTCTCGAAGGCCGGCGTCGACGCCGTCTGCATCGCTCCCGGCAGTCGTTCGACACCGCTCACCGTCGCCTTCGACCGCCACCCTGAGATTCGCGTCTTCTCGCACCTCGACGAACGCGCTGCCGCCTTCTTCGCCCTCGGCAGGGCCAAGCGCACGGGCCGACCGACGCCGCTCATCTGCACCTCGGGCACCGCGGCGGCGAACTTTCATCCTGCCGTCATCGAGGCATCACAGGCTCGCGTCCCGCTCGTCGTCATGACCGCAGACCGCCCGCCCGAACTCAGAGACAGCGGCGCGAACCAGACGATAGACCAGGAAAAGTTGTACGGCAGTGCGGTCCGGTGGTATCGAGACCTCCCCGAACCGGCCGTCGAGGACCGCAAACTGCGGTCGCTCCGCACCGACTGCGCCAGAGCGGTCACGACGGCGAGCGGTCCCCATCCCGGCCCGGTTCACCTGAACGTCCCGTTTCGCAAACCGCTCGACCCCGTCGAAGTGCCGGGCGACGTCCCCGAGGGGTTCGCTGCCAAATTCCCGCTCGCGGCGGAAGGGCGAACCGGCCCCTTCGTATCGGTACAGCAGGGAACGACGCATGCCGACGAATCCACGCTCTCTGAACTGGCAGACGCACTCGACACGGCAGCCCGCCCGCTCGTCGTCGTCGGCCCGGACGACCACGGTCCGGCCCCGGCGGCCATCGCAGCCCTCGCCGACGCGACGGGTGCGCCGGTGCTCGCCGACCCACTCTCGCGGGTTCGATTCGGGCCGCACGTCGCTGAGCGGCCGATCTGCGGCGGCTACGATTCGTACCTCGCGGGCGAGTGGCCCGCCCCGGACGTCGTCTTGCGCTTTGGCGCGTCGCCAACCTCGAAGGTGCTCCGAACCTACCTCGAAGAGTCAGGGGCCACGCAGTTCGTCGTGGACCCCGCAGGCGAGTGGCGCGAAGCCACGTTCACTGCGACAGCCCTGGTGGTCGCTGACCCGACACCGTTCGCAGCGGCGCTCGCAGACCGCTGTTCGCGTTCCGCAGACGACTGGACTGCCCGTTTCGAAGCCGCCGAAACTCGCTACTGGGAGTTGGTCGGATCGGCCCACGACGAGCAGTTCTTCGAAGGCTCCGTCCTCGGCGACGTAGTCGAACTCGCGCCCGACCCGACGACGCTGTTCGTCTCGAATTCGATGCCAGTGCGTGACCTGGACCGCTTTGGACAGCCCCGAGAGGCGGCGATTACCGCCCTTGCAAACCGGGGGGCGAGTGGCATCGATGGCGTCACCAGTTCGGCTCTCGGTGCGGGGAGTGCAACCGACGACCCGCTGGTGCTCGTGACCGGCGACCTCGCGTACTACCACGACATGAACGGCCTGCTCGCGCTCTCTCGCTGTGGAGTGGACGCGACCATCGTTCTCGTCAATAACGACGGCGGCGGCATCTTCCACATGCTCCCGATAGAGGAGTTCGACCCGCCGTTCACCCGCCAGTTTAAGACGCCACACGGACTCGATTTCGAGGCGACGAGCGACCTCTATGACCTCGACTTCGTGCGCGCAGCGGACCGCACCGCGTTCCGCGAGGCGTTCGCGGCGTCGGTTGGCGAGTCCGGCACGCGCGTCATCGAAGTTCAGACGGACGCGGCGACCAGCCACCGGTTCCGCGAGCGCCTGCACGGGCGGGTCTGCGACACGGTTGGGCGACCCGAGTGACGCGACGTAAGACGGCCGCGACGGCGGACGACAGCGACCCGGACGTGGCTTCCGGAGTCGATTTTTCACCTGTTGCACCGAGTCCGCCCGACCAACCGACCGGTTTTCGAGTCGTCGAAAACCGAGAGACTGCGGCGCGTAAGACAGTTGGAGTCTCGTCGATTGACACGACGGGTGTGGGTTTTCGCCCGCCCCTGTCAGACCGACTCCGTGTGAACGTCTCACAGACATTTATGAGGGGTGCGGTCGATGGAAGGTGTACCTGCGGTCACGCCGTGGGTGGGAAACGGGACCGGTGCAGGAACAGTCATTCAGGAGTGGACACGCTGTGGCTGCCACCGACCCGGAGCACATCATGAATCATCACGAGTCGAACACACCCGTCGAAACGGTCGCGTCAGGCACAGACCAGTCCACGCTGAGTGGTTCGATTTTCGACGACCTCCTCCGTGGGAATCGGCTGTTCTGCGACCGCGACAAGCTCCGCCCGACCTACACGCCGGCCAGCCTCCCACACCGCACCGAAGAGGTGGCCGCGCTCGCTCGCCTCCTGGCAGGAACCCTCAAAGGCGAATCAACGCCGAACGTCTTCCTCTATGGCAAGACGGGCACGGGAAAGACGGCGTGTGTCCGCTCGGTCACGCGAGAACTCGAACGTGCCGGGACGCGCCGCGACGTGCAGGTGGACGTGGTGCACCTGAACTGTGAAGTTACGGACACGCAGTATCAGGTGCTCGCCCACCTCACGAACGCGCTCGTGGAATCAAACCGCGAGGTGGGCGGTGCGGACGCCGGCCCGTCACCGGTCCCGATGACCGGTCTGCCAACCGAAGTCGTCTACGGCACGCTCGTCGAAGCCGCAGACTGCGTCGAACGCTCGCTGCTCGTCGTTCTCGACGAAGTGGACCGACTGGCGACGAAGGGCGGGTCGAGCGCGCTCTACAACCTCACCCAACTCGCCGCCGTCCTCGAACGCTCGCGGGCGACCGTCGTGGGCATCAGCAACGACCTCACGTTCACCGACACGCTCGACCCACGGATTCGCTCGCGGCTCGGGAGCGACGAACTCGTCTTCCCGCCGTACGACGCGACGCAACTCCGTGACATCATCGCAGAACGGGCGGCCGTCGCCTTCGAGGATGGCGTTCTCGAAGACGGCGTGTGTGCGCTCGTCGCCGCTCTGGCTGCACAGGAACACGGCGATGCCCGCCGGGCGCTCGACCTGCTTCGGGTGGCTGGTGAACTCGCAGAGCGGGCAGACGAGGGGCGAGTCATGGAAGCACACGTCCGCCAGGCGCAGGCCCGCGTCGAGTTCGACCATACGGCTGACCTGGTCGAGTCGCTCCCCCAACAGGCGCGACTGGCCCTTGCCGCCGTCGCCTCGTTCGACGCGTTCGCCCCGGTCGAAGCCGTCCACGAACGCGGGCTGGAACTGGCGACGAACCTCGACTGTACCTGCCCCGGCCGTGCCCAGTTTTCGAGCGCCCTCGGGGACCTCGACGCGCTCGGACTGGTGACACTCGTCTCCCGAACCCGCCCGCGAAGTCGACAGGTTCGGCTTTCGATGCGACGCCGCGACTTGGCCCGCATCCTCGCGGACACGGACCTCGCCGGTGTCGTCGGCTGAGTCGCAGAATCTTTTTGCGCCGCCCGTCCCGAGTGGACGTATGGTTTCAGACATCTTCGACCCCGACCGCTGGGACGCGATTTCTGGCTTCGACTTTCGCGACATCACCTACCACCGGGCGAAAGACCACGGCACGGTCCGCATCGCTTTCGACCGCCCGGAGGTCAGAAACGCCTTCCGCCCCGGCACGGTTGACGAACTCTACACCGCGCTCGACCACGCTCGCCGCCAGACGGATGTCGGCTGTGTTCTCCTGACCGGTAACGGCCCCTCCCCGAAAGACGGCGGCTGGGCCTTCTGTTCTGGCGGCGACCAGACCATCCGCGGCGACGACGGCTACCAGTACGAAGGTGACGAGGAAGGCGCATCCGAGACCGGTCGCCTGCACATCCTCGAAGTCCAGCGCCTCATTCGCTTCATGCCCAAACCCGTCATCGCCGTGACCCCCGGCTGGGCCGTCGGCGGCGGTCACAGCCTCCACGTCGTCTGCGACATGACTCTCGCCTCGGAGAAGGCCATCTTCAAACAAACCGACCCGGACGTGGCGAGTTTCGACGCCGGCTTTGGCTCTGCGTATCTCGCCCATCAGGTCGGCCAGAAGAAAGCCCGCGAAATCTTCTTCCTCGGCAAGGACTACTCCGCCGAGGAAGCAGCAGAGATGGGCATGGTCAACGACGTGGTCCCCCACGAGGAACTGGAGGACGTGGCCCTGGAGTGGGCCGCAGAAATCAACTCGAAATCGCCGACAGCCATGCGGATGCTCAAATTCGCCTTCAACCTCGATACCGACGGCCTCGTCGGCCAGCAGGTGTTCGCCGGCGAAGCCACCCGCCTCGGCTACATGACCGACGAGGCAAAAGAGGGCCGCGAGGCCTTCGTCGAGAAGCGCGACCCCGACTTCTCGCGGTTCCCGTGGCACTACTGAAGCGCACCTTTTTGCTCGGCGGACCGCTCCGAGCAAAAAGGTGCCCGAAAAGGCCGATTGCGCTGTTGGCGCAATCGGTTCTGGTAGCTGACTTCCTCCCACGACTGCAGTCGTGGGGTTCCAGTCACAGACTGGGGTTCCACGACGGAGAGGTTCCCACCTCACCGATGGGTGGGTTGTGGGCCGAGTCAGTACGGCCCCCGACCGAGATAGTGGGCTTCATTTACCCCCTCGGTGGGATGCATATCCTTACCTCAGACTCGGTAGCACAACCTATGAAACGCTCCGATATGGCTGTTTCGGGAACTGTCGGATGCATCCCACGACTGAAGTCGTGGGCTTTCTCCTCGAATCTCTGTAACTTCGCCGCTTCCGCCACCGCATCGCCTCCGCACGGCAACTCCACAACAGGTCCGTACGGCAACCGTACGCCTCCACTACCGCACCGCCTCCGCCTTCGCACCGCAACCACAGGCGCTATGCCCACGCCATCCTAACTGCCAACTGAATGACTGACACCGCGACCATCTCGCCGACGAAGGCGTGGGTCATGGCCGCCCGTCCCCAGACACTTCCCGCGGCGGCCGCCCCCGTCATCGTCGGCACCGGGCTCGCCGTACACGACGGTGTCTTTTCGGCGCTCCCCGCACTCGCCGCGCTCCTCGGCGCACTTCTCATCCAGATCGGGACGAACTTCGCGAACGACTACTACGACGCCGTGAAGGGCGCGGACACGGACGAGCGACAGGGCTTCACCCGGGTCACGCAAGCCGGCATCATCGCCCCCGAAGACGTCAAACGGGCGATGGCGCTCACTTTCGCCATCGCCATCGTCTCCGGAACGTACCTCGTCTCCGTCGGCGGATTGCCAATCGTCGTCATCGGCCTCGCGAGCGTCGCAAGTGGGATTGCCTACACGGGTGGCCCGTACCCCCTCGGCTACCACGGCCTCGGCGACCTGTTCGTGTTCACCTTCTTCGGTCTCGTCGCCGTCACGGGAACCTACTACGTACAGGCCGTGGACGCGGTTGCGGGCATCCCGCTCACCGTTCCGCCGGGCACGATTCCCCTCGCCGCCATCGTAGCGAGTCTCGCTCCCGCCGCCCTCTCGACGGCGATTCTCGTCGTGAACAACATCCGCGACAAGGAGACGGACGCCAAGACTGGAAAGCGCACGCTCGCCGTGCGACTCGGCTACCGCTGGAGTCGCGTCGAGTACCTTCTCATGCTCGCGGTGGCCTACGCCGTCCCCGCCGTGTTCGCACTCGACCCCACCTACTCGCAGTTCGCACTCCTGCCACTGCTTTCGCTTCCCATTGCAGTGCGCGTGGCGCGGACGGTCCTCACCAGAACTGACGGCGCGGCACTCAACCCCGCGCTCGAACAGACCGGGCAACTGCTCGCGATTCACTCGCTCCTGTTCGGCCTCGGCCTCGCCGCCCCCGCCTTACTCTAATGGACCTCATCCCCTTCTCACTCGACCTCGAATCGCCCCTCTCGACCGCTGCCGGCGACATCACCGCCCGCCGGGGCTTCCTCGTCCGCGTGTTCGTAGACGGCCACACCGGCCTCGGCGAGGCGACGCCGCTTCCCGGCTGGACCGAATCCCTCGACGCCTGCGAAACGGCGCTGAACGCGGTAGCCGAGCGAGTCGAAACCGGCGCGTACGACGCGGCGACAGCAGCACTTTCGAAGAATCCGGCCGCCAAACACGGCCTCGCGCTCGCCATCGCTGACGCCCGCGCTCGCGCCGCCGGTGTTCCGCTCTATCGCCATCTCGGCGGCGAGAAGCGAGTCGAGCGCGTCCCGGTGAATGCTACCATCGGCGCAGGGTCCCTCGAAACGACCGTCGATGCAGCGGAGCGGGCGGTCGCTTCGGGTTTTCGAACGCTCAAGCTCAAAGTCGGAACCGCCGACGTGGCGGCGGACGTCGCGCGTGTGGCCGCCGTCAGAGACGCCGTCGGCCCGGACATCGAACTCCGAGCGGACGCGAACGGGGCGTGGGACCGGCGGACGGCCCGAAGCGCGCTCGACGGCTTCGCTGACGCGGATTTCGCGCTGGTCGAACAGCCACTCGCGCCAGCCGACATCACCGGACACGCGACGCTCCGTGGCGGTTTCGTGAAAATCGGCCTCGACGAATCGCTCGCGGAACGAAGCATCGAGGAAGTACTCGCGGCCGAGGCGGCAGACGTGCTGGTGCTCAAGCCGATGGCCCTTGGCGGCCCCCAACGGACTCGTGCGGTGGCGATGCAGGCGAAAGCCGCAGGCGTCGAACCCGTCGTGACGACGACCATCGACGCAGCTGTCGCGCGGACCGCCGCCGTGCACGTCGCCGCGAGCATTCCCGACATCGGCGCGTGCGGACTCGCAACCGCCGACCTGCTCGCGTCCGACGTCCTCGATGAGGACCCCGCTCCCGTCGTCGACGGTGCGGTTCGCGTCCCGCAGGGAAAAGGAAATACGGGCACGGCATCGATGGAGGAGTAATGTACGACTGGTTGCGCCATCGTGCGAGCGTTTCGGCTGACGCGACGGCACTCGTCGCGGCGGATTCGGAGGCGACGTGGACCTACCGGGAACTCGACGACGCCGTCTCCCGGACTGCGGCCCACCTCGTCGGCGCGGGAGTCGGCCGCGGCGACCACGTCGGCACGCTTCTCGATACCAGCGTCGAGTTCGTGAAATTGATTCACGCGACGGCGCGACTTGGAGCCGTGTTGGTCCCGCTCAACACGCGGTTGACGTCGGCAGAACTCCGGCCGCAAATCGAACGGGCCGACCTTACCGCGCTCGTCTGTAGTGTGGCCACCGCCGAGAAAGCCGTGTCCGCGTGCGAATCAGCAGACACCACACTGCTCTCTGTGTCGCGGCGGGATGCGGGGAGCGTCCCCGAACTCGCCGCCCAGCCACTCGGGTCGGTCACGCCGGCGACGTGGGACGAAGACGACCCGCAGGTCATCATGTTCACCTCGGGGACGACCGGCGAACCAAAAGCGGTCGTGCTCACGCACGGCAACCTCGCGGCGAGCGCCGAGGCCTCCGCCTACCGCCTCGGAACCCTGCCGGGCGACCGATGGCTGGTCTGTCTCTCGCTCTATCACATGGGCGGACTCGCGCCGATTCTCCGCGCCACGCGCTACGGTTCGACGGTCGTGTTCGTCTCCGAATTCGACCCGGAACGAGTCGGCCGCGCGATCGAGGAGTACGAACCGACTGGCATCTCACTGGTACCGGTCATGCTCTCGCGCCTGCTCGACGCCGGCGTGTCGTTCAATTCGTTTCGCTTCGTCCTCCTCGGCGGTGCGCCCGCGAGAGACGACCTCATCGCCCGCTGTGAGCGCGAGGGCGTCCCCGTCTACCCGACCTATGGCATGACGGAGACGGCCTCGCAAATCGCAACCGCGACGCCCACCGAAGCGTTTGCCCATCAGGGAACGGTGGGCAAACCACTCCTGTTCACGGAGGTGACCGTCGTGGGCGTAGACGGCGAACCAGTCGAGCATGGGGAACACGGCGAACTCGTGGTGCGCGGCCCGACCGTGATGAAGGAGTACTACGGCGACTACGAGGCGACTGTCGAGGCATTTTCAGAGTACGGCCTCCACACGGGCGACGTCGGCTATCGCGACGAGGCTGGTCGGCTGTGGGTGCTGAACCGTCGGAGCGACCGCATCATCTCCGGGGGCGAGAACGTGGACCCCGGCGAGGTTGCCGCCGTCCTTCTCTCGCACCCGGCCGTCGCCGACGTCGCCGTCGTCGGCGTCCCCGACGAGGAGTGGGGCGAGCGCGTGGGGGCGCTCGTCGTGCCGGAACCGGATGCGACGCCGTCCCGCGACGAACTCGACGCCCACTGCCGGGAGTTCCTCGCGGGCTTCAAGTGCCCGCGGCTGGTCGCGTTCGCAGCCGAACTGCCGCGAACGGCGTCGGGAACGGTGGCCCGCGAGGCGGTCAGAGACCTCCTTCGAGCGACCGAGTGACGCCAAGGGTAGCGTACCTGTTCTTGAAAAAAGGAGCAAACAGGCGTGATTGGAACAATATCACATCCAAATCATTAAGTGGTCTTCGACCGCACAGAGTCTCGTCGCATACGGCTCACACACGGTCTACACGAACGTTCAGGAGCCTCATGTGACAGGCCAATACACACTAGCCAGCCGTTCCGCTGGTGTGCGTGCTTTGATGACGCGTCCTGCACGTTGCTGGTGCCGGGAACGAAACTTGAAAGACCACTGAGTCGCCCGGTGCGTCCCACGAGAAGCACGAAAATAGATAGTAGTAACACGGTGAGGCCCAGCCACCTTCGGTACTCAGTTGTACCGTTTGCTACCGAAAATAGGAACGGTTTAGAAGCGATGGCAGCCTAGAGGAACTCGTGTGTACGCTCACCCTCGCGTGGCAGGTGTTCGACGACACGCCAATCGTCGTCGCCGCCAACCGTGACGAACGATTAGACCGCCCCTCGACGCCGCCGACGACGTGGGACGGCGACCCGATCATCGTTGCCCCTGGCGACAGCGAAGCGGGCGGTACCTGGATTGGCTACAACGAACACGGCGTGTTCGTCGCCATCACCAACCGCTGGGTGGACGGCGAACTCGTTCCCGAACGCTCCCGCGGATTGCTCGTCAGAGACGCGCTTCGCTACGAGACTGCAGAGGAGGCCACCCGGTTCGTCGAGCGCGAACTGGACGCCCGCGAGTACGACGGCTTCAACCTCGTGCTCGCCGACGCGAACGCCGCGCTGTTGGTCGAGTGGGATGGCAGTCGCACGATTCGAAACTTCGACCCGGGCATCCACGTCGTCGTGAACGTCGGCGTTGACGGCGAATTCTTCGAGCCACCCCGCTTCCCAGACGCTGGCGAAATCCAGTCGCAGAACGCGATTCGGCTCCTCGAAACGCTCGAACCGAAACCAGCAGAGACCGCAGAGGCCTGGCTCAGACGGGCACAGACGGTCATCGCGGACCACGACTACGGCGTCTGCATCCACGAGGATGGCTACGGGACGCGCTCGTCGTCGCTCATCACGATTGGCCGCGATGGCGACGCGACCTACGACTTTGCCGCCGGGTCGCCGTGTACGACCGAGTACGAACCGGTCGAAGGTCAGATTTAACCTGCTCGGGGGAATTTGTTCAAGCCATGAGTACGGCAGAAGCGGAGGCTGAACTCTCCGAGGACGAGCGCGCAGGACTCGAACTCATCCGCGAGTCGGGTGGCGTCTACCAGAGCGACTTCTGGAAGGAACTCGACGTGAACTCTCGCAAGGGGAGTCGCATCATCGAATCGCTGCTCGAAAAAGACTTCATTCGCCGCGAAGAGGCCGTCTACAACGGTCACACGACCTACTTCGTCACGCCCGCCCCGAAGGACCTCGACTTCTCGCTGTTGATGGCCGGCGACCTGCTCTCGCCGTTCATCGGAGAGGAAGACATCGACCCGCGCAGTGACGCCCTGAGTCACTGGATTATGAACCTCGCCTACAACGGATAGGCCCGGCTCGGTCACTCGCTGCTTTTTCGCTGCTTGGCTGTACCGAGCGCCGCGCCCAGTGCGATACCGACGCCGAGACCGACTGCGACGTTGTCTATCGCCACGCCGATGGCCGCGCCGAGGGCGGTTCCGATAGCAATCCACACGCCTATCGATTGTGAAGACTGGCTAGCCATAGCTCACGGTTGTCGGCAGCGATAAAAGCGGTTGTCGTGACTCAGGCCAGCACGCTGCCGGCGCGAATGATGGTCTCCTCGCCGAAGGCCGGACCGATTAGCTGGAGGCCGACCGGAAGTCCATCAGTCTCGCCCGCCGGGACGGAGATGGCCGGCAGGTTCGCGAGGTTGATGGGAACAGTGTTCGCGTCTGCGAGGTACATCTGAAGTGGGTCAGAA